>CBIHOI010000004.1:0-105443 GCA_966211925.1 uncultured Hyphomicrobiales bacterium | reverse complement strand
CTGCGCTCGGACTGGATCGCCAAGGACGGCACCGCCCGCATTCAGGTCTTCCCCACGGATACCACCAACGACCCCGCGGCCCTGTCGGCCTTCAGCGACCAGGTGCTGGCGGTGGCGCCCAATGCGACCGGCGCGCCCATCTCAATCCGCGAATCCGGCAAGACCATCCTGGGTGCCTTTATCGAGGCAGGCGTGCTGTCTTTCTTCGTGATCGTCATCCTGCTGGCACTGGTGCTGCGCAGCCTGCACGATGTGATGATGACCCTGGCGCCGCTGGTGCTGACCTTCCTGCTTACGCTGGCGACCTGCGTGGTGCTGGGCCAGAGGCTCAACTTCGCCAACGTGATTGCACTGCCGCTGCTGCTGGGCATCGGCGTCGCCTTCAACATCTATTTCGTGGTGGCCTGGCGGCACGGCCAGCGCTGCTTCCTGGCTTCGCCGCTGACGCGGGCGGTGATTTTCTCCGCCGCCACCACCGCGTCAGGTTTCGGCACCCTGTGGCTGAGCATTCATCCCGGCACCGCCAGCATGGGCGAACTGCTGATGATCTCGCTGGGCTGGACGCTGGTCACGACGCTGTTCCTGTCGCCGGCCCTGCTGGGCGAGCCGACACACACGCTGAAGTTCAACGATCCGGAAGTGTGAGGGCCGATAAGCGAAAGGTCCATCGGACCTCTCGCCCGGCCGAACGCCAGGCGGTGAAGCCGCGCGGCAGCCTCAGACACATGTGCTAGCCGAGCGTCTGATCCGCCACCGCATTGATGCGCTTGGCCAGGCCCTGCGGCCCGCTGGACGCCAAGGTGGCGGCAAAGTCGGAGCGCTTCTGGGCCATCTGGCTGATATTACCTTCCAGCAGGATATCCGTGACCTTCCACTCCGCGCCGACCTGGTGCATGCGGTAGTTGAAGGCGTGGGTCTCGCTGCCCACCAGCTTGCTCTTCACATACTTGTCCGAGCCGCGGGCGATGGACGCCGGTTCGACGGGGAATTTCTCGCCGCCATAGGAATCGAAATTCTTGGCATAGGTCGCAACCGTCATGCGGGTGAAGGCTTCGGTCAGCGCCTTCTTGTCGGCATCCGACATCGTGGCGAAGGTCGGGCCCACCGCGATCGCCGTCATGGCGGGAAGGTCGAAGGCCTTCTCGATTGCGGGCTTCAGCTTTTCATAGCGGCTCTTGGCGGTGCCGCCCGATTTCATGGAGGCGGTCAGGGCTTCATAGAAAGCCTGGATCTGCGCCACCGCCGGATCGGCAGCCTGTGCCTGGACGGTCTGGGCCGGAAGGATCAGCGCAGCCGGCGCGGCGACCAGCATCAGGACGGCGGCAATGGGCTTCAAAATGCGGGTCATGAAAAACTCCCTGTATTGCGGTGTAACGCACGACTGCCGAATCTGTCCCCAGAAGACGGCAATTTTCCGTCTTTTTCAGGCGTCCCGGTCGAGAAGGAAAAAGGGCAGCGCGGACAGTTCGGGCGCCCTGGCGGCGTAGGGACCGAGCGCGTCCACCGCGCGGCGGGCGCGTTTTTGCGCTTCGGCGCGGGCGCCATCCAGGCCCAGCAGGGTCACCAGGGTCTGTTTTCCCATGTCGGCATCCTTGCCCACCGCCTTGCCGGTCTTTTCGGCCGTGGAGGTCACATCCAGCAGGTCGTCGGTGATCTGGAACACCACGCCCATATCCTCGGCATAGGCTTTCAGCCGGGCGCGGTCTTCGGGCGACGCGCCGCCCAGGATGGGGCCGGCCTCGCAGGAGAACTCGAAAAGCTGTCCGGTCTTGCGGCGCTGCAGGTCGATCACGTCCTCCACCCCGAAACTCGGATCGGCCAGCATGTCGATGATCTGGCCACCGATCATGCCGCTGTGGCCTGAAGCCTCCGCCAGCCGGGCGATCAGCGCGCAACGTACATCGGCGCTGGGATGCGTGCGGGCATCGGCCAGTATCTCGAAGCTGATGGTCAGCAGGGCGTCGCCGGCCAGGACCGCCGTCATCTCGTCAAAGGCGATATGGGTGGTGGGGCGGCCACGGCGCAGGTCGTCGTCATCCATGCAGGGCAGATCGTCATGCACCAGGCTGTAGGTATGCAGCGCCTCAATGGCGGCGCCGACCCGCAAGGACCGGGCGTCATCCACTCCGAACAGCCGGGCGGAATGGAGCACCAGGAAGGGCCGAAGCCGCTTGCCGCCGGCCATGATGGCGTAGCGCATCGCCTCCTGGACCCGGGCCTGGCGCCCGGCCGGCTGGGGCAGGACCGCGTCCAGGGCCGAATCGACCAGCTTGGCCGCGGAGGCGATGGCCTGCGGGAGTTCCGCCTTGGCCGCCGATATTGCGCTGTCTGACACGATTTATGCCCCAGAAAAGCCCCATGGGGCCGGTTGGACCCGCTTTTAGCCCTGAAACCGCACCTGTTGCCAGCCCGGCCTTTGCCGGTTCCCGTGACATTTCGGCAGCCCTCGCCCCGGGACATGTTATCCATGTAGAAGAAGGGGTTGCAGCCCCTGCGCCGATGCAGGAAAATGCCCATGTTGCAGTGCCGAAGCGGCACCGCCGGAGCGCCAGCTTTTTAAGGACCGATATGCGAGTCATCCTTGCCCAGCCGCGCGGCTTCTGTGCCGGTGTCGTGCGCGCCATCGACATCGTGGAAAAGGCGCTCGATAAGTATGGCGAGCCCGTCTATGTGCGCCACGAGATCGTGCACAACAAGCATGTCGTGGACACGCTGAAGAACAAGGGCGCCCGCTTCGTCGAAGAGCTGGATGAAGTGCCCGAAGGCGCCGTCACCGTATTTTCTGCCCATGGCGTGCCGCAGTCGGTGGTCAAGACCGCCCAGGCGCGCGGTCTGCCGGTGCTGGACGCCACCTGCCCGCTGGTGTCGAAGGTGCACAATCAGGGCAAGCGTTATGTCAGCCACGGCCGCACCCTGATCCTGATCGGCCATGCCGGTCATCCGGAAGTGGAAGGCACCATGGGCCAGGTCGGCGCCCCGGTGACGCTGGTGCAGAACGAGGCCGATGTGGACGCGCTGGAAATTCCCACCGACACGCCGGTCGCCTATATCACCCAGACCACGCTTTCGATCGACGACACCAAGGGCATCATCGTGGCGCTGAAGAAGCGCTTCAGCGATATCGTCGGCCCGGAAACCAGCGACATCTGCTATGCCACCCAGAACCGTCAGACATCGGTGCGCGAGCTGGCCAAGGTCGCGGACGTGATCCTGGTGGTGGGCGCGGCCAATTCGTCGAACTCCAACCGGCTGCGCGAGATCGGCATCGAGGAGGGCATCCCCTCCTATCTCATCAATGACGGCAGCGAACTGAAGCCGGAATGGGTCAAGGGCAAGGGCGTGGTCGGTCTGACGGCCGGTGCGTCGGCACCCGAAGAGCTTGTGCGCCACGTGATCGAGGCGCTGAACGAAATCGAACACGTGGATGTCGAACAGATGGACGGCAAGAAGGAACATATCGAGTTCCGTCTTCCCGCCGAATTGAGGGCTTAAGTCATGGGATTGCCGTTTCGCCAGGCCGCCAAGATCGGCTCGTATGTCATCAAGAAGGAATTGTCGGGCAAGAAGTACCCGCTGGTCCTGATGCTGGAGCCGCTGTTCCGCTGCAACCTGGCCTGTTCGGGCTGCGGCAAGATCGATTATCCGGATGAGATCCTCAACCAGCGCCTGTCCTATGACCAGTGCATGGAAGCGATCGATGAATGCGGCGCGCCCGCCGTTTCCATCGCAGGCGGCGAGCCGCTGCTGCACCGCGAGATGGCCAAGATCGTGGAAGGCTATATTGCGCGCGACAAGTTCGTGATCCTGTGCACCAACGCCCTGCTGCTGGCCAAGAAAATCGACCAGTACAAGCCGCACCCGAACTTCACTTGGTCGATCCACCTGGATGGCGACAAGATGATGCACGACAAGTCGGTCTGCCAGGACGGCACCTATGACCGCGCCATCGCCGCCATCAAGCTGGCCAAGTCCAAGGGCTTCCGCACCCAGATCAACTGCACGCTTTTTGATGGTGCAGACCCCGAGCGCACGGCGGCCTTCTTCGATCACATGATGGAACTGGGCCTGGACGGCATCACCGTGTCGCCCGGCTATGCCTATGAGCGCGCGCCGGACCAGCAGCACTTCCTGAACCGCGAGCGCACCAAGACCATGTTCCGGGACATCCTGGCGCGCGGCAATGGCGGCAAGAACTGGGAGTTCACCAACTCCCCGCTGTTCATGGATTTCCTGGCGGGCAACCAGACCTATGAATGCACGCCCTGGTCCATGCCGCTGCTGACCGTGTTCGGCTGGCAGAAGCCCTGCTACCTGCTTGGCGAAGGTTATGTGAAGACCTTCAAGGAGCTGATGGAAGGCACCGAGTGGGAAAAGTACGGCGTCGGCAAGTATGAAAAGTGCGCCAACTGCATGGTGCATTGCGGCTTTGAAGGCACCGCCGCCACGGATGCGATTCGGCACCCCTGGAAGATCGCCGCCGTCGCCATGCGCGGCGTGAAGACCACCGGCGCCTTCGCGCCGGAGATTTCACTGGCCAACCAGCGCCCGGCCGAATTCACCTTCTCGCGTCATGTCGAGCACAAGATGTCAGAGATCAAGGCCGGCAATTCCAACACCACAGAGATCGCGGCAGCGGAGTAGTTCCGCAAACGCCTTCGAAGAAGCCCGCCCCGTCCGGACCAGCGCCGGTATCTGGGCGGGCTTTTTCATGACCGACCACAAGACCTTTGCGATGCTGATACCGCCGTCCGGGCGCATGGCCACCAGGGCGGCCGGCGGCAGCACATGGCCGGCGTCGTCGGAAATCACGCGCAGCCCCGCCAGCGGCAGATTGCGCGCGGCGGCGAAACGCGCAGCCACCTGGGATTCCATGTCCACTGCCAGCGCGCCGGTCGTGTCGTAAAGACCGGACTTGGTTTGCGCCTGATGAATGATGGCATCGCTGCCGAATACCTGACCCTGATGGGCGTGCGGCAGAAGCGAGAACAGCCGGTTGCGCCAGCCGGCATGGCACTCCCAGTTTTCCGCGCCCGTCATGATGCCTTCGGCGATCACGACAGCGCCGACCTTCAGATGCGGCGACAGAGCCCCCGCCAGCCCGATGGAAATCACGCCGCGAATGTCGCCATGCAGGGCGTTCAGCTTTTCAGCGAGACTGTCCGCGTCACCACCACCCGCGACCGCCACCACGCCGGCAGTGCCAACGATCTGCGCTTCCTTGATCATCCCGGTGACGGCGAGGACGGTCATTTTATTTTTCTCACAGGCCGAATTCCACGCGGCGGCTATTGCCGGCCTTAAGGTTGCGATAGCGGGCCAGCGCCCAGAGCGGGAAGAATTTCGGGTAGCCGTGATAGTTCAGATAGAACACGCGCGGGAAGCCGCCACCGGTGTAATGCGCCTGGCTCCACAGGCCATCGCCTTCCTGCGTCGCCTTCAGGTAGTTCACACCGCGCGCCACGGCGGGATGGTCCACCTGCCCCGCTGCCATCAGGCCCAGCAGCGCCCAGGCCGTCTGTGACGCGGTGGACGGCGCCGGCTCATAGCCTTTGTAATCCAGCTTGTAGCTGTCGCAATTCTCGCCCCAGCCGCCATCCGGATTCTGGATGGCGATCAGCCAGTCGGCGGCCTTTTTCATGGTCGGATCGTCCGGCGTCAGTCCGGCCGCATTCAGCCCCGCCAGCGACGACCAGGTGCCATAGATGTAATTGACGCCCCAGCGCCCCCACCAGCTGCCGTCCGGCATCTGCTTCTTGCGCAGATAGTCCACGCCATCCGCCAGCGGCTTTCCGCCATTGCCCAACTGCGCCAGCATGCCGACGCAGCGGCCTGACACATCTTCGGTCGGCGGGTCGAGCAGCGCGCCGTGGTCGGCGAAGGGAATGTTGTTCAGATAGTAATAGCTGTTGTCGGCATCGAAGGCGCCCCAGCCGCCGTCACGGCTTTGCAGGCCTTCCACCCATTCGCGACCCCGCGCGATGGCCTTGTCGTCATGCGCCACGCCGGCGCGGTCCATCGCCATCACCACCACGGCGGTATCGTCCAGGTCGGGGTAATGGTCGTTGCGGTACTGGAAGGCCCAGCCGCCGGGGCGGACATGCGGCTTTTCCTCGGCCCAGTCGCCGGCAACGTCCAGCACCTGCAGCGGCTTCAGCCAATCCAGCCCGCGCGCGACCGCGGCATCGGCCTCCGGCGTTCTGGCTTCCATCAGCGCATGCGCAACCAGCGCGGTGTCCCACACCGGCGAGACGCAGGGCTGGCAATAGGCCTCGTCATCCTTGATCACCAGCAGCTTTTCAACGGAGAGACGCGCAATGGCGCGGTCGGGGTGGTCGGGCGGATACCCCAGCACGTCATACATCATCACGCTGTTGGCCATGGCGGGATAGATTGCGCCCAGACCGTCTTCGCCGTTCAGCCTTTCGGTGGTCCAGGCACGGCAGGCTTCCACCGCCTTGGCGCGCACGCTCTTGGGCCAGAAGGGTTCAAAGCGCTTGAGGTTCCTGTCCAGGATCGTGAAGAAGCTGGACCAGTAGCGGTCCTGGTGCGGTGCACGCGGACTGGCGGCGCCGACACCGTCCACGAACAGTTCGCGAATGTGAACGCCGCGCGGATTCTTCGCCAGCGGCCGCTTTGCGCACAGCACCAGCAGCGGCACTATCACGGTGCGCGCCCAGTAGCTCATCTTGGACAAATGGATGGGAAACCAGCGCGGCACCAGGATCAGCTCGACCGGCACGGTGGGCACATCGCTCCATGAGGCCTGGCCATACAGTGCCAGCAGGATGCGGGTGAAGACATTCGCCTTGATGGCGCCGCCGCGCTCGCGGATCGCGGCTCGGGCCCGCGCCATGTGCGGCGCATCGATATCGTCCCCGATCATCTTCAGCGCGAAATAGGCTTTCACCGTGGCGCTGATATCGAAGGCGCCTTCGTGATACAGCGGCCAGCCGCCATGTTCGCCCTGGATGCGGCGCAGATAGACACCGATCTTGCGCTCCAGCTCCAGGTTGGGTTCCTCGGCCAGGTAATGCACCAGCAGCACATATTCCGCGGGAATGGTGGCGTCAGCTTCCAGCTCATAGACCCAGTGCCCGTCGGGCTTCTGCTGGGCCAGGATCGCATCGGTGGCGGCGCGGACGGTGCCTTCCACATCAATGAAATCGGTGGGATTGAGCTGGTTCATGTCTGGTCTCTGGGCCACACTATAAAGACAGATGGCGCAGCGCCAAAGCCGCCGCGGTCTCGCCGGAGCGCAAGGCGCCCTCGATGGTGGCGGGCAGCCCGGTCTGGGTCCAGTCGCCGGCCAGATACAGGTTCCGCCAGCGGGTTTTGGCGTCCGGGCGGCGGGCGTCCTGCTGTGGCGTGGCGGCGAAGGTGGCGCGCTTTTCCTTGACGATCTGCCAGGCCGGCATGGGGGCCGTGATGCCCAGCGCCCGGGCCACGTCGGCCCAGATGCGCACCGCCAGCGTTTCGCGATCCTGATCCACGATGGCATCGGCGCCCGACACCGTGACCGAGATGCGGTCCTGAAAAGCGAATATCCATTCGGCGGTACCGCCGATCACGCCCAGAAGTGGCGGCGCGCCAGCGGGCGCTGTCATCTTGAAATGCGCATTGACGATGGCGCGGAAGTCATCCGGTACCACCAGGTCCGGCACAAGTTCAGCGGCAGCCCAGGGCGGCACCGCCAGCACCACCACATCGTGCGCCGACACCGGCAGGGTTGCACCCGGCACATCCAGCGCCATGGCGGCGCGGGCGCCAAGCGTCAGGCCGCGCAGCCGGGTGGAAAGCCGTACCGAAGCACCCTTCTCGTCCAGATAACGCAGCGCCGGATCGACGAAGGCGGCCGCCAGTGTGGGATGGGCGATGCGCGGGCGATAGAAGCGACCACCCTTGGCCAGGGTTTCGCGCAGCACCGCACCGGCCAGGGCGGCAGAGGATTCTTCGGGCGCGGTGTTCAGCGCCGCCAGCAGGAAGGGATGCATCAGCCGCTGCCACAGGAGGCCGCGATCCTTCACCACGGAATCGATGCGCGCCGCCCGGTTCGCCCACATCAGGGGCGCATATTTCATGTAGTCGGCGGCCGCGGTGCCCGGAACGCGGCGTTGCCGGCGGCTCACCCACCAGGGCACGCTGCCTTCATTGGGGCGTAGGGTCCAGCGCGTCTGGTCACGCAGGTCCACGAAGGCGAACTCGGCGCGTGGCGGTCCGGCCAGCGCATTCCTGGCGCCTATGCGTGACAGATAGTCCTGCACCGCGCGGTTGCCCGACAACACCAGGTGATTGCCATTGTCGATCACGCCGCCCATCGCGGCATCGAAATAGGAACGGCAGCGGCCGCCGGCCTGGGGTGCGCCTTCGATCAGTTCGACGGATACGCCGCGCGATGCCAGCAGGGTTGCCGCGCAAAGGCCCGACAGGCCACCGCCGACAACGTAGGCTTTTGGCGCGCGACGGGCGTCGCTGCTCACGAAAACAATCCCTGCCGCAGCACCAGCGACAGCAGCCTGGACCTGGGCAACGAGACACGATGGCGCGGGGCCGCGAAGCCCGCCGCCTCGCTGGCGCGCAGGATTTCGGAATAGACCGCACCCATCAGGCGCGGCGTCTTGATGCGGCCCTTGGGCCTTGTGGCGAGGATGCGGTTCGCGGCGTCGTAATGCTGGTGCGCCAGCTTGGCTACTTTGCGGCAGACGCCGTCGATCGCCGGCTGGTTGATGATGGCCTTGGGGTCCATCTGGCGGCAGCAATCCATTTCCATCAGATATTCACGCGGCAGGTACAGGCGGCCGATGGCGGCATCTTCATCGACATCGCGCAGGATGTTGGTCAGTTGCAGGGCGCGGCCCAGATGATGCGCCAGCTCGAAGCCGGGACCCTCCTCCATGCCGAACACCTTGATGGACAGCCGCCCCACGGCGCTAGCGACGCGATCACAATAAAGATCCAGCGTGGCGAGATCGGGCGCGACAATGTCTTCGGCCACATCCATGTCCATGCCATCCAGAATGGCGAGGAAGTCGTCCTGTCGCAGGCCATATTGTTTGACAGCCGGGGCCAGGAATCGCGTCTGCGCCGGATTTTGCCCAGCGTACAGCGATGCGAGGTCACGGCGCCATTGTTCCAGTTTTTCATGCCGCTCGACGCGCGTGCCCACTCCGTCATCGGCGATATCGTCCACCTTGCGGCAGAAGGCATAAATCGCAAACATGGCGTCGCGTTCTTCGGCCGGCATCAGCCGCATGGCCAGGTAGAAGGAACTGCCATTCGCCTTTTTCTTGACGGCGGCCGCACCGGCGGCGCCGAGATTATCTGCATTGGTCATTTGCGCATAAGCCTCATCAGCGCGAAGGCGGGAAAGCGTTTCAGGAACAGCGCCATCACGTCCGTCTTGGAATGGTGTACCGGCTGGGACAGGGGATCGCGCGTCATCAGCAGGGTATTGAGATCGTCGGCCAGGGTCTGGATCAGGTCCACTTCCAGGGACAGGCGGCTGTCGCGGATGCCGCGGGCAAAGGGCCGCGAGGTTTCCAGCAGCCCGGCATTGCGCCGCGCCAGGCCGGCGATGACGCCTGCCAGCGCGGGATTGGCCCGGGTTTCGGCCAGCGCTTCGACGCCGATGCCGGCTGCGGCCAGCAGCGGTTCGGGGATATAGACCCGGTTGATCTCGCGGTAATCCTTGGCGCAATCCTGCAGATGGTTGATCACCTGGAGCGCGGCGCACAGCGCGTCGTTGGCGGGCCACAGCTCGGGGCTTTCGCCATGCACATCCAGCACGAAGCGCCCGACCGGCATGGCGCTGTAGCGGCAATAGTCGATCAGCTCGTCCCAATCGGCATAGCGCAGCTTGGTGCAATCGCGGCGGAAGGCTTCCAGCAGGTCCAGTGCGTGCTGCGGGGTGAGGCCACGTTCGGCCTGGATATCGCGCAGGGCCACGCCTTCGGGCACATCGTTGCTTTCGCCCATAAGGCTGGCGCGCATCTGTTCCAGCAAGGCCAGCTTTTCCTCCGGCGACGCGGTGGCGCTGTCGGCCACGTCATCGGCGGCACGGACGAACCTGTAGAAGGCCATCACCGGCGGGCGATGGCGCGGCGCGATCAGAAGCGAGGCGACGGGGAAATTCTCGTCCTTGTGGCCCTTGCCGGACTGGAGGTCCGCGACACTCATGCGCCGCCTCCTGCCCCTGATACATCCGCCTGGGCGCGCCCCTTCCACATCCCGCCCTTGCCCGACCAGTACTGGATCGCCGATTCCAACGTGAAGGCGGCATAAAAGGCGCCGATCAGCGGCAAGGCGAGACCCCACAAAGGCGACAGGCGATAGAAGCGCAGCATGGGCTGGAACATGACAGCCATGATGATCCAGGCCAGCCAGCCCGCGAGCTGCGAGATTCCCCAGGCAAACAGCGCCGTCATGACCGGCGCGATATAGACGATGAACAGCCCCAGCAAGGTGCCCAGCAGGATCAGCGGCGAATAGTTCAGCTGCGCGAAGGCGCTGCGGGTGATCATGTGGCGGATGTCGGCGATGTGCTCATAGGGGCGCAAGGACACCGCCCGATCGGTCAGGCCCAGCCAGATGGGGCCCTGGGCCTTCATCACCCGGCCCAGCGCGCAATCGTCGATGATATTGTAGCGGATCGCCTTAATCCCGCCGGCCGCTTCCAGCGCGGTGCGCCGCGCCAGCATGCAGCCGCCGGCAGCCGCGGCGGTCCTGTTCGCGGGATCGTTGACGGCGCCGAAGGGAAACAGCATGTCGAAGAAGAAGACGAAGGCAGGGATCAGGAAATGTTCCGCATGGGTCTTGCACGACAGCCGCGCCATCAGCGACACCAGCACCTTGTCCGTTGCGGCCCGCGCGACCAGCTGGCGCAGATTGTCCGGGGTATGCGCAATGTCGGCATCGGTGAACCAGATGAAGTCCGGCGCGCCGGCGTGATCGCTGCCCTGCTGCAGGGCCCACAGCTTTCCGGTCCAGCCGGGCGGCCGCGCCGCGCCGGTCAGCACGGTTAGCCGATCGCTGTTCAACCCGCGCGCAAGATCGCCGGTGCCGTCATCGGACTGGTCGTCGACCAGGATGATGCGGAAGTCGCCCGGATAATCCTGGGCAATGAGACTGGCGATGCTGCGCTGGATCACATCGGCCTCGTTGCGGGCCGGCACCACCGCCACCACGCTGGGCCAGACCTCGGGCTCGGTGACCGGCAAGGTGTCGCGCTCGCGCAGCCGCCAGAAGCCGCGATGGAACAGCAGCAGATAGAGCCAGATCGCCAGCGGCACGAAGCCGAACAGGATGCCCGCGATCATTTCAGGTATCCGTTGTCGCGGAACCAGCCCAGGGCATCCTTCAAGCCTTCGCGATAAGGGCGCGCCTGATACCCCAGGTCGCGCTTCGCCTTGTCCGAGGAAAAGAACATGTGATAGCGCGACATGCGCAGCGCATCGGCGGTCAGGAACGGCTCCTTGCCGGTGACACGCGCCAAAGCCTCGGCGGCATAGGCGAGCGGGAACAAAGGCGCACGCGGGAGTTTTATGGTCGGCGCCTTGCGGCCCGAAAGGAACGCGATGTCGCCCAGCATGGCCTGCAGCGACACGTCTTCACCGCCCAGGATGTAATTCTCGCCGACCTTGCCCTTGTCCAGCGCCAGCAGGTGGCCATGCGCCACGTCATCGACATGCACCAGGTTGAGGCCGGTATCGAGAAAGGCGGGCATGCGGCCGGTGGCGGCTTCCACGATGATGCGCCCGGTCGGCGTCGGCTTGATGTCGCGCGGGCCGATCGGGGTCGAAGGGGCCACAAGGACGCAAGGCAGATTTTCCTGGTCGATCAGGCGTTCGACTTCGCGCTCGGCCACCAGCTTGCTGCGCTTGTAGGCGCCGATCACGGTCTTGGTGGTATGGCGCTGGGTTTCATCGCCGCCCGGCTTCAGCGCGGCAACGCTGGAGGTATAGATCACCTTCTCCACACCCGTCTTGAGCGCCGCACCCATGGTCGCCTTGGCGCCGGCCAGGTTGTTGCGCTCGATCTCGCCGGGATCGCGCGCCCACAGCCGGTAATCGGCGGCGACGTGGAACAGGTAGCGCGCGCCCTTCATGGCGGCGGTCATGGAGGTTTCGTCGCGCATGTCGCCTTCGACCTGCTCGCAATGCAGGCGCGCGATGTTGAGGCGGCTGGCGGTGGGGCGCATCAGCACCCGCACATGCAGCCCGCGCGCCACCAGCGCACGCGCCACGGCGGAGCCGACAAAACCGGAGGCTCCCGTCACCAGCGCCACGTCAGCCATTGGCGGCCTCGAGCGCCTTGCGGCTTTCAAAGCCCTGCCAATAGAGCAGCGCCGGCACGCCCAGCACGATCTCGCGCGCCCGCTTCAGCAGCGATACGGCAAGTCCCATTTCCGCGGGCAGGCCGAACAGCGGCGCCAGCATGGCATAGCCTGCTTCCTGCACGCCGATGGCGGCCGGGACAAAGGCCGCGATGCTGCGTATGGTGCAGAGCAACGCTTCCAGCGCGATGGCATTGGCCAGACTGATCTGGCCGCCGACCAGGCGGAAGGCGATCCAGGTGCCGCCGCCGGCGCCGATCCAGGCCAGCAGATGCAGCGCCGCCGATGCCGCCAGCCGCGACGGCGAGTCGTAAAGGTCTTCGATGGCGGCGCGGAAGGAGACGCCTTCGCGCACCTGCGGGAAGAAGCGGGCGGCGATCTTTTCGGCAAAGCCGGCGCCCTTTTTCTGGAGGAAAATCAGCAGCGCGATGCCGGGAATTGCCAGCAGCAAAACCGCGATCATCGCTTCAGTGAGCGGGCCGGCGCCTTGCAGGTGCTGGAACTGGGTGAAGCCCCAGCCCAGGCCGAAGGCGAGGAACACCACCTGCGCCATGGCTTCGGTGGTGGCATCGGCCGCGACGCTGGCGGCGGCATAGGACGCGCTCATGCCTTTGAGGATCATCAGCCGCGCCGCGGCGACCATGCCGCCGACAGGCGAGAAGGGCGAAATCTCGGCAATGGAGTCGCGCACCAGACGGGCGATATAGAGTTCCCGCACGGGCCGGCGATGCGCCGGCGGCAGCAGGAAGTGCCACGAGAAGGCCAGCGACACGAAAACCAGCAGCGCATAGGCGCATAACACCGCCAGCCCGCCAAAGCCGGCGCGCGCCACCGCGCCGAACACCGCCTCAAAACCGATCGACCAGACCAGATAGACGGCGGCGACGATGCCGGCCAAAAGTGCGGTGATGACGCCCCACTTCATCGCTTACGCGGGCAGCGGCTTGGCGCGGAAGCTCCAGAAACGCATCGCCCCCAGCGCGGTCTCGGCCAGCTGCGGCAGGAAGCTGGGCTTCAGCAGCTCGGGATCGAACACGCCCATGCGGCGGCGATTTTCCGAATAGCAGTCTTCCAGGAAGCGGCGGAAGGTGAAGCCGTCCAGGAAGACGCTGGCCTGGGTGGTGGAAAATTCCTTGCCGTCATTCATCTCCGCGCCGCGCTTGGCGGTGCCGATCATGCGGCCCAGGGCGCGCATGTAGTAGCGGAGGTCGGTGAAGGGCAGCAGCATCTTGGCGAAGAAACCCTTCTGCGCCTGGTTGTAGGCCATCCAGTTGACGAAGAAGACGATATGACGGGTTTCCTCGTACATCAGGGTTTCGAAGATCTGGAACATTTCCTTGGGCAGGAACTGGTTGGCCATGGCGATCTTGAAGACGCCGAAGCCCAGGAAGGAATCCATGCATTCGCCGAAGCCGAAATCCTTGAAGCGGGTCTCGACATTGTCGGACACATCTTCCAGCGGGCGCTCGGCGGCGTCGATGCCGTATTTCTGAATCATGACGCGGATCAGCTTGGCGTGGCGCGCTTCCTCGAACCCCTGCAGCGCCACGGCTTCCTTCATCACCGGGTCCTTGATGGTCTTGACGAACTCCGCGACGATCGCGCCGGCCCGGCGCTCGGTATAGAAAACCTCTTCCCAGAAGGGCACGGACTTCAGGCGGGTCAGCGCCGCCTCGTCCAGCTCCGGCCACGGCAGGGTGTCGGGATCGAACTCGGTATAGGTCTGCATGAAATGCTTGCAGAAGGTGTCGCGATGTTCCGGCGATCCGATTTTCATCTTACGCAGCTTTCTTTTTCGGGCCGATGAACTTCAGCGCAACACGCGCCATGAAAGGCACGAAACGCGGGCGCTTCAGGCGGTTGTCGTACGGCTTCAAACGGCGGTCATTCTCGGCGACGCAAATGGCGATCAGTTCACCGACATTGATGTCCGAGCCCAGCGCCTCGGCGCCGTTCACCGTGAAATTGTTGTCCTGCTGGCCGTTGGAAACGTCGGAGGCGATGCCCATGCGCTCATAGATCAGGAACAGCCAGACCGCGAGAACCTTCAGTTCGAAATAGGGCCGGCGCCACAGCGGCATGTTGCGACGGTGCCAGGCGATCCAGTTGACGAAGAACAGGATGTGCCGAGCTTCCTCGTTTACCACCGGATCGAAGGTCTGGATCAGTTCCGGCGGGAAATAGCCGGTGTCCCTGGCGGCCTTGAACAGGCCAAAGGCAAAAAACGAGTCGATGCATTCGGAATAGCCAGTGACCATGAAGGCCCATTCCGGGTCTTTCGGTTTTTCATAGACCGGCTCGGGCGCCAGCTTGATGCCATAGGCTTCCACCAGGTTCGCCAGCACATGGCGATGGCGGCGTTCCTCGAAACCGTTCAGCTCGATGGCCTTGCGCAGCAGGGGATCGGGCACGCCTTCCGCAAAGGTACAGACATTCAGGCCGGCGCGATTTTCGGTCTGCACCGCGATGTCCCAGATGGGCAGCGCGGTGATGCGCTTCTCGGCTTCCTCGCCCAGCTTGGGCCAGTCCAGCACGGCGGGGCGATAGGGATCGTGGGTGTCCAGCAGCGTCTTGCAGAACAGCCGCTTGTGCTCGTCCGAGCCGAACTTGATGGGGCCGTCGCCGGGCCACAGGCCGGTGTCGCGGGTCAAGTCGGGCGGGATGGCGAAGGCGGGACTACTCACGGCTCAGCTCCATTTCTCGCACCTGCAATACTCTTTTGGGGTGCCCATTTGAACCTCAATTTCGCCGGCCCCCTCCCCCCGGTAAGCCGTTGATTTCATTATACCATGAAGTCGGCAAAACCACCCAGCCGGATGTTCCTGGCCGCCAGCATGCCCGGCAGCGCCGGGTCCGTCAGTGCGGCAAGCTCTTCTCCATATAGGTAGCCGGGCGCCGAACCGGGGTACGGGCCGGTGGCGGGATGAGTATAAATCTCGGTCAGGCCGCCCGGCATGTTCTGGATCAAACCGCTTAGCCGCGAAGCGGTCATGGCGCCGGACCAGGCCAGGCCGAACACCTGATCGGGGGCGGCGATGCCCGCCCGGCGGAAGCGGCCGCGCAGGGCCCGGGCGAAGGGCGCGGTCAGCGCCACCACGCCGGAAGCCTTGTGCGGCTCGATGCGGGCAAGCACGCCTTGCGGCTCCAGCGGTACCCGCGCGCCCTTGGCGCCATGGGCCGCGCCGATCTGCACGATCAGCGCCGCGATGGTGGGATGCAGGTGGAAATGCTTGTGGGCGTTGACGTGGTCCAGCGGCAATCCGGTGGCGGCAAAGACAGCGAAC
This sequence comes from uncultured Hyphomicrobiales bacterium, assembly GCA_966211925.1. Classification (GTDB taxonomy): domain Bacteria; phylum Pseudomonadota; class Alphaproteobacteria; order Micropepsales; family Micropepsaceae; genus Rhizomicrobium. Next base: position 89,831 of record CBIHOI010000004.1, on the reverse strand, counting down.
TGGGCCTCGATCTCGGCGGCGAGCTGGGCGCGGACGCGCGGCAGGAAGAACATGGCGGCGCCTGCGCGTGCCATGTCGGTGCGGAAATGACCGCTGGCATCGACCAAGTCGGGAACGGATGCGGCGGGCAACACCGGCCTGCCTTCAACCAGCACCAGATGCAGGCCGACGCGCAGGGTGGGCATGGCCCTGGCGCGCTGCACGGCGTCGCGCGCCGCATCGCCGGCCACCATCAGGCTGGCGGCGGAGAGGATGCCGCCGCGATGGGCGCGTTCGACAGCCTCGTTGACTTGGGCGGCAGCGCCAAAATCATCCGCGGTGACAATCAGCTGCTTCACGTGTCCTGGCCCCTGCCGCTCGCTCAAGCTCGCGGCGTTCGTCGTTCAAAACGGTCCACTGGACCGTTTTGTTCGCCTTGCGGCGAACCACTCGTTCGTCGCTCAAAACGGTCCACTGGACCGTTTTGCTCGCCTTGCGGCGAACCACTCCTTACCCCCAAAAAATCATGGCCCGCAATGCGGGCCATGACACATTCCATTTCGGGTCGTTCCTAGGAAACGATCATGTCTTCGCGATGGCGCAGGAACTGGAAGAACTCCACACCTTCGCGCAGGCGGCGCACCAGCATGTCGCGGCTGGTGAGCATTTCCTTCACGATCTCCATGATCTTGGAGGGGCGGAAATAGAACTTCTTGTAGAAGTCTTCCACCGAGTCGAAGATTTCGGTGTGGCCCAGATGCGGATAGTTCAGCGGCGCGATCTGGGTGCCGTCGTCGGTCAGCAGGTCCACGTCGGAGGCGAACCAGCCATTTTCCTTGGCCTGCTTGTACAGGAAGGTGCCGGGATAGGGCGCTGCCAGCGACACCTGGATGGTGTGCGGGTTCACTTCCTTCGCGAAAGCCAGGGTTTCCTGGATGGTCTCGCGGGTTTCGCCCGGCAGGCCCAGGATGAAGGTGCCATGCACGACAATGCCCAGTTCGCGGCAGTCCTTGGAGAAGCGCTTGGCAACGTCGATCAGCAGGCCCTTCTTGATGTTGTGCAGGATCTGCTGGTTGCCGGATTCATAGCCGACCAGCAGCAGGCGAAGGCCATTGGCCTTCATCACTTCCAGCGTCTTGCGCGGCACATTGGCCTTGGCGTTGCACGACCAGGTCACGCCCAGCGGGCCCAGCGCCTTGGCCAGTTCTTCCACGCGGTCGTGATTGTCGGTGAGGGTATCGTCGTCGAAGAAGATTTCCTTCACTTCCGGGAAGTTGTCCTTGACGTACTGCACGTCCTTGACGACGCGCGCCGTGGACATGAAGCGATACTTGTGACCGCCGATGGTCTGGGGCCACAGGCAGAAGGTGCAGCGCGACTTGCAGCCGCGGCCCGTGTACCAGCTCATATAGGGGTGCAGCAGGTAGCCGCCGAAATACTGCTTCACGTCGAGCTGCTTGTAGAGCGGCAGGACCGAGGGCAGCTTGTCCATGTCCACCAGGATTTCGCGTTCCGGGTTGGAGATGATCTCGCGATCGGCATTGCGATAGGTCAGGCCCGTGATGGTGGACCAGTCAGCGCCTTCCGCCAGTTCCTTGATGGTGAAGTCGTATTCGTTGCGCGCCACGAAATCGAGGGCGGCGCAGGCTTCCATGCTTTCGACGGGTTCAACGGCGACCTTGGCGCCGATGAAGCCGATCTTGGCGGTGGGGTTGATGGCGCGCACCATGGCGGCGGTCTTGCAATCGGACTTGAAGCTGGGGGTCGAGGTATGGATGACGATCAGCTCATGCGCCTTCACATCCTCCTCGATGTCCTTGAAGGACAGGTTGTGCGGCGGGGCATCGATCAGCTTGGAGCCGGGCACCATGGCGGCGGCCTGGGCCAGCCAGGTGGGGAACCAGAAGCTCTTCACTTCCCGCTTCATCTGGTAGCGCGCGCCGGCGCCGCCGTCATAACCGTCGAAGGACGGGGCCTGGAGGAAAAGGGACTTCATCATCGAACGGAACTTTCTTGAGGCTCTCAGACCTGGGACATAGCGCCCGAAGGCTCTACTGCAAAGTGGGTGCCGCGCCAATGCACGGTCTCCCCGAACAGGGACGACACGAATACCACAAAACTGAGCAAGTCGCGCATCGGCATCAGCCAATAGGGCCCGGCATAGGTGCCGAACAGGCTGTCGATCCGGTATTTCAGGAACAGGCGCGCCGCCAGGGTAATGCCCAGAACGGCCAGGCTGGCGACGCTGAAATCCAGCATCAGGGCGGCCATCAGCGCAAAGGCGAATCCATGGGTGATGATGCTGCCGAAATGGCCCAGGGGATCCACAAGGCGGATCGTGCGGGTCCAGCGCAGTTCGTGGCGGAACAGTTCCCCGATGGAGCTTTCCGCCGCGGTATGGCCCACGCCCATGGCGGGAATCGCCAGGGTATAGCCCTGGGCCCGCACGGCGCGGCCCATTTCGTAATCATCGGCCAGCTGATCGGCGAAGGCGGCAAACCCGCCGACTTCATCCAGCGTCTTGCGTTTCAGCGCGATGGTGGAACCGAAGCAGGGGGCGGCCAGACCCAGGCCGGTGCCCACGACGGCGTTGGGCAGAAACTCATAGGAGGTGCCCATCGCCGCCAGCGAAGACCACAGCGCGTGGCCGCCCTGCGCCGGCTCGCCGGTATAAAGACAACTGACAATGCCCACGCCCGGACGCGCCAGCGCGGAGGTGACCTGTGACAGCCAGCTTGTGCCCACCGCAATGTCGCTGTCCGACAAAACCAGCGTGTCATGCTTGGCCAGCGGCAGCATGTTGATCAGGTTGGAAATCTTGCCGTTGGCACCGTACAGCGCCGCATCGGCCACGACGGCGGTATCGGCATCGGGATACTTGGCCTGCAGGGCGCGCACCGTTTCCATCGCGGGATCGGCCTGGTCATGGACACCGAACACGATCTGCACGGGGCCGGCATAGGTCTGGGTGAAGAAGGTTTCCAGATTGCGCATCAGGTCGGGCTCGCCCAGATGCAGCGGCTTGAGAAGCGTGACTGCCGGATAATGATCCGTGGCGCGCGGCGCGCGGCGCATGAAGCGCCCGACCATCAACGCAGACAGCAGGGCATAGGCCGCGCCCATCATGGCGATGGCAGCCAGCATCCAGCCAATGTCCTGGAAAAACCCGTTCATGGTCACATCTTAAAGACCCAGCCCGCAGATACTCATTAGATCACCGTTATTCGAGGGGGGAAGGGGGCATCGGTGACATTTTGCGACAATTAGAAATCTTGTCGCCTTTTTGCCAACGCCTTGAAACTTCCCGAATAAATCATGACGGATCGTCATTCGTGCGGGTTTGCGGGGGGAAAGCGGCGTTATAGGGTGAGTTTATGGTGACCACCCTGCCCAGCCCCTCCGTCCAGCAGGCCCTTGGCCTTGCAAGCCAGCATCTGCGCGCCGGCAATATCGCGGGCGCCGAGGCGGCGATCGCGCCCTTTTTCGCCGGAGGCCCGCCGGCGGAGCCCCTGTTGCTGAATACGGCCGGGGTGGTGCGACTCAACCAGAACCGCCTGGCCGAAGCGGCGGAACTGTTCGCCCAGGCATCCCGCCTGTCGCCCCGCGAGGCCATGTTCCCCTTCAACCAGGGCCGCGCCCTGGCGGCGCTGGGCCAGGGCGATGCCGCGGTGCAGGCCTATCGCACCGCCCTGAAGTGCAAGCCCGATTTCGTGGACGCCTTTTATGAAATGGGATCGCTGCTGCACCGGACCGGCCGATGGGAGGATGCGGAAAAGGCTTTCCGCCAGATCCTGCGTCTGTCACCGGCGCATGTGCCGGCCAAGCTGATGCTGGGCGCGGTGCTGGTGGATGCCGGCCGGCCGCAGGATGCCGAACTGCCGCTGCGCCGCGCGATCGTCGAAGCCACCGATCCGCGCATGACGGCGCAGCTTCACACCAACCTGGGCATCGCCTTGCGCCGCCAGCGCAAGGATGCCGAGGCGCTGGAACAGTATGACCTGGCGGCGAAGCTGGACCCGGCGGTGCCGGGCCTGGCGGTGCATCGCGGCGAGGCGCTGCAGAACCTGGGACGGCACGAACAGGCGCTGGCCGAACTGGAACAGATGTTGGCGAAGACGCCGCAGGATGCCGCCCTGCATCACAATTATAATGACCTGCTCTACCGGCTGGGCCGCCAGGACGAGTTTCTCAAATCCTATGACCGGGTGCCGCCCAGCCGTGGGCTGATGCTGGGCAAGGCCTTCTTTCTCAGCCACGCCAAGCGCGGCGCGGAAGCGCATGCGGTCTATGCCCAGATGCTGGCGCGCGATCCGCAGGATGCCGTGGCCGCGATCGGCGCCGCCAACACGCTCACCATGGCAAAAAGGTTCGACGAAGCCAGCGCGGCGTTCGATGCGATCCTGGCCAAACAAAACGACAATGCCGAGCTGTTCGGCTGCGCCGCCGAGGCTGTGGTACAGGGCGGCGACGCGCAGAAGGCGGCCTGGCTGTGCGAACAGGGCCTGGCGCTGGAGCCCAACAATGCGTCGTGCCTGGCGGTTCTCAGCATCGCCTCGCGCATGCTGGAGGATGGGCGCGACGAGGACATCAACCGCTATGACACGCTGGTGCGCAGTTTCGACCTGGAGCCGCCGCAGGGTTTTTCCAGCATGGCGGATTTCAATGCCGAACTGAATGCCGAGATGGACCGGCTGCATCCCGCCACGCGCGAATTCATCAACCAGAGCCTGCGCGGCGGCACCCAGACACCGGACCAGCTTTTCACCGCGGACCTGCCCATGGTGGCGAAACTGAAGCAGCGGATTGACGAAGCCGTGGCGCGCTATGCCGCCGGACTGGGCGAAGACGAAAAGCATCCGCTTTTGTCGCGGCGGCGCAAGGATTTCGGCTATGCCGGGTCCTGGTCATCGCGGCTGCGGGACTGCGGCTTTCATGTGAACCACATCCATCCGATGGGCTGGGTCAGCTCCTGCTATTATGTCGCCGTGCCGGACGCGGTGCAGGACGAAGTGGGCCGCCAGGGCTGGATCAAGTTCGGCGAGCCGTCCTTCGAAACGGCGCTGAAGAATCCGATCCGCCGCGCCATTCAGCCGGCGCCGGGGCGGCTGGTGCTGTTTCCCAGCTATATGTGGCACGGCACGGTGCCGTTCCGCGACGCGGCGGCAAGAACAACGATCGCTTTTGACGTCGTGCCCTTGTCTTGAAGCAGGACTAGGTCTTGAAGCAGGGCTAGCCGGCGCGCCGGCGTGTGTGCACGGCGCGCGAGGACAGTCGCCGTGCCTTGGCGGCCGCCACCAGCGTCAGCCAGTTGGCGAACAGCCGCACCGTGCCGCTGCGCCAGGCCTGCAGCGGCATGGCGGTGTTGATGATGGCGGCATGGTCGGCGATGTCGTTGCTGGTCAGGGCGCCCAGACGATCCTCGGTGGCGCGGTCGAAATAGTTTTCCGGCAGCGCCGGCGGCGTCGGCGCGTCACCGGCCAGGAAGCGGCCCATGTCGCGCAGATATTCGCGGCCGAGCGTGCCGGAATCATATTCCGGATGCCCCTGCAGGAAGACGAAGCGGCTGTGCCCCGGCGGCTCGCGGGTGAAGATGTCGGCCTGGCCATTGGAAAGACGCGACAGCACCCGGTAGCCCCTGGCGACCAGATCGGATTCGGCAATGTCGTTGCGGCGCGAATGCGGCACCGCCGTCTCCAGCGTCATGCCGAAGAACAGCGGGTCGTCTTCCACACGCGCGCTCTGATAAACACCGGACAATTTTCGCGCCAGCGGCCGGCGCGGCACGCCATCCAGGTGGAGCACGGCGGCATGAGCCGCAAGGCAGGAGAAAAGCGTGGAGATGGTACCGATCTCTGCCCAGTCGATGAGATGCGCCAGCTCCGGCCAGTAAGGCTCGTCGCGCAGATCGTCGGTGGCCGGCTGGGCGCCGGTGACGATCAGGGCATCGATATTGGCGGCCTGCAGGAAACCGGCATCGTCATAGAAGCCGTCCATGCGCGAGCGCGCCTGTTCGCCGCGCTCGATGCTGCCCAGCGAAAACAGCCTGAGGCGCACGTCCAGCGATCCGGCGGCTTCCTTCAACAGGCGGGCGAATTGCAGCTCGGTGGCGCGCATGGCGGCATCGGGCATGTTGTTGACCAGCCCGACATGCACCGACGCGCGATTGTGGTGACCGCCCAGCAGGAATTGTTCAACCCGGCTCATGCGCTCGCCCGTTGCCGGCACGCCGCCGTCAATGCCTGGTCAAGGTCGGCAATGATGTCGTCACTGTGCTCGATGCCCACCGACAGGCGGATGGTTTCGGGCGTCACACCCGCCTTGCGCTGTTCGGCCACCGGCATCTGGCGATGGGTGGTGGAGGCGGGATGGCAGGCGAGCGACTTGGCGTCGCCGATATTGACCAGCCGCTTGACCAGCTTCAGGGCGTCGTAGAAATCCTTGCCCGCCTCAAAGCCGCCCGTAACACCGAAAGTCAGCAGCGAGGCGGGTTTGCCGCCCAGATATTTCTGCGCCAGCGGGTAATAGCGGCTTTCCGGGAAGCCGGCATAATTCACCCATTCCACGCGCGCATCGGCGTGCAGATACTCGGCCACCTTGCGGGCATTTTCGACATGGCGTTCGACGCGCAGCGCCACGGTTTCGATTCCCTGCAGCAGCAGGAACGCGCTCATCGGTGAGAGGATAGCGCCGGTGGTGCGCTGATAGACGCTGCGGGCGCGGGCGAGGAACGCGGTCCCGGGAAAGCGCTGGGCATAGACCAGCCCGTGATAGGACGCGTCGGGCGTGGTGAATTGCGGGAAGCGCGCAGCGTTGGCCATCCAGTCGAAATTGCCGGCCTCCACCAGGATGCCGCCCATGGCGTTGCCATGGCCGCCCATGAACTTGGTCAGGGAATGCACGATGATGTCGGCGCCATGATCGGCCGGCCGCAGCAGGATCGGCGTCGCCACCGTATTGTCCACGATCAGGGGAACGCCGTGGCGGTGTGCCATGCGGGCAATGGCTTCAATGTCGCAGATGTTGCCGGCCGGATTGCCGACCGTCTCGCAGAATACGGCGCGGGTATTTTCGTCGATGCAGTCTTCCAGCGCTTCGGCACTATCACCGGCGGCGAAGCGGCCCTGTACGCCCTGCCCCGGCAGCACGGTGTGCAGCAGCGTGTGGGTGGTGCCGTAGAGCTGGGGCGTGGAGACGATGTTCTGGCCGGCTTGCGCGACATTGGCGAAAGCATAGTAGAGCGCCGCCTGGCCCGACGCGGTTGCCAGCGCGCCGGCGCAGCCTTCCAGTGCGGCAACACGCGCTTCCAGCACCGCCACGGTCGGATTGGCAATGCGGCTGTAGCGATAGCCGTCCTGCTCGAGATTGAACAAGGCGGCGCCGTGATCGGCGGATTCGAACTGGTAGGCGGCCGTCTGGTAGATCGGCACCGCCACCGCCCCCGTCGCGGGATCGGCGTCAAAGCCCGAATGCAAGGCAATGGTTTCGGCGCGCATGGAATGTCCGTGATGCAGGAGTGTTCGGCTCGCATTTTAACGCGCGGGGATTAACAAAACCTCGGCGCGATCCCATACCCAAAGGGGGCGCGCATTAACGCGGTATCCACGCAATTGCGTTTATTCTCCTGGTCTTCCGCGTTCCAATTTGAGACAGGCATGACGCTCGCCGCGCCAATCGTGAAAAAAGACGCTTCCGCTTCCAGGGCGTGGCTGCGTGCGCTGGAGATGACGGCGAAGATCGAGGATGCGCCCTCGCGCACCTTTCCCGCCGTGGTTGAAGAGCTTGGCGCGCGTTTTGGTGATGCTCCCGCGTTGATCGGCCCCAGACGCAGCTATTCCCATGCCCAGCTTGCCGCCCGCGCCAACCGCGTGGCGCGCTGGGCGCTGGCCGAGAATATCGGCAGGGGTGATGTGGTCTGCATCCTGATGCCCAACTGCCCCGATTACCTGGCATTGTGGCTGGGCATCACCCGCATCGGCGGCATCGCAGCCCTGCTGAACACCAACCTGAAGGGCGAAGCGCTGGCGCATTGCGTCAAGGTCGCCGCACCCAGTCACATCATCATGGCGCCGGAACTGGCGGAAGGCCTGGGCGAACAGGCCGCGCAGCTTTGGTGGCAGAGCGAGGCCTTCGATGCCCTGCTCGACAGCTTTTCCGGTGCACCGCTGGAGGCGGACGAGCAGCGTGACGTCACGCTCAACGACCGGGCGCTGCTGATCTATACCTCCGGCACCACCGGCCTGCCCAAGGCGGCGCATGTCAGCCATCGCCGTGTGATGAGCTGGACCCACTGGTTCGCCGGCATGACCGGTGCGCGCGCCAACGACCGGCTCTACAATTGCCTGCCCATGTATCACAGCGTCGGCGGCGTGGTGGCGTCGGGCGCCGTTCTGCTGGCAGGCGGGGCGGTGATATTGCGCGAGAAATTCTCGGCCCGCGCCTTCTGGCGTGACGTGGCGGACAGTGGCGCCACCATCTTCCAGTATATCGGCGAACTTTGCCGCTACCTGCTTGCCAGCGATGCCGACGTGCCCGCGCACGCGCTGCGGCTGGCGGTGGGCAACGGGCTGTCGGGCGATGTTTGGGAAGGTTTCCAGCAGCGCTTCGCCATCCCGCAGGTGCTGGAATTCTATGCCGCCACGGAAGGCAATTTCTCGCTCTACAATGCCGAGGGAAAGCCCGGCGCCATCGGCCGCATTCCGCCTTTCCTGGCGCATCGTTTTCCCACCGCCATCGTGAAATTCGATCCGGCGACGGATGCCCCCGCGCGCGGGCCGGACGGGCTGTGCCTGGCGGTAACACGCGGCGAGACCGGCGAGGCCATCGGCAAGATCGCCGGCGGCGCGGCGCGGTTCGAGGGCTATACCGATGCCGCGGCGTCGGAGAAAAAGATCCTGCGCGACGTGTTTGCGCCCGGCGATGCCTGGGTGCGTTCGGGCGACCTGATGCGCCAGGATGCGCAAGGCTTCTTCTATTTCGTGGACCGTATCGGCGACACTTTTCGCTGGAAGGGCGAGAATGTCGCCACCACCGAAGTGGCGGCAGCCGTGGCGGGGGCGCCGGGTGTGAAAGCCGCCAACATCTATGGCGTCGCGGTGCCCGGCCACAGCGGCAAGGCCGGCATGGCGGCGCTGGAAGTCGAACCGGGTTTTGACCTGGACGCCTTCCGCGCCGATGTGGCGATCCGCCTGCCCGCCTATGCGCGGCCCATTTTCCTGCGCATTGTGGACAGCCTGGCGATCACCGAAACCTTCAAGCAGAAGAAGCAGGGCCTGGCGCAGGATGGGTTCAATCCCTATGCCAGCAGCGATGCGCTCTATGCCGATTGCGGCGCGGGCTATGTGCCGCTGGACGAGGCGCTTTATGCGCGGATCAGCTCGGGCCTGATGCGCCTCTGAGTGCGGCGCTCTTTCAGCGCCGGCAACTGCACCGCATAGCGGATTTCCGTGCCGATGATGCGCAGGGCCTCCTCGGCATAGGGGATCATGCGCGGCATGCAATAGAAGTAATGGATCATGCCGGGATGGGCGCGGCCCGCGACCGGCACGCCAAAGCCGCCCAGCCTCTGGGCATAGGCTTCGCCTTCATCGCTGAAGGGATCGAACTGGGCGGTGTGAATATAGGCGGGCGGCAGGTTCGAGAATTCCTCGGCCCGCAGCGGCGACAGACGCACGTCGGACAGGTCGATGCCTTCGGGCACATACAGTTCCAGGTCGCGCTGCAGGGTTTCGCTGTCCAGGAAATAGCCGTCTGCCAGCTCCTGGCGGGCTGAAGACTCCCCGTGAATGTCCAGGATCGGGCACAGGAGCAATTGAAACGCGATGGCGGGCGCATCCTTGTTTTCCTTGGCCGCATCGCGCGCGATGCGGCACAGCACGGCGGCGATGGTGCCGCCGGCGGAATCCCCCGCCACGCCCAGCCGCGCCGGATCGATGCCAAAGGTCCTGGCGTTACGCGTGACATGGTTCAGCGCCGCCACCGCATCGGCGATGGCATAGGGAAAGGGATGCAGCGGCGCCAGGCGGTAGTCCACCGCGATGACGCGGCAGCCGGTTTCGTTGGCAAGGCGGCGGCACAGGCCGTCATGGGTATCCAGGCTTCCCGCCACCCAGCCGCCACCATGAAAGAACAGGAAGCCGGGAAGTATCCGCTGGGGCTCGCCCAGCGGCGAATAGGTGCGCAGCGTGAGATGGCCGCCGTCCCCATCCCTTCCGACCACCGCCATCAGGTGATCGCGCACGCCGCCGATTTCGACGGCGCCGGGCGGGTCAACCATGTCGGCAAGATTGGTCAGCGCGGCGCGGCGTTCTTCCACATCATCATAGCGGCCCTTGGCCTGGCCGGCGGCAGCCAGCATTTCCAGGAAGCGACGGGCGTGGCGGTCCAGCGGCATTCAGGCCGCCTTGGCTGTGACCGAAACCAGGTTCTCGATGGCCGCGACGGTGTCGAAATTGTCGGGTGTCATGGCGCTTTGCGGGATCTCGATGTCGAATTCGCCCTCGATCGCCAGCATCAGGTTGACCATGTCGAGCGACGTCAGCCCCGCATCGCGCAGGTTGTCGGACGAGCCCGGCACGGTGTTGACGCCGCGCTTGAGCAGCATTCTGACGGCGATGGCGATGATACGGTCACGCGGGGACATGTCGAAACTCCTGGACGCCGCAATCTAGCGGTCAGGCGTAAAGCATTGGTTGCGCCGCGCGGCGTTAAGACTTCGCTTACCATACGGTCCGAGTTCACCCTTGTTTCAGATTTGGCGCCTATCCTGCGCGCCTGATCCAGCCAAGAGTTTCATCATGCTGCAATCCGTCCAGGCCGTTCCCTCTCCCGCGCCGGAGAAACTTTCGCTGCGCGCCAGCCGGGTCGCCGAAATCGCCGCCAGCCACGCCGACTCGGTGGACAAGGACGGCCGCTATCCGCAGGAAGCAATGGACGCGCTGAAGGCGGAAAACCTGCTGGGCATCATGGTGTCGCCGGAAATCGGCGGCGAAGGCGCCACGGTCGCCGACGTGGTGGACATCTGCTACACGCTGGGCCGCGCCTGTTCGTCCACCGGCATGATCTATGCGATGCACCAGGTGAAGGCCGCCTGCATCGTGCATCACGGCATGGATTCCACCTGGCACCGCGCCTTCATGGCGCGGATGGTGGAAGACCAGTTGCTGCTGGCGTCGTCCACCACCGAAGGCAAGGGCGGCGGCAATGTGCGCGCGTCCGAAGCCCCGGTCGAACATGCCGATGGCCGCATCGTGCTGGTGCGCGACGCCAGTGTCATCAGCTATGGCCTGGAAGCCGATGCCCTGGTGACGACCGCGCGGCGCGCCGCCGACGCCGATGCCAGCGACCAGGTTCTGGTGGTGCTGGAGAAGAAGAATTACGTGCTGGAAAAGACCGCCGGCTGGGACACGCTGGGCATGCGCGGCACCTGCTCGGCGGGTTTCGCACTGAAAGCAGTCGGAAATCCCAACCAGATCATGCCGGGTCCGTATGGCGTGATCCACAGCCAGACCATGGTGCCGACCGCGCACCTGATGTGGGCAGGCAACTGGGCCGGCATCGCCGCCGGCGCGGTGGACCGGGCCCGCAAATTCATGCGCAAGGCGCAGCGTGCCGGCGGCTTGCCGCCGGGCGTGCCGCACTTCACCCAGGCGCTGGCCAACCTGCGCCAGCTTCGCGCACTGATCGCCGCCATGCTGTCGCGCTACGAAGGCATCGCGCACGATCCCAAGGCCCTGGCGACCATCGATTTCCAGACCGCCATCAGCCTGCTGAAGGTGGATGCGTCGGAGCTGGCGGTGCAGACGGTGATGAACGCCATGCGCGCCACCGGGCTGTCGGGCTATCGCAACGACACCGATGTGTCGGTGGGCCGCGCCCTGCGCGACGTGCTGTCATCGCCGATCATGATCAACAATGATCGCATCCTGTCGAGCCTGAGCACTTCCACCATCCTGTCCGAAATTCCCTCCTCCATCCGGGATTAATCCAAGGAAGACTGGCCCCATGAACATTGCGACGCCGATTGCGCATGGCTGCTGCGATCACACCTTCGAGCCGGAACATCTGCATCCCATCGTATCGAAACTGTTCATGCCGTCCGGCGTGGACGGGGTTTATGGCCGCACCGGCGCCTATGAAAGCGTGATCGAGGCGCTGGCGGCGCTGATTTCGCGCCATCGCCCGGAAAGCGCCGAGGTGTTTCGCTTTGCCCCGGTGATGCCGCGCGCGTCGCTGGAAAAGCAGGGCTACCTGCAAAGCTTTCCCAACCTGATCGGCGCCGTATCCACACTGGTCGGCACCGATCGGGAGATCAGCAAATCCGCCGCCAAGCACGAAGCGGGCGGCGACTGGACCGAGGACCTGAAGCCTTCCGACCTCGTGCTGGCGCCGGCCGCCTGCTACCCGATCTATCCTATCGCGGCGGAGCGCGGCGTGGTGCCGGACGCCGGCTATATCTTCGACGTGGCTGCCGACTGCTTTCGCCATGAACCATCGCGTCATGTTGATCGCTTCCAGACCTTCCGGATGCGCGAATATGTCCGCATCGGCACGCCGGCACAGATCCAGGCTTTCCGCGAACCGTGGATCGCGCGCGCCCAAGGCATCGCCGATGTGATCGGCCTGCCCTATACGGTGGATATCGCCAACGATCCTTTCTTTGGCCGCGTTGGCGCCATGATGGCGAACCAGCAGCGCGAAGATGCGCTGAAATTCGAGCTGCTGGTGCCGGTGCGGTCGGCGCAAAGCCCGACCGCCTGCATGAGCTTCAATTATCACAAGGAACATTTCGGTGAAGTCTGGGGCCTGCACAATGCCGCCGGTGACGTGTTGCACACCGGCTGCGTCGCCTTCGGCATGGACCGGCTGGCGGTGGCGCTGTTCGTGACGCACGGCGCCGAGATCAGGAACTGGCCCGCCAGCGTCCGCGCGGCCCTGAATCTCTAGGCGGTATTGCCGGCGTCGATCGTCATGGTCGTGCCCGTGATGTTGCGGGCGGCGTCGGACATCAGATAGGCCACCGCGTTCGCCACGTCATCGACATCCACCAGGCGCTTGAGCGCCGAGCGCGACGCAATCTTGTCGCGCTGGTCGTCCTTCATGCCCGCGGTCATCTCGGTGTCCATGAAGCCCGGCGCCACGGCATTGACGGTCACACCCAGACGCCCCACTTCGCGCGCCAGGCTGCGGGTGAAGCCCAGCATCGAGGCCTTGGTGGCGCCATAGACCGACAGGCCGCTGTAGCCGGTGAAGCCGATAATGGAACTGATATTGACGATGCGGCCGGTGCCGGTGGTCATCATCGAGCGCACGCAATATTTGGTCAGGACGATGGGGGAGATGGTGTTGAGCTTCACCAGCTTTTCGATGTCGGAATTGTGCATGTTGGAAAGCAGGCCGTCGGTACCCAGCGCGGCATTGTTCACAAGACCATATAGCGGGCCGTGCACGGCCTTCATCTCGCGGATCAGGTCGGGAATCACGTCGACATTGGCCAGGTCGAACGGCACGAAGTTCATCACGCCGGCCGGAAACTCTGCGGTGGCAGCGACCAGGGCATCGCTTTCCTTGCGGCCCAGCGCAAAGACCCGATAACCATCAGATGCCAGCTTGCGGGCGATGGCGAGACCGACGCCGCGGGTGCCGCCACTGACCAGAACGTTACGCCCACTTCCGTTATCCATGGCGGCTCAACTTTCCGCCGACCGTCAGCTCCAGCTTTTCGACAAAGCGCAGCATGGCGGGGACCTTGAAGGCGGGCAGCTTTTCACGGCAGGCCGCCAGGATGGCGTCCTTGAAGGTCGCATTGTCATTGGCGGCATCCGTCAGCACCACGTCGGCGATCACGATGGCGCCGGTGATGGGGTTCCTGCGGCCCGAAACGCGCGACATGCGCACACCCGGATGGCGGTTGATCACAGCTTCCACTTCCTCCGGATTTATCTTGAGCCCGCCGACATTGATGATGCCGCCGGCACGCCCAACGAAATAGAAACGGTCGCCGCGCTGTTCGACCATGTCGGTGGTGTCCACCCAGCCATCGTTCAGCAAAGGAGCACCACCGACATATTCGGACGCCGTGCGCGGCGAGCGGATGTGCAGGGTCCCGTCCATGACCTTCATTTCCACGGCGCCGGGACGGCCGATGAAAGATGCCGGAAACCCTTCCAGGCCGTCTGTCACTTCGAAACCGACGCCGGCTTCGGTGGAGGCATAGGCATGGCCGATGGCGGCCTCCGGGAAGCGCGCCTTCAGGCTGTCGAGGATGGCCTGGTCGGCAATCTCGCCTGACAGGCGGACATAACGCGGATTGATTTTGGCATTCGCGGGACTCATCAGCGCGCGGCGCCAGTGCGACGGGGTGCCCGTGAGATGGGTGACAGGTGCCAGCCGCGCCAGGAAATCGGCCACATCCTCGTGCGCGTCCGACAGGACAAGAGAGGCCTGGCCAAGAAGCGCGCGAAGCAGGATCTGCAAACCGCCATAGCGGCGGATGTCATAGAAGGTGCCCCAGACGATATCGGTGGCGGCCTGCGGCTGTATCGCCCCGGTCAGGCCTGCCAGCGTGTGCGCCACCATCTTGGGGGCGCCGGTGGTGCCTGAAGTGAACAGCACCCATTCCGTTTTGCGGGATGGCGCAACGGGCGCACCCGCTTTGGGCAGATGCAACTGTTCGAAGCGCGTACCCTCCACCGCCAGCCCGGGATCATCGCTTGCCACCACGGTGATGGCGGCCTGTTCGATCACAAAGGGCAGATGTTCCGGCTTGATGTCGGGGGGGCAGATGACGATGCGGGCAGCGACGCCGTCCAGTTCGATCAGGGCCAAGGCCGCAAACAGCTGGTCGGCGGTGCGCAACAGCACATGCGCACCGGACAGGTCGGCATCCAGCGCCCGGCCCAGGTCGGCAAGGTCCACCGTTTCATGCCGGCCGAGCAGGCGCGCGCGCGAACCCGCAACAGCCTCGCGCAATGTCTCAGGCCGCGGCGGCATCGGCGTAGAATTTGATGAAGTCGCCCATGGTGACGGGGAAATAGACATCTTCCGAGGCGGTGAAGGGATCGACGCCCAACCGGTCTTCCAGCCGCGCCACGATAATGGCGAAGCATAGCGAATCCAGGCCGGATTCCAGCAGCACGGTATCGTCGGAAAGGCCCGTCAGGGTTTTTTCCTGCTCGCGCGCCACGGTCTCGAACTCGGCACGCACAATGGTCTCGACGCTCATGACGGAAGTCCCTGTAATCCCCGGACAATCTAGCCTGCGCCACTTTAACGATCCGCTAATGGCGCACGGTGCATAAAGGTAATCCAAACAGGGACTTGCAATGACCGTGGAGCCGCAGGCGCGGGTGCGCTGCCGCCAGATCACCGACGATGACCTGGAGGGCCTGGCGGACCTGCTGGCCCGGGGATTCCCGCGCACCCATCGCGAATATTGGCGGCACGGCTTTGCGCGCTGGAAGCGGATGCCGGTGGTCGAGGGTGTGCCGCGCTTTGGTTATGTGCTGGATGCCGGGCTGGGGCCGGTGGGCGTGCTGCTGCTGATCTCGTCGTTGCGCCGCGGGCACGTCATCGCCAACCTGTCGAGCTGGTATGTCGAGCCTGCCTGGCGCACGCATTCGACCCTGCTGGTCTCGATGGCGACCAAGCTCAAGCATGTCACCTACCTGAACGCCTCGCCGGCGCCGCACACCTGGAAGACGCTGCAGGCGCAGGGCTTCGAGCCTTACAACTTTGGCCGCAGCCTGGTCTTTGCCCTGCCCGGCCGCGGCACCGTCAGTGACAGGATTCCCGGCAACCTGCCCGAAGCGCAGCTGCTGCGCGATCACCGCGCATTCGGCATGACATGCTTGACGGTTGAGAAGGACGGCATCGTGTCGCCCTTCGTCTTCAAGCCGCGCAGGCTGGACAAGCCGCCGGTGCCGGTGATGGACGTGATGTTCTGCCGGGGGCCAGAGGATTTCCGCCGCTGTGCGCCGGCGCTGGCAAGGCATTTCCTGCCGCGCGGACGGCTGGGCTTTCTGATCGACGGCGATCAACCCGGCATCGCCCACTATGCGCAAGGCAAGGAGCCGCGCTATTTCAAGGGGCCGCATCGGCCTATACTGGGCGACCTGGCCTATACCGAGAAAGTCATCTTCGCATGACCGTGCACAGCAAAGTCGCAACGCGCACTGCCGCGCAGGTCCTTGTGGACCAACTGGTGATCCAGGGCGTGACGCACGTGTTCTGCGTACCGGGCGAAAGCTATCTGGCGGCGCTGGACGCGCTGGTGGACAGCGGCATCCAGGTGATGGTCTGCCGCAACGAGGGCGGCGCCTCGATGATGGCAGAGAGTTACGGCAAGCAGACCGGGCGGCCCGGTGTCTGTTTTGTCACGCGCGGTCCCGGCGCCACCAACGGGTCCGGCGGCATTCACATCGCGCAGCAGGATTCCACCCCCATGATCCTTTTCGTGGGGCAGGTGGAGAGTGAGAACAGGGGCCGCGACGCCTTCCAGGAAATGGACTACCGCGCCTTCTTCGGCGGCATGGCCAAGTGGGTGGCGGAGGTCAACGAACCCGACCGCATGGGCGAGATGGTGGGCCGCGCCTTTGCCACCGCGCTGGCCGGTCGCCCGGGGCCGGTGGTGTTGTCGCTGCCGCATGACGTGCTGCCGATGCCGTCGAAATCGCCGGATGTGCCGCATGTTGCGGCGATCGAAACCGCGCCGGCGCCTGCCGACATGGCCGCACTGGAAGCACTGCTGGCGGCCAGCGAACGCCCGTTTCTGATCCTGGGCGGCAGCCGCTGGAGCGAAGAGGCGCTGGCCCAGATGGCACGTTTCGCCGAGCGCTTCGGCATTCCTGTCGCCACGTCTTTCCGGCGCGCGCATCACTTCGATCCGCTGCATCCCAATTATGCCGGCGACCTTGGACTGGCCTGCAATCCGAAGCTGGTTGCACGGGTGAAGGCCAGCGACCTGGTGATCGCGGCCGGTGCGCGGCTGAACGAACTGACCTCGCAGGCCTATACCCTGTTCGACATTCCCATGCCGCAGATGAAGCTGGTGCATGCCTATCCCGGCGCCGAGGAGCTGGGGCGGGTCTATCACCCCCATCTGGCCATCCATGCCGCGCCGATCGCGTTCGCCGCGGCGCTGGACAAGCTGGCGCCGACGCGCACGCATGACGTGACGGCGGAGCATCAGGCCTATCTGGATTTCTCCACGTCGCCCATGCCGCAGCCGGGCGCGGTCAACCTCAGCGAGATCATGATCTGGCTGCGCGATCACCTGCCCGCCGATGCCATGTTGTGCAACGGCGCGGGCAATTATGCCGGCTGGATCCACCGCTTCTACCGCTTCCGCAAGTTCAATACCCAGATGGGCACCATCTGCGGCTTCATGGGCTATGGCATGCCCGCCGCCGTGGCGATGAAGGCGCTGCATCCGTCTCGCACCGTGCTGGCGGTGAATGGCGATGGCGACTTCCTGATGAACGGCCAGGAATTCGCCACCGCCGTGCAATACAACCTGCCGATCATCGCGGTGGTGCTGGACAATGCCATGCTGGGCACCATCCGCATGCACCAGGAACGCGAATATCCCGGCCGCATCAGCGCCACCACCCTGAAGAATCCGGATTTCGCGGCGATGGCGCGCAGCTTTGGCGGCTTCGGCGCCACGGTGGAAAAGACCGAGGATTTCGCGGCCGCCTTCATCGCGGCGCAAAAGTCAGGGCTGCCAGCGATCGTCCATGTGAAGTTTGATGGTAACGGCATCTCGCCGACCACCACGCTGGAAGCAATCCGCAAGAAGGCCCTAGGCGCCTAACGCCACCGGCAGGGCTTCGCGCATCGGCAGCACCGGAATGCGCGCTTGCGCGACCTTGGCCAGCGCCCAGTCCAGCATCTGCGGCGTCGAGCCATAGGGCGAAGGCGTGTCCGACACATCGTGGGTGTAGAGCACCAGCCAGCCATGTTCCTGCACCACGCGCTGGATGGCCGCCTCGATCTTCTCAGGCTCCCAGCAGCGCGATTCCAGCGAGATGGTGTTGAGCTGCGCCAGATCCACCCGGCCGATATTCACACCGGGATGCACGCCGCGCACATTGCTGAAGCGCGGGGCATAGAAGCGCTTGGTGCGCGGACTGACCCGGCCATAGGGAAAAGCGTAGCTGACCGCGGGGGCGCCGCCCGTGAAGGATTTGAGGAATTCCTGGTTGCGCTCGGCATCGGCCTGCAACTGTTCGGTGCTCAGGGTCGGTGTCGGCTGGTGGCCATAGCCATGACAGCCCAACTCGTGGCCGTCGGCGACCAGAGCCTCGAGATCTTCCCGGTCATAAAAGACGGTGCCGTCCACCGTCCGGCCGCAGAAACCGCCCGCCGTATAATAAGTGCCCCGCACGCCGTGTTTGGCCAGGATCGGGCCGCCCAGGGTCCAGGCATTCTTGGGGAAATCGTCAAAGGTTATGCTGGCAACAGGCCGATGCCCGGCCAGCCGGGCAGTCTTTACCGGCAGTTTGCGGGCCATCAGGCTGGTCAGCTTGATTTTCAGGTTCATGGCCCCTCTTCTAGCCATGAAAGCCTTAACGAAGGCCCAAAAATAGTATCTTGCATCACAAGGTATCGTGTGATAGACAATAGGCCATGACGGAATCCCTGCAGATACAATTGAAGAAAGGCGTGCTGGAGATGTGCGTCCTGGCGCTGCTCAGCAAAGGCGACAACTACGCCTATGACATCGCCAGCCGCATGGCGGACGCGGTGGGGATGGGCGAAGGCACCATCTATCCCCTGATGCGGCGCATGCAGAATGACGGGTTGGTGACCACCTACCTGCAGGAGTCCGGCTCGGGCCCGCCGCGCAAATATTACAAGATCACCAAAGAGGGCGCGCAGACGCTCAAGAACCAGGTTTCGGACTGGCTCGCCTTCGAGGCGGCCGTCCACAAGATATTAGGGGAACTGACATGAACCGCGCGACCTTCATGGCGCAGCTGCGGACGGGCCTTGCCGGCCTGCATTCCAGCGACGTGGCGGATATTCTCGCAGACTATGAATCCCATTTCGCCGACGGCATGGCCCATGGCCGTACCGAGGACGAAGTGGCGGACGCACTGGGCGATCCGGCGCGGCTGGCGCGCGAGATGCGCGCCGAGGTCGGCTTCAAGCGCTGGGAACAGGACCGCAGCGCCGGCAACCTGTTCGGCGTGATCCTGGCCCTGCTGGGCCTGGCGACCCTCGATTTGATGTTCCTGCTGCCGCTGCTGTTCGCGGGTGTCGTGATGATCTTCGCGCTGGCCGTCTGCTGCCTGGCCTTCATCGTGGCGGGCTCGTTCCTGCTGTTCAACCTTTTGCCGGGCGACTGGCATCATCCGCTCACCAATGGCTCGCTGCAGGGCCTGGCCGGCGTTGGCCTGCTGTCCGGCGGTATCGGCGGCGGCGCGCTGCTGATGATCATCACCGACGCGCTGGCGCGCATGCTGATCCGCTATGCCCGCCTGCACTTCCGCCTGTTCAATACCGCTGCTGCATCCGTCTGAGAGGAGACACCCATGGTTCACAAGCTCGCCCTTGTTGCTGTCACCGGCCTCGCGATATCGGCTGTCTGTCTTGGCGGCGCCGCTGCCATCGGCGGCAAGGAGCTGGCCGCCAGTGGCATCGACTTCTCGGTCTTCGGCGACGGCCCCGCCTGCGATTTCACGCTGTCGGGCAAGACCGGCACACGCAGCATCGCCTGGGACAATAGCGACACGGTCTCGATCCAGATGCATGCCGATACGCATTACCGGCGCGGCCAGGGCGACCAGGTCGTGGTGACCGGCGACACCGCACTGATCCCGCACGTCAAGGTCGAGGACGGCGATGTGAAGATGGATTGCCGTCGCTCGAGCAGCGGCAACACCGTCACCATCACCCTGCCCGGCCGCATCTTCCGGAAATTCGGCCTGGCCGGTTCCGGCAGCATGACGCTGGATGATATCGACCAGCCCAAGGTCAAGGTCGGCGTGGCCGGTTCGGGCGACATTCGCGCCACCGGCAAGACCGAAGAACTGGATGTCGGCATTGCCGGCTCCGGCAAGGCGAAGATGGGCCAACTGGCTGCCAACACGATCAAGGTCCACATCGCCGGCAGCGGCGACACCGAGATTGCGCCCAAAGGCGACCTGGATGTCCACATCGCCGGGTCCGGCAATGTGCGCCTGCTGTCCGAGCCCAGGCATCTGACCACGCACATTGCCGGCTCCGGCGAGATCATCCACGTCCAGTAAGGAGCAGCCATGAACAAGCTCGCTGTCATCGCGGTTTGCGGCCTTGCCGTTTCCGCCATCTGCCTGGGCGCCGCGGCCGCCATCGGCGCGCGCGAGCATGTCGGCAGCTTCGACTTCACGATGTTCGATGACACGCCCGACTGCAAACCGGGCAACGCCACCGCCACCACCCGCAGCTTTCCCTGGGACGGCGGCGACCAGGTCACGATCGAAGTGCCGGTGAACCTGCATTACAAGCCAGGCACCGGCACCACGCTGGAAGCCAAGGGCGATCCCCAGATGCTGGCGAACCTCAGCGTGAAGGGCGGTACCATCGAGATGAGCTGCCGCGGCGCGCGCTGGCATCACCAGCGGCTGGACATCACGATGCCAGGACGCGAGTTCAAGGAATATCATATCGCCGGCGTCGCCGACCTGGATTTGCAGCAGCTCAACCAGCAGTCGCTCAAGATCGAGATTGCCGGATCGGGCGATATCAACACCACCGGCAAGGTGGATACCCTGAAGCTGGAAATCGCCGGCCGCGGCGATGCGCACATGAAAGACCTGGCGGTGAACAACCTCAATCTCGACATCGCCGGCCGCGGCGAGGTGGAAACCTCGCCCCAGGAAAGCGCCGATATCGATATCGCCGGCTCGGGCAATGTGAAGCTTTATACCGAGCCCAAGCACATCAACACCTCGATCATGGGCCGGGGCGATGTCGAGCATCTGGCCGGGAAAAGCTGATCGTCGTGAATACGAGCTTGCAGATCGGTGACGTCACCATTCCCGGGCGCGTGCTGACCGCGCCCATGACGGGCGTGTCCGACCTGCCGTTCCGGCGCATCGCCACGGCCTGCGGCGCGCCCTATGTCGCCACCGAAATGGTGGCCTGTGACAGCTTCGCGAAGGGCCGCCCCGATGTGGTGCGCCGCGCCGCCATCGGTGACGGATTGCCGCTGATGGTGGTGCAGCTCGTCGGCCGCGAGGCGGAATGGATCGCCAAGGGTGCGAAACTGGCCGAGGAAGCGGGCGCGCACATCATCGATTTCAACATGGGCTGTCCGGCTAAGGAAGTGACCGGCGCGCTGTCCGGCTCGGCGTTGATGCGCGAGCCGGAACTGGCGTCACGGCTGATCGGGGCAGCGGTAAACGCCACCAGCCGGCCGGTAACGCTGAAGATGCGACTGGGCTGGGACGACACCAGTCGCAATGCACCGGAGATTGCAGCGCGCGCGGAAGAACTGGGCGTGAAGGCCATCACCGTGCATGGCCGCACCCGCCAGCAATTCTACAACGGCAAGGCTGACTGGCGCGCGGTCGCAGCCGTCAAGGCAGCGACGCGGTTGCCGGTGATCGTCAATGGCGACATCACCGACGCCATCACGGCGCGCGAAGCCTTGATCCAGTCGGGTGCGGACGGCGTAATGATCGGACGCGGCAGTTACGGCCGGCCATGGATCGCCGCCGCCATCGACAAGGCCCTGAATACAGGCACAGACATGTCAGAACCCGACATTGCCTCCCGATTGGGCATCGCACTGGATCACTTCCGGGACACACTGCGCTTTTATGGCGACGCGCTGGGCCTGAAAATATTCCGCAAGCACCTGGGTTGGTATGTCGAACAGGCTTTGTGTCCTGTCGATTCAACTGTCCGGCGCGGAATCCGCGCACGTTTGTGTCAAATTGACAACGCGCACAGTGTCGAAACGGCTTTGGCCGCACTTTGGTCCAATTCCGCCGCTCCACTTCTTGCACCTGCCATAGTGTAGGGCCATATCAGGCGAAAGTTTTTGACCCGCTTATGTCTGGCGCGGACTTTTCTGTCCGTCATTGATTGAGCGAATTATCGTTTGGGGGATTCCATGTCGCGTCGTTTGTCGCTGGCCGCCTGTGGCCTTGCTTTTGTTTCCCTCGCCGGTTGCGGCCAGCCGCAAGCCCCCAAGATGCCGCCGGCCCAGGTCGGCGTGATCGAGGTCAAGGAAGCCCCTGTGACGCTGACCGTCGAGCTTCCCGGCCGCACCAGCCCGTTCGCGGTTTCGGAAATCCGTCCGCAGATCTCCGGCATCGTCAAGGCGCGGCTGTTCGTGGAAGGCTCCACCGTCAAGGCAGGCCAGGCGCTCTACCAGATCGATCCCGGTCCCTATCAGGCCGCCTATGCCAGCGCCGCCGCGACCTTGACCAGCGCCAAGACCCGCGCCGAGCGCTACGCCGTGCTGCTGGGCCAGAACGCCATCGCACCCCAGACCAATGACGATGCCAAGGCTGCCTATCTGGCCGCCAAGGGCAATGCCGACGCCGCGCGCATCAACCTGAACTATACCCGCATCACCTCCCCCATCACGGGGCGCATCGGCGCCTCCACCGTGACAGTGGGTGCGCTGGTGACGGCGCAACAGGCCACCGCCCTCACCACGGTTTCCACGCTCGATCCCATCTATGTCGATGTCGACCAATCCAGCGCCGAGCTGGTGGCGCTGAAGCGCGCCGTACAGGCCGGCCATGTCAGCCAGGATGGCAGCGCCGAAGTGACGTTGAAACTCGATGACGGCAGCACCTATCCCCTCAAGGGCAAGCTGCAATTCACCGACGTGACGGTGGACCCGGCGACGGGCGCGGTGCGCCTGCGCGCCATCTTCCCCAATCCCGATGGCATCCTGCTGCCCGGCCTGTATGTCCGCGCCACGGTGATCGAGGGCGTGGATCCCCACGGCATCCTGGTGCCGCAGAAGGCGGTCGGCCATGACGCCAAGGGTCAACCCACGGCGCTGGTGGTGGACGCCAAGAACATCGTGCGGCTGAAGATCCTGAAGACCGGCAACGCCATCGACGGCAACTGGCAGGTTCTGGAAGGCCTCAAGGCGGGCGACAAGGTGATCGTGGAAGGCACCGGCAAGGTGCAGCCCGACATGCCCGTCATACCGCAGATGATGCCCTCCAGCGCGGCGGCGAAGTAACATGGGCTTGTCACGCTTCTTCATTGATCGCCCGGTTTTCGCCTGGGTCATCGCCGTTGTGATCATGCTGGCGGGCGGCATCGCCGCCCTGAAGCTGCCGATCGAGCAGTATCCCACCATCGCGCCGCCGACCGTGGTCATCAGCGCCTTCTATCCGGGCGCCGATGCCAACACCCTGCAATCCTCGGTTACCCAGGTGATCGAGCAGCAGCTGACGGGCCTGGACAATCTGCTCTATTTCTCGTCCTCGTCGAGTGCCGATGGGTCGGTCAGCATCAGCGTCACCTTTTCGGCCGGCACCAATGCCGATACCGCCCAGGTGCAGGTGCAGAACAAGGTGCAGGCTGCCGTGCCGCTGCTTCCCAGCGCGGTGCAGCAGCTCGGTGTCACCGTGCAGAAGGCCCAGAACAACTTCCTGCTGGTGGTCGCGGTCTATGACGATACCGGCCGCTACTCCAATGTGGACATTTCCGACTTCATCTCCAGCCACATGAAGGACCCGCTCAGCCGTGTGCCGGGCGTCGGTTCGACGCAGGTCTTCGGTTCCGAATACGCCATGCGCATCTGGCTGGACCCCTACAAGCTGCACAATTACGAGCTGCAGCCGTCAGACGTCTATGCCGCCGTCCAGACCCAGAACGTCCAGGTTTCGGCCGGCCAGATCGGCGCCCAGCCCGCCACCCCCAACGCGGACCTGAATGCCACGGTCACGGCCCAATCGCGCCTGCAGACGCCCGAGCAGTTCCAGAACATCATCCTGAAGACCGCGCCCGGCGGCGCCGTGGTGCGGCTGAAGGACGTGGCGCGTGTCGAACTGGGCGCGGAAACCTATTCGATCCAGAGCCAGTTCAACGGCTATCCCGCGTCGGGTGTTGCCGTCATGCTGGCGCCCGGCGCCAATGCCCTCAACACCGTGGACCTGGTGAAGGCCCGCGCGCATGAACTGGAAAGCGCGCTGCCGCCGGGCATGAAGATGAACTTCCCGGTGGACAACACCACCTTCATCCGCCTTTCCATCCATGACGTGATCGTGACCCTGATCGAGGCGATCGCGCTGGTCGTGCTGGTGATGTACGTCTTCCTGCAGAACTGGCGCGCCACGCTGATCCCCGCCATCGCCGTCCCGGTGGTGCTGCTGGGGACCTTCGGCATCCTGGCGGCGACCGGCTACACCATCAACACCCTGACCCTGTTCGCGCTGGTGCTGGTGATCGGCCTGCTGGTGGATGACGCCATCGTGGTGGTGGAGAATGTCGAGCGCATCATGCACGACGAGGGACTGGACCCCCATGCCGCCACGCTGAAAAGCATGGAAGAGATCACCGGCGCGCTGATCGGCATCGGCCTGGTGCTGACCGCCGTGTTCCTGCCGATGGCCTTCTTTGGCGGCTCCACTGGCGTGATCTATCGTCAGTTCTCGGTCACCATTGTTTCGGCCATGGGCTTGTCGATCCTGGTGGCGTTGATCCTGTCGCCGTCGCTGTGCGCCACGCTTCTGAAGCCGGTGCCCAAGGATGCGCCGCCGCCCTTCGCCTTCTTCCGCTGGTTCAACCGCAACTTTGACGCCTTCCGGGGCTGGTATGCCGGCAAGCTGTCCGGTGTGCTGCATCACACCCGCTGGGTGATGCTGGCCTTTGCCGGCATTGTCGCGCTGATGGCGTTCCTGTTCTGGCGGCTGCCCACCGGTTTCCTGCCGGATGAGGACCAGGGCTTCGTCTTCACGCTGGTCAACCTGCCCGCCGGCGCCACCCAGCCGCGCACCATGGCGGTAGCCGAGAAGGTCGCGAAATACTATCTGGCGACCGAGAAGGACAATGTGGACTTCGTCTTCTCCATCGCCGGCTTTTCCTATGCCGGTTCCGGCCAGAATACCGGCATGGCCTTCATCCATCTGAAGGACTGGAGCGAGCGCAAGGGTGCCAAGAATGCCGCCGCGGCGATCGCCAATCGCGCCATGGGGCATTTCATGATGACCGAGCGCGATGCGCAGGTCTATTCGCTGGTGCCGCCCAGCGTGCCGGGCCTGGGCAATTCATCGGGCTTCGACATCCAGATGGAAGACCGGGGCAACCTGGGCCATGCCGGGCTGATCGAAAAGCGCAACCAGCTTCTGGGCATGGCGGCGCAGAACCCCAACCTGGCCGGTGTGCGCCCCAACAGCCTGGACGATACGCCCCAGCTCCACATCCAGATCGACCAGGCCAAGGCGAGCGCCCAGGGCGTGTCACTGGCGGACGTCAACTCGACCCTCAGCGCGGCCTGGGGCTCCAGCTTCATCAACGACTTTGTGGACCGCGGCCGCGTCAAGCGCGTCTACATGCAGGCCGATGCGCCCTATCGCATGACGCCCGACGACCTGAACCGCTGGTATGTGCGATCGAGCAATGGCGGCATGTCGCCCTTCTCGTCCTTCTCCAGCGCCACCTGGACGGTGGGGCCGGCGACCCTGTCGCGCTACAACGGCCTGCCGGCGATCGAGCTCAATGGCCAGCCGGCGCCAGGCGTTTCGTCCGGCACGGCGATCAAGGAAATGGGCAAGCTGTTCGAGAAGCTGGGCCCGGATGTCGGCTATGAGCTGACGGGCCTCAGCTTCGAGGAAGAAGCCAGCGGCGCGCAGACGCCGATCCTCTACAGCCTGTCGATCCTGGTGATCTATCTGTGCCTGGCGGCGCTGTATGAAAGCTGGGCGATCCCGTTGTCAGTGATGCTGGTCATCCCGCTGGGCGTGATCGGCGCCATCGCGGCGGCGAGCCTGCGCGGACTGTTCAACGACATCTACTTCCAGGTCGGCATGCTCACCACCATCGGCCTGTCCGCCAAGAACGCCATCCTGATCGTGGAATTCGCGGTGGATGCGGAAAAGAAGGGTGTGACAGCCTTCGACGCCGCCATGGAAGCAGCGCGGCTGCGACTGCGCCCGATCCTGATGACCTCCATCGCCTTCATCGCCGGCGTCACGCCGCTGGCCTTGTCGCGCGGCGCGGGTGCGGCCAGCCAGAATGATATCGGCACCGGCGTGATCGGCGGCATGCTGACCGCCACGGTGCTGGCCATCTTCTTTGTGCCGGTGTTCTTCCAGCTGGTGAATACGCGGTTGCAGCACCACAAATAGCCTCTCCGGTTGCACCCTGTTTCCTGCCGCGCAATAGTCGCGGCGGGAAACAGGGGCGCCACATGCGAAGCTGGATTGCATCTCTCACCGCCATGACCGCGCTCATGGCGCCCGCGCTGGCAGCGCAAACCGTCTCCCACGACCATTACGTCTCGGTCACATCGCAGGTTCCCGCCATCGCCGGGCAAACGGCGAAACTCTATGTCCGCGAGCGCGCGCTGCCATCCGTCATGCGGCGCGGCGCGGGGGACAAGATCGTGCTGTTCGTGCATGGCGCCGGCACGCCGGCAGAAACCAGCTTCGACGTGCCTTACCAGGACTATAGCTGGATGGGCTATCTGGCAGCCGCAGGCTATGACGTCTTCTCGGTGGACATGACCGGCTATGGCCGTTCCACCCGTCCGCCGCAGATGGACGACAAGTGCAACCTGTCGCCGGAGCAGCAGAAGAGTTTCGGCGTCAACTGCCCCCAGACCTATCCGGGCGCGCTGACCAGCATCGGGTCGGACTGGAATGACATCACGGCGGCGGTGGATTACATCACCCGCCTGCGTCATGTGGCGAAGATCAATCTGGTCGCCTGGTCGCAAGGCGGTCCGCGCGCCGGCGGCTGGACGGCACAACACCCCGATCGCGTGGCGCGGCTGGTGCTGCTGGCGCCCGCCTACAACCGCGCCACCAGGCCCGACCTGCCGTTGCCCCAGCCGGGCCCGGTGTTCAACACCCAGAGCCGGGCGGAGTTCATTGCCAACTGGGATCGCCAGGCGCCCTGCGCCGGCCAGTACGATCCGAAGGCGGCCGAAGCAATATGGTCGGACATGCTGGCCTCCGATCCGGTGGGCGCGACATGGTCGCCGCCGGTGCGCCGCGCCAGCATATCGGCCTACAGCCCCGGCTGGACCACGCAGATGGTGAACGCCATGACCACGCCCACGCTGCTGGTGTCCGGCGAGAACGACAAGCAGGTCAATCCCGACCGGGTGCGCGATCTTTATGCCGATATCGGCAGCAGCCAGAAGGCGTTCGTGGCGCTGGGCTGCTCGGCGCATGCCGCCATGTGGGAGAAGAACCACCTGGCGCTGTTCGCCGCTTCGCTGGAATGGCTGGACAAGGGCACTGTGCAGGGCCGGTCCAACGCCATGATGAAACTGCCATGATCGCGCGCGCTGCATTGGCGCTTATGCTGACGGCCTTGCCGGCCGTTGCCGCGCCCCTGCTGCATCCCATGTTCGCCGATCATGCGGTGCTGCAGCGCGGCCAGCCCATCCGCCTCTATGGCGAGGCCGCGGCGGGAAGTATCGTAACGGTGAAAATGGGAGACGCGCACGCCACGGCAAGCGCCGGACGCGATGGAAGCTGGCGCGCCACCCTGCCGGCGATGACCGCGGGCGGCCCCTATGACTTGCAGGTTTCCAGCGGCGCCGACACACAGACCGTGCACGACATACTGGTCGGCGACGTCTTCCTATGTACCGGCCAGTCGAACATGCAGCTCAGCGTGCGGCGCGCCGCCAATGCCGAAGCCGAAATCGCGGCCGCGACTGATGACCAGGTGCGCGAGCTGGCAATCGAGCGGGTGCCGAGCGCGACCCCGCTCAAGGTTTTCACCAGGCCGGTGGCATGGAAGGTGGAATCGCCGCAGACAGCGGGGGATTTTTCCGCAAGCTGCTTCTACTTCGCCAAAGAACTTCGCAAGACCGTGAAAGCGCCGATCGGACTGGTGGTGGCGGCCTGGGGTGGTACGCGGGACCGGGGCTGGGTGAGCGGGCCGGGCCTGCGCGCGCTGGGCTATTACAATGACGATCTCGACATGCTGGCGCTGCATCAGCGCGATCCGGAAGCGGCATCGCATCGCTGGGACACAGCCTGGGAAAACTGGTGGCGCAGCGGCGCCACGGACACGCCTTGGAAGGACGATACCAGCGGCTGGCCTGTTGCGCCTGCCGGCCTTGGCCCCTGGTACACATGGCCGGGATTGACCCTGCCGGAAGGCACCGCGGAAGAGGGCGTGGGGTTTGTCGGACAGCTTTGGCTGTCCACCCACGTCACCCTGAGCGCGGCACAGGCAGCGATGCCCGCGACCCTCGATCTGGGACGCGCCACCGAGGAAGAAAAAAGCTGGGTCAACGGCCGCGGCGTGGGCGGATCGTCGCTGGAACCGGCGGCGCTGCATCCCCTGCCCAGGGGCCTGCTGCATGCCGGCGACAACAGCATCGTCGCCAATATTTTCTGCAGCTGGAAGAATTGCGGACTGAGCGGACCACCAGCCTCGCGCGCCATCCGCTTTGCCGACGGCAGCAGCGTGGTGCTGGACCAGGCCTGGCGCTACCGGCCCGTGGCAACCCGGATCGCGCCACAACTGCCCTGGGGGCCGATGCACGGCATCGGGCTGCAATATAACGGCATGATCGCGCCGATCGGGCCCTACGCGGTGCGCGGCGCCATCTGGTACCAGGGCGAGTCCAACATCTATTTCGCGCAGCATTACCAGACCACGCTGGCCGCCATGATCAAGGACTGGCGCACGCAGTTTGGCGCCGACCTGCCATTCCTGGTGGTGCAGATCCCTGACTATGGACCCACCCCGGACAAGCCTTCGCCGTCGCTATGGTCGGGCGTGCGCGAGGCACAGCGACGAGCCGTGGAAGCCGACGCCCATGCCGCGCTGGTGGTGACGGTGGATATCGGCGATCCCAAGGTGCTGCACCCCAGCAACAAGCAGGAGGTGGGACGCAGGCTGGCCGTCGCGGCGCGCCACGCTGTCTATGGCGAGGGCAACGCGCCGTCCGGGCCACGCCCACTGATGGCGCGGCACGCCGCCGGCAGCGTGGTGGTGGATTTCCGCGATGTCACCGGCGCACTGGTCGCCTACAATGGCGCGCCCAGCGGTTTTGAGCTCTGCGGCGCCACCCAGGAAAGCTGCCGCGTGGCGCCCGCCAGTTTGCGGGGTGGCAGCGTCGTGCTCGAAGGCGACGGCGCGCGCGTGCGCTATTGCTGGGGCGACAGCCCCATCTGCTCCCTGTCCGACGCGTCCGGCTTGCCGGCGGGACCGTTTGAAATCGCCGTCGCGCCGCAAGCCATACCGTGAGGGTATGGGCGGCATGCGGGAGCGGGTGATCGCGCTGGCGGCATCCTGACTATCTCTGTCGGGTATTCCTGAACGAGAGACGGCCATGTCCGCCAACGGCCACGCCACCCTGATTTCCGCCCATGCCGATTTTCGGCATGAAGACTATGTTTTTGCCCGCACCCAGTCGCGCGAGACCGCCGCGCGGGCATGGGACCGTCGCACCGCGCCGATGCAGTCCTGGTCACAGTTCCTCTATCCCGCCCTGGGCGTGGCGGCGGCCGTTCTGGCGGTGGCCGAAATCGTCCACTAGGCCGCCCCCCGGCCTGATATAGACTGGAGCGATGAACCCCCATCGTTTCTCCGTGGCCCCGATGATGGACTGGACCGACAGTCCATGCCGGGTGCTGCATCGCTGCCTGACCAGCCACGCGCTGCTTTACACCGAGATGGTGACGGCGGAAGCGGTGTTGCATGGGGACCAGGCGCGGCTGCTGGGCTTTGACGCCAGCGAGCACCCGATCGCGCTGCAACTGGGTGGCTCCGATCCCGTCCGGCTGGCCCAGGCCTGCCGGGTGGTCGCCGATTTCGGCTATGACGAGATCAACCTGAATGTCGGCTGCCCCAGCGACCGGGTGCAGTCGGGCCGGTTCGGCGCCTGCCTGATGCGCGAGCCGGCGCTGGTGGCCGACTGCGTGGCGGCCATGCGCGCGGCCGTGACGCTGCCCATCACCGTCAAGTGCCGCATCGGGGTGGACGACCAGGATCCCGAGGAAAGTCTGCGCACGCTGATCGATGCCTGTGCGGCGGCGGGGGTGGACACATTCGCCGTGCATGCGCGCAAGGCCTGGCTGGAAGGTTTGAGCCCCAGGGAAAACCGCGATGTGCCGCCGCTGGATTATGCGCTGGTCTATCGCGTGAAGCAGGAACGGCCAAACCTCACCATCACGGTCAATGGCGGCATCGAGACGCTGGAACAGGCACAAGAGCATCTCAGCCATGTCGATGGCGTGATGCTGGGCCGTGCCGCCTACCAGAACCCTTCGCTGCTCGCTGAGGTGGATGCACGGTTCTTTGGCGGTGCGGCGCGCGACCTGGACGCCGCCGTGAACCGCTATGTCGCATATGTCGAACGCCGGCTGCAGGATGGCGCCCGGCTGCATACCCTGATCAAGCCGATGCTGGGACTTTACAACGGCAAGCCCGGCGCACGGTTGTTCCGCCGTCACCTGAGCGAGGAAGCCGTGAAGCCTGGCGCCGGCATAACAGTGTTGCGCGAAGCCTTGGCGATGCTGAAGACGCCAGCCCTGGCATGAATAATTTTGCATGAACAATCCCGAAGTGCGCCACACCCTGGCTGAAGACGTCTATGCCATCCTGATCGGCGCATCGCTGAGCGCCTTCGGCATCGTGATCCTGCATGCCGCGGGCCTGGTGACGGGCGGCGTGGCGGGCCTGGCGCTGACAATCTCTTACCTCACCGGCCTTCCCGTCGGCACGCTGTTCTTCGTCATCAACCTGCCCTTCCTGGTGCTGGCACAGCGCACCATGGGCTGGAATTTCGCCATCCGCTCGGCGATCACGGTGGCGCTGCTGTCGGGCCTGACCTGGACCATCCCGCACTGGAGCCCCCTGGGCGCGGTCAATCCCTGGTTCGCCGCCATCTTCGGCGGCACCGTGATCGGCATGGGCATCCTGTCGCTGGCGCGGCACAAGGCCAGCGTCGGCGGCATCGGCGTGCTGGCGCTATACCTTTATGAAAAGCGCGGCATCAATGCCGGCAAGGTGCAGGGCACGGCCGATACCCTGATCGTGCTGTCAGCCTTTGTGGTGCTGGACCTGCGCCATCTGCTGCTGTCGGTGCTGAGCGCCATCGCCTTGAGCGCGGTGCTCTACACTTTCCATCGCAAGGGCCGCTACACGGGCCACTAGCCTTTGAAGAAGCCGTGGCTGGCACCCCATTTCAGCAGCAGTTGCGGCCACGCCGCATCCGGCTTGCCGGCGGTGCGGGCGATGCCGAAGCCATGACCGCCGGATTCAAACAGATGAATTTCCGACGGGATTTTCGCGGCCTGCAACGCCACATAATAGGCGCCGCCATTGGGCAGCGGCGGCACCACGGTGTCATCCGCGGCCAGGGCCAGGAAGGTCGGCGGCGCATCGGCCGGGACATGCCGCTCGCAGGAATAGGCATCGATCAGTTCAGCGGACGCGTTGAGCCCCAGCAGCTTATCGCGCGAACCGGCGTGGCAGCCTTCGCCCATGGTGACGACGGGATACATCGGCACCGAGAAATCCGGGCGGGCGCTGAGCGCGTCCGCCGCATCCAGCGGTGCATAGACCTTGGCCGCGAAGCGCGTGGCGATGGAACAGGCGACATGGCCACCCGCCGAAAAGCCCATGAACCCGATGCGCGCGGGATCGACGCCGTATTTGGCCGCATTGGCGCGCACCAGCCGCATGGCGCGCTGGGCATCCTGCAGCGGCACATCGCTGCGACCCGCCCAGCCTTCGCCCGGCAGCCGGTAACGCAGCACGAAACAGGTGACGCCCATGGCATTGAAATGACGCGCCACATCCATGCCTTCGAAATCCAGCATCTCGCGGCTATAGCCGCCGCCGGGCGCCAGGATCATGGCGGAGCCATCCGGCTTGTCGGGGCGTAAAACATTCAGCACCGGCGTGCCGACCTGGTCGATGGCCCGATCATTGGGCGTGACATAAGCAGGTTCGTGGTTGACCACGCGGTTGACCGGCAGGGTCAGGCCGGCGCCGCCCGGCGGCACACCGGGCCACAGCACGATATTCTCGCGCGGGTCGCCGGGCAGGACGCCGTCACCCACCACCGGCGTATCGGCAAAGGCGCGCAGCGGCAACGCAGTGGCCATGCCCGTGATCAGCAGAGTGCGGCGATCCATGTATCCCTCCGATTATTTTGACGGAAGGACACACTCTTTTCCTTTTGCAGGCAAGGCGTATTGTCCGCATCATGATGCGATATCTCACACTTGCGTTCCTCGCACTCGCAGCACCGGCGCTGGCACTGGACGGTCCTGCCTACGGGCCCCTGCTGGAGGGCTACGACTACCCGCATCCCGTTGCGCACTATCGCTTCACCTCGCAAGGCGCGGCGATGGACATGGCCTATATGGACGTGGCCGCAGCGAAGCCGAACGGCCACACCGTGGTGCTGCTGCATGGCAAGAACTTCTGCGCCGCGACCTGGGAGGGCAGCATCCGGGCGCTGACGGCTGCGGGCTATCGCGTCATCGCGCCCGACCAGATCGGCTGGTGCAAATCCACCAAGCCGGCGCATTACCAGTTCACGTTTGAACAGCTCGCGGCCAACACGCATGACCTGCTGGCATCGCTGGGCATCGGCAAAGCCATCATCATGGGCCATTCCACCGGCGGCATGTTGGCGGTGCGCTATGGGCTGCTGTATCCGGCCGATACCGAACGTCTGGTTCTGGTGGATCCATTGGGGCTGGAAGACTGGCGGGCCAAGGGCGTGCCATGGCAAAGCCTGGACGTGCAGTATCAGGCGCAACTGAAAACCACCGCCGACAGCATCCGCACTTACGAACGCGCCACCTACTATGCCGGGACCTGGAAGCCGGAATATGAGCCCTGGGTGCAGATGCTGGCCGGGATGTATCGCGGCCCCGGCAAAGACGTGGTGGCGTGGAACAGCGCGCTGACCTACGACATGATCTACACCCAGCCGGTTTTTTACGAATTTGAAAAACTGGCCATGCCGGTACTGCTGATCATCGGCGACAAGGACACCACCGCGCCCGGCAAGCAGCTTGCGCCACCGGGACTAAGGGCGCTGCTGGGGAATTATCCGGTGCTGGCAAAGGCGGCGGTGGCGCGGATGCCGAAGGGCAAGCTGATCGAATTTCCAGATCTGGGGCATTCACCACAAATCCAGGACCCGGTGCGCTTTCACGACGCGCTGCTGAACGCGCTCACCCCCTGAAGCCATGCGTCGCCGCCCAGGCGGTGAACAGGCCGGGCCAGGCGGCGCAGGGGTGGCCTTGCGCCCAATGCAGGCTGAAACCATGGCCGCCCACTTCGAAGACGTGCAGCTCTGACGGCACCTTGGCCGCCTGCAGCGCGCCGAACATGGCGATGCCGTTGGGAAATGGCGGCACCACGGTGTCATCGGCGGCCAGACAGATGAAAGACGGCACGGCATCCGCCGCCGCATGTTTTTCCAGGGACCAGTCCGCGATGGCGTCGGCGGACGGGTTCGGCCCCAGCAGTTTTTCCCGCGAGCCGGGATGAGCGCCCTCGCCCATGGTGACGACGGGATACATCAGGCCCGCAACGATGGGCCTGGCATCCAGCGCATCCGCGGCATCGACCGCATCATAGACCTTCAGTCCGTGACGCACGGCCAGCGAGGTGGAAACATGCCCGCCCGCCGAAAAGCCGATGGCCGCAAGACGTGCCGGATCAACACCATGTTTCGCGGCATCGTGACGGATCAGCCGCATGGCGCGCTGGGCGTCCTGCAGCGGCACCGTGCTGCGGTTGGCCCAGCCTTCGCCCGGCAGGCGGTAACGCAGCACGAAACACGTGATGCCCAGCGACGAAAAATGCTGTGCGATCTCGCGCCCGCCGCGGTCGCCGCCTTCGCTGGAATAGCCGCCACCGGGGATCACCAGCAGGCCCAGGCCGTTCGGCCTGGCGGGACGATAGATGAAGAATCCCGGCGTCTGGATCTGGCTGATGGCGCGAACATGATAACCATCGGGACCGGGAGCGTCGGTGACTTTCAGTGTCAGTGCCACGCCGGCGCCGCCGGGTGGTGTAGCGGGCCACAATTTCACGAACTCCGTGGAATCGCCGGGCAGGAAGCCATCCGGCGTCATCACGTCAGCGCGGCTTGCCGACGACATGAGCGTGGCCCCCATCAGTCCCAGCACACCCCGGCGATCCATCGCATTCTCCCGTGTTATTTTGTCTCCCACCTTGCCACCGATGCGGCGGCAAGGCCATTGGCCACGGCGTTGGTCGCCGTGCGGCCCATATCCACGAAATGATCCACGCCCAGGATCAGCACGATGCCCGCTTCGGGAATATGAAAATACGGCAACACCGCCGCAACGATCAGAATGCCCGCGCGCGGCACGCCTGCGATGCCCTTGCTGAGAATGAAGAGCATGAACAGAAGCTGCACCAGCATGAAGCCGGTCAGCGGCACGTCATAGGCCTGGATCAGGAACAGGGCCGCCCAGGTGCAGTAGCACATGGAGCCGACCAGATTGAACGAATAGCCCAGCGGCAGCACCAGCGATGCTATCCGGTTGGGCACACCATTGGCCTCAAGCTGCGCCAGCAGGCTGGGATAGACGGCTTCGGAGCTGGCGGTGGTGAAGGCAATCAGCGCCGGCTGGCGGATGGCGGTCATGATGACTTTGAGGCGCTTGCCGCCGAGGATCACGACACCGGCCGCCATCAGCAGCAGCCACATCCCCAGCAGGGCCACATAGAAGCCGCCGACATAACCGGCATAGCGCAGGATGATTTCGTAGCCTTGTTCGGCCAGCGCAACCGCCACGGCCGCGAACACGGCGATGGGCGCCAGGTACATGACATAGCTGGTCATCTTCAGCATCAGCTGGGAGACCGCTTCGGCCAGATGCAGGATGGGCTCGCCCTTGGTGCCCAGATGCGCCACCGCCACGCCGGCGACCAGTGCGAACACGACGATCTGCAGGATTTCGTTGTTGGCCATCGCCTCGACGATGGAGACCGGCACCAGATGGCTGACAAACCCCGCCAGGGTCAGTGGCGCGGTGGCAGGTCCGGCGCCGCTGACAGCAGCCATGTCCATGCCCCGGCCCGGTTGCAGCAGTTCTACCGCTGCCAGCGCCACGAGGATGGCCGCAACGGACGCGACCACGAACCAGATCATGGCTTGCAAGGCGATGCGGCCGACCGTGGCGCTGTCCTTGATGCGCCCGACGCCTACCAGCAGGGTGGAAAAGACCAGCGGCGCGATGATCATGCGGATGGCGCGCAGGAAGATGGTGGCCAGCAGGCCAAGCCCGCTGGTGATGGTGCCCAGGGTCGCCTTGTCGGCGATCAGGGCATGGCAGGCCAGGCCGAACGCCACGCCCAGCAGCATGGCCACCAGCACCCACAATGTCATGCCACGCAACATGAAAGCCCCCGCAAAGCCGCGAAAACCTTAGCATGTCGATTTGCCAGCGCGAGGGATTTTGCGGTGTGAGCAGGAGCGGGGAGCGATGTGGGCATTAGCCCATGAGCGATCCCGCGACGAACTCACACCGCAAAAGACCCGCGCCGGGCTAGATTTTCTGGTCGTATTCGCCAACTTCGGGAAACTTGCCCAGACGCGCATCGATGTCCGCAAACATGGCGCGCATGTTGGCCTCGCTGGCCGGGCTTTCCACCACCACCACCAGCGACGGCTTGTTGGAGGAGGCGCGCACCAGGCCCCAGGTACCGTCTTCCAGCGTGATGCGCACGCCGTTGACCGTGACGACCGAAAGAATCTTCTGGCCCAGAAGCGTTGCGCCCTGGGCAGCCAGGTCGGAATATTGCTTCACCATGGCGTCAACCACGGCGTATTTCTTGTCGTCGGGACAGAAGGGCCCCATGGTCGGCGAGCCCCAGGTCTTGGGCAACGCATCATACAGCTTCGACAGCTTGGCGCCCGGGCCGGCGCGGTCCAGCATTTCCAGAACCGCAATGCCGGCGACGATGCCATCGTCATAGCCATGGCCTATGGGCGGGTTGAAGAAGAAGTGGCCGGACTTTTCAAAGCCCGCCAGTGCCTTCAGCTCTGCGGTACGACGCTTGATATAGCTGTGGCCGGTCTTCCAGTAATCGGTCCTGACACCGCGTTCCTTCAATACCGGATCGGTCAGATAGAGACCGGTGGACTTTACGTCCACCACGAACTGCGCATCCTTGTGATGCGCCGACAGGTCGCGCGCCAGCATCACGCCGATCTTGTCGGCGAAGATTTCGCGGCTCTGGTCGTCCACCACGCCGCAGCGGTCGCCGTCGCCGTCAAAGCCCAGGCACAGATCGGCGCCATGTTCCTTCACCGCATGGCCCATTGCGTGCAGCATTTCCATGTCTTCGGGATTGGGATTGTACTTGGGGAAGGTGAAGTCCAGATCGGTGTCCATGCCGATTACTTCGGCGCCGATTCGGCGCAGGGCTTCTGGCGCGAAGGCGCCGGCCGTGCCATTGCCGCAGGCCGCGATCACCTTGATGGGGCGCGACAGCTTATGGCCCTTGGTAACGGCCGCCAGATATGTTTCGCGCATATCCGGCACGGCGATATACTTGCCGCCGTCACGTTCCACGCCCTTGCCGCCCAGGACGATGTCCTTGATGGCATTGATCTCGTCGGGCCCAAAAGTCAGGGGACGCTGCGCGCCCATCTTCACGCCGGTCCAGCCATTCTCGTTGTGGCTGGCGGTGACCATGGCAACGGCCGGACAATCCAGCGCGAACTGCGCGAAATAGGCGACCGGCGAAAGCGCCAACCCAATGTCATGCACTTCGCAGCCGGCCTGCAGCAGGCCCAGCGTCAGCGCCTGTTTGATGGAGGCGGAATAGGACCGGTAGTCATGGCCAGTGACGACCTTGGGCTTCACGCCAATGGCGTGCAGATAGGTGCCCAGCCCCAGGCCCAGCGCCTGGATGCCCAACAGGTTGATCTCCTTGCCGAACAGCCAGCGCGCGTCATATTCGCGAAAGCCATTGGCGGTAACCAGGGGCAGATTTTCATAGTCTGCGGTGTTGGGCACAAGGTCGGAACGGGGCTTGATCATAAGGTCCCTGGTGTAAAACGCGCCCCGGTTTTAGCGGGGGCGCGCCCTCACCTCAACCCACGCTGTTCCGCGCCGTGGCGCACATGATAAGGTGCGCAAATGCACAAGGAACTTGCTGAAAAACTCAATCTGCCGAGCCTGGAAAAAGGTTGGGTGTGGCTTGTGGGCGCGGGCCCGGGCGATCCCGGGCTGATTACCGCGCTAGGCCTGCAGGCGCTCGCCCAGGCCGATGTGATTCTGTTCGACGCGCTGGTGGACGAGCAGTTGCTGATGCTTTCGGATGCGGAAAAGATCTATGCCGGCAAGCGCGCAGGCGTCAAAAGCTGCAAGCAGGATGAAATCTCGAACCTGCTGGTGCGGCTGGCAAAGGACGGCAAGCGCGTGCTGCGGCTGAAGGGTGGCGATCCCTTTGTGTTCGGCCGCGGCGGTGAAGAAGCACAGGCGCTGGCGCGCGCTGGCGTGCCGTTCCGCATCGTGCCGGGCATCACGGCGGGTATCGGCGGCCTGGCCTATGCCGGCATCCCCGTGACCCACCGCGATACCAACCATGCCGTAACCTTCATCACCGGCCATGGCGTGGACGGCAAGCTGACCAAGATGGACTGGGCCGCGGTATCGCGCGGCGCACCCACGCTGGTGCTCTACATGGCGCGCAAATTCACGGCCGAGATTTCGCGCGAACTGATTGCTGCGGGCCGCGCTCCCGATGCACCCGCGGCGGTTGTCGTCAATGCGGCGCGCGCCGATCAGCAGGTCATCGTCACCACCCTTACCGATCTTGCCTCGCTGGAGCTGGGTAGCGCGCCGTCCATCATCGTGATTGGCGAGAATGTGCGGCTGGCACAGGAACTCAGCTGGCTGGCTTTGCCAGCTTGAGCCGTTCGGGCAATTGCACCATCACGGCACGGCGCTGTTCGTCGGTCATGGCGAACCAGCCCCGGACCTCGTCCAAGGTACGGCCACAACCCGAACACATCCGGATCGCGGGTTCATAGGTGCAGATCTTGACGCAGGGCGTTTCCATTTGGCCTGTAAATAGAGCCTTTGCTGCAAATCGTACAATGGCCTTAACCGGGACTTAACAGCGCCTGGCTAGCCTGACGGCGCAATTTCGGAAAAAAGCCCCAAATGGCGAAAGCGCAGTTCCACAAGAACCAGCGGGTTTACGTGAAGCCGGTCGGCACCTGGGCGCTGATCGAGCATGTCGTGCCCCATTGGGCCAAGGGCATCGATGAGCCCATACGCATCCATTACGATGTCGGGCTGGGCCGCGAATTCGCCGCCGAGGAACTGCAGAACGAAGAGCCGCTGGGCGATCGCACGGTCAGCGACTCCCAGACCTGGCGCGTGATGCGGGCCCGCAACAAGTGGCAGCCTGCCGAGGATTGTGCACGCCATCCGGTGCCGGGCACCTATCCCGTCGTCGTCACCGGCAAGGAAGAATGGGGCGGCTGGCGCGTGCCGGGCGCCGAATATGACCTGGACCCCGCCAAGGTGGAGGAACAGGCGCGCCTGATCGCCAGCGCGCCGGCACTCGCCACCTTTGCCGCCGCACTGGTGGACTGGGCGCGCAAGTCGGGCGAGGACATGCCCAACGCGCTGGCCGAGCTGGCGCACCAGGCGCAGGACCTGCTGTCCGAGATCAAGCGGGCGTCGTAACGGGCCGTGACATGACGGTGGTGAAAGCCTCCTGATTTCGGGATGTTTCGAGGGGCGGCACAGGCTATAAATCGCCCTCCCGAACCGAGTCCCCCGCCATGCGTACCGAAGAACACCGCGCCATTCGTCTGTCAGACTATCAGGCGCCGGAATTCCGCATCCGCACCGTGCACCTGGATTTTGTGCTGGAGCCGGAAGCAACGCGGGTGACCGCAACGCTGGCGATCGTGCGGCAATCAGGAACCGGACCGCTGGTCCTGAATGGCGAGGACCAAAAGCTTCTGTCCGTTTCCCTGGACGGCCGCATCTTGATGGCGGGCGACTACCTGCTGGGTGACAAGAACCTCACGGTGCCGGGCGTGCCCGACATCTTCACGCTGGAGATCACCAGCGAAATCAATCCATCCGCCAACACGGCATTGGAAGGTCTGTTCCTCTCCAGCGGGATGTTCTGCACCCAGTGCGAGCCGGAAGGCTTCCGCCGCATCACCTATTTCCTGGACCGGCCGGACAACCTGTCCGTCTTCACGGTGCGCGTGGAAGCGGAAAAGGAGCAATATCCGGTGCTGCTGTCCAACGGCAACCGCACCGATCACGGCGAGCTGCCGGGTGGCCGCCATTTCGCGGTGTGGCACGACCCGTTCCCCAAGCCCTCCTATCTTTTCGCGCTGGTGGCGGGCGATCTGGGCTCCATCCATGACAGCTTCACCACCATGTCGGGCCGCACCATCGAACTGGCGGTTTATGTCGAGCATGGCAACGAACCGCGCGCTACCTATGCGATGGGTGCGCTGAAGCGCTCCATGAAATGGGACGAAGAGGCCTATGGCCGCGAATATGACCTCGACATCTTCATGATCGTGGCCGTCAGCGCCTTCAACATGGGCGCGATGGAAAACAAGGGCCTCAACATCTTCAACGACAAGGTGTTGCTGGCCTCGCCGGAGACCGCCACCGATGACGATTATGCCCGCATCGAAAGCGTGGTGGCGCACGAATATTTCCACAACTGGACCGGCGACCGCATCACCTGCCGCGACTGGTTCCAGCTTTCGCTGAAGGAAGGCCTCACCGTCTTCCGTGACCAGAAGTTCAGCGGCGACATGCGCAGCCATGGCGTGCAACGAATCCAGGATGTGCGCGCGTTGCGCGGCCGCCAGTTTCCCGAAGACGCGGGCCCCCTCGCCCATCCGGTGCAGCCGCAGAGCTATATCGAGATCAACAACTTCTATACCGCCACCATCTACGACAAGGGCGCCGAGGTTATCGGCATGCTGAAGACGCTGGTCGGCGATGACGGCTATCGCAAGGCCACCGACCTGTACTTCGAACGCCATGACGGCCAGGCCGCCACGGTCGAAGATTGGGTCAAATGCTTCGAGGATACATCCGGCCGCGACCTCACCCAGTTCCGCCTGTGGTATCGCCAGGCCGGCACGCCGGTGGTCGAGGCGCGCACCGCCTATGATTCCGACGCCAGGACCTTCACGCTGGACCTGACCCAGTCGCTGGCGCCCACGCCGGGCCAGCCGGACAAGCTGCCCATGCATATCCCCGTGCGCGTCGGCCTGGTGGGCCTCAGCGGCAATGCCCTGCCGGTGACGCTGGACGGCGAGAACCACAGCGGCAGCGACAGCCGGGTGCTGGAGCTGACCGAGAATTTCCACCGCTTCGTGTTTGTCGATGTGGCGGAAGAGCCTCTGCTGTCGCTGGGCCGCGGTTTCTCTGCGCCCGTGGTGTTCCGTACGCCCTATGGCCGGTTTGAGCGCGCCGCCCTGATGGGCAACGACCATGACGACTTCAACCGCTGGGAAGCCGGGCAGATCCTGGCCAGCGAGATCATGCTGGAAGTGGCCGGCAAATCGCGCGCCGATGCCAACACCGACTATGTCACCGCCATAGGCCAGGTGCTGCGCGACGCCGAAGCCGATCCGGCCTTCGCGGCCCAGATGCTGATGCCGCCGACGGAGAACGAACTTGCGGCGCGCAAGACGCCGGTCGATCCCGACGGAATCCACACTGCGCGACTGGCGCTGGTGCGCGCCATTGCGCTGGCCCATCGCGAACGCTTGGCCCAGCTTTACGAGCATATGCGCGACGAAAAGGATTTCAGCCCGGACGCGGCGTCGGCCGGACGGCGCGCCCTGCGCAATGCCTGCCTGCGCTATCTCACCGCTGCCGATGACGAGGCGGCGGCGGGCCTGGCCCATGCCCATTATGTCTCCGCCACCAACATGACTGACATGATCGCGGGACTTGCAGCGCTGACCCGGATGGAGTCGCCGCTGCGCGATGCCGCCTTCACCCACTTTCACGACCGCTTCAAAAACGATCCGCTGGTGCTGGACAAGTGGATGGGACTGCAGGCTGGCTCGCCGCTGCCCGACACGGTGTCCTCGGTGCGGGCGCTGATGAAGCATCCGGCTTTCGACATCCGCAATCCCAACCGGGTGCGCGCACTGATCGGTGCCTTTGGCGGCAACCACCTGCGGTTCCATGCCGCCGACGGCAGCGGCTACCGGCTGGTGGGCGAGGTGATCCGCACCCTGGACCCGCTGAACCCCCAGGTTGCCGCCCGGATGGCGGGCGCGTTTGAAAGCTGGCGGCGCTACGACCCCGCGCGCCAGGCCCTGATGAAGACGGAGCTGGAGGCCATTCACGGGCTGGGCGGCATTTCGCCCAACCTGTTCGAAGTGACCGGGAAAATGCTTTCCTGAGTCATTAAGTCCCGTGACGCGGGACTCCCCGATTCCCATACTCATCAGGCGCGAATCACCGCGCGGGATGGGGCCATGGCCCAAGCAGCGGCAGCGACAGTGGGTTGGCACAACGGTGCGTTGGGCGCGCTGCTGCGCCGGGTGCTGCGCGACAACCGCTTCATCGTCCCCATCTGCATCCTTTTGATCTGCGGCAGCTTCGCCGCCGCCGCGGCAGTGCAGATGCGCCTGGACCGGCTGCATGCCTTGCGCATGGCCGAAGGGTTTCACCAGTCCCGCGCCGTGGGCATCGCCTTTGGCGCCGGACGGGCGCTGGATCGCTATGCGCGGATGGGCGCGGTGTTCGCTGGCAGCCCGCAGCTTTATCGCAGTGTGGACCTGGCGCGTGCCGAACCTGCCATCACCGATATCGCCGTTTTCGACGCAACAGGGCAGATCCAGTCTCATCTCGATGCCGCACGCGCCGAACCGCTGCTGCCGCGCTTCTCCGGCGCCCGCATGGCTGTTGCAGGCCTGCTGGCGTTCCGCGAGGCCGGGCGCACCATCGTCGTGACCTTTGTGCCGTCCAGCCTGGCGCTGGGAAGCAACTTCCGCATCGTGCCGACCAGCCAGCCCAGGCCGGATGGCATCCTGGCCAATGTGCCGGGCTGGCCGCTCTGGGCGGTGACGACGGTGGATGAGAACCAGGCGCTGGCACTGTGGACCGGGACGTTGCCGCTTTATCTCTTTGCCATCGTGGGCCCGGCGGCGGCGGGCGCGTGGCTGGCGGTGCTGTTCGTGGGCGCCTTCCAGCGCCATGCCAGGGCGGCGCGCGCGATCCGGGCGCTCAAGTCCACACGGCCGATAGAGGCCCGGCTGATGGTGCGGCTGGCGAATGCCGAGCGCGGCGCCGCGGAAGCCTTGCGCTCCAAGTCCGAGTTCATCGC
This sequence comes from uncultured Hyphomicrobiales bacterium, assembly GCA_966211925.1. Lineage (GTDB taxonomy): Bacteria > Pseudomonadota > Alphaproteobacteria > Micropepsales > Micropepsaceae > Rhizomicrobium. The sequence goes on along the minus strand of CBIHOI010000004.1, from coordinate 47,357 downwards.
CCATATGAGCCATGAGCTGCGCACGCCGCTGAACGCGGTGATCGGTTTTTCCGAGGTCATCGCCGAAGGCTATTACGGCGATGCCGGACATCCGAAATACAGCGAGTATGCGAAAGACATCAACAGCGCCGGGCGCGAGCTGCATGCCAAGATCGGCGACATCCTGGAATTCGCCAATATCGAGGCCGGGCGCTTTCCGTTGAAGATGGAAGCCCTCGACCTCGCCGCGCTGGCGGGGCAGTGCCTGGACGAGCATCAGGGTCGCGCCTTCTCCCGCCGCATCGACCTTCGGCTGGGCGAGGCCGAGCCCGGACTGGTGCGGGCGGACCCGCAGGCCGTGCGGCGCATCTTCACCGCCCTCATCTCCAACGCCCTGACTTACACGGCCGAAGGCGGCTTCGTGCGCGCCGATGTGCGTTTCGAGGATGGCGCCGGGGTGTTTGCCCTGTCGGACACTGGCAGCGGCTTTTCACCGGCCGAGAGCGCCAGGGCCGGCAGGCCGTTCCAGCGGTTTGACCGGACCGGCACCGTCACCGGCTCGGGACTCGGGCTGGCCATCTGCATGGAGCTCGCCCGGCGGATGGGCGGGGCGACCCGGCTGGCGTCCGGCCCCGGCAACGGGGCGGTGATGGAAGTCAGGCTGCCCAGGATATGAGCGAAACCCACCCGATTAACCTTTCCTTAACCACGGTTAACGAAGCTGCCCGCGGAAGGGACACCATGGTTCGGGGGATTTTCGCGCTGCTGCTGGCCGTGACGCTGACCGCGTCCGTGGCTGCACCTGCGCATGCCCAGGGGCCTGCCGGCTATCAGGTGACCGGCCAGGACCAGAACGGCATCGAGATCCGGTTTCGCGGCATGCCCCTGCGCGGGGTCCATGCCGACGACAACCAGAATGCCCTGTCGATCGATTTCCAGAGCGCCGTGGACGGCCAGGCCTTTGACCGGCTGGCGGGCGAATTTCCGCAATGGATTTCGATGGCCTACGCCAATTTCGACAATGGCGTGATCCGTTCGCCCCGGCCCGTCACCTTCCTGACCCGTGCCGAATCCGACGGCTTTTCGCTGCGCATCCAGGCGCGCGGCCCGGCGGGACCGCCGATGCAAGGCCCGCCCATGCAAGGCCCGCCGCCGATGCGCGGGCAATATCCCGAACAGTATGCCCAGCCCTATCCGCCGCAGGGTCCCAGCCCGTACCCGGCGCCGCAATATCCGCCGCCGCAGACTTACATTCCGCCCGCGCAGACCGCAGGCTTCCACACCTATGGCGAGTATGCCGCCCTGCGCAATTACGAGGCGCAGCAGATGTCCCTGCGCCGCGGCGATCCGCTGTGGGCGCTGGCCTATGGCCGCGCCGCGATGCAGTCGGGCAGCAGCATCGCCATCGGCAACGAGACCAGTTTCTATCATGGCGGCGACCGCATGACGGGGACCACGCTGGACGCCAAGCTGACCATCGCCGATGGCCTGGCGCTGGTGGGCGATGCCACCTGGACCAATTTCCTGGGCAAGAATGTGCGCCTGCCCGCCGGCACCATCGCCGCCCGCACCAGCGACGACATCTTCAGCGGTGCCGCGGGCTTCGCCTTCGAACTGGGCCGCGACGCCGAGCTGCGGCTGGAAGCGACCCAGGGCAATGACGTCACCGGCGGGCGCTTCACGCTCTATGCCGGCGCCCCCACCGCCTTTGGCTATCTGAAAGTCGCCTATCACGCCGTGGACCTGGATACGCCCACCGCCATCGCCTATCGCGCCGACAAGGACACGGTCACGGCCGGCTACAGCCAGTTGTTCGGCTATGGCTTCGCGGGCAGCCTGGCGGGCGATTACACCCGCTATGGCGTGCATGGCGATGCCGACGTGGCGCGCACCGCGGGCTGGAACGGCAACCTGCGCTGGCAGACCGATGTCTGGGCCGGACTGCTGGCCGGCATTTCCTATGACGGTCACGGCGAATACCGGATGAGCAACGACACCCGCACCGGCACCGCGCCCACCCCCTTCGTGCCGCTGGGCATCCGCAACATGGAAAACCATGCCATCACCGCCACCCTTTCCAAGGGCTTTGATGGCGGCTTCTGGTTCAGCGCCTATGCCGGCTATGTGGTGGACCGCTACGCCGCCGACGGCCTGCTGGCCGGACTTGATCTGCACTACATGCCCGCACCGGGCGTGGACATCGCGCTGGGCGTGCGCCAGTCGGCGGTGTCCTATACCCAGGGCGAGACGGGTCGCCAGACCACGGCGGGACTGAACCTGACCCTGGGCTTCGGCGCCCCCGCCCAGCCGAGCTGGATTTCCAACCAACTCTAGCCAGCACCCGATTTTCGCGTCTAACCTGACCTTGACGTCGGGGTCTTGGGTGTTGGGGGAGTTGGCGGGATGAAGAGCTGGTTTGTCGGCGGCGCGCTGGTCGCCGCATTGGCGCTGCTGGGATGCAGCAAGGAAGAATCGAAGCCTGCGACCCTGTTCCAGTTCCAGGATTATGTGGACCCGCATTTCACGGCCGCCTATGAGGCCCGGTTCCACGAAAAGCCCAACACCAGCATTTTTGCCGACGAGGATGAGGCCTTTGCCAAGATGCGCGCGGGCTACAAGCCCGACGTGATGGGCCCCTGCTATTACAGCGTCGAGCGCTGGAAACAGGCGGGGCTGCTGGCGCCGATCGATACCTCCAAGCTGAAGAACTGGAACAAGCTGTCGCCGGCGCTGCGCAACCTGCCGGGGATTTCGGCGGGGCCGGGCAAGGTGTGGTTCGTGCCGCATTACTGGGGCAACACCTCGCTCACCATCCGCACCGACCTGGCGCCGGAATATGCCAGGTCGCAAAGCTGGGACATCCTGTTCGACCCCAAATACAAGGGCCGCGTGTCCGTGCTGGATGGTGTGGACGACACGGTGCCCTTCGTCGCCAAGATGATGGGCATCAACGCCTATGAGATGACGGATGCCCAGTGGGCGCAGGTGCAGGCGAAGTTGCGCGCCCTGGTGCCGCAACTGCGCATGGTGTCGTCGGAGAACACGGCGCTGGCGCAGGGGCTGGCGTCGGGCGAGCTGGTCGCCGCCATGAGCTGGCGTACGACCTTCGCGTCGCTGAACCGCGAGCACAAGCCGGTGGCGTACCTCAATCCGCCGGGCGGCATGTTCACCTATGTCTGCGGGCTGGTGATGCACAAGGACGCCAACGAGGAAAAGGCGCTGGCGCTGATCGATTCCGGCATCACCGACGAGGCCGCGGTGTACATGATCACCCACATCGCCGATGAGCCCGCCAACACCGAGGCGATGAAGCAGGTGCCCGACAAGGTGTACCAGGAGCTACAAATCCCCCGCGACCTGGAAACCTTCCTCAAAAGCGGCACCTTCCAGCGCCCGCTCAAGAACAAGGACAAGATCGTGGAAGCCTGGACGGAAATCCGCAGCGGCGTGCAATAGGGGACGGACGGGGATAGAGCGTTATTATTTTTTGCGCGGCTGGACAGCCGGGTTCGTCGCCACCCAGATGATGTGGCGGACGCCCTTGCCCTTGTTGGCGCGGGCTTTGACTTCTTCGACATTGAAGCCGGCCTGGCCGAGCTTGTTGACGAAAGCGGCACTGGGCGCTGCCGACCAGACCGCCAGCAGTCCGCCAGGGCGCAGGGCCTGGCGGGCGGTGCCCAGACCGCGCACGGAATACAGGCCGTCATTGGCCTTGCGGCTGAGGCCGTCGGGGCCGTTGTCCACGTCCAGCAGGATGGCGTCGAAGCCGGCGCGCGATGACGCCATCAACGCGCCGACATCGCCTTCATGGACCTTGACGCGCGGATCATCCAGGCAGCCCGCCGTCAGCGCGGCCATCGGCCCGCGCGCCCAGGCGATCACCTGCGGCACCAGCTCGGCCACCACCACCCGCGCATCGCCGTCCAGCCCGGCCAGGGCCGCGCGCAGGGTGAAGCCCATGCCATAGCCGCCGATCAGGATGCGCTGGTGGCGGCGGCCCTTCAGGCGTTCACAGGCGATCTCGGCCAGCACCACTTCCGAACTGCTCATGCGGCTGTTCATCAGCGGCGTGGCGCCGGCGAAGATCGCGAATTCGTGGCCGCGCTGCATCAGTCGCAATTCGCCGCCGCCGCCCGGCACCGCCGCCGTATCCAGATGCACCCAGGGAATCATGAAGCTCTTTCACTGTGGGCCGAGACGGTCTTGTCGCATGCCGCCCGCGCCGCGTCATGCCCGCCGGGAAACGGGTGCGACAACCGGTGTTGCGCGCGATCAATGTTGCGATGCGGCGGCGGCGTAGCGTCCATCCCGACGACAGGCTCATTCAGGAGAACCGGACATGAAAACCGACATCGACCACAAGGCGCACGATCTGCGCGAAGGCGTTCCCGCGATTCTGCCCGGCGTGGGCAAGGACTGCGAGTTTGCCGGCCAGCCGCCGCACACCTATGCGGCCGATCCCACCCTGATCGCCCTGCCCAAGGACAGCTTCGGCCAGCAGGCAAAGTAGACCCCAACGAAAAAGGCCGGAGCGTCGCCGCTCCGGCCTTTTCTGATTCGATCGCGCGTTGCGCTTACAGCACGCCGCGCTTGTGTTCGCCGACCACGACGCGGCCGGGGTTGAAGGCCTTCTTGAAGACGTCGAGCGCCTTCATCGGCTGGGCGTCGCCGCACATGAACACGTCAAAGGCGGCAAAGCCCTTTTCCGGCCAGGTGTGGACGCTGATGTGGCTTTCGGCCAGCACGGCCACGCCGGAGATTCCGCCGCCATCCTCGAACTTGTGGAGGTGGATGTGCAGCAGGGTGGCGCCGGCGGCCTGCACGGCGTCGATCAGCGCGGTTTCCAGCAGCTCGCGATTGTCCAGGCCGGTGGCTTCCCACAGGTCGATGATCACATGGCTGCCCGCATAGACGACGCCATTGCGATTGATGAAGTGGTCCTTGTAGTCGTCATTCGACGCCGGAACCACGACAGGACGCGGCGCCTTGGGGGCGCGCGGCTTGATTTCCTTTTGCGGGATTTTATTCGCCGCCACCAAATTCAGTCGAGCCATTAGACACCTACCCGTCTTAGAGTTGACACCTACGCCTTGGCCTTTGTGGGGACTTCCGGACGCACCTAAAGAAGAAAGCGACGAACGGGGTCACCCGGTCGCCGCTTCGTCCGGCTTTTTTTCTCGCCGGGTCGAGGATGCATGTAGGGCCACCAGCCCCCCCACGCAAGGAAAAACTTCCCCCGGGGGGATTTTTTTGTTTGCGAAGCGTTGCAACGATCCGGCGATACGGCGTTCGGGCAGCGCCGCCGGCAGGCGCGCAAGGCGCGAAAGTGGCGTCAAACCGGCATCAGATGCGTTTGAAGCGCGGTAGACAGCGCGGCGCAGCAGCCCTATACGCCAGAACGCTGTCACATCTCTTAAGGAAACGTTATGGCCCGCCCGCAGCCCCAGCCCGCCCAGATCAAGGCCTCCAAGGCTTCCAGAACGCTCGCCACCGAGCGGCTGCACAAGGGCTATGCCCAGCAGATGGAGATCACCAAGGTGCTGGCGGACGAGAAGAGCCAGTTCCAGCACATCAGGATCTTCGACACCGTCGCCAACGGCCGTGTCATGACGCTGGACGACATCGTCCAGATCACCGACCGCGACGAGAGCGCCTATGCCGACATGCTCACCCACCTGCCCATGCTGGAGCATGGCAAGGTCGAACGGGTGATGATCGTGGGCGGCGGCGACCTGTCAATCGCCGACGAGGCCCTCAAGCACAAGAATGTCAAAGAGGTCGTGCTGGTCGATATAGACGGCCGGGTGATCGAGCTGTGCAGGAAGCTGTTCGGCGACATCAACGCCAAGGCCTTCAAGGACAAGCGCATGAAGGTGGTGGTGGCGGACGCCTTCGAATATCTGGGCCGCAAGGAATCCAAGAACCGCTTCGACCTGATCATCGCCGACCGTCCCGATCCGGTGGGCCCCGGCAAGGCGCTGTTCGGCGAGACCTTCTATGACCGCGTGAAGGGCGCCCTGAAGAAGGGCGGCTATGCCACCTTCCAGACCGGCGTGCCCTTCTACCAGCCGTGGGAGATCACCGAGGCGCTGCAGGAACTGGCGCGCTTCTTCCCCAAGTCGGGTCTCTACCTGTCGGTGGTGCCCACCTATATCGGCGGCTTCATGGCGCTGAGCTGGGCCAGCAAGGGCGGCAAGCCGCTGGGCAAGGCCGACGGCATCAAGCGCGCCGCCAAGGCGTACAAGAAGTCCGGGCTGAAGTGCGACTACTACAATCCGGACATCCATGCGGCGGCCTTCGCGCTGCCCAACTGGATCGCGAAGCTGGTTCCTTGAATCAAACCCGCGCGCTGCAGATCGCCGTTGCGGTCGCCGGCCTGGTGCCGGTGACGGCCGGCGCACTGGGCGTGTTTCGTCCGGGCCTGCTGGCGCTGGCCGGTGCGCCGTCGGCGCTGACACATGTGGCCTATCTGTCGGGGCTGCTGCTGGGGATCGGGCTTGGCTTCTGGTCGCTGATTCCCTCCATCGAACGGCAGGGCCGCGCCTTTGGCCTGCTGACCGCCATCGTGGTAGCGGGCGGGCTGGCGCGGCTGGCGCTGGCGGTGCGGCTGGACGCCTGGGGGCTGTCGGTGATCGCGCCGCTGATAATGGAACTGGCGGTGACGCCGGTCCTGTGGGCCTGGCAGAGACGCCTGAGCGGCTCTTCCAATTCCGGCTGGGAATGACCATCTTTCCGTCAGAAACAGCGGAACATTCCAGACATGGCATTGATCGGTCCCGGCGGACGCCCCGTCACCTCCCAGCCCGTCAAGAACGCGGCCAGCGGCACCAGCCCGCACATCAAAGATTCCGGCCTGGCGACCTTTGGCGCCGATGTGCTGGAGGCCAGCCGGGCGGTGCCGGTGATCGTGGATTTCTGGGCGCCCTGGTGCGGCCCCTGCAAGACGCTGGGGCCGGCGCTGGAAGCCGCGGTGGATGCGGCCGGCGGCGCGGTGAAGCTGGTCAAGATCAACATCGACGAGAATCCGGAGATCGCGCAGCAGCTGCGCATCCAGTCCATTCCCACCGTCTATGCCTTCCGCAATGGCCAGCCGGTGGACGGCTTCATGGGCGCGATCCCCGAAAGCCAGATCAAGGCCTTCGTGGCACAGCTTGCGGGCGGTGACGCCGGGCATGACGGCCACGATCATCACCATGGCGGGCCGGAACATACGGCCGAGGTATTGGCAGTGGCGGCCGAGGCGCTGGCGGCGGGCGACTTCGCCATGGCGGCGCAGGCCTACGGCCATGTGCTGCAGGACGAGCCCGGCCACCCCGCAGCAGTGGCGGGACTGGCGCGCGCCTATCTGGCGGGCGGCGACATGGAGCGTGCCAGGGCGACCTTGCAGATGGTCAAGCCGGGCGGCGAGCAGGATGAAGCCATCCGCGCCGTGGAAGCCGAACTGAAGCTGAAGGAAGGCCCCGCGCCCGAGACCGGCGAGATCGCGGCACTGCGCGCGAAAGTCGAGGCCGATGCTAGGGATCACCAGGCGCGTTATGACCTGGCGATGGCGCTGGATGCAGCGGGCGACCGCGACGGCGCCGTCGAGCAGTTGCTGACGCTGGTGAAGCTGGACCGCAAGTGGAACGAGGAAGCGGGCCGCAAGCAGCTTGTCACCCTGTTCGAGGCCATGGGCTTCAGTGATCCGCGCGCCGTCGAAGGCCGTAAGAAATTGTCGGGGATCCTGTTTTCATGAAGCTGCTGTCGGCCGCCGCACTGATCGCTTTGACCGCGCCCGCGCTTTGTTTGATTGCGCCGGTCCCGGCGCGGGCGGCGGACAATGCCGTGATGGCGGCGGACCGTGCCTTCTCGGCGCTGTCGGTGGAGAAAGGCATTCCCTATGCCTTCTGGTTTTACAGCTCGAAATCCGCGCGCCTGTATGGCGAGCATGGCGGGCCCAGGATCGGCAAGGCCAAGGCCGCGCCCAGGCCCGACACCGGCGGCCCGAAGCTGGCCTGGGCGCCGACCGCGGGCGCCGTGTCCGGCGACGGAAAGATGGGCTGGACCGACGGGACCTGGACCCTGACGGGCAAGGACGGCACCGACACCGGCCATTACGTGACGGTGTGGGTGAAGGAAGACGGCATGTGGAAAATACAGGCCGATATCGGCACCACCGACATTCGCACCGCTTCGAAGGCAAAACCCTGATGCCGCGCCATTATCATTCCTATTCCGACCTGCCCAAGTCGCTGCCGCTGTTTCCGCTCACCGGCGCGGTGCTGATGCCGCGCGGGGCGCTGCCGCTCAACATCTTCGAGCCGCGCTACCTGGAGATGGTAGATTATGCGCTGCAGGGCGACCGGCTGATCGGCATGATACAGCCGTCCGAGCATGAAGACGCGGTGCTGAAGCCCAAACTGTCGCTGGTGGGCTGTGCCGGCAAGATCGTGGAATTCCGCGAGACCGACGACAATCGCTATCTGCTCACCTTGCAGGGCATCTGCCGCTTCCGCCTGACGGGCGAGATGGACACCACCACGCCCTGGCGCGCCGGCTTCACCGACTTCGCGCCCTTTGCCGGCGACCTGGCGCAGATGGCGGACGAGGATTTCCCGCGCGAACGGCTGCTGGCGGCGCTGAAGGCCTATCTCAACACCCGCGACATGAAGGCGGACTGGAAGAGCGTGATGAACGCGCCGGGCGAGGCGCTGATCAACGCCCTGGCCATGATGTGCCCCTTCGATCCGGCGGAGAAACAGGCACTGCTGGAGGCGCAGAGCTTCCAGGACCGCGCCTCGACCCTGATGGCGCTGCTGGAGATGGGCAGCGAAGCCGGCCCGACCACCATCAACTGATTTCCCGCCGCTGCCTGTTAGGTCAGTCCCGGCCGGGTGGCCCTGGCAGGGTATCGCGATCGAAGACCGCCTGCTGCTGCGGCGACAAGGTCGCGTAGAAGGCCTTCAGGGCAGCGCCGCGACGCTCCAGCGACTGCAGGTCGTCTTTCATGAGCTTGATGGAAAGATCGACCCGTTGCGGTGCATTGAGGGTGCGCATCGTGTCAATCGCAGCGCGGCGTTGCGACATCTCCTGCGGATCGGACGCATAGGCGCTTTTCAGGGCCTGCCAGGCCCCTTCCTGGGACGAGGACAGCTTGAGCGATCCATGCAGGCTGTCGAGCATCCCGGGGCCGGAAGGCTGGGCGTGGGCGCAAACCGCGGACAAACACAGGCTGAAGGCTGCCATGCGCCAGACGTTGAACGACATCATGCAATTCTCCCGCGCCGGGACCGGCGTGTTTCAATTTTCCCGCTGAAATTCATCGACGACCACCGTGACTGCCGCCGTCATGGCCACCGCCGCCGTGACCGCCGCCGCCATGACCACCGCCAAAGCCGCCGCTGTGACCGCCACCGCCATGAAAGCGGCCGCCCCCATGGCCAAATCCGCCGCCGCGACCATGAAAGCCGCCACCGCCACCATGGAAACCGTATCCCCCGCCGTGGAAACCGCCGCGGTATCCGCCATGCCCGTAACCACCGCCCCGATAATAGCCGCCGCCGTAAAAGCCACCGCCATAAAAGCCGTAAAGCCCCGGACTGTAGAACCCGTCGTCATAGAAACCGCTGCCGTAGAAGCCGCCGTCATAATAGGGCCCGTACAGGTCGCCGCCACCGCCGTAATAGCCCGGCGCGTAATAGTCGTCTGTGTAATAGTCAGGCGCCACGCAGCCCGACAACGCCAGGGCCGCGACGGCCGCCATCAGTGTCATTGTTTTTTTCATCAGCGCGATCCTGGGCATCTTATTGACAACGCGAGCGCAATTTATCTGTTCCGGGGCAGCCAATCGCGTGACGCGAATAGCGGCCCCATGAATGCATTTTCATCGCCGCCATGATAAACAGACAGCATGAGCAATACCGACCCCAAGCTTCTCGAAATCCTGGTCTGCCCGCTGACCAAGACCACGCTTCATTATGACCGCGACCGGCAGGAGCTGGTGTCCAAGGCGGCGGGGCTGGCCTATCCCATTCGCGGCGGGGTGCCGATCATGCTGGCGGATGAAGCGCGGCAACTGACCGATGATGAGCGGCGCTGATGGCCCCTTCCAATCCATGGCCTTCCGAAATCCGGCTCAATCCCGCGCGCGACGTCCTGACCGTGGCGTTCGATGATGGGGCGAGATTCGAATTGCGCGCCGAATATCTGCGGGTGGAATCGCCCAGCGCCGAGATCCGCAACCATGGCGGCCCCAAGACCATCCTGACCGGCAAGCAAGATGTGAAGATCGACGGACTGGAGCCGGTGGGCAATTACGCCCTGCGCATCGGCTTTGACGACGGCCATGACAGCGGTCTGTTCAGCTGGGATTACCTGCACAAGCTGGGCGCGGAAGAAACGCGCATCTGGGCGGAGTATCTGGCGGCGGCTAAACGGCTCACGGCCGCACCTTAAACCTGGTTTGTCATGGCCCACTTTATGTGGCCGGGCCATGTCAATTTTTATGACGGCCTGCCCGGCAACGCCGGCAAGCCGCCCAGGAACAGCGCCGTGGCGAACTGGGTGGCGGCTTCGACATCGGCGCCGGCCTTGACCTGCTCGGCCATCTCCAGCGCCACGCCCGCCAGCGCCGCGGCCAGGAAATCGGCATCCACGGCCGGCAGCAGGCCGCGCGCCGAGGCCGCCGCGATATCGTCCTTCAGTTCGGCAAAGCCCGCCAGCACTTCGGGCGAATCCATGCGGAAGCGGCTGATGTCTTTTTCAGGCTGGTCCGGTATGGGCGCGCCCTCGCCGCGGCGTTCGGCGATGAAGCGGAAAAAGGTGCCGAAGGTGCCGGACAGGAATTCCTCGGCCGTGGTTGCGGCGGTGCGCACCTCGCGCAGCTGGGGGCGGACCTGCAACGCCACTTCGTCGCGCAGCGCCTGGTACACCTCCTCTTTCGATTTGAAGTAGTTGTAGAAGGTGCCCGAGGCCAGCGGCGTGGCGCGGATGATGTCGCGCACGCTGGCGGCGGCGAAGCCCATCTGCGCGAAGACGGCTTTCGCCGCTGTCAGAATGGTTTCGCGGTTCTGCGCCTTGGTCTGCTCGCGGCGGGACTTGTCCATCGGCGGAACTGTAGCGAACCGTGACGCGGCGTCAATTTTTGCCGATTGCGTCTGTCACTGTCGCAAAACCGTCGCGGGTCATGCAGGCCAGCAGTCCGCGCTTGATGCGTGTCACCAGCGACGGGCCTTCAAAGGCCAGCGCGGTGTAAAGCTGCACCAGCGTGGCGCCGGCGCGGATCTTGGCCCAGGCGTCTTCGCCCGATGTGATGCCGCCCACACCCACCAGGGTCACCGCGCCATTCAGGCGCTGGTGCATGGCGGCAAGCACTTTGGTGGACGCATCAAACAGCGGCGCGCCGGACAGGCCGCCGGTTTCGTTGGCGTATTGTGACTTCAGCGGCGGGCGCGCGATGGTCGTGTTGGAGACGATCAGGCCCTCGATGCCGCTGGCGCGGACGACATCGGCGATCTCGTCCAGCGCGGCCTCGTCCAGGTCGGGCGCGATCTTGAGCAGGATGGGACGATAGGCCTGCTTCGCACGCGTCTCGGTCATGGTGTCCAGCAGACGCGTCAGCTCCTCGCGGTTCTGCAGGCCGCGCAGGCCCGGCGTGTTGGGGGAGGAGACATTGACGGTGACATAGTCCGCCAATCCGCCCAGCTCTGAAAAGCACCGGGCATAGTCGGCGATACGGTCGGCGCTGTCCTTGTTGGCGCCGACATTGATGCCGACGATGCCTTTTCCTGCGCGGCGCTTCAGGTTCTGCGCCACTGCCGCGCAGCCGCCATTGTTGAAGCCCATGCGGTTGATGACGGCGCGGTCTTCGGCCAACCGGAACAGGCGCGGACGCGGATTGCCCGCCTGCGGGCGCGGCGTGACGGTGCCGCATTCCACGAAGCCGAAGCCGAACTTCGCCATGGCATCGGGCACATCGGCATTCTTGTCGAAGCCGGCCGCCAGGCCGACCGGGTTGGGGAAATCCAGCCCAAAAGCCCGCACCGCCAGCCGGGGGTCGTCCGGGGCTGCGGCCGGCAGCAGCGGGCTCATCGCCCCCAGCAGCGCCAGGGTGGCATTGTGGGCCGTCTCGGGCGGCAGTTGCCGCACCAGACGGGCGCCCCCATCCAAGAGAGGGTCGAAAATGCTCACGAACCGCGTCCTTCCTGCGTGCAGCGCCGGGCAAATGCCCTCTGGACGGGCACCCGGCATCTCTCTATTATAGGAATAATAACCGAAAAAACGGTTTGATTCCTAATACCATGCTCACACACCCGCAAATCTGGCGCGCCATCGACGCCCTTGCCGCCCGGCATGGCATGTCGCCATCCGGCCTGGCCAAGCTGGCCGGGCTGGACCCCACCACCTTTAACAAGTCCAAGCGTGGCACCGCCAATGGAAAGCTGCGCTGGCCCTCCACCGAAAGCCTGGCCAAGGTCCTGTCCGCCACCGGGGCGTCGCTGGAAGACTTTGTCGCCCTGGTGAGCGGCGGCGCGGGACGGGCGGCACGGGCGCGCATGGTGCCCCTGATCGGCATGGCCCAGGCCGGCGCCAGCGGCTATTTCGACGATGCCGGCTTTCCCGCCGGGTCCGGCTGGGAAGACATCGCCTTCCCCGAGATCGCGGACGAGCATTGCTATGCGCTGGAGATCACCGGCGATTCCATGCTGCCGGTGTACCGCGATGGCGATCGCATCGTGGTGTCGCCGTCCGGCAGCCTGCGGCGCGGCGACCGGGTGGTGCTCAAGACCCATGGCGGCGAAGTGATGGCCAAGCAGCTTGGCCGCATCACCGCCCAGCGCATCGAGCTGAAGAGCTTCAACCCCGCCTTCGAGGATCGCGGCTTCGCCCTGAGCGAAGTCGCCTTCGTGCACCGGATCATCTGGGCGTCGCAGTAGCGCCGCGATGACGAGGGCGCACAAATCATCCCATGCCCTGCCACTGGGCCTGACGCTGACGGCCATGGTGTCGGTACAGGTCGGCGCCGCGCTGGCCAAGCAGATGTTCGCGGCCGTGGGCGCCCAAGGCGCGGTGACGCTGCGGGTGGTGCTGGCAGCGATGATATTGATGGCGGTGCAGCGCTTCTGGCGCATGCCCTGGTCCTGGAGCGTGCTGCGGCTGGTGCTGCCCTATGGCGTCATCCTGGGGGCGATGAACCTGTGTTTCTACACCGCGCTGAAAACCGTGCCGCTGGGGGTGGTGGTGGCGCTGGAATTCACCGGGCCGCTGGCGGTGTCGGTGCTGGATTCGCGCCGGGCGCGCGATCTGGTCTGGGTGGCGCTGGCGGTGCTGGGCGTGGGGCTGATGTGCGCGCCCAATGTGCATGGGCGCGTCGATCCGCGCGGCGTGCTGTTCGCGCTGGCGGCGGGAGCCTGCTGGGGACTCTACATCGTGTTCGGCAAGCGCGCCGGGGCGCTGGGCTCGGCGCGGGCCACCACCTTCGGCATGATGATCGCGGCGCTGGTGGTGCTGCCGTTCGGGATTCACGCGGCGGGCGCGCACCTGCTGGATGCCGCCATGCTGCCCCGCGCGCTGTTCGTGGCGATCCTGTCCAGCGCCCTGCCCTACAGCCTGGAGATGTTCGCGATGGGGCGGCTGCCCCAGCGCTCCTTCGGCATCCTGATGAGCGTGGAGCCGGCCATCGCGGCTTTGTTCGGGCTGGTGATGCTGGGGGAAACGCTAACGGGGATGCAGTGCGCGGCCATCGCCTGCGTGATCGCGGCGTCGCTGGGATCGGTGGCGGGAATCCGGTCGGACAGCGCACCGCTGCCACCCTGACCTGACTTGACCTGGCGCATCCGGTCGCTAGTCGGGATAGCCCTGATATTTCCGCACCCGCGCGGCCAGCGCCTCCCGCGGACCATGATTGACCAGGCCCAGCAGCTCGTTGGCCCGGTCCTGCATCTTTTTCTCATAGGCGGTCGCGGCCGTGGCGGCGAGAGCGGCGCGCAGTTCGGCCTGGATGCGGGCATGGTATTTCTCGGCATCGAAGCCCAGCAGCGACAGCGCGACCTGGTAATGGACGGCGACATTGCCGGGGTCCAGCTTCACGGCGCGATCGAACAGGGCCAGCGCCTCTTTCTCCGTCGCGCCATATAGCGTGCGGGCGAGAAAGGCGCCGCCGCCGCGCACCACCTCGATATGCCAGCCGCCCAGCGCGGAGACGGCAAAGGGATTCTTCGGATCGGCCTGCACGGCGATGTCCAGCGCGGCCTTTGACTCGGCCGGGGTGTTGCGCAGCCGCGCCTTGACGGCGCCGATAACGCGCGACTGGTAGCCCAGCGCCACCGCCAGCCAGACCTGGCCGAAGGCGTTCTTCGGATCGGCGGCGATGGCCTGGCGGGCGAGGCTTTCGGCGCGCTGCAGGCATTCCATGCAGGGGGCGTCGCGCAGCACATCCTCGGCCAGCACGGCGCGGGCGGCGATGGCATAGCCGGACGCGCTATGCGCCGCCTCGCCGAGGCGGGCGGCCTGTTCATAGTCGCCGTGCGCATAGACCGCGAAGATTTCCTCGGTGGTGGCAGCCATGGCGGGCATGACCAGCAGCATCAACGCGAGAAACGTGCGCTTCATTTCAACCCACTTCTCATTTCAAGAAGTCGCCATTCAGCGCCTGGCGGATCATCGCCGCCGTTTCGCGGGTGCCGAACAGAGCGGCGAAGGAGCCGAAGCGCGGCCCCTGGGTCTGGCCCAGCAGCACTTCGTACAGCGCGCCGAACCAGGCGCGCAGCGGCTCGAAGCCGTGGCTCTTGCCGACTTCATAGACGATGTCCTGCACCGCCTTGCCGTCGCGTTCGTCGCCCAGCTTTTCCAGTTGATCGGCGAGGTCTGAAAGGGCGGCGCGTTCCTTGTCGTCGGCGGCGCGGAAGACCTTGCTGGGTTTCACAAAGTCTTCGTAGTAGCGCAGCGCATAGCCCACCAGCTTGTCCAGCCCCGGATTTGCTTCCGGTGTCGCGCCCGGCGCATAGGCGCGGATATTGCCCCACAGCACCTCACGGGTGTTGGCGTTCGAGGCTGATACCAGGTTCAGCAGCAGCGCGAAGCTGACCGGGTAGCGCTCGTCCGGCACCTTGCCGGCATGGATGTGCCAGACCGGATTTTCCAGCCGCTGCTCTTCGGTGGTCTCGTTGGAGTGATAGCTGTCGAGATGGGCGATGTAATCGTCCACCGCCTTGGGGATGACGTCGAAATACATCCGCTTGGCAGTGCGCGGCTTCTGGAACATGAACAGCGCCAGCGATTCCGCCGAGCCATAGCTCAGCCATTCGTCGATGGTGATGCCGTTGCCCTTGGACTTGGAAATCTTCTGGCCCTTGTCATCCAGGAACAGCTCATAGACCAGCTGCTGCGGCGGGGTGCCGCCGGCGATCCTGCAGATGGCGTCATACAGCGGCGCCTGGGCCAGGTGATCCTTGCCGAACATTTCATAGTCCACGCCCAGCGCCGCCCAGCGCATGCCGA
This sequence comes from uncultured Hyphomicrobiales bacterium, assembly GCA_966211925.1. Lineage (GTDB taxonomy): Bacteria > Pseudomonadota > Alphaproteobacteria > Micropepsales > Micropepsaceae > Rhizomicrobium. Next base: position 31,901 of record CBIHOI010000004.1, on the reverse strand, counting down.
AGTCGGGCTTCCATTGCAGCTTGCAGTGGCCGCCGGTGACGGGGACGGTTTCCTCGCTGCCGTCTTCCTCGATGTAGGTGATGGTGCCCTTGGTGACATCGTGCGACACGACCTTGGCCAGCAGCACCTTGCCCGAGCGCGGGCTGACGGGCAGGAACGGCGAATAGGTCTGCTGCCGCTCCTCGCCCAAGGTCGGCAGCATCACCGCCATCACCTTGTCGTAGTTTTTCAAAATTCGCAGCAGGGCTTCGTCGAAGCGTCCCGACTTGTAGGTGGCGGTGGACGACATGAACTCGTAGCGGAAGCCGAAGTGATCCAGGAAGGCCCGCAGCCGGGCGTTCATGTGGTGGCCGAAGCTTTCATGGGTGCCGAAGGGATCGGGGATCGCTGTCAGGGGCTTGCCAAGGTTGGCGGCCAGCATTTCGGGCTGGGGCAGGTTCTCCGGCACCTTGCGCAACCCGTCCATGTCGTCGGAAAAGGCGATCAGGTGGGTGGGCACATCGCTGATGGTCTCGAAGGCATGGCGAATCCACGAGGTGCGGGCCACTTCGCCGAAGGTGCCGATATGCGGCAGGCCCGAGGGGCCATAGCCGGTCTCGAACAGCACGCCGGTGACCGTCTCGCCGCGGGCCCGGCGCGCCTCGATGCGGGCCAGAAGCTTGCGGGCCTCCTCAAAAGGCCAGGCCTTCGCGGCAAGCGCCTGTTCAGCCATGTTTTTCACGTGCCACACACCTGGGAAATTCACCCTTTGTTAGGAGACATTTAAGCGTTTCGAAAGGGGGCGAAAGCTAAGCTGCGGCAGGGATTTACGCAATGACCGTGTCGATCACGCCACAGGACAGAAGCGCGGGCACGGTCTATGCCGGCCGCATCGATATCCTGTACGCGCTCGGTCGCCATTATCTCTCCCTGCCCTTTGCCGTCCTGTGCGTGCCCGCCACCCTGATCGCGGGACATGCGCCCAGCGTGCTGCCGCTGATGCCGCTGCTGCTGCAGATCGCCGTGGTGATCGCCGCCGAACAGCTCACCACCGCCTACAAGAATCGCAAGCCCGGCAGCGATCCGCACTACTGGGCGCGGCGCTACACTTTCGTCTCCGCGATTTCCGGCGCCAGCTGGGGCGCGGCGTCATTGTTCTGGTTCGTCTGGGGCAGCTTCCCGGCCCAGGCCTATCTGTCGCTGGCCTTCCTGGGCATGACGGCGACAGAGTTCATCGCCCGCTCGGCGCATCGTCCCGCCTATATTGCCCATACGATTTTCGCGCTCGGCCCGCTGGTCGGGCTTTTGCTGTGGCAGGGCGGGCTGTATGCCACCCTCACCGCCGTGCTGATGGTGCTGTTTGCCGCGGTGCTGGCCAGCTATTGCCACGGGATGGCGCGGCTGCTGGATGAAAGCATCCACCTGCGCAACGAGAATGGCCAGCTTGTCATCCGGCTGCAGCGCGAGAAATTTGATGCGCTGGCCGCCCGCGACGCCGCGCAATCCAGCGCCCTGGCCAAGGCCGCCTTCATCGCCAATATTTCCCATGAACTGCGCACGCCGCTGAACGCGCTGCTGGGCATGGCGCAACTTCTGGAGCGCGCCGACCTGCCCAAGCAGCAGAGCGATCATGTGAAGGTGATGCTGCAGGCGGGCCAGGGACTGCAGACCCTGATCGACGATGTCATCGCGCTGACCCGCGACGATACCGACCAGCTCGAAGACGAGGATTGCGATCCGGTGCAAGCGGCGCGCGCCGTCGCCCGGTTGCTGCAGCCGCGCGCCTGGGAAAAACGCCTGCACCTCACTTTGTCTGCCGCCAGCGGCCTGCCGCGCGTCGCCGCCGATCCGCGCAAGGTGCGCCAGGTGCTGCTGAAGCTGGCGGACAATGCGCTGAAATTCACCGAACGCGGACTGGTGGATATCCGCCTGGACGTGACGGAGGACGGCGGTGCCGTCCGTTTTTGTGTGACCGATACCGGGCACGGCGTGGCGCCGGAAGTGGCGCATCTGCTGTTCCATCCTTTCTCGCCCGGCGATTCCTCCTATGCCCGCCGCGAACAGGGCGCCGGTCTTGGACTGGCGGTGGCAAAAAGAGTGATCGAACAGGCGGGCGGCAAGATCGGGTTCGAGTCCAGTCCGGGCGAAGGCGCGCAGTTCTTCTTCACCCTGCCGGTGTCGGGCGTCGCGCCCAGCGCGGCGGGGCAGCGCAGCGATGTTGAAGCCCAGTTGGCGCCGCCGGCCGGTCTGTCGCTGCTGTTCTACCTGCGCAACCCGGAGGTCCAGGAGGCGCTGGTGCACCTGCTGGAGCCGTTCGGCAACCGCATCATCCGCGCCGACAGCATGGCCGATGCGGTGGGGCGCGCCGGCAAGGAAACATTCGACGCCATCATCTCAGGCGCCGGCGATGCCGACATGCTGGCGGCGGCACCGGGCGTGAAAGCGCCGCTGATCGCGGTGTTGCTGCGCGGCGACCGCGCGCCGGCCGCGACCGACCTGGTGCTGCGCTGGCCGGTGGAAGCGGACCAGTTGTACAGGGCCCTGGACGAGATCTGCGAGCCGGTCGACGAGGAACAGGACAGGACCGCCGAACTGCCGGCGGCGATCGATCCGGTGGCCTTCAGCACCCTGGAGAAATCCGTGGGCGTGAAGACGCTGGTGGAAATCCTGCAATGCTACATCGTCACCGCCGAGCAGCTCACCAATGCCCTGGCCGAAGCCTGCGCCGAGGAAAAATGGGACGATGCGGCGCGGCTGGCCCAGGATATTGTCGGCGCGGCCGGTGGGCTCGGCCTTCTGGCCATCACCCAGGCGGCGCGCAACTTCGCCAAGGCCGCGCGCGAGGGTGAAAACAGGCACGAGCTGCGCAATGCCGCGCAGATGGTGGTGGGCGAGCATATCCGGGCGCGGCAGGCGCTGATCCACCTGTATCCGGACGTGGCCTAGCAATCGCGTCGCGCGCGCTTAATATCGCGCGCCCATGGCCGACTCTCTTTCTTCACTGACCGCGATTGTTCCCGCGCCGCCCGGCGCGGCGATTGCGCGTGGCAACGGCGCGGCGGAGCGGGTGGCGCTGCGGGACGCGCGCGCGCTGTTCGAGGCAGGCGATGTGCTGGTGGCGCACGCCGCCTTTGTTGCCGGACGGCTGGGCACGCGCGCGGAAGCGCCCTTGTTTGACGTGCTTGAACTGTACGCCTTCGTGCGGCCGGGCATGCCATTCGTGCCGAGCGCACTTGGGCTGGCGCGGGCGCTGGGATTGGACGTGCCGCACACGCCAGAGGAATCCGCACGGGCGCTGCATGCCATTGCCCACGCGCTGCTGGATGAGGTGGCGCGCTGGCCCGCCGAAGTGCGCGAAAATCTTGCGCCACTGGTCGGCACACTGGCGCGCGCCGGCTGGCGCTGGGCGCCGCTGCTGAAAGAGATGACCAGCGCGGTGCCGCAAGGTTCGCCCATCGCGGGACTGGAAGCCTGGCGCGGCTTGCCGCAATGGGAAGACGAGGCGCTGGTGGGCCAGCCCGGCTCGCAGCCGGTGGAGATGGCCGAAGCACGCGCAAGGCTGGCGGGCATGGTGGGCGAGATGCGCCCCGAACAGGCGTCCTATAGCGATGCCGCCACCTATGCCTTCGGGCCGCGCGAAGTGGCGGGCAGTCCGCGTGTCGCGCTGGTGGAAGCAGGCACCGGCACCGGCAAGACGCTGGGCTATCTGGCGCCGGCCAGCGTGTGGGCCGAAAAGAACGGTCCCGGCCTGTGGATCAGCACTTACACGCGCAATCTCCAGCGCCAGATCGTGCAGGAAATCGCGCATCTGTGGCCCGATCCGGTCGAGCGTGCCGAAAAGGCGGTGGTGCGCAAGGGGCGCGAGAATTACCTGTGCCTGCTGAACTTTGAAGAAGCCGCCAAGCGCACCGCGCTGGCGCCGGGCCAGCGCACCATCGCGCTGGCGCTGATCGCGCGCTGGATCGGTTCGCACACCGATGGCGATCTTTCCGGCGTGGGCTTTCCGGCATTCCTGGCGGCGTCGATGCCGCTGTCCACCGTCACCGACCGGCGCGGGGAATGCATCTATGCCGCCTGCCCCCACTATCGCATCTGCTTCATCGAGCGCGCCGTCCGCCGCGCGCGCCATGCCAATATCGTGGTGGCCAACCATGCGCTGGTGATCGCCCAGGCGTCGCAGGACTGGCTGGGGGTCGATGAAACCACGGACACACCGGATGAAGGCCGGCGCCTGCGCTATGTGTTCGACGAAGGCCATCACCTGTTCGATGCCGCTGACAGCGGCTTCTCCGCGTCGCTGTCGGGACGCGAGATGGCGGAGCTGCGGCGCTGGATTCGCGGGCCCGAAGGGCGCGCCCGCACCCGTGCGCGCGGACTGGAAGACCGGCTGAAGGACCTGATCGCCGATGACGAGCCGGCGCAGCGCGCGCTGGATGAAGCGGTGCAGGCTTCGTCGGCGCTGGCGGGCGAAGGCTGGACCCAGCGACTTGGCAGCGGCCCGCGCGGGCCGGGCGAAGTTTTCCTGGCGCTGGCCTACAGCCACGTCCGCGCCCGCAGCAGCGACTCCGATGCCATCTACACGCTGGAAGCCGAAACCCAGCCGATGAGCGACGAACTGATGGCGGCGGTGCGCGATCTTGCACGCGGCCTCAAGCGCATCGCCGATCCGCTGGCGAACCTTGCGCGGCTGCTGCGCAAGAAGATGAACGACAAGACCGCCGAGCTGGAGCCCTACACCAAGGCGCGGCTGGAAGCCGCCGCGCGCGGCGTGGACCGGCGCGCGAAAGCGATCCTGCCCGCCTGGATCCAGATGCTGGACGCGCTGGAGAATGGCGAACTGCCGGACGATTATGTGGACTGGTTCGAACTCAGCCGCGAAGACGGACGCGACGCCGATGTGGGGCTGGAACGGCACTGGGTCGATCCCACGAGGCCGCTGTCCGCCGCCGTGCTGGAACCGGCGCATGGCGCGCTGATCACATCCGCGACCTTGCGGGACACCGCAAGCGACCAGGACGATCACTGGGCAAGCGCCGAAGTGCGCACCGGCGCCGGCCACCTGCCCATGCCGGCGCGGCGGGCCCATTTCGGCTCGCCCTTCCGGTACGAAGACCAGAGCCGCGTCTTCATCGTCACCGACATTCCTCGCCGCGATCCCGAGGCGCTGGCCGCGGCCTATCGCGAACTGTTCCTGGCATCGGGCGGCGGGGCGCTGGGGCTGTTCACCGCCGTGCGCGCCTTGCGCGATGTCGGCACCCGCATCGCCGCGCCGCTGGCCCAGGCCGGGCTGACACTGTACGCCCAGCACATGGACCGGCTGGACACCGGGGCGCTGGTGGACCTGTTCCGCGCCGAGGAGAATGCTTGTCTGCTGGGCACCGACGCGCTGCGCGATGGCGTGGATGTGCCGGGCCGCTCGCTGCGGCTGGTGGTGTTCGACAAGGTGCCCTGGCCCAAGCCCACAATCCTGCACAAGGCGCGGCGGGTGCGATTCGGCAAGGGCTATGACGACCTGCTCACCCGCTTCCGGCTGAAGCAGGCTTTCGGGCGGCTGATCCGGGGCCGCGAGGACAAGGGCTGCTTCGTGGTGCTGGAAGGCGCCACCCCCAGCCGGCTTTTGACCGCCTTCCCGGAAAAAAGCCCGGTAAAGCGCTGCGGCCTGGCCGAGGCGATTGGGGATATCCGCACATTCCTTGGCGTGGAACCGCCCATGCCCCTTATAACCGGGGCATGGCAGCCACCATCGAAACCCTGATTGTGCCCGAAGACAGCTATGGCCGCTTCTCGACCGGCATCCTGCCCAGCCATGTGCTGACGCGCCTGCTGGACGCCAGGCGTGAGGTGCTGGCCGACGAGCCCTTCGCGCCCGGCCAGATCCAGCCGGCGTCCATCGACCTGCGGCTGGGGCCGGTGGCCTACCGGGTGCGCGCCAGCTTCCTGCCGGGACCGCAGGCGACGGTGGAAGACAAGCTCAAGACCGTCTTCATGCACGAGGTCGACCTGACCGACGGCGCGGTGCTGGAAGCGGGCAGCGTCTATATCGTGCCGCTGCTGGAGCGGGCGGCGTTCAGCCCCCGCATCTCCGGCGGCGCCAATCCCAAAAGCTCCACCGGGCGCATCGATGTCTTCACGCGCCTGATCACCGATTACGCGCCGTCCTTCGACCGCGTCGAGCCGGGTTATCACGGGCCGCTCTATGCCGAGATCTGTCCGCAGACCTTCCCGGTGCTGGTGCGCAAGGGTTCGCGGCTGAACCAGTTGCGCATCCGTCATGGCGCGCCGGTGTCCAACGACACGGCGCTGCGCCGCCTGCACGAACTGTCGCCGCTGGTGGATGGGGAACCGAACATCGATAACGGCCTGGCGCTGTCCATCGACCTGCGCGGCAATGCCGATGTCGGAAAGCGGATCGGCTTTCGCGCCAAGAAGCACACCGGTTTGATCGACGTGGACAAGGTTGGCCTGCTCGACCCCGCCGACTTCTGGGAACCGATCGAGGCCAATGCCCGCGGCGACATGGTGCTGGACCCGGACGAGTTCTACATCCTGGTCTCCAGCGAGCGGGTGGCGATCCCGCCCGATCATGCGGCCGAGATGGTGCCCTTCAATCCGCTGGTGGGCGAGTTCCGTGTTCACTATGCCGGCTTCTTCGACCCCGGCTTCGGCTATGAGGCGGGTGCGGCGCCCAGCGCGCGCGGTGTGCTGGAAGTGCGCAGCCGCGAGGTTCCCTTCATCCTGGATCACGGCCAGATAATCGGGCGACTCGTGTTCGAACGGCTGACCGATCCGCCGCCGGAAGGTTACGGCGAAGGGCTGGGTTCCAACTATCAGCGCCAGGGACTGAAGCTGTCGAAGCATTTTCGGCCGTGGTGAGCCGTTTACACCGTAACAATTGTTGCAAAAATTCCACATGCCGGTCCCAAAGCGCCAGCGCGCATGGCAAAGCCATTGCACCAAAGTGTGTGACCGGCACAGTTAGCGGGCTGCAGACGGACGGTTTGGGGAAACCCTGCAGTGTTTGGCTTTCGGGATTGGGGCCCGGGCCAGAGGTCCTGATTGAAGGGGGCAGAGTGAGGCGGCTACGGCGCGAAATGTGCCGGCCGCCTCATGTTTTTTGGCCGTGATGGACCTGACCACTGCCCGTCTCGCCTTGCGGCCCCAGGCGCCAACCGATGCCCCGGCCCTGTTCGCCATCCTGCATGATCCCGAAGCGATGCGGTTCTGGAACCGTCCGCCCGTCAGCCGCCTGGCCGTGGTGGAAGAAACCGTGCGCGAGCAGCAGGCCGCCATGGCCGCCGGTCTCTGCCGCTACTGGACCGTATGGGAAAGCGACGATGCCATCGGCAGCCTGGACCTTAGTCTCATTGCCGACGGCTCTGCCGAGCTGGGCTTCCTGTTGCGCCGCGACCGCTGGGGCCAGGGCCTGGCCAGCGAGGCCGTGGCCGCGGTCTGTGCCCATGGCTTTGAAACGCTGGCGCTGACACGGCTGGCGGCGGCGGCGCTGGCGGCCAATGCTGCAGCGCGGCGCGTGCTGGAAAAGTCTGGCTTTGCCCTGGTGGAAGTGCGCCCCGTGCGGTTGCCGGGCGGCGCGGTACCGGACTGCGCCTTCTATCTTCGCCGCCAAGGTTAAGAAAACGGGCGCAAAACGCCCTGACGCCGCCGCGGCGCGGTGTTATAGTTCGCCAGGACCCGCGCCAACAAGCGGGCCAATGTCACGGGAGACATACGCGCACAATCACCATACCAGGAGAAACAGCACATGAGCAGTTTGGGCGAATTCCATCACGCCGAAGAAGCGGAAACCAAAAGCAACAAGGTCATTCACTGGATCATCGCAGCGGTCGTCGTGGGCGGCCTCGGGCTCTATGCCTTCGAATCGGGAATGTTCAGTCCCGACACCACACAAACAGCCAAGACATATCCCAGAGGTCTGTAACGCCGCTCGCTTGAGCGGCGTTTTTTGCTTGCGCGGACCGCGCCCTTCGGGGCGCGGTCAGGTGCGCTCGCGCCCGGCGCGGCGCCAGCGCGCCACAATCTCGTCCAGACCTTCGCGGTCCATGTTGGGCGTTTTCCAGGCCTTGGAGAATCCGGTGTGCAGGCTGCGCGGCACGCCGCGCTTGCCCAGCTCGTCGAAGCGCACCCGCATGGGCATGGAAACGCCCTGCCCCAGCACGATGGCCTCGCGGTCGCCCAGCAGCGGCAGAAAATCCACCAGGTCCACCAGACCCTCATAGGTCGAGCCGCGAATGACCTCCTGGTCCTTCTCGCTTGAGAGGCGCAGCACCACGGCGGTGCCGCACTGTGACAGGATGGTGGAGTCCAGCTCGCTGGGGCGCTGGGTCACCAGGCAGAGGCTGAGGCCGTACTTGCGACCCTCCTTGGCGATGCGCGACAGCGCGGCGCGGGTGGGCACAAACTTGTTGTTGTTGGCCGGGGCATAGCGATGGGCTTCCTCGCACACCAGCAGCATGGGCAGGCCGCCCTTGCTCCACACCGCCACGTCGAAGGCCAGGCGCGAGATCACCGAGATCACCACGTCCAGGATTTCCGGCGGCACCGTGGAAAGGTCGATCACCGAGATGGGACGGCCCTGGCCCGGCACGCGGAACAGCCGCGCCAGCACCTCGCCCATGGTGTCCTGCACCGACAGGCTGCCGAACATGAAGCTGTAGCGCTGGTCGGTGACCAAGCTCTCGATGCGCGCCTTCAGGCGGCGATAGGGCAGCGTGAACTGGGTGCGTTCCAGCCGGCCGAGCTGGTCGTCCAGCCAGGACACGATGTCGGACATGCGGAACGGCGTCGGCGTGTCGACGGTGATGATCACGTTGCTTTCGGCCTTGCGCAGCGCGCCGGCGCGGCTGGTGGCGCTGTCATTGTAGCGCTTCTTGGCCACCACCACCGCGTCGGACAGGATTTCCACTTCCGCGTCGTAATGAGCATCGCGCTGCACCAGCGCGGCGCACATTTCCTCGAAGTCCAGCATCCAGAAAGGAAGGCTGAAATTGTCCAGGTTGATCGGCTCCACCAGGCCGCCAAAGGCGGTGGAATATTCATTGTGGATATCCAGGATCACCATGTGGGCGTGGGTATGCTCGGCCAGCAGGCGCTGCAGGATGCAGGTGACGGCGCTGGACTTGCCCGAGCCGGTCGAACCCACGATCAGGAAATGCTTGGCCAGCAGCTCGTCGATCAGCAGGCGCGCCGGCACGCTGGTTTCCTGGAACAGGGTGCCGATCTTGATGCTGGCGGCCTGGGGCGGGGCATAGACGCGGGTCAGGTCGTGCTTGTCGGCCAGCAGCACCGCATCGCCCAGCGTGGGCAGGCAGGAAACACCGCGGCGAAAGGTCAGGCGGCGATTCTGGTCCGGGACCACTTCACCCGCCAGGTTGATCTCGATCAGGCCCGGCGATTGCGGCTCGCCTTCGGCGGCCGGCATGGGCGCGCTGATGGCCGTGATGATGCCAAGGGTCGCGGCGCCGGGCGTGACGACCTTGATCAGGTCACCGATCTGGACACGGGCGGGATGTGCCACGCCGTCCTGGCGCTCCAGCACCGCCACGGCCTGGCTGCCCGACACCGACACGATATGGGCAAGCCGGATCGGCGGCGCGGCGGGCGTGCCGCGGCGTTCGCGGAACGGCGGCGCGGGCTGGGATTCGCCAAGTCTGGAACCGAGCGGGGGCTTTTCGATGTGCAGAGTCATGCGACTTTTCCGATGGCCGTGTGGGTCGTGGCAGAATGCGTGATCGCGCGCGGGAAGGTGACGATGGCGGTGGTGCCGGCGCCGGGCTGGCTGTCCAGATGCAGGCTGCCGCCATGCAGTTTCACAAGGCCCATGGCCAGCGGCAGGCCCAGGCCTGCGCCTTCCTGGGTGCGGGCAAGATGCTCCTGCACCTGGGCGAAGGGTTTGAGCGCCAGCACGATCTGCTCATGGGTCATGCCGACGCCGGTATCGGCGATGGCGATGGTGATGCTGTCCCGCGCGGCTTTTGCCATCACCAGGATACGGCCCTTTTCGGGCGTGAACTTGCTGGCATTGGACAGGAGGTTGGCAAAGAGCTGGCGCAGGCGCTTGGGGTCGCCTTCGAATTCCGGCAGGCTGTTGTCCAGGCGGATGTCCACCTGCTGCTGCTTGGCGTCAAACAAGGGCTGCGCATTCTCGACCGCGATTTCCAGCACTTCGCCGATCAGGCATTCGCGCCTGTCCAGCGCCAGGCTGCCCGATTCCAGGCGCGACATGTCCAGCACGTCGGACACCACGTCCAGCAGGCGGTGACCGGCCTGGGAAATGTGCTGCGCATATTCACTGGCCTGGGCCGGCAGGGTGGCGCCGGGCTGGCGGATCAGGTCGGAGAACCCGATGATGGCGTTGAGCGGGGTCTTCAGCTCATGGCTCATGGTGGACAGGAAGGCCGACTTGGAGCGGCTGCTCAGTTCGGCCTCCGCGCGGGCGGCGCGGATGGCGCGCTCGGTATACTTGCGCAGCTGCATCTCGCCGAAGGTATCGGCGTAGCGGGCCAGCAGGCCGGCGGGCTTGCGGCCGCGCGAAAGGTGGCCGGGCATGGCCATTGGGGTCTTCTCCTCGAAGGGAGACTGTACGGCGCAAGGCATTTGCCGACCGTTAATGACCCGGCAATGCGAAATCCGGCAGCCAATACCACAGGTTGTGCCCAGCCCGGTTCACACCCACACGGGCATGTTGGGCCGGCAAAAAACAGCGGGGGAATCATGGGACTGCCGATCAAGCGCGCCGCTGACCCTGGCGCGACGCGCCCTGCTTGGGCCTAGTGAGAACGCGGGAGCGACGCCAGGTAGGCTGACAGATCCCGGATCATCTGCGGCGACAGACCTTCGGCGACCGGGCGCATTGGCAATACACCAGCGTTATGGCGGGCGCCCGTGCGGATGTCCCACAAGGTCCGCGCGATGTACCCGGCGGGTCGGCCGGCAAGCGGCGGCACGGTGTCCGTGCCGGCCAGGCGCGCGCCATGGCAAGTGGTGCATGGAATGGCAGCACCACCGCCCATCTCGGCGACTTTCCTGCCTCTCTCGATTGCTCCAGGCGGGACAAAATCGATCAGCATAACGTGATCGTCGTACAGCATCATGCGCGGAAGGTCTTCGGACAATTCCACCACGCGATCCCCGATCGGCTCGCTCTCATGGCCGCTGGAGCGATTGAGCCAGCCATATTTGTCAGGAAAGGTTTTGGGCACGGTCTTCGTTTCGACGACTTTCAGCAAGCGCGGCGGTGGCAGCCTGGAATAATAGGCTGCGGCCTGCCGCAATGCCGTCGGCGATACCCCGCGTGCAACCTTGATCATTTCCTGCGTGTTAAGCTGGCCGGCCAGCGCGGATGTTCGCTCTGCGGACCGGAAGGCAAGCACCTGTTCCACGATGTAGCTTTGGGGAAGCCCCGCGAGATCGGCAGCTGCCGGAAAACCCGCACCATTGAACAAATGGCACTCGGCGCAGGGCGTGGTCTTGTCACGCGTCGGTCCGCTCACCGAACGGGGCGCCGGTGGATGACCATGCGGATGCCAGTCGATGGGGCCTTTCGCCTGGTCGAATTGGGCGCGGGTTACAACAAGCGTGCTGCCGGGAACGCGAAATGGCCCTGGACCGACAGATTGGCCATATGTCGTTTTCTCGCCCTTGGGATAGGCCCATGCCAGGGCATCGATGGCCCGCGCGTCGGTGCGGCTGATGGAGATGCCGACGATCGCACCAATTGCCAAGAGGGCCCCGACGGCCAGATCCCGCCTCACAGCGGCCTGCCCGGATTACATGGGACCATGTTACAGGAACGCGCAAATGGTGCGGAGCCGACAAGAAAAGGTCGGAAGCGGACGTCAGCTCGGATGGGCGAGGACGGCCCACCTTTTCCAAGCAATGGCCTGACCCGGTTTGCACTAGCAGACATAACTGGACCCGCTCGCGCGCCACGAGCCTTTGGATTTGCAGTCCTTGATGTCCCTGAGACCCTTATCGAGCCGTTCTGGCGTTGGCTTCAACGCCAGCTTTTCAGCCGTCTCGATCATGCTCCTGGCAACAATTGCGCCGAAGGCCGAGTCGGACCGCAGGTGCTCCGCCGCGCTGACCTGCTGGGCGGCCAGAGCATCGCTATCGACGGGACGGCGTGCACCCAGCAATGTCGCGTAATTGTCCTTGATCCGATACTGAAGATCGAGCATCGCGTTCACCTGTCGATGCAGGATTTCGTAAAGCTTGCGGCGTTCCGGCTCGACGCGGCTGACGATTTGTTCGCTGGAGGCTGCGTCCCACGCGGCGACCGACCAGGGCCGCATGGCAAAGGGGGCGACCTGAGAGGCCAATCGCGCGGCTTCGCCGTGATCGTGGGATACGGCGGCATCTTCCAACTTGATGATCCGATCGTCGAGTTCGGGCTTCAGCCGCAAGTAAATGGTCGCATAGACGAGTTGATCGCTGAACTCGGCACGAATGGACGCTTCGCCAGACTCGACCCGCTCATGCATGCGCCACGCTTCCGCGACCTGCTCCAGCATGAGGGCAATCAGGATACCGCAGACAATGACGGTGATTTCGGACACAAATTCGCGCCAGCCATGTATCGGCTTCGGCTTATGGATATCCATGGTCGCCCCCGAACGCTCTTGGTGCTGTAGTGATAGCCGGGCGACCCAAACATTGAAAGTTGCAACGCCCCAATGCCAGCGCGCACACCCAGACCAGGCGTTACAAGAGAATTAGGCTCTCACGGCCTTCCACGTAACTCACGCGGTTGGAGATTTTTGGGGCCGATTTGCGAAAGCTGACGGATACTTAATGTCCGCTTCGGGTCAAAAGCGGTCATTCGCCCCGTGAGCCGTTTGTTGGATCAGCCCTTGGGATAATCCCGCCACAGCCATTCCAGCGCGCCGGGCAGGGTCTGCGCCACGACGCGCGGGTCGACGTGCTTGCCTTCGCGGGCCCAGACATACTTGTAGTCATAGCCCTTCTTCTTCAGCACCGCGGCCATGCGGTTGTTGGCCAGCGGCCAGTTGTGCCAGCTCTGCTCGGCATCGTCGTAATGCAGGTCCTTCTCGCCCACTTCCATCCAGATGCGGATGGGCTTGCGGGCCGCCTTGGGGATCAGGGTGGCGTGATACTCCCAGCCGCCGCGCGGTGTCTTGGGGTCCTGCGGCGAGGCCTGGTTCACGAAGGTGCCGGAATAGCTCAGCACCTTGTGGTACAGCTCGGGATGGTACCAGGCCATGGTCCAGGCGCAGATGGCGCCGGACGAGCCGCCCATGGTGGCGCGGCCTTCCGGGTCCTTGGTCAGCGTGACGCCGTAATTCTTTTCCACCGCCGGCAGCAGTTCGGTTTCCACGAAATTGGAATAGCGGTCGGACAGCGTGTCGTATTCCAGCCCGCGTTCCGAACCTTGCGCATCGCTGCCGCCGGAGTCGGCGGCGATGATGATCATGGCCGGCAGGCGATGGGCCGCGATCATGTTGTCCAGCACCGGCGCCATGCGCTTGATGTAGCCATGGCCGTCCTGCACCACCATGAAGGGCGCGTTCGGCTTCACCTGCTTGGGAATATAGACATAGACGTGGCGCTCATACGGGCCGGGCGCGGAAATCTTGTCGGCGGGCCAGGGCTTGCGGTTGCCCCAGGCGTCGCGCTGCGCCGTCAGGTCGTTCTCGGTGCGCACGATGCCCGGATAAACCTTGCTGTCGCGCGAATACAGGATGAACTCGCGGATGTCGCCCTGCGGCACCGCCGGATTGACCGCCGATTCCGGCGCAGCGGCATAGTCGGGGCCGATGATGCTGTTCTCGGCGGTGACCTGCGGCGGCGGGGTGGGGAATTTCTCGGCCGCGGTGCTGGTGGGGCTGGCGCCAGGCTGAGGTTGAGCTTGCTGGGCCAAGGCGGGCCCGATCAAAAGCATGGCGCCGGCCAGCAGCGAAAATGTCAGCCCGTTCTTCATGGTCCGTCCCCGTATCGTGTTCTAGTTTTTTGGATAGTCGCGCCACAGCCACTGCAGGGCATCCGGCAGGGTCTGCATCACCACGCGATTGTCGACATGGCCCGCCTCGCGCGCCCAGACATAGCGATAGTCGTAGCCCTTCTTCTTGAGCACGATCGCCATGCGGTTGTTGGCCAGCGGCCAGTTGTGCCAGGTGTTTTCCGGCGCGTCGAAGCGATTGTCCTTTTCGCCCACTTCCATCCAGACCCGGATCGTCTTCTTCGCGGCCTTGGCGATGATGTGGTCGTGATACTCCCAGCCGCCGCGCGGTGTCTTGGGGTCCGGCGGCCAGGCCTGGTTCACGAAGGTGCCCGAATAGCTGAGCACCTTGTGATAACGCTCCGGGTGGGTCCAGGCCATGGTGAAGGCGGCGATGGCGCCGGACGAGCCGCCCATGGCGGCGCGGCCTTCGGGATCGCTGGTCAAGGTGATGCCATAGCGCGACGTCACCGCCGGAAGCAATTCGCTTTCCACCCAGTTGGAATAGCGGTCCGACATGGTGTCGTATTCCAGCCCGCGTTCCGAACCCTGGGCGTCGCTGCCGCCGCTGTCGGGCAGGATCACCACCATCGCGGGAATGCGCTTGGCCGCGATCATGTTGTCCAGGATGTTGGCCATGCGCTTGATGTAGCTATGGCCGTCCTGCACCACCATGAAGGGCGCATTGGGCTGGACCTGCCTGGGGATATAGACCCAGACATGGCGCTCATAAGGTCCGGGGGCCGAGATGCCGCCGGGCGGAACCACGTAATTGCCGTAGGCGTCGCGCGTCATGTTGGCGATGCGCACGATGCCCGGATAGATCTTGCTGTCGGCGCTGTAGAGAATGAACTCGCGGATCTCGCCCTGGGGCACGGCCGGGTTGGCCACAGATTCCGGCGCGTTGGCATAGTCGGGGCCGATGATGCTGTTCTCGGCGGTGACCGGCGGCGGCGGGGTGGGGAATTTCTGCAGCGGCGCCGATGCGGGCTGGGCCAGCGCCGCGCCCGCTGCCATGGTCGCCAAGAGCAGGGTGAGAATACGCATGCTATCCGCCTTGTCCTAGATTCCGACCGCTGCCGATGCCTCCATCAGCAGGTTCGGCACCGTATGGGAGATATCCAGCACCACGGCATCTTCGTCCGGGCCCGGCTTTTCCAGCGTGGCAAGCTGGCTGTCCAGCAGCGCCATCGGCATGAAATGGCCCTTGCGGCCCAGCATGCGGCTGGAAATCAGATCGCGCGGCCCGTCAAGCAGCAGGAAGCGCACGCGGCCGTGCACCTTCTTGCGCAGGCAATCGCGATAGACATGCTTGAGCGCCGAGCAGGACACCACCACACCGGAACCGGCCACGCGCTCGGCCTCGATCCGTTCGCCGATGGCCTCCAGCCAGGGCCAGCGATCCTCATCGGTCAGGGGCACGCCGCCCGCCATCTTGTTGACATTGGACTGAGGGTGCAGGGCATCGCCCTCGATGAAGTCCACGCCCAGGCGTTCGGCCAAGCCGGACGCAATGGTGGACTTGCCCGAACCGGCAACGCCCATCACCACGATCAGCGGCAGTTCATTGTCTGTGGTGGAAGCCATGCGGTCCTCAAGCTCAAAAAACGACACGGGGATGCCTTGCGCCATCCGCCATTCAGCCGGGTCCCGGCATCTTCAACGCTTCTGCAGTATCGCTGGCCAGCGCCTTGCGGCCCGGCCGGTGCTCCCCGCACAGCCCCTGGCGGGGCTTTTCTTGTGTCCTGAATACTATAAGGACAAGCCCCCACGCCACAGCCAAAACAGCAACCTGGCCCATAACAGGTGGAAAAACGGGGTTCCGGACGGTTCCCGGCGCTAGGCCAGCGCCTTCCGGGCCCAGTCAAAGCAGCGGATATTGTTGGCCTCCTCCGCGGCAAGCTGCGCCTCGGGCGCGAGGGTGCCGATCACGGGCAGCGGCTTTTTGGACTGATTGGCTGTCACCAGCCGGATCGTGTCGGCCAGGAACCGGGCCGGACGGTCGGGCCAGGTGACCCAGTATTTGTCGGTCAGCACCGGCACCTTGAGCGGATCGCGGGTGATCAGCTCGTGCATCGGCAGCAATTTCGGATTGGCCTTCTTCAGCACCGCCCACATGGCGGGAATATCCATGAAGCCGTCCTCGAACAGCACTTCGGACATCAGGAATCCGTCGGCGTAGTTGGTGACGCCCATGTTCTTCATGTGGCAGGACTTCACATAGGGGGCCAGCTTGACGACGACGTCCATGGGATCGTCGCACATGGACAGGTTGTTGCCGAAGTCCACCAGCGCGCCGAAATTGGCGCTGGAATATTTCTTCAGGACTTCGACTTCCTCGTCCACCACGCGGTCCTTGTGGTTCTCCATCGCCAGCGGAATGCCGACCTTGTCGGCGATCGGCACGCACACATCCAGGACCGCCAGCGCATTGGCCTTCCAGTCCTTGTACTGCTGCAGGCTGGTGAAGGTCTCGTAGCGGCGGCCGACGAAGCAGACGGTGCGCACGCAGGGCGCGCCCAGCGCCTTGTACATGCGCAGGCCTTTTTCGAAAGCCGCCGTGTCGTCGCCGGGACGATCGACCAGGCGGATATCGCCTTCGAAGAACATGCCGTGATGGTCCAGCGCCCGGCGCAGCTTCTTCACGTCGGTGTCCAGCGGGATCGCCATCTGCAGGCCGCCGCCGCCGAGGGACCGCACATACTCCACGGTCGCAACCGGATCGGCGGGCCCGCGCACGCCCGGCGCATCACCGCGCTGCTTGCGGAAATAATGCCCCAGCGCCGTCTGGGCGACACCCAAAGGCGATTTCGGCCTTAAATCATTTGAAGAGGCCGCGGCGAACGCAGGCATTGCGGAAGCAGCAGCCAGCGCCGCGCCTCCCAGCATCACATCACGGCGCGTCGTCATGACAATGCTCCGATTTAAATACCTGCCCGCAAAAGATCGCGGCTAGGCGGCGGTCCAGCCGCCGTCGATGACAATATCCGTGCCCGTTACAAAACCTGACAGCTCCGAACACAGATAGCAGGCCAGCGCGCCGATCTCTTCCACCTTGCCCCAGCGCCCGACCGGCAGCTTGGTGAGGAACAGCTTGTTGGCTTCGGGATCGTTGATCACCGGCAGGTTCATCTCGGTATGGAAGGGACCGGGCGAGATGGCGTTGACGGTGATGCCTTCCAGCGCCAATTCCAGTGCCAACGATTTCGTAAAGCCAAGCAGTCCGGCTTTGCCGGAAGAATAGGCCGTGCGGTTGGGCAGCGAAACATGCGCCAGCATCGAGGACAGATTGATGATGCGGCCATAGCCGGTGCCCTTCATGCCGGGCACGAAGGCGTTGCAGGCCAGGAAGGTGGTGACCAGGCTGGAATCCACCACACTCTTGAATTCGTCCAGCGTGAACTCGGTCACCGACTTGCGGATATTGATGCCGGCCGAGTTGATCAGGATCTGCGGGTTCTTGAACTTGGCGTTCACGTCTTTCGCCAGGCGCGCCACGTCTTCGGCGCTGGTCATGTCGGCGGTGAAGGTCGCCACCGGGCCCTTCAGACCAGCCGCCACCTTATCGAGCTTGCCCTGGTTGCGGCCCACCAGCGCGATATTGGCACCGGCGCCCGAAAGCGTGACCGCCATGGCTTCGCCCAGGCCGCCCGAGCCGCCGATGATCACCGCCGTCTTGCCGTTCAGTTCAATTTTCACGAGTCATTACCTTTTCGAAAAAAATCACGCCCGCGACTTGTCGGGGTCGATGAAGAACCAGCAGGCCGCCGACATGAAGGCCGCGACCGCCATGGTGCGCAGGACCATGTTCCAGTCCTGGTTGGTGTGGTCCAGGATGATGCCGCCCACCAGCGGGGCCGCGAAGCCGGCGAAGTTGCCCAGCATGTTCATGGTGGAGGCCACCGTGGCGGTGTATTGCTTGCCGATCTCCACACAGGTGTTCCAGCTGATCGGCATGGTCAGATCGCTGGAGAAGCTGGCCAGCGCCATCAGCGCCATCGCCACCTTCACGTCGTGCACGCCCGGAATGATCAGGATCAGGACGCCGGTGACGGCGAAGCCGCCGATTGCCACCCACTTGCGCGGAATGGACAGGGGCAACAGGCCCGACACGATGGAGCCGACACCGCCCAGCGCCAGCGGCAGCATGGCATAGCCCGCCGTCTCCAGCTTGGTCAGGCCGTGGACACGCTGCAGCCAGGTGGGCAGCCAGGTGACATAGAAATACCAGGTGTAGGAAAAGCCGAAATACTGCAGGCCCAGGAAGGCGATGTCGCGCTGCATCAGCAGGCGGTACCAGGGCATGCCGTGATCGTGCAGCACAAGCTGGCGCGAACCTTCCAGCAGCTTGAGCTCTTCGGCATTGACGCCCTTGTGCTCAGCCGGATCGTTGCGGAACCAGGGCAGGAAGACCGCGACCCAGGCGACGCCCAGCAGCGACAGCGACACGAAGCCCCAGCGCCAGCCAAGCTGGGTGATCGCCAGAAGCGCGATCGGCGGCGCCAGTGCGCCACCCCAGCGGCCGAAGGCCCACATCAGGGCCTGGGCCTTCACACGCTCGCCCAGCGGCAGCCAGGCCGACAGCATGCGGGTCAGGTTGGGAAAGCAGCCGGCTTCGCCGGTGCCGAACATGAAGCGGATCACCAGCAGCGATGCCAGATTCCACGCAGCCCCGGTCAGCGCGGTGAACAGCGACCACAGCAGCACGACCTGCGTCAGGATGCGCCGCACGCCCAGCTTGTCGCCCATCAGGCCCATGGGAATTTCCATCAGGGCATAGGAGGCGGCGAAGGCGCTGAAGACCCAGCCCATCTCGGTGTTGGTGAGATTGAATTCCTTGGTGATGTACGGCGCCGCGGCGGAAATCGCCACGCGCTGGATGTACATGATCATCGCCAGGGCCAGCGCGAAGACAACGACCCAGTAACGCGTGCGCGTGGCTTTCATACGACGTCCACCCTTTGGCTGTTCGACAAGCTGGCTTTTCAACGAGCTTTTTCGACGACTTTTCGACCGGTTATTGGCCCGCAAAGGGGCATGGAAACCATGCGGAAAACCGGTCCGCAAAACCGGATCCGGCCTTCACATCGGCTTGCGACTTGTATACTAAATTCGGACCCCGGCATGTCAATGCGGCGGAGCATTTTTCGGGTGTCAACCGGACTGCGTGTCGATAAAGAAACAAGGGCCTGAGCCCGCGCATCGCCGGTCTGGCGATCTTCCATGCCAGACATCCATGAGAGGACGAGATTTGAGCACGTTGAAAACCTCGCACGACTTTGGCGGTGCGGTGGCACTAGTCACGGGATCGGGCCGCGGCCTGGGCCGCATGATCGCCCAGACCCTGCTGGCCGGCGGCGCCAATGTTGCACTGCATGATATCAGCGAGGACGCGCCCGCCGCCTTTGGCGAAGCCGAAAGCCTGACGGCGCTGGCGGCCGAATTGTCGGCACGCGGTCCCGGCAAGGTGATCGCGGTCCTTGGCGACATCAGCAAGGAAGCCGATGTGACGGCGATGGTGGCGAAGATCGAGGCCGGACTGGGACCGATTTCCATCCTGGTGAACTGCGCCGGCGGCGACATCGCGGCCAAGGGCGGCAAGCCCAATCCCAATGACGCGCTGAACATCTCGATCGAAGACGCCAATGCGGTGATGAACCGCAACTTCTTCGGCACCATGCTGGTGTGCCGCGCCGTGGTGCCGGGCATGGTGAAACGCCAACGCGGCTCGGTGATCAATTTCGGTTCACTGAACGGCCATGTCGGAGTCTCGCCGGAAGTGGTCTATGGCTGCGCCAAGGCGGCGATCATCCATTACACGCGCTGTCTGGCGCTGGAGATGCGCCCCCATGGCGTGCGCGTCAACGCGGTGAGTCCCGGCCCCACCACCACGGCACGCTTTCTGGCCACCCGCACCACCGATGCCAGCATGATCGATAACGTCTCGCTGGAACGCTATGCCAAGCCCGCCGAGATCGCCGACGCGGTCGCCTTCCTTGCCAGCGACGCGGCCACCTTCGTCAACGGCCAGGTGCTGCGCGTTGACGGCGGCATGACTCTTTTCCCCGGTTGATCCTTTTCACTTCAGGAATTTCACCATGACCACCAAGAAGCTTCGTTCCCGCGCCTGGTTCGACAATCCCGACAATCCCGACATGACGGCGCTGTATCTTGAGCGCTATCTCAACTACGGGCTGACGCGCGAGGAACTGCAGTCGGGCAAGCCGATCATCGGCATCGCCCAGACCGGCAGCGACCTGTCGCCGTGCAACCGCCATCACATCATCCTAGCCGAGCGTATTCGCGAAGGCATCCGCGAAGCCGGCGGCATCGCCATGGAATTCCCGGTGCACCCCATCCAGGAAACCGGCAAGCGCCCCACTGCGGGCCTCGATCGCAACCTCGCCTATCTGGGCCTGGTGGATCTCATCTATGGCTATCCCTTGGACGGCGTGGTGCTGACCATCGGCTGCGACAAGACCACACCCGCCTGCCTGATGGCGGCGGCGACGGTGAACATCCCCTCCATCGCCTTCTCGGTCGGCCCCATGCTGAACGGCTGGCATGAAGGCGAGCGCACCGGTTCGGGCACCATCGTGTGGAAGGCGCGCGAGATGATGGCGCGCGGCGAGCTCGATTATAAGGGCTTCATGGAACTGGTGGCGTCTTCGGCGCCGTCGGTGGGCTATTGCAACACCATGGGCACGGCCTCGACCATGAACTCCCTGGCCGAAGCGCTGGGCATGCAGCTTCCCGGCTCCGCCTCGATCCCCGCGCCGTACCGCGAACGCGCGCAGATGGCCTATGCCACCGGCTTGCGCATCGTGGACATGGTCAAGGAAGACCTGCGCCCGTCGCAGATCATGACCAAGGAAGCCTTCCACAACGCCATCGTGGTCAACTCGGCCATCGGCGGTTCGACCAATGCGCCCATCCACATCACCGCCATCGCCCGCCACATGGGCGTGGATGTGCCGCTGCAGGAATGGCAGACCATCGGCCACAAGGTGCCGCTGCTGGTGAACCTGCAGCCGGCCGGCGAATATCTGAGCGAAGACTTCCACCACGCCGGCGGCATTCCCGCCGTTGTGAACCGGCTGATGGAGAAGGGCCTGATCAAGGAAAACGCCCTGACCGCCAATGGCAAGACCATGGGCGAAAACTGCAAGGGCAAGAAGGTGCTGCTGGAGGAAGTGATCTGGCCCTTCGACAAGCCGCTGAAGAAGGAAGCCGGCTTCATCGTGCTGAAGGGCAACCTGTTCGACAGCGCCATCATGAAGACCAGCGTCATCAGCGACGAATTCCGCAAGCGCTATCTGTCCAATCCTGCGGACCCGGAGGCCTTTGAAGGCAAGGCCGTCGTGTTCGATGGACCGGAGGATTACCACAAGCGCCTGGACGATCCCTCGCTGGGCATCGACGAGAACACCATGCTGTTCATGCGTGGCGCCGGTCCCATCGGTTATCCCGGCGCCGCCGAGGTGGTGAACATGCATCCGCCGACCGCGCTGCTGAAGGCGGGCATCAACGCCCTGCCCTGCATCGGCGATGGCCGCCAGTCGGGCACCTCGGGTTCGCCGTCGATCCTGAACGCCTCGCCGGAAGCCGCCGCCGGCGGCGGGCTGGCGCTGATCCGCACGGGTGACCGCGTGCGCATCGACCTGCGCAAGGGCGAAGCCAACATGCTGATCAGCGATGAAGAGCTGGCCGAACGCCGCAAGGCGCTGGAAGCGGCCGGCGGCTTCAAGTACCCCGCCTCCCAGACCCCGTGGCAGGAAATCCAGCGCGGTGTCGTCGGCCAGATGGGCACCGGCATGGTTCTGGAGAACGCCGTCAAGTATCAGAAGATCGACGAAGCGATGGGCATTCCGCGCGACAATCACTAGCGATCGCACAAGGCAAATAAAAAGGGCGCCGGAGAAATCCGGCGCCCTTTTTGTTTCTACCATTGTCATGGCCCGGTTAGGCCGGGCCATGACAAGTGGGGTCAGATCTTAGTGCGATAAACCGTCTGCTTCTGGCTGCCCAGCTTGTCGATGCCAATCTCCATCACGTCGCCTTCCTTCAGGAAGACCGGCGGCTTCATGCCCAGGCCGACGCCCGGAGGTGTACCGGTGGAGATTACGTCGCCCGGCTGCAGGCTCATGAACTGGCTGACATAGGAAACCAGCGTCGGCACATCGAAGATCAGCGAGGCGGTGCTGCCCTTCTGGACGCGCTTGCCGTTGAGGTCGAGCCACAGGTTCAGGTTGTTCAGGTCGCCCACTTCATCGAGGGTGACGAGGTACGGACCAAACGGACCAAAGGTGTCGCAGCCCTTGCCCTTGTCCCAGGTGCCCAGGCGTTCCAACTGGTATTCGCGCTCGGACAGGTCGTTCACCACGCAGGCGCCGGCGACATAATCGAGCGCCTTTTCCTTCGTCACGTAGCGGGCTTCCTTGCCGATCACGATGCCCAGCTCCACTTCCCAGTCGCCCTTCTTGGCGGTGGGCGGCAGATAGACATCGTCGTTCGGGCCGATGATGGCGCTGGTGGCCTTCATGAAGATGATGGGTTCGCTGGGCTCGGGCATGCCGCTTTCGGCGGCATGGTCGGAATAGTTCAGCCCGATGCAGAGGAACTTGCCGACCTTGGCGACCGGCTCGGCGATGCGCACGCCGTCGGCAACGACGGGCAGGCTTTCGACCTTGGCGGCGCGAATGGCGGACAGATCCGACAGCACCTTGCCGTCAATGTCGGCAACAATGCCCGACAGATCGCGAATTTTGCCATCGGCATCCAGCAGGCCGGGCTTCTCCTGGCCCTTGGGGCCATAGCGCAACAATTTCATCGGCAGTCTTCCTTTTGGCGTTCAGAAAATTCCGTACCGCGTCTTACTGGGCGGGCGGCGTGGCCGGCGCGGCAGCGGCCGGCGCGGCGCCACCGGCGGGGAAGCTGGCGGCCAGATACTTGGTGATGGTGTCGAATTCCGCGTCGGTCGCCTGGGCGCCGTTGCTGGCCATCTGGTCCACCAGGGCCTTCCAGCCCGCCTGGTCCATCTTCTGGGAGGCGACGATTTCCGGCGAATGGCACTGGGCACAGACCTTCACCGTCACGTCACGGCCGGGGCCGGCCGGCAAAGCGGGGAAGTCGTCCGCGAAGGCGGGAGCCGAAAAAGCGAGCAGGGCAGCGGTCAGGATCAGGCGCATGGGGTCTTTACTCCTAAGTGGGCCTATTTGGGCAAGGCGAAGGCGATGATTTCGTCATTGGTGACGGGAGAGCCGATCTGGGAACCACCGGTATCGACCACCGTCACGAATTGGCGGCCGTCCGTACCACGATAGGTGACGGGCGTCATCTCCACTGAGGCCTTCAATTTGGTCTCCCAGAGCTTGTTCCCGGTAGCGGTATCGAAGGCACGGAAGCGGAAATCGTCGGTGGCGCCCAGGAAAGTCAGCCCGCTGGCGGTCAAAATCGTGCCGCCGGTGCCGGGGCGCCCGGTGTCCTGCAGGCCCGGGGGCAGGCTTTCGGTCACGCCCAGGGTATGGCGATAGACCACCTTGCCGGTATCCACGTTCACCGCCACCAGCTGGCCCCAGGGGGTGGGGCCGCAGGGCAGATGCCGGTCCGGGTCCCAGAAACGCAGCACGCCATAGTCGTTGACGAAGGTGCCGTCCGGCTTCTTGGAGACATGCATGGGCTGGAACAGGTTGTTCACATTGGTGACGAACAGCCGCAGCTTGGGGTCATAGCTGCCGCCCCAGAAATTCACCCCGCCCTGGGTGCCGGGCGGCGAAACGGTGATCTCGTTGTAGCCGGGCGGCAGGAAGGGTCCGCCAAGGACCATGTGCTTGTCGTCCACCAGCTTCTCGCAATAGGCCTGGTGGGCCGCTTCGCCCTTGTAGAGGTTATCGCGGGACAGCGTGTTCTGCGACAGCGGCTCGGTGACAACCGGGATGGGCTGGGTCGGCGAGGTGATTTCGCCGGGCACCTTCGAGGCCGGGAACGGGCGTTCCTCCACGGGGAAGACCGGCTTTCCGGTGACGCGGTCCAGGATATAGACCAGCGAATTCTTGTTCACGCTGAGAACGGCGGGAATGACCTTGCCGTCCTTCTTCACGTCGATCAGCACCGGCGCGGTCTGGGTGTCATTGTCCCAGATGTCGTGATGGGTGAGCTGGTAGTGCCACAGATATTCGCCGGTATCGGCCTTCACCGCGACGATGGAAGAACTGTAGAGATTGTTGCCGGGACGATCGACGCCGACGCGGTCGTTGTTGGGCGCGCCCAGCGGCATATAGACGATGCCGCGCTCTTCATCGACGCTCATATAGCCCCAGACATTGACGCCCGAGCGCTTGTCGGCGCCCGCGGGTGTCCAGGTGTCGTAGCCCGGCTCGCCGGGGCGCGGCACGGTGTGGAAGGTCCATACCAGCTTGCCGGTCTTGGCATCCCAGGCGCGGGTGTCGCCGCGCGGGCCGCGATTGGGACCGCCATCGGGGGTGCCGGCGCCGGTGATGATGAGGTTCTTGTAGATGACCGGCGGCGAAGGCTGATTGTAGGTGTCCTGCATGCCGTTCATCATCACCTCGGGCGTCTTGAGGTTGAGGATGCCGTTCTCGCCGAAACTTTTGACCAGCGTGCCGGTCTTCATGTCGAGCATGTAGAGCCGGCCCAGCCGCGAGCCCACGACATAGGTGTTGCCGCCCTTCCAATAGGCGCCGCCGCGCGCCGACGGCACGTCTTCGTCCGGGAATTTGTACTTCCAGATTTCCGCGCCGGTGGTGGCGTTGAGCGCGATGATCTCGCCATAGGTGGAAGCGATCACCATGGTATTGCCCACCACGGTGGGAATGGCCTCCACCAGGCGCGGGCGGCCGGTATAGCCGGCGGGTGTCAGGTGATAGGTCCAGGCCTGTCCCAGTTTGGTGACGTTGGACTTGTCGATCTGGGTCAGCGGGGAATAGCGGTTGGCACCCTGGTCATGGCCGCTGACGGGCCAGTCCGTCGCGGGCGCGCCCGCGGCAATAGCCGCCGACGCCAGCAGCGTCAGCGAAGTTCCCAGGAGCGCGGATTTCAGCATGTGTTTCATGACGTTTCCCCAGCCTGTCTAAGGCTTGCAATCTGTATGGGATATGAACGCGGCCGCCACATTGTGGCGGCCGCGTGGCATTTGCGCGATTACTGCGCCGGACGTTCCGCGCGCGGCGGCGGCGGCACGAAATCGGTCAGCTCGGTAATGGGCTTCTTGCCGGCCCAGGCGATGCCGCGCATCAGCACCTTCTGGATCGCGGGGTCCTGCAGGCTGTCCACCATGTGGCCCTGCATCCAGACAAAGGCCCGCGCAGGCGCGGTGCCGCCGGGGGCGGTGTGCTCATAGGTCCACATCTGCGGAATGGTCTGGCCGACGCCGCCGCCCTTCCGTGCACTGGGGGTGTCGGGCATCGTCACCGACAGGATCGGATGGACTTCCGGCGCGAAGTTCAGCTTGTAGAACGCCTCGTCATAGATCTGCGGTGGCATGCCGGCGGCGATGGGATTGTCCTTGTCCACGACATTGTAATCCAGCGTCGCGGTCCAGGTGTAGTTGACCTCGCCATGCTTCTTGCCGGCGCCCACCAGCGTCGCCATGTCGGCCGGATCGGGGCCGCACAGGGAATCATGGAACGTCACCAGCCCGCCGCCGCGCTTCACATAGGCCTGCAGGCGGGCGCGCTGTTCGGGGGTCATGTAGCCGGCATCGCCCTTGTAGATGATGACGACATCGGAATTCTTCAGCTGTTCTTCGCTGGGGAAACTGAACGCACCGTCCACCACCGCGCCATGCAGGGTCAGCAGCTTGGACCAGGTGTCCATCCAGTAGGGATAGTCATGCGCGCCCGGACCGTGGCTTTTCAGGCCGCCGAACAGGAAGATGTGCATGCCCTTGACGTTCTGGCCCTGCGCATGCGGCGCCTTTTCCATGTAGGTGGAATATTTGGCGTAGTCCTTGGCGGTCTGCGCGGTGACGGGCGCGACGCACGCCAGGGTGACGGCGGTGGCAAGCAGAAGAGTATGCAGACGCATTGATTGTCCTTTCGGTGAATCCGGGCCCGTATGTCTGGCGGCGCGTGGACGCGCTCTGTTGTCTGTATACAATAGGCGGCGTGTCAGAAGTTTGCCAAGCGACACAGTGACCTTCGCATCTGCGAAATCGCTGTTCAGCCCGGCGGCTTGGCCAGGCTCGAATAGCGTTCCGGCTCGGTATAGGACATGCGCATGTGGGTCAGCAGCGCGTCCTGCGGATCGTCATCACTGCGCCCTGTCACGGCATCCAGGATGATGCGGTGATGGGACAGCCGCCAGCGGCGGATTTCCTGGGTGACATGTTCCAGCGTCTTGTGCGCGAACAGCGGCACCATCAGCGAGTTCAGCGCCCGTTCCAGATAGGGATTGCCCGACGCCTTCCACAACAGGCGGTGGAATTCCAGGTCCAGCGCGGCGGCTTCCAGCAAGGTGCCGTCCCAGGCATCCATCTGCGCCACCAGGCTGTCCAGCTTGGCGATGATCTGCGGCGTCATGCGCGCGCGCGCCAGGCGCAGCGCCTCGGTCTCCAGGATGATGCGCAGGGAGCTGATCTGGGAGACTTCCTCCGGCCCGATATTGGTCACGAACATGCCGCGGCGCTCGCGGTTCTGCACCAGCCCCTGCTCCTGCAACTGCGACAGTGCCTCGCGCACCGGGATGCGGCTGATGTTCAGCTCGCGCGCGATCTGGCTTTCATTCAGCCGGTCGCCGGGCCGATACTTGCCGGCCAGGATATCGGCCGACAGCATCCGCACCACATGCGCCCGCAAGGTGGGCGGCGCGCTGCCGGGCCGCGCGGCTTCGGCGACGTCCGTATGAAGCTGATCCATTGTGCCCCCTCAAGCCTTTCCTATGGCAACGCATAGGCGATGACGTAATCGCCCTGCTTGTTCTGAAGCGCCGAATGGCCGCCGGCCGACAGCACGACATACTGCTTGCCATTGGCATCGAGGCGATAGGTCATGGGCAGCGACTGGCCCGCCGCCGGCAGGCTCACGCGCCACAATTCCTTGCCCGTCGCGGTTTCGAAGGCGCGGAAATAGCGGTCGGTGGTGGCGGCGATGAAGGTCAGGCCCGACGCGGTGGTGATGGCGCCGCCCTGGTTGGGCACGCCCAGGTGGAACCATAGCGGCCAGGGCGCCTCGTCGCGGGTGGTGCCCAGCGGCACTTCCCACACCTTCTTGCCGGTGGTGATGTTGATGCCCGCCAGCTTGCCCCAGGGCGGCGCATTACACGGCGCGCCGAACATGCTCATCATGTTGTCATAGACCTGGCGATAGGGCGTGCCGACCAGCGGGGAGTAACCGCTGTCGTCGGTGTGCGGTGCCAGGTGATGGGCGCCCAGGACGCTGTTGGAATTGACGATCAGGATATTGCGCTGCGGATCGAAGGCCAGCCCGCCCCAGTCCATGCCGCCGACGCTGACGGGATAATCCACCGAGGACTGCGCATAGAAGGGCGTGAAGATGCCGTCATTCTTCAGCTTGTCGAAGCGGCGCTGGCAATCCCACTTGTCGATCAGCGCGAAACCAAACAGGTCGTCGCGGGTCATCTTGGTGATGGTGACCTGGTGTTCGGGCAGGGTCGGGACCGGCTGGGTCGGCGACAAGCCTTTCTGCAGCCCGCCGGTGGAGACGGGCACTTCCTTGATGGGGAAGATCGGCGCGCCGGTCTCGCGGTTCAGGACAAAGATGTAGCCCATCTTGGTGGCCTGGGCCAAAGCGGGGATCAGCTTGCCGTCAGGCGACTTGTAATCGAACAGCAGCGGCTGGGCGGGGGTGTCATAGTCCCAGATATCCTTGCGCACGAACTGGTAGTGCCACACCACCTGGCCGGTGTCGGTGTTCAGCGCCACCACGGACGAGCCGTAATAATCCCAGTCGCCCTTGCCGATCACCGCATCCACCTGCGGCGTGCCGGTGGGCAGGAAGATCAGCTTGCGCTGCACGTCCACCGACATGGGCGCCCACACATTGGGCGCACTGCGCGGATAAGTCTTGCCGTCCCCCTGTGGCAGCGAAGGCGGCGCGGCGGTGAAGGCCCATTTGACTTCGCCGGTGCGCGCATCCAGCGCCCGCACCACGCCGCCGGGCATGTCGGTATTGTGGAAGTCGATGATCTTGGAGCCGGTGATCACCATGTCGCCGACAATGGTGGGGGCCGAGGACACGCCATAAAGGCCCGGCTTTTCGACATAGCCCAGATTGTCCTGCAGGTTGACCATGCCGCCCTTGCCGAAGCCGGCGCAAGGCGTGCCGGTCTTGGCATCCAGCGCCCACATCTTGCCGTCGATGGTGGCGGCGAAAATGCGGCTGGAACACATTTTGCTCTCGCCTTGGCCACCGCTTGCGGCGGAATCCTTCCAATAGGACACGCCGCGGCACACGATGACGGTCGAGCCGTTGGTGTTCGGCTTCAGGTCGCGCATCCATTTTTCCTTGCCCGTCGTCGGGTCAAGCGCGGCGATGCGGTTGCGTGGGCTGCACAGATACAGCGTGTTCTCGGCCAGGATGGGCGTGGCTTCAAAGGCCAGGTGCGCATTCTCGCCCGGCTTGGACAGATCGCCGGTGCGATAGGTCCAGGCGACCTTGAGGTCCTTCACATTTTCGGGCGTGATCTGGGTATTGGCGCTGTGGCGCTGGCCGGTGGCGGTATGGCCCCAGACGGGCCAGCCATCCACGGGACCGCCCTTGGTGTCATAGTGCTTGTTGTCATCGCAGCCGGCCAGCAACGCGCAGAATGCAAAAGCGGCCAGCAGCGTGTTTCGGGATTTCGTCATTCTGAACTATCCTGCCCATGCGCCATCACGGCCCAATGGGCACGAAGGCTCTGTATTTTATATACAGATACTGGCGGCTGCCGCCGGGTTCGTCCATAGATTTCCCACGCCTATAATAAAGAAGGCGCCCGTTCGGCGGCCTTGTGAAGGACTTGTAACCTGCCCATGGATCTGCGCGCGCAATTCGAACGGGCGCTGGCGGCGCATCGCAGCGGCCGGCTGGCGGATGCCGACACCCTGTATCGCGATATCCTGCGCGCCGATCCCCGCAACCTGCCGGCCTTGCGCGGCCTGGGTTTCCTGGAAGGCCAGCGCGGCCGCTATGCCGAGGCGGCGCTGTTGCTGGGCGCGGTTCTGGATCAGACGCCGCAGGACGAAGCGATACTGAAGGATTACGGCCATGCCCTGATGCTGGCAGGCCAGACCGACGCGGCGCTGGGCGCCTATGACCGGCTGCTGGCGATCCGACCGGATGTGGTGGAGGTGCTCTACAACCGCGCCATCATCCTGTCGGGACGGGGGCGCAGCGCCGACGCGCTGGCGACGCTGGACCGGGCGCTGGCGCTGCAGCCGGACAGCGCCACCATCGTCTATAGCCGCGGCGTGATGATGAGCCAGCTCGGCCGCCATGACGAGGCGCTGGCCGATTACGACCGGGCGCTGGCGCTGGACCCAAAGCTGGTGATGGCCCGCGGCAACCGCGCCATGGCGGCGCGCAACATCTGCGCCTGGGATCGCACCGCCGGGATCGGGGCGGAGCTGGCGGCGATGGTGCGAGCGGGCCTGCCCGTGGCGCCCATGAGTTTGCTGGCTTACAGCAGCGACAAGGTCTTGCAGCTTCAGGCCGGGCGCAATGCCGTGGCGGCGCTGATGCCGCAAAGGCCGGCGCCGCTGTGGCGCGGCGAACGCTATCGGCATGACCGCATCCGCCTGGCCTATGTTTCGTCGGACCTGCGCGAGCATGCGGTGGGGCTGCAACTGGCGCCGCTGATCGAACGCCACGACCGCAGCCGCTTTGACGTGATCGCGATTGCGCTGGGCCCCGGCGACGACAGCGCCGCGCGCGCGCGATTGGTGGCCGCCTTCGACCATTTCGAGGACTGCGCCGCGCTGAGCGACGAACAGGTGGCGCGCCGGATGCGGGAGATGGAGATCGACATCGCCATCGACCTGAACGGCCATACCGGCGGGGCACGCACCGCCATCTTCGCCTGGCGTCCGGCGCCGGTGCAGGCGGCGTGGCTGGGCTATCCCGGCACCATGGGCGCGGATTTCATGGACTATCTGATCGCCGACGCCATCGTCGCGCTAGAACAGGAATTTTTCAGCGAGACGCTGGTGCATCTGCCGCATACCTATTTCCCCACCGATCCGGCGCGCCCCGTCGCGGCCACGCCGTCGCGCAGTGCGGCGGGCCCGCCGCCCGACGGCTTTGTCTTCTGCTGCTTCAACAACAACTGGAAATTCACGCCCGAACTGTTCGATGTGTGGATGCGGCTGCTGCGCGACGTGCCCGGCAGCGTGCTGTGGTTGAAGGCGACCAACGCCGCCGCCACCCGCAATCTGCGCCGCGAGGCGCAGGCGCGCGCGATCGATCCCGCGCGGCTGGTATTCGCGCCCAATGTGCCGTCGGACGCGGAACATCTGGCCCGCCATGCGCTGGCGGATCTGTTCCTGGACACCCTGCCCTACAACGCCCACGCCACCGCCTGCGATGCGCTGTGGGCGGGGCTGCCGGTCGTCACCTGCCGGGGCGAAGCCTTTGCGGGTCGCGTGGCCGCCAGCCTGTTGACAGCGATCGACCTGCCCGAACTGGTGACAGAAAACCTGACCGACTATGAAGCGCTGGCGCTGCGGCTGGCGCGCGCGCCACAGGAATTGCAGGTGCTGAAGGACAGGCTGGCGGCGAACCGGCTGACCATGCCGCTGTTCGACGCAGATCGCTTCCGCGCCGACATCGAAGGCGCTTACACAACGATGCTTCAGCGCTCGCTGGGCGAATAGCTGCGACGGCCGATCAGGCCCAGCCAAAAATCGCGATAGTCGCGCAAAAGGTCAGGCATCAGCCAGAAGCCCTGGCGGTAGTGCGTGTCCACGCCGATGGCGATGGTGCTGTTCTCGGCGACATTCTGGCGCTCCAGCCAGCCGCCGAACAGGTGGTCCCAGATGGGTGTCATGCCGAAGAAGCCGGTGGCGTCGGTCATGTCCAGCTTGTGGTGCAAGCGATGATGCAGCGGCGACTGGATGATGTGACGCCCGACAAAGCCGAAACCGGATTCGATGCGCGAATGGATCAAAAAGCCCAGCGCCACGGTCAGCACATTGACCCAGATCATGGCTTCGGGTGTGGCGCCCAGCAGCGGCATGGGAATGTTGATGAAGAAGATGCCGGCAAAGCCCGCGGGATGGATGCGCGCGGCATTGACCACACAGAATTCCTCGGCGGCGTGATGGTAGCGATGCAGCGGCCAGAACAGCCGCGTATGGCCCAGCCGGTGCGCCCAATAGTCGAAGAAGGAATAGACATAGAAATAGACCACCACCTGGACCGGCAGCGGCAGCGCGCCCGGATGGATGGCAAAGCCGGTTTTCGCCGCCAGCCAATCGCGCAGGAACACACCGGAAATCACCGAGCCGCCCAGCATCATGATGCGGCCCATCAGCCCCATCACATGCAGCTGGTCGAGAATGAAGATGGCCAGGTCAGTGCGAACGGATTTCGAGGGCGCCAGCAGCGCGCGGGCAGAACTTTTCTCCCACCCCACCACCAGCCCTTCCAGCCACAAGGCGGACGGCAGGATCAGCAGCACCAGGGCGGCGTTGCCGAGAATCTTGTCATGGATGTTCTTGAGATTGAAGGCATGGCCCAGCAGCCGGACTGTCAGGTGATCGGGCACCAGGTTCGTCAGGGCCCACCAGCCGACGGCCAGCATCCCGGCATAAAGAATAAAGCCCGCGCCCATCAGGGCACGGGTGGACCCCAGTGGGGCAAAACGAACGGGATCACGATCCAGGGCAATGGTCATGGGACATCCTTTGCGGATATCCCTTCACGTCCCATGCCAGCTTAAAGGGCCGGTATCAGGCAGGCCGGCACGGATTTACCGTGCCGGCCGCCGGATTTTC
>CBIHOI010000003.1:0-108767 GCA_966211925.1 uncultured Hyphomicrobiales bacterium | reverse complement strand
CGGTTTCCTAAACCGTAGGCCGGTGGTTCGAGTCCTCCCGGGGTCACCAACAAATATTCGCCAATAAAACCGGCCTCCGATTCTCCACATTTCGGAACCGGGTTCCCTGCAACTCCTGCATGGCCTTGCCGTTTCCTGAAGCGAAGGGTTCGCCCATTTCGCAGGACCGTAGCGGTCCGTTCAGGAGCACATCATGAAAAACCCCATCAACACCGTCTTCGTTTCCGCGCTGCTTTGCAGTGCGGTCCTTGTCGGCACCCCTGCACTCGCTCAGTTGGGCGGTGCGGCCGGCGCCACCTCCGGCGTGGCGACCGGCTCCATCGGTTCGGGCGTGAATGCGACCGGATCGGTTTCCACGCCTTCCACCGCACCCGCCAATACCGGCATGACCAGCGCGGCCGCAAACTCCCAGGCCAACGCCTCTGCCGCCACCGGCAATGTTGGAATCGCGACGGCCAACAATGGCGGCGTCACCCCCACGCCCGGTACCACCGGCGTATCCGGCGCCAATAGCACCGGCACGACGGCCAGCACCGGCGGCATGACGACCAGCGGTGACATCAACACCGCCACCGCCTCCAACAATGCGGGCAGCGTCAACGCCCAGGCACAGACACCTGCGGGCAACATGGCCGCCAAGTCCCAGGCGAATGCCAACGCTGCCGAAAGGAAGACGAACCGTTAATCCGTCGCAATCTGCATGCGGCCGGGGGCGAAAGCACCCGGCCGTTTTTGCGTATGCACAATGGTCAGTTCCTTGCGGGAGAGCTAGAGTCGCGCTGTCGATCCAACGGATACCCCCATGCCCATCTATCGCGCGCCGGTTGAAGACTTCCGCTTCCTGTTCAACGAAGTTTTCGAGCTGGAGAAGCATCGCGACCTGCCTGGCTTCGCTGATCTTTCGCCCGACCTGGTGGACGATATCCTGACCAATGCCGGAAAGTTCTGTGAAGAAGTTCTGCAGCCGTTGAACCAGTCCGGCGACGAGGAAGGTTGCCACTTCGAGAATGGCGCCGTGCGCACGCCCAAGGGGTTCAAGGAAGCCTACAAGGCTTATAGCGAAGCCGGCTGGGGCGGGTTGGGCGCTCCCGAAGCATCGGGGGGCGCCGGGTTGCCGCCCATCATCACCATGACGGTGAGCGAATTCGGCATGAGCGCCAACCAGTCGCTCGCCATGTATCCCATGCTGACGGCGGGCGCCTATGGCGCCCTGCTGGCGACGGGCGCAGCGTGGATGAAGAAGCATCTGGTGCCCAGGATGGTCTCGGGCGAATGGGCCGGCACCATGTGCCTGACCGAACCCAGTGCCGGCACTGACCTGCGCCTGATGAAGACGCGCGCAGTCGAGCAGCCCGACGGCACCTATAAAATGAACGGCACCAAGATTTTCATCTCGGGCGGCGACCAGGACCTGACTGACAATATCATTCACCTGGTGATCGCCAAGATCCCGGACGAGAACGGCCAGATCCATGACGAGCTCTCCACCGTGAATTTCTTCATGGTGCCGAAATTCCTGGTGGACGAAGACGGCAAGATGGGCGCCCGAAACGGCGTCAACACCGGCGGCATCGAGCACAAGATGGGCATCAAGGGCCAGGCGACCTGTGTGCTGAACTTCGACGACGCAAAAGCCTGGCGACTGGGCCCCAAGCCCGAGCCGTTGAAACCAGGCGAGAAGCGTTCGTCGAGCGCCGGCATGGCCGGGATGTTCGGGATGATGAATGCGGCCCGGCTGGGCGTGGGCATCCAGGGCATTGGATTGGGCGAAGT
Source organism: uncultured Hyphomicrobiales bacterium (assembly GCA_966211925.1). Classification (GTDB taxonomy): domain Bacteria; phylum Pseudomonadota; class Alphaproteobacteria; order Micropepsales; family Micropepsaceae; genus Rhizomicrobium. Next base: position 106,994 of record CBIHOI010000003.1, on the reverse strand, counting down.
GGCTTATCAGAATGGTTATGCTTATGCGCATGAGCGCCGCGTGGGGCGCGCGCTCACTGGGGCGCAGGAGCCTGACAAGCCCGCAGACCTGGAAATCGTCCATCCCGACGTCAAGAAGATGCTGCTGCAGGCGCGCAGTTTCGTGGAAGGCATGCGGGCTTTGGCAGCCTGGACCACGCTGCAGATGTCGATTGCCCATTCCGCGCGACCCGACGCAGAAGCAGCCGGTCTGCTGGCCGATCTGATGACGCCGGTGATCAAGGCCTTCGGCACTGACATGGGGTTCGAGGCGGCCAATCTGGGCATGCAGTGCTATGGCGGCCATGGCTATATCCGCGACAATGGCGTGGAGCAGTTCGTGCGCGACGCCCGCATCAACCAGACCTATGAAGGCGCCAATGGCGTACAGGCGATGGATCTGGTGGGCCGCAAGCTGGGCCGCAAGGGCGGCGCGGCACCCATGGCCCTGTTCGGTCTTCTGACCGGCTGGATTGCGCAGAATGAGACAGACGAAGCCATGAAACCGTTCGTTGCCGGGGTCAAACGCGGCACCGAAGCCTTGCAGGGCGCCACGATGTGGCTGGCCGCCAACGGCCTGAAGAATCCCAACGATGCGGGTGCGGGCGCGACCGACTATCTGCGCCTGATGGGCATTACCGTTACGGCGCTGATGTGGGGCATGATGGCGAAGGTGAGTATCGGCAAGGACGACAAGCTGCATCAGGACAAGCTGATGTGTGCCCGCTACTGGATGGAGCGGATGGTGCCGGAATGTCCAATGCTGCTGGAGCGGATACAGGCGGGCAGCGCGGTGATTATGGCGTTGGACTAGGACGCGCTTTTTCTGGACAATAAAAAGCCCGGCGCGCGAACGCACCGGGCTTTTTATTCTACATGACGACAGCGCTTAAGGTGAAGTGCTGGTCGAGGAGCTGCTGCCCTGGGTGGTCGAGGCGATAGCGGCGATGGCGCCGGCCGCTGCCAGGATGCCAACCCACATCAGCACGCCGCCGGCTTCGATCGAGGCCTGCTTCACGCCGGCCGGCTTGCCGGCGGCCAGCGCGCCGGCATTGGATGTTTCAGCCGCTAGCGCGGGCATCACAACCAGGGACGCAGCAAGAGCCGCAGCAAAAATCGAGCGCATAGTCGTTCTCCGTGAATAACAAAGCCATTCTGTCGGCTAAGCCTTAATAAAGTCCTAGAAAGTCGCGGATTTGCGAGGCCGCAGAGGCGGGAACCGGGGCTTTCCGCCGCACGGGAACTGTCACCGAACACTGTTAGCGTCTGTGTGACAAAGGGTGACCGATGCGTGCGATGATTCTGGCTTTCCTGGCACTGGTTCTTCCCGGTGCCGCGGCCGCCAATCCGGTGTTGATGATCTCCATTGATGGTCTGCGCTCGCGCGACGTGACCGAAGCGCCGGCACGAGGCCTGACGCTGCCCACATTCCGCAAGCTGATGGCGGACGGCGCCTGGGCAGATGGCGTTAGAGACATGCTGCCAAGTGTTACCTATCCAAATCACACGACACTGGTGACCGGCGTCGCCCCTGCCCTGCACGGCATCGCCGGCAATCTCACTTTCGATCCCCTGCAGAAAAACATGGAGGGCTGGTACTGGTATGCCAGCGATGTGAAGGTGCCTACCCTTTTCGATGCCGTGCATGACGCTGGCAAAACCAGCATGAATTCCGGCTGGCCCGTCACGGTTGGCAACCGGAGCATCACCGACAACATCCCCGAATACTGGCGCGCCTACACGGCCGAAGACGCCAAGCTGCTGCGGGCGCTGTCCACCCCGGGCCTGCCAGAGCGGATCGAGAAACTGTCAGGCATCAAGTTCGAACAGATCGCCGGACTGGATGCGGCCTCGGACGCGGCGCGTGCGAAATTCGCGGCGACCACTATCGCTGCCGATCATCCCCTGTTCAGCGCCATTCATTTGTCCAGCCTGGACGAAACCCAGCATGACCATGGCCCCGGCACGCCGCAGGCAAAGGCAAACCTGGAAGCGCTGGATGCCATCGTGGGCAACCTGATCGCTGCGGCGCGCAAGGCGGAGCCGGATCTGGTGGTGGCGCTAGTATCCGATCACGGCTTTGCGCCCATATCGAAAGACGTGAACCTGGTCAGCGCCTTTGTCGATGAGGGCCTGGTCACGGTGAAGAACGGCAAGGTCACCGGCTGGCAGGCGATGCCCTGGTACGCCGCGGGATCGGACATGATCGTGCTGGCGAACCCCGCAGACACCGCCGTGAAAGATAAGGTACGCGCCCTGCTGGCCAGGCTGGTGGCCGATACGGCCAATGGCATTCGCGCTTTTATCGACCGCGCCGGGATCGCGGCGCGTGGCGGCGCAACCGACGCCGACTTCATGGTGGATTTCGCGCCCGGCTACAAAGGCGGCAAGGCCGTCACCGGCCCGCTGATCACACCCAGCGACAACAAGGGCACCCATGGCTATTTCCCGGAATGGCCCGAAATGCGCTCCACCTTCGTGATCGCCGGAGCCGGGGTGGCGCACAAGCAACTCGGCGAGATCGACATGCGCGACATCGCCCCTACCCTCGCAAAGATCATGGATGTGAAGCTGCCGACCGCGACCGGCAGGCCGCTGTTCTAGAACCCCTCGGAATACGGCGGCCTGGGCCTATGATCCCGCAACAAGCCGGTCGAGTCGCGCGATCAGCGCCGCCCCGTCGCCGGCCAGGTGCAGGATCTTGTTGCGGCTGGTCTCGCCGGAGCGAATTGTGATGTCCGCCTTGCGCACGCTCAGTGCGTCGGCGAGATACGCGACAAGCGCCACATTGGCCGCGCCTTCGACCGGCGGCGCCACCAGGCGCAGTTTCAGGATGGGGCGGTCATTGGCATCTGCGGCAATCCCGTCCACGCCGTTGCGGGACGCGCGCGGTGTCAAACGCACCGCAAGCCGCACGCCCCCGGCAACCGCCGTATAGGGCTTCACGCGGTCGCCAGCTTGGCAAGCTGGGTCAGCAGCGCCTTGGCGCCCTTCAGGCGGTCATCGGGCGTTGGCCAGTCGCGGGTGACCACGATCTTCTGGTCGGGGCGCACGCGCATGGTGCCGCTATGCTTGGAGATGAGCTGGACCAGCGCCATGGGATTGGCAAAGGCATTGCCCCGGAAGGCAATGGTGCCCCCCTTGGGGCCGGCGTTGATATTTTCCACCCCTGCCTGTTTGGCCAGCTGTTTGATGGTCACAATCTCGAACAGGTGTTTCACTTCATCCGGCAGCGGACCAAAGCGGTCGATCAGCTCGGCGGCAAAGCGGTCAATGTCCTGGCGCGTCTCGATTGTCGCCAGGCGGCGATAGAGCGACATGCGGACATTGAGGTCGGCAACATAGCCTTCCGGGATCATCACCGAGGCGCCCAGGTTGATGGTGGGCGACCACTGGTCAGTCACTTCGGCATCGCCGCCTTCCTTCATGCTGGAAACAGCTTCTTCCAGCATCTCCTGGTAGAGCTCGATGCCCACCTCGCGGACATGGCCGGACTGTTCCTCGCCCAGCAAATTGCCGGCGCCGCGAATGTCCATGTCATGGCTGGCGACGGAAAATCCCGCGCCCAGCTGGTCCAGCGACTGGAGCACTTCCAGACGCCGGGTCGCCGTGTCGGTCAGCTTTTTGTCCTGCGGGGTGGTGAGATAGGCATAGGCGCGGACCTTGGAGCGCCCGATGCGGCCGCGCAGCTGGTAGAGCTGAGACAAGCCGAACTTGTCGGCCTTGCTGACGATCATGGTGTTCGCTGTGGGGATGTCCAGGCCGGATTCCACGATATTGGTGGAAACCAGGACGTCCACCTTGCGCTCGTAGAAGGCGGTCATCACCTCCTCCAGCAACTTGGGCGTCATCTGGCCGTGGCCCATGGCGGGCTTCACCTCCGGCACCACTTCCTTCAGGAATGTCATGATGTCGCCCAGGTCGGAAATGCGCGGCGCGACGAAGAAACTCTGGCCGCCACGATAGTGCTCGCGCAACAGGGCTTCGCGCACCACCAGCGGGTCGAACGGCGTCACGAAGGTGCGCACCGCAAGCCGGTCGATCGGCGGGGTTGTGATCAGCGACAGGTCGCGCACGCCGGACAAGGCAAGCTGCAAGGTGCGCGGAATGGGCGTGGCCGTGAGCGTCAGGACATGGACATCGGCCTTGAGGTTCTTCAGCCGTTCCTTGTGCACCACGCCGAAATGCTGCTCTTCGTCCACGATCACCAGACCCAGCCGCTTGAAGCTGATGCTTTCAGCCAGCAGCGCATGCGTGCCGACAACGATGTCCACGGTGCCTTCGGCCAAGGCTTCCTTGGTCTCCCTGGCGTCCTTGGGGTCCACGAACCGCGAAAGCTGGCGCACCTTCAACGGGAAACCCGCAAAGCGCTCGGCAAAGCCGCGAAAATGCTGCCGCGCCAGCAGGGTCGTCGGCACCACCACCGCCACCTGCTCGCCCGCCATGGCGGCGACAAAAGCGGCACGCATGGCGACCTCGGTCTTGCCGAAGCCGACATCGCCGCACACCAGGCGGTCCATCGGGCGGCCGGCGGCAAGATCGCCGATTATTTCGCCGATGGCACGGTCCTGGTCTTCGGTTTCCTGGTAGGGGAAGCGGGCGGCGAACTCGTCGTACAGGCCGGCCGGCGGTTCGACCGGCGGCAGGGATTTCAGCGCCCGGGCGGCAGCGATCTTGATCAGCTCGGCGGCGATGGCGCGCACCCGCTCCTTCATTTCCGCCTTGCGCTTCTGCCAGCCCGCCCCGCCCAGCCGGTCGAGCTGCGCGCCCTCGTCCGAGCCATAGCGCGTCAGCAGCTCGATATTTTCCACCGGCAGGAACAGCTTGCCGCCATCGTATTGGAGTTCCAGGCAGTCATGCGGCGCGCCCAGCGCATCGATGGCCTTCAGGCCCAGGTAACGGCCGACACCATGCTCGATATGCGTAACCAGGTCGCCAGGCGTCAGCGACGAGGCTTCGGCGATGAAGTTCTGGGCCCGGCGGGCGCGGGTTGCCGCGCGCACCATGCGGTCGCCCAGCACATCCTGTTCCGACAGGATGACGAAGTCCGGCGCCTCGAAGCCACGCTCCAGCCCCAGGCAGGTGATGGCGAAGGCGGAGGCATCCAGCTTGCGGGCTTCGGGCCAGTCCTTGACCTTTCGGATAGGCGTCACGCCATGGTCGGACATCACGCCGCCCATGCGTTCCACCGAACCGTCGGTCCAACTGGCAATCAGGGCGCGCTTGCCCGCGGCGGCAAGCGCCTTGATGTGGTCGGCGGCGGCCTGGAAGACATTGAGATTGCCGCCTTGGCGTTCCGGGGCGAAATCGCGGCCCTGCCGGCCGCCAGCATCGACGCTGGCGGTCGATTCCGGCGCCTGGAAGGGCGTGAAATCGCGCACGATATTCGTGCCCAGCGCCGCCTTCCAGTCGGCGTCGGTCAGATAAAGCGATTCCGGCTTTAGCGGCTTGTAGGGCGGCCCCTTGATGGCGTTCTTGTCGTCCTTCTGGCGACGGAACTGCTCGCGGGTATCGAAATAATCGCGCACCAGTTCCAGACGCGCCGTCTTGGATTCTTCCGCCTGATGGCCCAGCAGGACCAGGCAGCGCGGCAGATAATCGAACAGGGTGTCGAGGTGGTCATAGAACAGCGGCAGCCAGTGCTCGGCGCCGACGGTCTTGCGGCCAGCACTGATCGATTCATACAGCGGGTCATCGCCGGCCGCACCGAAGGTGGCGACATAACCGCTGCGGAACCGGCTGATGGAGTCGGCATTCAGTGGCGCTTCGCTGGCAGGCAGCAAAGACACTTCGGGCACAGGCGTCTTGTCGGATAGCTGGGTTTCGGCATCGAAACGGCGGATGGCATCCAGGGTAGAGCCGAAGAAATCCAGCCGCAGCGGCTGCTCATGGCCCGGCGGCCACAGATCGACGATGCCACCGCGCAGGGCGAAGTCGCCGGGCTCGCGCACGGTGCCGGCACGGACATAGCCGTTGCCGGACAGGAAGCCGACCAGCGCATCACGGTCCACATCGGCACCGTTCTTCGCCGTGAAGCTGGCGCTGATGATGAAGTCTTTCGGGGGGACCCGCTGCAACACCGCGTTGATGGTCGTAACGATCACCGCCGGTTTGTCGGCATCACGCGCCAGCGCCGCAAGTGTCGCCAGGCGGCGGCTTTCGATATCCGGTTTGGGCGAAACCCGGTCATACGGCAGGCAATCCCAGGCCGGAAAGGACAGGGTCGAGAGGCCCGGCGCGAAGAACCGCATGGCGCGCTCGGCGGCATCGGCCTGTACATCGTCCAGCGCCACGAAAAGCACCGGACCCTTGCGACGAATAGCGGCCTCCGCGGCGACATAGGCGTCATAGCCCTGCGGCGCACCCGATACCGTCAGGCGACCCTGCTGCTTGGCAATGTAATCCAGACGATCCAAATCAGAATTTCCAGCGCGGGTTCTTCTGCTCGCAGACCGCTTTCAGGCCGGCGAACACGGGATTGTCATATTCGGCCGGCACAGGCTCAGCGCCCCGCAGCCAGGCATAGGCATCCTGGTCGGGGGCCGCCAGCAGCGCCTCGAACTGGTCCAGGCCCGCCTCGTCCAGCACCGCCAGATGGCTTTCGGCATAGGCGCCGAAGATCAGGTCAACCTCCTTGAAACCGCGCCTTTGGGCGCGAAACAAAAGGCGTTTCCGGCGGTTCTCCGAAGAGCCACCCTGGTCAAGGTCTGTCATGCGGGGGATATAGCCACACCGCGCTTTGAGAACAACCGCCGAACGCTATTATCTGCCCCGCCATGCGGCCCGCGATTCTGTTCCCCCTGTTTGCCGATATCCGCACCCTGTCCGGGGTGGGACCGAAGCTGGAAAAACTGATCTCCAAGGTGGCAGGCCCCAAGCTGGCGGATCTTGTGTTCGATCTGCCGGTCGGTGTGGTGGACCGCAGCTACCAGCCGAAACTTGCCGCCACCGAAGCCGGACGCATCGCCACGGTGGAGGTGACCGTGCTGGACCACATGCCGCCGCGGGTTCAAAGTCAGCCCTACCGGGTGCGCGTGTCGGACGACACCGCCGTGATGGACCTGGTCTATTTCCGGGCCCGCGAAGACTGGCTGATGACCATCCTGCCGCCTGGCGCCAGGCGCGTGCTGTCGGGGCGGGTGGAAAAATTCAAGGATCGGCTGCAGATGGCGCATCCCGATCATGTGGTGGCGCCGGGGGAAAGCTTTCCCCTGCACGAACCGGTCTATGCCCTGACCGAGGGCCTCGCATCACGGGTGATGACCAAGGCCGTGCGCGGTGCGCTGGAAAAAGTGCCCGTCATGCCGGAATGGCAGGACTCCGCGTTCCTGAAGCAACGCAGGTGGGACAACTTCGGCGACGCGCTGGAGGCCGCGCACAATCCGGTGCATGACGCAGACCTGGAACCGACGACGGCGGCGCGGCAGCGACTGGCCTATGACGAACTTTTGGCCAACCAGCTCGCGCTGCTGCTGATCCGCGCCAACCTGCGCGGCGCAAAAGGGCGGGTCGTTTCCAGCACCGGAAAATTGAAAGCGCTGGCGATGGCTGCCCTGCCCTTTGCGCTGACCGATCCGCAGCTGGAGGCGCTGGGGGAAATCGAAAAAGACATGGCCAGCGAAAAACGCATGCTGCGGCTGCTGCAGGGGGATGTCGGCTCCGGCAAGACCATAGTGGCGCTGCTGGCGATGCTGGGCGCGGTCGAGGCGGGATTGCAAGCAGCGCTGATGGCGCCAACCGAATTACTGGTGCGCCAGCATCTGGCGTCGCTGGAACCGTATGCCCGTGCCGCTGGCGTGAGGTTAGCCTGCCTGACGGGGCGTGAAAAAGGTGCCGGACGCGCCGAAACCCTGGCGCGGTTGGCGGCCGGTGAGATCGACATCCTGGTCGGCACCCATGCCCTGTTCTCCGAGGACGTGACTTTCAAATATCTCGGACTCGCTGTGGTAGATGAGCAGCACCGCTTTGGCGTGCATCAGCGCATGCAACTGCAGAGCAAGGGCAAGCCGGCGGACGTGCTGGTGATGACGGCCACGCCTATCCCCCGCACCCTGGCGCTGACCGCTTATGGCGACATGGATGTGTCGAAAATCACGGGGCGCCCGCCCGGCAGGAAGCCGGTGGAGACGCGGGTAATGAGCGCGGATCGACTGGATGAACTGATCACACATCTGCGCACGGCGCTGGACCGGGGCAGTCGCGCTTACTGGGTATGTCCCCTGGTCGAAGAATCCGAGAAGATTGACCTGGCGGCCGCTGAGGATCGCGCCGTGATGCTGCGCCAGGCGCTGGGGCTGAATATCGGCGTGGTCCATGGCAAGTTGAAGGCTGCGGACCGCGATGCCGCCATGACAGCGTTCAAAGCTGGCGAGACCCAGATGCTGGTAGCCACCACCGTGATCGAGGTGGGCGTGGATGTGCCGGAGGCAACCATCATGGTGGTGGAACATGCGGAGCGCTTCGGTCTCTCCCAGCTTCACCAGTTGCGCGGACGGGTTGGCCGCGGCACCGGAAAATCATCCTGCATCCTGGTCTGGCATGAGCCGCTGGGCGAGACTGCCAGGGCGCGGCTGAAGACCATGCGCGACACCGATGACGGCTTTGTCATCGCCGAAGAGGATCTGCGCCTGCGTGGACCGGGCGAAGTGTTGGGCAAGCGCCAGTCGGGCCTTGCGGAATTTCGCATGGCCGATCCGGTGGCGCACGCCGACCTGCTGGCGGTGGCGCATGACGATGCGCGGCTGGTGCTGGCGCGCGATCCCGATCTGAAATCACCGCGCGGCGAGGCTTTGCGGGTGCTGCTGTATCTGTTTGGCCGCGATGAGGCCGTGCGTTACCTGAGGGCGGGATGAGCGAAGCATTCTCCACGGACGCGGTGGTGATCGGCGCTGGCGCCGTGGGACTCGCCGTGGCCCGGCAGCTTTCCGGCGCGGGCCATGATGTGGTCGTTCTGGAGAAGAACGCACACATCGGCATGGAGACCAGCGCCCGCAACAGCGAGGTGATCCATGCCGGGATCTATTATCCGCAAGGCTCGCTCAAGGCCCGACTGTGCGCCCGCGGCAGAGAACTGCTGTATGATTTCAGCGCGGCGCACGGCGTGCCGCACAAGCGGATCGGCAAGTTGATCGTGGGCCATGCCGGACAGGAGGCGCAGCTTGCCGCCATTGCCAAGGCCGCATCCGACAATGGCGTGACCGACCTGCGTCCACTGGACCGGGTAGGAATTGTGGCGCTGGAGCCGGCAATCACCGCAGACCGGGGACTGTTCTCGCCCTCCACGGGCATCATCGACAGCCATCAATTCATGCTGGCGTTGCTTGGCGATCTGACGCTGGTGCGCGATGCGCAGGTCGGCCGCATCATACGCCATGGCGAAGGGTGGCGACTGGCCGTGACAAGCGATGGCGAAGATATCGCGCTGGAAGCGAGGCTGGTGGTGAACGCTGCGGGCCTGTGGGCGCAGGATGTGGCGTTGCGCATTGAAGGGGTGGAAAATGTGCCTACGCTTCACATGGCCAAGGGCAACTATGCCGGACTATCGGTGAAATCACCCTTCCATCACTTGGTATATCCCGTGCCCGAGCCCGGCGGCCTGGGGGTGCATGTGACGCTGGACATGGGCGGCCGGGCGCGCTTCGGGCCGGATGTGGAATGGCTGGACGGCGGCGATCCGGCGACGATCGATTATACCGTATCGCCAGATGTGGCCGCGAAATTTGCCCCGTTGATCGCGACCTGGTGGCCGGACATCCGCGAGGAGATGCTGACGCCGGACTATGCTGGCGTGCGGCCCAAGCTGTCGCGGAAAGGCGAGCCCAATGCGGATTTTCGCATCGACGGCCCAGCCGTGCATGGCCTGCCGGGCCTGGTAAACCTGTTCGGGATTGAATCCCCCGGCCTGACAGCGTCGCTGGCTATTGCCGACCATGTGGAAGGGCTGTTGTCGTGAAACTGGGACTGGGAACGGTGCAATTCGGGCAAGCCTATGGCGTGTCCAATACCGGCGGCCAGGTCGCACCGGATGAGGCCGCGCGAATCCTGGCGTGTGCGGCGCGGGCCGGGGTTGGGGTACTGGACACCGCCGCCAATTATGGCGCGGCGGAAGATGTTCTGGAAAAGCTCGATACCAGGCCCTTTCGGCTTGTCACCAAAACCATCAGCGTAAAGCACGGCGTGGAAGCCGTCGTGGCGCGGGCGCGGCTGTCGGCCGAGCGCCTGAAGGCCGACACCCTGCTGGTGCATGCTGCGGCGGACCTGAAGGATGATGCGCTGTGGTCCGCGCTACAGGCGCTGAAAGCGGAAGGCGTGTTCCGCAAAATCGGCATCTCTGTCTATGTGGCGGATGATCCGCTGGCGGTGGCACAGACCTTCCGGCCGGACGTGATGCAGTTGCCGTTCAGTGTGCTGGATCAGCGGTTGCTGAAAAACGGAACCATGACGCGGTTGAAGGACCTTGGCGTGGAAATTCACGCTCGGTCGATATTCCTCCAGGGATTGCTGTTCCTGGAGGTGCTGCCGGAAAAGCTGCGCCATGCGGCGCTGGAACTGGCTGTTGCAAAGGCCACGATCGCTGCATCCGGCGCCACGCCATTGGCCGCTGCGTTGAACTTCGTGTTGTCGCGGCCAGAGGTCGATGTGGCCCTGGTCGGCGTGACGACGGCGGGCGAGCTGGAGGAGATACTGGAGGCGACGAAGCGCCCCCTGCCCGCGCTGGACTGGTCTGCACTGGCCCTGAATGACGAAACCGTGCTTACGCCGTCGCTCTGGTGAGCGCGCCGGCGACGCGGGCGACATCGCCCTGGGTCATGGCCGGAAACATGGGAAGCGTCAGTATCTGTTTGCTGACCGCCTCCGCCACCGGCACCAGGCCAGGCCCGTAGCCGCGATTGCGGTAATAGGAATGCAGATGCACGGGCGCGTAATGCACATTGGCACCGATGCCTTCTGCACGCAGCCGCGCGAAGACATGGTCTCGGTCAATGTCTTCGGCCAGCTTCACCACATAAAGATGATAGGCATGGGTGCGGTTCTTGTGCACGCGAAGCGGCGTCACTTCCGCAAGCCCGGCCAAAGCCGCTTCATACCAGCCGGCGACCTTCTGGCGATCTGATACCCACGTCGCCAGACGGGACAACTGGGCCAGGCCCAGGGCGCATTGCACGTCCGGCAGGCGATAATTGTAACCCAGCTCCACCATGTCATAGGCATGCGCGCCAGCCTTTTCACGGCTGCGATGGTCGCTGTCGATGCCATGATTGCGGAAGCGGCGCATATGGGCGGCCGCTTCCACGTCATCCGTGGTGCACATGCCGCCTTCACAGGTCGTCATATGCTTGACCGGGTGGAAGGAGAAACAGGAGATGTCCGCCAGGGTGCCGACATTGGACCCCTTGTAGGTGGCGCCGGGAGCATGGCAGGCATCGGCGATCAAGGCGATGCCACGGTCCTTCGCGATGGCGCGCAGGGCGTCGTAATCTGCGGGCTGGCCGGCATAGTCCACGGCGACAATAGCTTTGGTGGCCGGGGTGATTTTCGCTGCGACAGACGCCGGATCCACCAATAGTGTGTCGGCCTCGACATCGGCGAACACCGGGGTCGCACCTTCGTAGAGCGCTGCATTTGCGGAGGCCGCGAAGGTCAGCGCCGGGACAATGATTTCGTCGCCGGGACCAGCACCAATCGCGCGCATGGCGCAGTGAAGCGCAGCCGTGCCGGAGTTGACGGCGACGCCCTGGTCCGCACCGCAATGGGCAGCAAAAGCCTGTTCGAATTCGGAAACCCGCGGGCCTGTGGTCAACCAGCCGGAGCACAAGGCCTCGACCACCGCCTTGACGTCGGCGTCGCCAATTTCCTGCCTGCCGTAAGGCAGGAAGGCTGGTTCGGTTGGGCCTTCGTCGAAAGGTGCGCGATCAGGCATAGGCCATTGCCAGCAGGGTCTGCAGGCCGCGGCCATCCAGCTGCTCGGGGTTGGTGTCGCTGGAATAGCTGAAGCCGTCGGAAACCGGCTTGCCGCCGCGATGCAGGTAGGCGTCACGCGCCGCGTTGGCGAAGCTCTGCAGAATCACATAGCGATCGTCGAGTTCGACGGTGCAATGCGCGTCGTCGGCCGGGATCATTGTTTCGTGCAGCTTTTCGCCGGGACGAATGCCGACCACGTGGGTCTTGTGGCTGGGGCTGACCAGACCGGCGAGCTGCGGAATCGTGGTGCTGGGAATCTTGGGGACATAGATTTCGCCACCCTTCATCATCTCCATGCTGGACAGCACGAAATTGACGCCCTGGGTCAGGGTGATCCAGAAACGGGTCATGCGTTCGTCGGTGATGGGCAGGCTGTCGGCGCCGTCGGCGATCAGCTTCTTGAAGAAGGGCACCACCGAACCGCGGCTGCCGAAGACGTTGCCATATCGAACAACGGAGAAACGGGTGCCGTCGGCGCCAGCCAGGTTGTTGGCGGCGACGAAGATCTTGTCCGACGCCAGCTTGGAGGCGCCATAGAGATTGATGGGATTGGCGGCCTTGTCGGTGGACAGCGCAACGACGCGCTTGACGCCGCAGCGAATGGCCGCGCTCACGACATTCTCCGCCCCAAAGACATTGGTGCGAATGCATTCGAAGGGATTGTATTCGGCGGTGGTGACCTGCTTCATGGCGGCGGCATGGACCACGAAATCCACGCCATTCAGAGCCATTTCCAGGCGATCCTTGTCGCGCACATCGCCGATGAAATAGCGGATGAAGGGATATTTCTCGAGCGGGAAGTCCTGCTGCATCTCGAACTGCTTGAGTTCATCGCGGCTGAAGATGATGAGGCGCTTGGGCTTGTAGTTGGCGATCACCGTCTTGATGAAGTGCTTGCCGAAGCTGCCGGTGCCGCCGGTGACCAACACCGACTTGTCGTTCAGGTCCATCCAGGGCTGGGAGAAATCGCGCAGCACGTTGAGGGTGGGCATGGGCGCCGCGACCAGTTCGGGGGTCGCAAGGGCAAGCGCAGCGGATGGACTCATGGCCTGTTAATCCTGTTTATCAGGCTGGAGTGTGCTGCCTCACGGTAAAAAAAGGCTGAAGTTTAAGTCTTAAGCGGCGTTAAACTTTGCCGCCATGCTGCGCGCGGCGCATAGCGCTGCCACCACACCTTGTATCCAGGCCGCCAACGCACCCAGACCGACAGTATCTTTTACCGTTGGCAGCAGGAAAATCTCGACGCTGCCCAGTCCCAGCCCGTGCAGGATCACGGGCAGCAGGAAATACAGCGTGCCCAAGGCAGCCAGCGCCGCGAAGTCGCCCTTCCCGCCCACAAATTTTCGCATCAACACGAAAATCGCCACGTCGCGGACCAGGAAACCCAACACCGCCAGTTCGGGTAATGCGAGCGCGCGCATGGGCACGTCCCGGATCGCTGCGCCGTCAGCCAGCAATAGAACGGCAAGAACAAAGCCGACCACCAGCGTGACGCCAAGGCTCAGCATCCACGCGTCCAGTGCCAAGAAGGTTTTTGCGATGCGCCCGGCGCACAACTGCTCGCCCAGCCAGCGCAGGCGCACCGGGTCCTTGGGTTCCAGGAACACCATGCTATAGGTCGTGACCAGCAACCCGGTGGCCGCCATCGCCACGCTCACGGTAGCCGTGTGCTGTGCAGGGCTGGTGCCCATCAGGTCTGTCGCCTGGCCATGTGCGGCTATCAGGGAGCCGAAACCGGCTTCGTAGATCGCGACATAGAACAGGTAGGCCAGCCACACGAAAGGCCCGTTGGCGAAACGCAGTTCGGCCCGCATCGCCCGCCAGCAACCAACCAGCGCCCAGCTGCAGAACAGCAGCAGCGAGGCAAAATGGAAGCTGCTGAGGTTGAAATCATGACCCCACCAGGAGACGATGCCGCCGATGCTGCGGGCGAATGCGTCAGCCGAACTCCACAAGGTGTAATAGGCGAAGGCTGCGATAATGCCTCCCACCTGGCAGAGAAATGTATCCAACCTCCAATTGCCGGTCTGGCGACGGATCAGCGTCAGACTGGAGAGCAGCGCCACGCTCTGTGCAAATAGCCCCAACGCCAGCAGGATCGCACCATAAGTGATGGCCGCTGCCACGTTCTGTTGCCGCGCCATCGGGACAAGGATGAAAGGCAGGCAGATCAGGCCGCCGAACCAGTTGTGAATGGTGGTGCCCAGCAGCTTACCCCAGACCATGTCGACGGGGCCGATGGCGGATAGTTTCTGGCTATCCCAGGTACGTTCGCGGATCTCGCCCACCACCGACAGGGCGGCGCTGCGCGTTCCCCACAAAACCACAAAGAAGAAATAGAGCGTCAGCGCCGTGCCCTGACTGCTGAACAGACCGGGTGCGGCATTGGCAGCGGCGAACACCAGCAGCAACACACCCGCTATCAAGGCGAGGCGGAACGGCGTGGCTTCGAGCCAGAGGTTGCGGACGAATTCCGGGTTCATGGCTGGCCAGTTCCCGCAGGCACGCTTACATGCGAAAAATAGACATCTTCCAGGGCATGGGTGTCCGGCGCATATTCGCTGACTGCAAAGCCGGCGCCGATGAGCGCGGCCAGGAGCGCGGCGCGTTCCAGCGCACCGCCGGCCAGCGACACCAGCGCCCGGCCTTCATCGACAAGCGCAACCTCGACGCCCTGTCCGGTGAGAAACTCTTTCAGGTCATCGCGTGGCGCTGCCAGGACGATGCGAAACCGCGTACCCGCGGCGCGCAATGCGATGGTTTCGCCGCCAGCAATGCGGCCCTGATCGACGATAATCATGCGGTCGGAATAGTCTTCCAGCTCGGCCAGGATATGGGACGACACCACCAGGGTCATGCCGTCGGCTTTCAGGGCCAGAAGAAGCTGCGACAGATCGCGTCGCGCCTGTGGGTCCAGGCCGGCTGCGGGTTCATCCAACAGCAACACGCGCGGCTCGTGCACAATCGCCTGGGCAATGGCCAGTCGCTGGCGCAGACCGCGCGACAGGGCGCCGGCGGGCTGTTCCATCCGGTTCGACAGACCCACCCGTGCGGCGGCGACGCGGGCAGCGTCAGCGGCATGACCGGGCGCGATGCCGTGGGCGCGCGCGGCATAGTGCAGGCAACGGCGCACCGGCAGCGCGTCATACAATCCGAAGAAATCCGGCAGGTATCCCAGCCGGGCATGGATGGCGCGCGGCGCCTCGCTGGTATCCAGCCCGTCAATAATCACCCGGCCTCCATAGGGCGTCTCCAGTGCCGCCATGCAACGCAGCAGGGTTGTCTTGCCCGCACCATTGGGTCCGACCAAGGCGGTAATGGTGCCCCTCTCCACCGCCAGGCTGACCCCATGCAAGGCCCGATGACCGGGATATTCAAAGACCAAATCGCGAATTTCGATCATGCCATCAATATAGGGCATTGCCGGGCCTAAGTGCTTGAATTTTGTTCTCCAAAACGCCAGAACGGCAACCACGGCAGACGTCGGATCGTCCCCGGTGGAAAGGCAGGAAAATGATTGACGTTCTACAGTTCGTAAAGCTTCGGCCAGAAGTCCAGAGCGAATTGGAGGCGCGCTATCGCGTTCATTCCAAGACTGAGATCGATAACATCAATCTTGATAAAATTCGCGCGGTCGTCACCAAGGCGAATTATGGACCCACGGCGGAGATCATCGACAGGCTGCCCAATCTGGAAATCATCGGTTCCGCCAGTGTGGGCTATGACGGAATTGCGGTTACCCACGCACAGTCCAAAGGTATCCCGGTCACATTTACACCCGATGTTTTGAACGACGATGTCGCCGACCTTACGATCGCTCTGATGACCATGGCCTCGCGCCGCCTGGTGGCGATGGATCGCTATGTGCGCGACGGCGATTGGCTGGCGCGAGGGGAACCGCCTTTGACTCATCGCGTCAGTGGCAAACGTGTGGGTATCCTGGGCATGGGACGCATCGGCAAGCAAATCGCCAAGCGTCTGGAAGCGATGAGTTGTCCAATCAGCTATCATGCCCGCAACAAGGTGGGTGACGTGCCTTATGCCTATTTTCCAACTCTGGTTGAGATGTCGAAGCTGAGCGATTTTTTGGTCGTGGTCCTGCCTTCCAACGCCAACACCCGCCAGATCGTAAATAGTGAAGTGCTGGAAGCGCTCGGTCCGGACGGCATCCTGATAAACGTCGCGCGCGGCGCGGTGGTGGACGAAGATGCGCTGGTGGAGGCACTGGTGTCTGGCAAGCTGGGCGGCGCCGGCCTTGACGTGTTCGCCAACGAGCCCAATGTGCCCGACGCGCTCAAAGGTATGGACAATGTCATCCTGCAGCCACATTTGGGCAGCGCCACCTACGAGGTGCGTCGGAATATGAGCCAGTTGGTACTGGACAATCTGGACGCCCATTTTGCCGGCAAGCCACTGCTGACGCCCATTCCCTCCTGACCGGTACTTCTGACTTACGAGGCAGTCCATGCGTATCGCGATGATCGGCACCGGCTATGTCGGCCTCGTTTCCGGGGCCTGCCTGGCGGAATTTGGCCATGAGGTTGTCTGCATCGACAAGGATCCGGACAAGGTTGAGACCCTGCGGGCGGGCGGTATTCCCATCTTCGAACCGGGGCTGGATGAAGTGGTGACCGCCGGCGCCCGGTCGGGCCGGCTCAGCTTCGATACCGACTTGGCGCGTGGCGTGGCGGGCGCGTCCGCCATCTTCCTGGCGGTGGGGACGCCCAGCCGGCGCGGCGATGGACATGCCGACCTGTCCTATGTCTTCGCCGCGGCTGAGGAGATCGCCAGGGCGTTGACCGGCTATGCTGTGGTGATCACCAAGTCCACCGTGCCGGTGGGCACCAGCCGCAAGGTCGAAGCGATCATCAAGCAGGCGCGGCCGGATGCCCTGTTCGACATGGCCTCCAATCCCGAATTCCTGCGCGAGGGATCCGCGATCGAGGATTTTCGCCGACCCGACCGTGTGGTGGTGGGCTGCGACACCGAGCGTGCGCGGGAGATCATGCGCGAGGTTTATCGCCCCCTTTTCCTGAATGAGACGCCGATTCTGTTCACCAGCCGCGAGACCAGCGAGCTTATCAAGTATGCCGCGAACGCCTTTCTGGCGACCAAAATTACCTTCATCAACGAAATGGCCGATATCTGTGAGAAGGTCGGCGGTGATGTGCAGGACGTCGCGCGTGGCATCGGCCTGGACGGGCGCATCGGCAAGAAATTCCTGCATGCGGGGCCCGGCTATGGCGGAAGCTGTTTTCCCAAGGACACCATCGCACTGGTGCGCACCGCCAGCGAGCTGGGCGCCCCCAGCCGCATTGTGGAAGCGGTGGTGGCGGTCAATGACCGGCGCAAGCTGGACATGGCAAAGAAGATCGAAGCAGCTTTTGGCGGCGTGAAGGGCAAGACCATCGCGGTGCTGGGCCTCACCTTCAAGCCCAACACCGATGACATGCGCGATGCGCCGTCTCTCGTCATCGTGCCTTACCTGCAGCAGGCGGGGGCCACCATCCGGGCCTTCGATCCGGAAGGCCACAAGGAAGCCGCCAAGCATCTCGACCTGGACTACCGCAAGGACGCCTATGACGCCCTGCAGGGCGCCGACGGGGTGGTGATCCTGACCGAGTGGAACGAGTTTCGCGCCCTCGACATGACAAAGGTCAAGGCTGCGCTGAAGTCGCCGCTGATGGTTGACCTGCGCAATATTTATCGGCCCGCCCAGATGGCCGAAGCCGGATTCAAATATGTCAGCGTAGGACGCTCCCCCTCCTCTTAACCAATTCTCTCAGGCATTCGGTAAGGCTTTCGCCTGTAGACTGGCGCCCGATTGTTAATGGGGCCGATCAAATGCCAGGTAAGATTGCCGTCATCGGGCTGGGCTATGTCGGCCTGCCGGTCGCGGCCGCGTTCGCGGAGAAGTTTCCCGGCACCGTGGGCTTCGACATAGATACCCGGCGCGTTGCCGCCCTGCGCGGCGGCGAGGATTGGACCGGCGAAGTCGGCAATGCACGGCTGAAGGCCTGCGGCCTGACCGTCACCAATGAACTGTCCAAGCTGAAGGGCTGTGACACCTTCATTGTCTGCGTCCCGACGCCCATCCACAAGGACCGCCGCCCCAATCTCGATCCCTTGCGTTCTGCTTCGGAAAGCGTGGCCCAGGTGATGAAGAAGGGGGCGCTGGTGATCTATGAATCCACCGTCTATCCAGGCGTGACCGAGGAATATTGCGGGCCGATCCTGGCGAAGATTTCCGGCCTCAAGCAGGGCAAGGATTTCAAGCTGGGCTATTCACCCGAGCGCATCAATCCCGGCGACAAGCAGCACACCTTCGAGAAAATTCTGAAAGTCACCGCCGGTGAAGACGCCAAGACCGCCGAACGCGTGGCCGAAATCTATGGCAGCGTGGTGACCGCGGGTATTTTCCGCGCCAGCTCCATCAAGGTGGCGGAAGCCGCGAAGGCGTTGGAGAACACCCAGCGCGATCTGAACATTGCGCTGATGAACGAAATGGCGATCATCTGCGACGCAATGAAGATTCCCACCCGCGACGTGCTGGAGGCCGCGGGCACCAAGTGGAACTTTCTGAAATTTTCCCCTGGCCTGGTGGGCGGACACTGTATCGGCGTGGACCCTTATTATCTCACCGCCAAGGCGCTGGAACTGGGTTACAATCCGCAGGTTATCCTGGCCGGCCGACGCATCAACGATTCCATGGGCAACATCATCGCCCGCCGCATCGTGCGTTTCATGGCAGCGGGCGAACGCCCCATCCACAAGGCGAAGGTCGGCGTGATGGGACTGACGTTCAAGGAAAACGTTCCCGACATCCGCAACAGCCGCGTACCGGACGTTCTCAACGAGCTGCAGACTTTTGGCATTACGCCCATTGTGCATGATCCCCTGGCCGACGCGGCGGAAGTGAAGCGCGAATACGGCCTGGCGATCAGTCCCTTTTCGCAGTTTAAAAACCTTGATGCCCTGATCCTGGCGGTGCCGCATTCGGAATATCTGCAGAAGATCGCGAAAATGCCTGCCATGCTGCGCAAGGGCGGCATCCTGGCCGACATCAAATCGGTGGTTGACCGGGACCTGATCCCCAGCGATCTTCGCTACTGGAGCCTCTAGAGCCACGATCTTGGCGCAGATACTTGTCACCGGCGCGGCCGGGTTCATCGGTGCCGCTGTCAGCAACGCGCTGCTGGCTCGCAGCGACCATGTCATCGGGGTCGACATTCTTTCCGACTATTATGATGTGTCGCTGAAACGGGCCCGGCTGGCGCAGCTGACAGCACAGCAGCACTTCGATTTCCACCAGATCGACATCTCCGATCGCGATCGCATGCCGAAGCTGGCGGCGGATTTCCCCGGCATCGCCGGCATCGTGCATCTGGCAGCGCAGCCGGGCGTGCGCTACAGCCTGGAAAATCCGTATGCTTATGTCACCGCCAATGTGATGGGCCAGGTGATGATGCTGGAGCTCGCGCGCGCCCTGCCCGGCCTGAAGCATTTTGTCTATGCCAGCTCGTCATCCGTGTATGGTGCCAACACCAAGACACCGTTTGCGGTGGGCGACACGGTGGATCATCCCAACTCCCTGTATGCCGCCACCAAGCGCACCGACGAACTGTTTGGCCATACCTATGCCCATCTCTATGGCATTCCCGCTACGGGTCTGCGCTTCTTCACGGTCTATGGGCCCTGGGGTCGTCCAGACATGGCGCCAATCCTGTTTGCCAAGGCGATCGCAGCGGGCAAACCGATCCGGGTGTTCAACCACGGCGAGATGTGGCGCGACTTCACATTCATCGATGACATCGTGGCCGGCGTGTTGCGGGCATTGGACCGGCCGGCAGCGGGCACGCCGCCCCATGCGCTCTACAATCTTGGCAACCACAAGTCCGAGAAGCTGACCGACTTCATCGCAGAAATCGAAAAGGCGCTGGGGAAAAAGGCGGTGATGCAGATGGAGCCTATGCAGCCCGGCGACGTGCCTGCCACCTATGCCGACATCGCAGTCAGCACGCATGACTTGGGCTTTGTGCCCACTACGCCGATCAGCGTAGGGATTCCAAAATTCGTGGACTGGTTCCGCGGGTTTTACGGCTGAAGTCGCTTGCGCGGCGCGGCGCAGACCAGCACGAAGAACAGGGCGGCGAATGACACAGCCAGCACGGCAAAGCAGGCGGCGGCCGCCAAGGCGCCCTGCCCCATTCCCCGTAAGAACAATGTCACGAATCCGGACATGGCCGTCCTGTCATCTTCCGGAAAGCACCCAATCCCATTTTGGCACAATCGCCAACGGCGGACCGGCATTAATCTTACCTGTTAATCTCTACCAGTCGCGCTGAGGCTTCCGCCCAGTCCCGCACGATGCGCTCCGCCCCTGCCGCCGTCAGCCGG
The DNA here is from genome assembly GCA_966211925.1 of uncultured Hyphomicrobiales bacterium. GTDB lineage: Bacteria > Pseudomonadota > Alphaproteobacteria > Micropepsales > Micropepsaceae > Rhizomicrobium. Next base: position 86,618 of record CBIHOI010000003.1, on the reverse strand, counting down.
GCACCCAGGGCGTCGTCGGCATGGCCGCCGCCCAGGAAGCCCCAGACGCGCATCCCGGCAGCACGGGCGGCCACCACACCGTTGACGCTGTCTTCGATGACCAGACAATCGCCGGGCGCCACACCCAGCGCAGCGGCGGCGTGCAGGAACAGGTCAGGGGCCGGCTTGGCGTGCCGGACATGGTCCGCGCCATAAACATGGGGCGCAAAGTGCTGCCACAGCCCCGTGCGGGTGAGTTTGCGGTGCAAGCCGTCCATCGATCCGGAGCTGGCGATGGCTTTGGGCAAGCGCAGGGCGGAGACGGCGTCAGTAGCCCCGGCGACCTCGGTCATCTTGGCCACCATCACGGCGCGCAGCCGCTCGGACTGGCGAATCACGGCGCTGACCGATCGACCCAGCCGCGCCTGAGATTCCACGTCGATCGCGGCGTGATAGGCGTCAGCGGACAGCCCCATAAACCGCTGGACATAGTCGCTGCGGTCGAAGGTCAGCCCCTCTTCCGCCAGCATCTCAAGCTCGACCTCCAGCGCAATGACCTCGCTGTCGACCAGGACACCATCGCAATCGAACAGGACGGCCTTAATCAGCTAAGCGGCCTTCCGCGAGGCCAGGAAATCGCCCATGCGGCCCAGCGCCTTGAGGATATTCTCGGTCGAGTTGGCATAGGACAGGCGGATATAGCCTTCGCCCAGGATGCCGAAGTCCGGGCCGCCGATCAGTGCCACGCCGGTCTCGTCCAGCAGGGTATTGGCCAGCACCTTGGCCTTCCATCCGGTCTCTTTGACATTGGGGAAGGCATAGAAGGCGCCCGCCGGCACGATACACGAAACACCGGGCAACTTGTTCAGGCCCTCGACCACCACCTTGCGGCGCTTGTCGAATTCATTGCGCATCATGGTCACCGCATCCTGCGGCCCGGTCAGCGCGGCAAGGCCCGCATACTGGGTCGGTGCATTGACGCAGGAATGCAGGTTCACGGACAGCTTGCGGGCATAGTTGTAGAGCTTACCCGGCCACACCGCATATCCCAGACGCCAGCCGGTCATGGCATAGGTCTTGGACCAGCCGTTCAACAGGATCAGGCGGTCGCGGATCGACGGGTATTTCAGCAAGGTCACATGCTCCTGCCCGTCATAGATCAGCTGATCGTAGATCTCGTCCGACATGATCGCGACTTCGGGCCACTTCTCCATGCCGGCAACGAACTTGTCGACTTCGGCCTTGGGGGTGACGCCGCCGGTCGGGTTGGCGGGGGAATTGATGATGATCAGGCGCGTCTTGTCGGTGATCAGGCCCAGGGTCTCCTCGGCCGAGAAGGCAAAACCGTTCTCCTCGCGGATCGGGATCGGCACGGGAGTGGCGCCGGTATATTCGATCATCGAGCGGTAAATCGGGAAGCCCGGATCGGGATACATGATCTCGACGCCCGGCTGGCCGAACATGAGAATGGACATGAACATGGTGGGCTTGCCGCCCGGCATGATCATCACGGAATCGGGTGAAACCTCGACGCCATAGCGCTTGTGCAGGTCGGCGGAGACGGCCTCGCGCAGGACCGGAATGCCGGTAGCGGCGGTGTAGCCATGATGCCCGTCCTTGATCGCCTGGATGGCGGCTTCGGCAATATGATCGGGGGTGCGGAAGTCGGGCTGACCGATGCCCAGGTTGATGATGTCCTTGCCCTGGGCGGCCAGCGCATTGGCGCGGGCCAGCACGGCAAAGGCGTTTTCCTCGCCGATACGGTCGAAATTCTCGATGGTCTTCATGGGCGTTTTTCCGCGGCTGATCAGGGCTGCCGATATAAAGCCATCCGGCGGCCAAGGCCAGCGTTCCGGACAGCCTGTCCGCACCCGCTTGTCACGCGGTTCCCGAGGGGCAAATCCGCCGTTGCCGCTGGGGATTTGGGTATAAAAATGATACCCTCACCCCCCTTATCCACGCCGCCTTGTCCACGCGGCGACAGATGCGACGTCAGCCAAGGTAGCCGTGTTCGCGCAGATATTCCACGATCGTCCGCGCATGGTCTTCCGGCGTGCCTTCCACGGTCTTGATGGTCAGGTCGGCCTGCTGAGGGGCCTCATAGGGGCTGTCCACGCCGGTGAAGTTCTTGATGGTGCCGGCGCGGGCCTTTTCGTACAGGCCCTTGGGGTCGCGCTGCATGCAGACCTCGATGGGCGTGTCGATGAAGACTTCCAGGAACTCTGCATCGCCCACCAGCTCGCGCGCCATGCGGCGTTCGGAACGGAACGGCGAGATGAAGGCGGTGAGCACGATCAGCCCGGCATCCACGAAGAGTTTCGCCGCCTCGCCCACGCGGCGGATATTTTCCACCCGGTCGGCATCGGTGAAGCCCAGGTCCTTGTTCAGGCCATGGCGGACATTGTCACCATCCAGCAGGTAGGTGTGCTTGCCCTCGGCGGTGAGCTGCTTTTCCACCAGGTTGGCGATGGTGGACTTGCCAGACCCGGACAGGCCCGTGAACCACAGCACGGCAGGCTTCTGGCCCTTCATGGCGGCGCGGGTCTGCTTGTTCACGTCCAGCGCCTGCCAGTGCACATTGGTGGCGCGCATCAGCGAGAAGTCGATCATGCCGGCGCCGACCGTGGCATTGGTGAAACGGTCGATCAGGATGAAGCCGCCGGTATCGCGATTGTCACGGTAGGCGTCGAAGGCCAGCGGCTGGGACAGCGAGAAGTTGGCATAACCGACTTCGTTCAGCGCCAGGGTGCGGGCGGCATGGCTGTCGAGCGTGTTGACGTCGATCTTGTGCTTGAGGCCCGACACGGTGGCGGGCACCGAGGCGGTGCCCAGCTTCAGCAGATACTGGCGGCCGGGCAGCAGTTCTTCGTCGGCCATCCACAACAGATGCGCCGCAAACTGGTCGGAGACATTGGGGCGGGCGCCCGGCGCGGCCAGAACATCGCCGCGGGAGATGTCCACTTCGTCGGCCAAGGTGAGCGTGATGGCGTCTCCCGCCACGGCTTCGGGCTTGTCGCCGTCCATGGTGACGATGCGCGTGACGGTGCTGGACTTGCCGGACTTGGCGACCGTGACGGTGTCGCCGGGCTTGATGCGCCCCCCCGCAATGGTGCCGGAGAAGCCGCGGAAATCCAGATCAGGACGGTTGACCCACTGCACCGGCAGGCGGAATGGGGTGTCGGCCAGCGCGGTGTCCACGTCCACCGTTTCCAGATGCGCCAGCAGCGCCGGACCGGTGTACCAGGGGGTGTGGCCCGACTTCTCGATCACATTGACGCCGAAGCGCGCGGAAATCGGAATGGCGACCTGGCTCTGGAAGTTCAGCCGCGCCGAAAATTGGTGGAAATCCGAAACGATCTGGTCGAACACGACCTGGGAATAGTCCATCAGGTCGATCTTGTTGACCGCCAGCACGACATGGCGGATGCCCAGCAGGCTGGCGATATAGGCGTGGCGGCGGGTCTGGGTCAGAACGCCTTTGCGCGCGTCAATCAGGATGACGGCGAGGTCGCTGTTGGAGGCGCCGGTCGCCATGTTGCGGGTGTACTGTTCATGGCCGGGCGTGTCGGCGACGATGAACTTGCGCTTGTCGGTGGCGAAGAAGCGGTAGGCGACATCGATGGTAATGCCCTGCTCGCGCTCGGCTTCCAGGCCGTCCACCAGCAGCGCGAAATCGATATTGTCGCCGTCGGTGCCGAACTTCCTGGAGTCCTTTTCGAGGCTGGCAAGCGTGTCTTCGAACAGCAGCTTGGTGTCATAGAGCAAGCGGCCAATCAGCGTGCTTTTGCCGTCATCGACGCTGCCGCAGGTGAGGAAGCGCAGCAGGGATTTCTTTTCCTGCGCGGCGAGAAACTGCTTCAGGTCGGTTTGCACAGTCATGTCAGGCCACCGCTTCAGGCTGGCCGAGCGCGTCGGCGTCGGCGAACAAGTGAATGCCACTGGCGGGCTTCAGGCCGGTGACGGGAAGAGTAGCATCGCCGCCGAACCAGCCCTGCAGCATGTCGCGCCGGGGCGCGCCGCCGGCGACCACGACCACCGCGCGGGCGCTTTCCAGCACCGGATAGGTCAGCGTCACGCGGGGATGATCGCGGCCCTCGACGGCGGCGGTCCAGTTGTTTTTTTCCTGCAGCGCCACATCCTGCGGCAACAGCGAGGCGATGTGGCCATCCGGGCCCGGCACCAGCAACACCAGATCGAACAGCGGCTTGGCCGGGTCCAACTTTGTGTCGCCGTAAAAAGCCTGGAGCGTCGCGGCGTAATCGCTGGCTGCATCTTGGGCCGAGGCCGCACCGGCGGCGATGGGGTGGATGTGTGCCGCACCGATCGGGCCCAGAAGCGTTGCGACCGTCATCCCGGCATTGCTGTCAGCATGCTCCAGCGGCACGAAGCGGTCGTCGCCCCAGAACCAGTGAACGTCCTTCCAGCGCGCGGCATGGGGATGCTGCGCCAGGATCTGGTACAGCGCCCGGGCGGTTCTGCCACCCGTCAACGCCACCGCGCGTGCCGTATCCAGCCGCGCCGCGATATAATCGGCGGCCGCACGCAGCGTTGCTTCGCTGGTGTCGGCGGCATGCAAGATCACACCGGACGGAAGAGCCGGCCCGGCCGAAGGGCGCGCGCTCATTGCTGCACCTCACGATCGAATGCCTCGCCCGCAAACGCGCGCGAGGGCCGGGCGTCCATTCGCTGTCGCTCCTGGACCATCAGAAATAGCCTTCCTTCTTTTTCTTCTCCATCGAGGCCTTTTCGTCGCTGTCGATCAGGCGGCCCTGGCGCTCGGAGGTGCGGGCGGTGAACATCTCGGTGACGATGCCTTCCAGCGTGTCCGCGTCGCTTTCGATGGCACCAGTGAGCGGATAGCACCCCAGTGTGCGGAAGCGGACGACCTTTTCCTGTATCGTCTCGCCGGGCAGCAGCTTCATGCGCTCGTCATCGCGCATGATGAGCGTGCCGGCGCGTTCGACCACGGGGCGCTTCTTGGCGAAGTATAGCGGCACGATCGGGATATTCTCGGCCAGGATGTATTGCCAGATGTCCAGCTCGGTCCAGTTGGAGAGCGGGAAGACGCGGATGCTTTCGCCCTTGGCGATGCGGGTGTTGTAGACGCGCCAGAGTTCGGGGCGCTGGTTCTTGGGGTCCCAGCCGTGGTGCTTGTCGCGGAAAGAGAAGATCCGTTCCTTCGCCCTGCTCTTTTCTTCGTCGCGGCGGGCGCCACCGAAAGCCGCATCGAAACCGTATTTGTCCAGCGCCTGTTTCAGCGCTTCGGTCTTCATTACCTGGGTGTGCAGCGACGAACCGGAATCAAACGGGTTGATGCCGCGATTGACGCCGTCCTGGTTGATATATTCGATGAAGTTCAGGCCCAGCCGTTTCACGGTCTCGTCGCGGAACCGGATCATCTCCTGGAATTTCCAGGTGGTGTTGACGTGCATCAGCGGGAATGGCGGCTTGGAGGGATAGAAGGCCTTCATCGCCAGGTGCAGCATCACGGCGGAGTCCTTGCCCACCGAATACAGCATCACCGGGTTGGCGAACTCGGCCGCCACCTCGCGCATGATGTGGATGCTCTCAGCCTCCAGGCGCCGCAGATGCGATATAACAGTCTTTGTGCTGGACAATTTTTCGTATCCCATTTCCGGACTGTGAAATAGTCTCCTTGGGCCGGGGATGCAAGGCGGCGCGATCCCAGGTCGCGCCGTAATGCTACTTGAGAATCTTGATGGTGGTGGCGGGCGGTACCGCCTGCTGCTCCACGGCAAAGCGCACCCGGCCGATGGCGCGGCCGTCAAAGGTCTGGATATTGACCTGCCACTGCCCCGGGCGGGGGTTGGTCTTGTTGGTGTAATAGCGGTAGCCGTCGTCCCGCCCCCCCGCGATATTCACCGAGACACGCTGCTGGGATTGCCAGCCCTTGCCGGGATTCAGCCACTGCCAATCATGCACGATGCGGGTTTTCAGACCCTTGGGTGCGAAGACCGCGTTGTAGACGAACAGCTTGGCGCCCGGCTGGATATGCATGATGGCGTGGGTACCGAACAGCGCCTGCCATTCCGGCGGCTCGTCTTCCTGTGCGACCTGGAAATTGCCGTTCACGCGGCGGACATCGTGATAGACGCCGGCGTCGGTCAGCACCAGCGGCAGCGGCGGCAACACGCGCAGGAAATAGGCGGCGTTGAGGAAAACGGTGATCAAGACCATCCCGATGGCGACATGACGGCGAGCGCCGCGATACCGCTCGTGCCCCAGCCGCGCGAGCGCGCGCATATAAACAAAGAACAGCACCACCGCGATGACGCCACTGATCAGGAAGACGACCGGCCCGATACGGCGCAGGACCAGCGGCACCAGCAGGATGGCGTAGGAATAGATGGAGAAGAACAGCAGCAGCGCCGCGAACACCAGGCGCGAATGGTAGCGGCGCAGATATTCGTTGCCGATGAAGATCGCCACCATAGCCAGCAGGAAGGGCCAGGACGAGGTTATCGAGGCGCTGCGGATGTAGAAGACGCAGAAGCCCGACAGCAGCGCGCCCAGCGCGAACTGGGTGACAAAAACCAGGATGGCACGGGTCTTGTCGGACGGCTTGCGCCCCTCGGGCCGCGATTCCAGTCCGTGCAGGATGGCGATGGCGATGCCCGCCACCAGCAAGTAGACGATGAACACTGCCTGGGTCTCGGGCCGGTCAATCCGGCCGAAGGCATAGCTGTCAAAGGCGAAGCCGCCGGCCAGCGACAGGGCCGACAAGTGGCGTTCATGCGCGCGGGCCCAGCTGATGGCCGGATCGAAGGCTTTGGTGGGGAACGCTCGCATCGTCTGGTCTTATGCCGCCGGTGATGATGATAACAACCCCGCGCGACCAAATTACGGCGTGTTTCAGGCGTTAAATCGCCGTTCCCAGTCGATGGCCGACCGGATGATGCCGTCCAGGTCGTCATGGGTGGGCTTCCAGCCCAGTGCAGACTGGATGCGGCGCGGATCTGCGATCAGGCTGGGCGGATCGCCGGGGCGGCGGGCCTGTTCCAGCACCGGCAGACGGCGGCCGATCACGCGCTCGACGCCGGAGATCACGTCGCGCACCGAAAGCCCGCGGCCATAGCCGCAATTGTAGGTCGTGGACGGCGCCCCTGCCCGCAAGGCATCCAGCGCCAGCAGGTGTGCGGCCGCCAGGTCCGACACATGGATATAGTCACGCATGGCGGTGCCGTCGGGCGTGGCATAGTCACTGCCAAAGACATCGAGATGCGGCACCCGTCCCAGCGCGACCTGGGCCGCGCGCTTGATGAGGTGCGTCGCCTTGGGCGTGGACTGGCCGGTGCGGCCCTGGGGGTCGGCGCCGGCGACGTTGAAATAGCGCAGCACGTGATAGCGGAAGTCATGCGCGCGGGCGACATCTTCCAGCATCCACTCCGCCATCAGCTTGGAGCGGGCATAGGGGCTGATCGGCCCTTTACGTTCGTCCTCGGTCAGCGGCTGGGCCGCATCCGGCGCATAGACGGTGGCGGTGGACGAAAAAATGAACCGGCGCACACTGGCGCCGACGCAGGCCTCGATCAGCGCGCGGGTCTTGACGACATTGTTGTCGTAATAGGAAAGCGGATCGGCAACCGAGTCCGGCACCACGATCGAGCCGGCAAAATGCAGCACGTCCGTCACGCCATGGGCGGCGATGACATCGCGCACCAATGGCTGGTCGCTTATGTCGCCCTCGACAAAGGCGGCCGCCGCGCCCACCTGGGCGCGCACGCCAGTGGACAGGTCGTCCAGAACCACGACCGTGTCGCCGCGATCCAGCAACGCATAGACGACATGGCTGCCGATATAACCGGCGCCGCCGGTGACCAGAACGGACATTGGTCGAGCTCCCTTGTCCTGCAGGATGGGGCCGGCCGGTTAAACAGGGCTTAAAGCCCCAGGCGCAGGGCCATTTCCAGGGAAGCCGTGGCGCCCCGGCTGGGCCGGGGCTGGTCGTCCTGCACCCGGCCGGCGATATCCAGCCGCAAATCGCGGCGTTCCTGCACCAGCGGCAGCGAGACACGCGCCTCGGCCATGTTCACGCGCACCGGCAGCGGACTGACGATATTGCCCCCCACCGAATGGGCGCTGCCGATGCTGGCATGGTGCAGGCTCAGTTCGTAGAACCGCCCCTGCGGATCCGTCCAGCTACCCTGCAGCGACAGCAGCGTGGAGTCGCTGTCCAGGCTGAAGCCCAGCGTGCGGCCGCGATAGCGCATGCCATCGGGGTACTGATAATCGCGATAGCTGAAGCCATACACGTCATCGCCGAAACTGAAGAGCGTGGAGGTGGCGATCGAGTCCGTGTATTCCGCCGTGAGCTTGACGGGATTGCCGGCGGTGGGAAGGAAAATGCTGGAGCCGAACAGGTGGCTGGTGCCTGAGCGGTTGAACAGCGAATAATCCTCGTTCATCAACTGCATGTAGATCTGGAACGGTACGCCGCCCAAGTCCCGACTGTATTTTATGTCCACGCCGCCTTGGCCGTTGACGTTGTTGGGATGGGTGGCGAAGTCGATATTCTGGAAGTAATCACGCAGGGGCGAACATGGATGGCCCTGGCCGCAGATTTCTTCGGTTTTGGTGAGTCCGATTTCCAGGCCTCGCAGAGGATTCATCGTCAGCCGCAACGCATCGTAATAGACGCCCGGCTGTATCTGCGGCCCGTCGAACTTGCCGACCAGGAATTCGAGCTGCCAGGGGCCGAGCCAGCGCAGGACGGGCCATGACGAAGCATTGGTCGAACTGCGTTCTATGCCGAGCTGGGGCATGGGACGGGCATTGTTGGAAAGCTGAAGCGCCGAAATCTGTCCCGGCCCCCACCAGTGATCCAGATAGCCGCCATAAACCCGCACACCGCCCAGACTGGCGGACAAATACGAGCCGTCCGGCATGATCTTGGTGGACCTGCCCCTGAAATTCTGGGTGATGGCGCCCAGGGAAAGCCGGCCGGAAAAAATCCCGCTGCTGCCGCTCACAGAAAGCTGGGCCTGCCCCTCGCCGCGGCCCATGCCGTCAAAGCCATAGACCAGCGCCGGGGTGTTGGTGGCGTCGGCCCGGAACGATGCGGAAAGCCCCGGGCGGCTTTCGGCGCTCCCCCGGCGCAGCACCCGATCGGCAGCCGCCTGCACGCTGGCCGGCTGACGGGACAGGCTGGCCCTGCGGATCGCAGGAACGATGGAACCCCAAGGCAGGGGCCAGTGGGTGGTGATGCCATCCAGGATGCCGGCCGAAGCCAGCAGCTCGATATCCGTGCGAAGTTGATTGTCGCCGACTTCCGCCCATGGCGAAGCCAGGACGGGAGCAGGCAAGGACGCCTGCAATGACACAGCCGCAAGAAACAAAAAATGTTGCGGTTTCATGCGGTTCCAAGACGGCCCGTGCGGTTCCGCCGGACATTAGGCGGATTTTGCAGATGCGAACAAGCCCGGCACGCAGGAATGCGTCACCCGCTGACGCGTACGCAATCCAGCCCGGCAGATTTCAGCTTCCGGCACAGGCCCGCCGGGTCAGCCGTCGCCACCCGTAGCCGGAAATAGATGCCCCGCCCCGGAATCTCGGCCCGCACGATATGGGCGACATGGCCGGCCAGGTTTTCGCCAGCACGGCCCTTGGCCCTGTCCCAGCCGGCCTGGGCCTCAGGCTCGGTGCGCCAGGCGCCAAGCTGGACTTCCGGTCCCGCACCCGTTCTGGGGCCGTCCAGGGCCGGCCTCAGGCCGGGGCTGGTGCGGACCGGCGGACGCTTGCGCGCCGGACGCGCAACAGCGCCAGCGCCCCCGGAAGGCGACTGGAACGCGACCGGCGCCGCCCTGGTCGGAGGATGCAGCTTGATCACGTCCGGTTCCGCCAGCGTGGCCTCGGGCGGGCCGCCCAACTGCGCCAATCGTTCGACCGCAAGCTGATAGCCCGGATCCGCCGCCACGGCCTTGGCATAAAAGCTCCGCGCGGCCTGCTTGTCCTGCTGTGCTTCTGCGATCTGACCCAGCCCATAGTACGGATACTGGGGCTTGGCGGCGCCGGCGCCCAGCGCCGCCTGATAGTCGCGCTGAGCGTCCGCCAGCCGGTTCAAACGCCGATAGACATTGGCGCGGTTGTTGAGTGCGGTAGCCGTGGCCGGTGTCTTCAACGCGATCACCGCGGAATAGTCCCTGGCGGCGTTGTCCAACCGGTTCAGTCCATCCAGCAGGAACCCGCGCTGCAGCAGCGCCTGGGCCCGCTCATCGGGTGGCAAGGCATGGGTCTCGATGGCGCCGGTGAAATCGGCCATGGCCGCTTCGTGACGCCCCTGCAGTTCATGCGCCAGCCCCCGGTCCAGCAGCAGGCGACCACGTTGCAAAGGGGTAATCGCGGGTTCCTTCAGCGCATCGTCCGCCAGGCGCTGGGCATGGTCGGCGTTGCCGCCGTCCAGGGCCGCGCCCGCTTCGGCAATCAGCGCGTCGGTGGCGGGCGCGCCCTGCGAAGGCGCCATCGCCATCGACAGCACTGCCACCCCACACAGAATAAACGGCCTTATCAATGTCACAGCCAAGCCAAACCGTTGAAACTGGACAGTAACGGCGAGGCCATGCCATGAAACAGGCCATTCGCAAACAATCCCCGGAAACCGCCATGACCGCCATGAAACCCGTGAAAAAGGCCGTCTTTCCCGTCGCCGGAATGGGAACCCGCTTCCTGCCCGCCACCAAGGCGGTTCCCAAGGAAATGCTGCCGGTGGTGGACAAGCCGGTCATCCAGTACGCCGTCGAGGAAGCCCGCGAGGCCGGGATCGAACAGTTCGTCTTCATCACCGGTCGCGGCAAGCATGTGATCGCCGATCATTTCGACCATGCCTATGAACTGGAAGCCCTGCTCAGCCAGCGGGACAAGACCACCGAGCTGAACAGCCTGCTGGAGATGCTGCCCGCGACAGGGTCGGTGGGCTTCATCCGCCAGCAGCAGCCGCTGGGGCTGGGTCATGCGGTGTGGTGCGCGCGCCATTTTGTCGGCAACGAGCCTTTCGCGGTGCTGCTGCCCGACGACCTGATGGTGGGAAAACCCGGCGCCCTGTCGCAGATGATCGCGTCCTACAACCAGGTTGGCGGCGGCATCGTCGTGGCGGCGGAAGAAAAGCCGAAGGACGAGATCAAGCGCTATGGCGTGGTCAAGCCGGGCGCCACCAAGGGCAACGCCACCGAAGTCCTGGGCGTTGTGGAAAAGCCGGCCACCGGCACCGAGCCTTCCAATCTCTGCGTCATCGGACGCTATATTCTGCAGCCCGAGATTTTTGCGGTCCTGGACCGGCAGGAACGCGGCGCCGGCAATGAAATCCAGCTCACTGACGCCATGGCGCAGATGATCGGCAAGACGGCCTTTCACGCGGTCAAGACCGATTGCGCGCGCTACGACTGCGGCGACAAGGTGGGCTTCCTGCACGCCAATATCGCGGTCGGGCTGTCGCGCCCGGATATCGCGCCCGCCCTCAGGCAGATTCTCAAAAACGTCGCCCCATGATACGGGCCGGCCGTTTCCTGGCTTTGCCGTGGGTTCTTATGCTGGCCGGATGCAGTTCGTCAGGCTCCGGCGACTTCGGGCAGTATGTGGCGGTCGTCAAACAGACCCTGAAAGGCAGTTTCGGCAAGGGCGGCGTGACACTGCAGCAGGCTGCCGCTATCCCCTATGCCAGCATGGGATGGCGCCTGAACGACGGCCCTCAGAATATCATCGTGCTGGCCACCGAAAACCAGTCGGAATTGTTGTGGACCTCGGCGGCCCATGTCGTGATCCTGACGCAGGATGGCAGGATCAGACGAACCGTCGGACTGCCGCACAACCTGACGGCGTTTGCGCCCGGCACGACCCAGTCGATTGCGCCCCCCGGCCAGGCGCTGAACGGCGCCTATACGCAGCAGAGCGTCCTGGATTTTTCCGGTTCCGGCCTGTTTGGTGTTCCTGTCACCTGCCGCGGGCGGGCTGTTGGCACCCAGGTCATCAAGATTCTGGGAAAGACGATATCAACCCGCCGGGTCGAGGAAATCTGTAACAGCCCTTCGCTGCATTGGGCTTTTGTCAACAGCTATTGGCTTGATCCGCAGACCGGCTTTACATGGCGCTCGCGCCAGCACATCCATCCGAAGGGCGATATCATAGAGACGGAGATATTCCGCCCGCCTGGATAAAAAAAGAGAGCCCGAAGGCTCTCTTTGATTCTGTCGGGGCGACAGGGTTTACGGCGCGGTCGTGGTGGTCGTCACGGCGATGTTGTTGCCGCTGTTGCCCTGGCTAACAACCAGCGCAATGCCACCAGCAACGACCGCAACACCGGCAAGCATAAGAAAACCGTTACCGCCCTGCTGAGCTTCTTTCACGCCAGCGGGCTTGCCCGGCGCGAGGGGAGCGTCAACCTGAGCCGCGAAGGCGCTGGATGCCAAAACAGTACCGGCGATGATGAGTGCAGCGAAACTGCGCATGGAGTGCTCCCTTAATAAGCAGAATTAGCTTTAGTGTTTCTTAGGCGGTGACGCCAGCCATGTCAATTTTTAAGATGCTGCAGCGCAAAATGCTGAAGGATCCTCGGCTGTCACGCATTAAACGTTGGTCCGTCTATTAAGTTCCAACCGATTACTGTGCGTATCCGTACAATGGTGCCAAGTGCGTTACGCTGCCGCCTATCATTGCTTGGACAAAACCGCCACGGACGCGATCGTAACGGCAAACTGGCTCAGAATCTGTGACACGTCGATGATGGTCTGCCGCAAGTCCAGCGGTGTGACATCGCGTGGCACAACGATAGCACTGCCTGGTGGCAGGCTATTCTCGCTGAAGCTCAGCCAGCTCCTCTCGACACGCCGCGCGGAGCCATCGGGCAAAACGATGAAGGTCTGCGATTCGTCCGCCGTGCTGGAATAGCCACCCGCGCGCTGAACATAGTCGGCCAGGCTTTCACCCGCCTTGTAGGGATAGCTGCCCGGTTGTAATACCTGGCCAAGGACCGAGACCGTGGCGGGCCGCTGCGGTATGTAAACCACGTCCCCCGCCTCCAACAACGGATCCTGTGCCGGGTTGGCAGCCAGCACGCTGGGGTCCGCGATGATGGAAATGCGGCCCAGTGCCTGCTGGTTGCGCAACTCGTTCACGAAGGTTTGCATCGAAGCGAAGGTGGCCGGATCGATCTTGTCGTTACCGACGCGGGTCATGGCAACAACCAGCTGGTTCTGCACCTCGTTTGCGGCGCGGGTGTAGCCCTCGCGTTCCACCTGAGCTGCGGATCGCCGCAGGAACACCGTTCCGTATGGATAGGCCACGCTGGTGAGGCCGCCTGCCCGCGTCAGAAGACTGGAAAGACGCTCCCCACGAATGATCGGGAACGTACCGGCAAAGCGGACTTCGCCTTGCACCGTAACCGAGCCAATCCCCACATCTGTGAACACCTGGCCGAACCTGACCTGATCACCCGGCCGCACTACGTAGCTGGTCAGCGCCCCCTGACGCAGCGGCAACGAATTACGCTGCGTGACAGCACGACCGGTCTGACGATCAATTACGGTGGAAATCAGCTCGACGCCGCTTTCATCTGCCCAGTTCACGGTGCCGCCCGCAGCCTGCACCACTTCGGCCAGCGATGCGCTGGGACCGACAAAATAATAGCCGGCCCCGCGCACTGCGCCGTCCAGCCGAACCCTGTTGTCCACCAGGAAGTTCATCAGAATCTGGGGGTCGACGCCCAGCTGCCGGGCCAGTTGGCCAAAATTCTGCACTTCGCGGTTCGAGACAAAACGGCCATTGTCGGCGGTCTGATCCGCATAGTTTCTCGCCGGACCGCCATCCTCCAACCGCTCGTCCTGCAGACTGGGCAATGTCGGCTGCGGCGTTCTCGTTCCCGATGCCGGGTCAATTTGGCCAGGGGCTATCTGATTGCCGACGACGTCCTGTTGCGGATATTGTGCGAAAGATTGACCGCCCCGGTTTTCAGACCCGTTCAGGCCAAGCTGCTGCTGTTGCTTTCTCTGCTGTAGCCCAAACGCCCGCTCTTCCTCGGCCTTTGCTTCATTGGCCTGCTGCCTTGCCATCGCGGTTCCAGGCGCTGCTTTGTCAAGCAGCTTCAACACCTGTTCACGCTGAACACTTGCCGGCACGTCGCTCACACTGGAGAGTTCACTGACCTGGCCGGATGACGAGGCAACGGCGCTGGCAAGCGAGTTCTGGGATGGATCCCTTTGACTGAGGGGATTGCGAATGGCGCTTTGCTGGCTTGCGAGGCCCTCAGTGTAGGATTGCACCACAAAGTTCAGAAGTCGCACTTCATTGGTGGAAAGAACCCGGATGACGTCAGACCCCTGAAGCGCCTGGTCCTCACGTCCGGACAGAACCGCGACCGGCGTAAAAGGCAAAAGCCCCGGCATCAGCGTTGCGGGATCCTTGCGGACAATGATGCCAAACGGTGTGTAGGGCGAAGGGCCCAGAGCACCAGGGGCCCGCAGCACCTCCGAAAGCCTGGTGCCGGGCGCTACCGGGTAGGCACCGGCAAGGCCGGTACCGCCAGATAGCGTTGCCTGGCTGTTGGTCTGGTCAGCGCCCAGCTGCACGAAAAGGATTTCGCTGTCGCGTACTTGGCCGGTTTGCCCCGGCAGGGCGACCAGTTCGGAATCACCCTGCGGCAGGATGCGCAAAACCGACAGGCGGTAGCGACCGCGCACTTCCTGGCCGCCCGCCAGCGACAGTAGCCCAGTCACGGATATGGATGATTGCCCTGCGGCCAGCTCGAATATCCCCGATCTGCGCACCAGCCCCGTCACAGCTACCGTCTTGCCGAGGGGTGGCACCATGATGCGGTCGCCATCGGCAAGGCGCATCGCTGAGCCGCCGCCGCTGGCTGTCAACACATTGTAGAGGTCGACATTGTAGCTGCGGCCATTGCGCAGGATGCGCACCGCGCGCAGCGACCCTGTTTTCTTGATGCCGCCCGACAGCAACAATGCATCCAGCGCTGAAGAAAGCCCGGTGACGATGCGCTGTCCCGGGCGATTGACCTCGCCGGTCACCTGTACGGTGATCTGGCGTACACGACCGACCGCGACTGATGCCTCGGTTGCGACGTAGGCGCGGTGAACCGCCGCCTGCACATCCTGGCGGAAACTGCCGAAGGTGCGTCCACTGGCAGCGATGGGCGCGAGACGCGGCACCACAACCTGTCCATTGCGATCCACGTTGGCGCGAAATTCGCTGTTTTCCTGGCCGCGAAGGGAGATAACGATTTCATCGCCCGGCCCCAGAACATAATCGTCCTGCACGGCGCCAGTTTCGGACACGGTGACCTGGGCCGCACGGCCGAGCTGGCTGTACCCAAACTGCTCAAGCCGCTCGCCCGCACGTTGCGACTGGATTTGTTCCAGCCGCGATTGCGGCAATCGCCCATTGGTGTCGTTGGGAACCGCAGGCTGCAGGATTATAGGCTGCGGCAATGACTGTGGCAGATTTTGGTTCTGGTTCTGGTTGCCGACAGCTTGTTGGTACTGCTGAAGTTGCGCTGGCGTCGGCATCTGGCTTTGGCTGGCGCCAGGCGCCACGACCGTCAGAAGGACCGCAATTGTCGGAATGACCAGAAAACCGCCCGGTCGCGTGCCACGCGCACGACCAAACCATCCCGAAAATGCGTTCAGCATTCTATCCTCAACGATGCGCGCCCAGAAGGCGAGCATGTAGCATAGGGCGCGTGCAGCAGGAAGAAAAACAATTTCCCAGCAATTGCTTAGCCGGCCAGGCCTTCACGACAATCATTGCCGGTCTTGATGTATCCGCGTGCTGCTCGCGCAGCCCCTTCCAGCACCTATCGCGTCGAAAAGGGGGGCTATCTTGCGGTCGAAAAGCTGCCATCGCGCCTGTATACCCCCCCCTGTAACGGGGGCCGACTGCCAGAAAATAATTCCCTTGCAAATACTTAGGTGACCGGCGAGGAAAGGGCTGTAAGATAAAGGGCTGCAGCTGTGAGGGGCAAGACGCGCCAAATCCCCCCGCGACGAACCGGGCGCGTGCGTCGAAGCCTTTATCACATACTGGTTGGTTCAGCGTCGATCCTTCTGATCTCCGCAGCCGCGCGCGCGGATGACAGCTTTGGGCAGCCGGCCGACGAATATGGCCAGGTCCTTCCGCGCAACAATTACGGATCTGTAGGGCTGGTGGACATGCCGAGCGCCCGCATGGCGCCGGATGGCGAATTGTCGATCGGCGCGTTTTTTACGCAGAACACCCAACGCTACAATCTGGGCTTCCAGGCTCTGCCATGGCTGGAATTCAATTTTCGATATGCCGGCCTGCAGCATTTTGATCCGCAGTTTCCGGTTTATTACGACCGCAGCTTTGGAGCGAAAATTCGCCTTTGGCAAGAAACAGGCCTGCTTCCAGGTCTTGCCGTTGGCGCCAACGACATGGTCGGAACGGGGGCCTATAGCGGCGAATATATCGTGGCCAGCAAACGCTTCGGATCCGTGGACGCGACCCTGGGCATGGGGTGGGGGCGTATGGGCTCCACCGAGCTGTTCCGCAACCCCCTGTCCCTGATCAAATCCTCTTTCGATGTCCGCCCAGATGTGTTTGGCGTGAGTTCCGCGCCAGGTGCCGCAAATTTCAACGCGCTGTTCCATGGCCGCAATGTCGGGCTATTCGGAGGCGCCACTTGGGCCACGCCGGTCGATGGACTGTCCCTGGTCGCAGAATACAGCAGCGACAGGTATACTGCAGAAACCCAGCGAGGTTCGTTTCGCCCGCACAACCAGTTCAACATCGGGGCTTCCTATCAGTTCGCCCCGACCGTGAATTTCGGCCTGAACTGGCTATATGGACGCGCCCTTGGTGCCAGCCTGTCGTTTCAGCTCGATCCTGTGCACGACCCCTATCCGCAAAGGCTTGGCCCTACGCCGCCCGAGGTGCGTATTCGCACCGCCGAGGAACAGCAGGCTGCGCTGGAAGCCCTCATGGGGGCACATGGGACCATGCTTGCCAGCGTGCGATCTCAGGCCGCAGCTTCCAATGCCCAGCTGGTCGACGGGCTTTGGAGCCTCAAGAATCTGAATGACATCACCCTGAACGGTCATGTGATTGCGCTGAGCTTTTCCGGCGGTGATCCCGACGTTATTTGCCGCAGTGTCGCCCAGCTTATCGCCCGGCACGACAGCACCATCACCAGCGTAAAAATCACGCGGGCCTCCACCAGCAGGCAATGCCGGGTCGCTGCCGCGCCCCCCTTGCTGGTGAATGCCAATTTCAGCCGCGACATGGGTGCGGTGGCATTGACCAACCTAATCGCTGCACCGACGCTGATCCACGCCGATGGCCGCACGGCGGCAGGCGACGCGGCAGCAATCCGGAAAATCCGGGCCGACAGCGCCAAGCAACAAATCGATATCCAGGCTGTCGCACTGACCGACAGCGTGGCGACGGTCTATTACAGCAACTCGCATTATTTCTCCGAGGCGGATGCAGTAGAGCGCCTGACCGACGTGTTGACACAGGACGCGCCGGTGGAGATCGAGAAATTTCAGCTGATTGCGACATATGCCGGCCAACCCACCCGGCAATTCACCATCCTGCGGGCGCCCCTGGAACGCGACCTGTCACAGACCGGCGCGTTCAACTTTGGCGCAAACGTCAAGATGGAGCCGGCGCCGATGGAAAATCCGGTTCTGGCAGCCGCGACGGCCGGCAGTTACCCCCGCTTTTCCTGGTTCATTTTCCCGCAGTTCCGCCAGCAGCTTTTCGATCCGCAAAATCCATTCGGTGTCCAGTTCCTGGCGGGACTTCAGTCGTCGGTCGAACTTCTGCCCGGCCTGTCCATCAACGGCCAGGCGGAAGCAAGCCTGTTCGATACGTTCAACACCAATCGCCCGCCTTCCAGCGATCTGCCGCATGTGCGCACCGATTATCTGAGATATTTCACGCAGGGCAAGAATGGCCTCGCCCTCCTGGACGCGGAATACCGCTTCCGGATCGCGCCCACCGTGTTTGCTTCCGTGAAGGCCGGCTACCTTGAAAGCATGTTTGCCGGCGTTGGCGGCGAGATGCTGTGGCGCCCGCTGGGCCAGCGCTGGGCGCTTGGCGTGGATGGGTTCGAGGTGCAGTCTCGCGACTTCGACCGGCTATTGGGTCTTCAAAGCTATCGCGCCTTTACCGGACACGTATCACTTTACTATGCCTCGCCCTGGTACGATTTAAACTTCGTCGTGCGCGCAGGCCAGTACCTGGCGAAAGACCGCGGCCTGACGGTGGAAGTTACGCGCCGCTTCGCCACCGGCGTCGAAATCGGCGCCTTCTTCACCAAAACCAATGTTTCCGCGCAGCAATTCGGCGAGGGCAGCTTCGACAAGGGAATCATAATCCGCATCCCGCTGAACTGGATCGCGCCGATCGAGACGCAAGCACAGTTCGGCATGGATCTGAGGCCAGTCCAGCGCGATGGCGGACAGCGTATGGTCGGCGATACCAGCCTGTATTACGAAACACTACGCCAGAGCCAGGAAGAGCTGGAGCGTATTCAGGGAAACTAGCCCTGCCGCGCCTTTCTGCTCAGGAAATCGCGGTAGGCTGAAGCAAGACCTTCCTGAAGCCCGACCTTGGGCTGCCAGCCCAGCGAATGAAGGTAGTTGCTGTCCATCAGCTTGCGCGGAGTGCCATCGGGCTTGCTGGTGTCGCAGACGATCTCACCCTTGAATCCCACCTCAAGGCAAATCAGCCTCGCCAGTTCCGCGATAGGCAGATCGCTGCCCGAGCCGACATTGACATGGCCCGCACCGGAATAAAATTTCAGCAGATGAACGCAGGCATCGGCACAATCATCCACGTGCAGAAATTCGCGCCGGGGCGTACCAGACCCCCAGATGGTCAGCGTCGCCGCGCCCGCTTCCTTCGCCTCGTGTGCTTTGCGAATCAGCGCCGGCACAACATGGCTCGTGTTGAGATCGTAATTGTCGCCAGGGCCATAGAGATTGGTCGGCATGGCGGAAATAAAGTCGCGGCCATGCTGCTTGCGATAAGCTTCAGCCAGCTTGATGCCCGCTATCTTGGCGATCGCGTACCATTCATTCGTGGCCTCGAGCGGACCGGTAAGCAATGCGCTCTCGGGAATGGGCTGGGGCGCAAGCCGCGGATAGATGCAGCTCGATCCCAGCATCACCATCTTGGCGACATCATTGCGGAAGGCTGCTTCCACGACGTTCGCCTCGATCATCAGGTTGTCATAGAGAAAGTCTGCGGGATAGGAATCATTGGCGAGTATGCCACCGACTTTTGCGGCAGCCAGGAAGATCACGTCCGGCTTTTCCCGCGCCATCCAGTTACGTACCGCGCCCTGCTCCTTGAGATCGACATCCTTGCGTGTGGTGACCAGAACTTCGCAATTCTCGTCCGCAAGGCGGCGCACCAGCGCCGAGCCAACCATGCCGGCATGTCCCGCAACCCAGACGCGCCTGCCCGCGAGCGGGAAGATGACTTCACTCACTCTTGTGCCTCTCGCGCGCCACGGCGACCAAGTCGGCCTCCATCATTTCGGTGACCAGGGCGCCGAAACTGGTTTCATGCTTCCAGCCCAGGACCTTGTTCGCCTTGGTGGGATCGCCGATCAGCAAGTCGACCTCGGTGGGACGAAAATAACGCGGGTCGATCTCCACCAGCACCTTGCCGCTTTTCGCGTCGATGCCCTTTTCATCAATATCCTTGCCCAGCCAGGCGATCTCAACGCCAACATGGGCGAATGCCTTTTCAACGAACTCGCGCACCGCGTGCGTCTCGCCCGTCGCAAGCACGTAATCGTCGGGCTTTTCCTGCTGCAGCATCAGCCACATGCCGCGAACGTATTCCCGCGCATGCCCCCAATCCCGCTTGGCGTCAATATTTCCCAGATAAAGCTTTTCCTGAAGCCCGAGCTTGATCGCGGAAACTGCCCTGGTGATCTTGCGGGTAACGAAGGTTTCGCCGCGGGTCGGACCTTCGTGGTTAAACAGGATTCCGTTGGAGGCGTGCATATTGTAGGCCTCGCGGTAATTCACCACGATCCAGTAGCCATAAAGCTTGGCGACGGCATAGGGACTTCGCGGATAGAAAGGCGTGGTTTCTTTCTGCGGAACCTCCTGCACCCTGCCATACAGCTCGGATGTGGAAGCCTGGTAGAAACGGGTCTTTGCCTCCATCCCCAGCAGACGAATTGCCTCCAACAGGCGCAGGGTTCCGATGGCATCGGCATTGGCGGTATATTCGGGAGTTTCAAAACTTACCTGCACATGCGACTGGGCCGCGAGATTGTAGATTTCGTCCGGCACGGTCTGTTGCACAATGCGGATCAGGTTGGTGGAATCCGTCATGTCCCCGTAATGGAGAATGAACCGCGGATTGCGTTCATGCGGATCCTGATAGAGGTGCTCGATGCGGCCAGTATTGAAGGACGATGAGCGGCGCTTGAGGCCGTGAACTGTGTAGCCCTTTTCCAGCAACAACTCAGCCAGATAGGCGCCATCCTGCCCGGTGGTGCCGGTGATCAGCGCAGTTTTTCCCTTGCCGCTTTGCGTCGTCATCTTCTGCCCTTTTGCCAAAAGCCACTGGCGGCCCTAAGCCCCGGAAATATCAAATGGAAAGCCGCAATGGCCCTACAGCCGGCAAGCTTTTTCTGCAACCGAAAACTGGTTTAGCGGTAATATTGCGGGTACTTTTCAACCAGCCATGCCGTGGTTTCCCGGACCGCCGCCGGCAGGCTGAGCGGGCGGTAGCCAAAATCGTCCCAGAGGGCCTCGTAGCGACCCAGATGGCCCGTTGTCATGCGATGAAGCCGGTCGCTTCGGAATGGTGCCTTCAGCCCGACCGCCTGCACCAAGTCGCCGACCAGGGCAGCGGCGCGCAGCAGCGGATAGGGGACACGCGGCAGCGGCCGCTTGCGTAGCGTCATGGAGAATTCGTTCAGCACATCGTACGAGTCGACATTGGGATCGGTCAGATAAAAGACCTGGTGGCGCACACGCGCCGCCGGCGCTGTCAGCAGGATTTCAATCTGCCGCACGACATTGCCCACATAACCATAGGCTCGCACGATCGGCTGATGGCCGGGGTGCATGTAGAAGCCCTTGCGGATATACTTCCATATCTCGGTCGAGAAGCGGTGGTGATAAGGCCCCCAGATGTTTGTGGGCCGGGTGATGATCCAGTCCAGCTTGTCATATTTTGAATTGCGGGCAGCCAGCTCCGAACCCTTCTTGCTCTCGCCATAATCATTGACGGGGTGGAACTTTAGGTCATCGTCAAACGGTGTGCCCGGGCCGTTCACATACTGGGTGGATGTCACTAAAACCCGACTGCCCGGCGCGTGCGCCAATACAGCATCCAGAACGTGGATGGTGCCATCCACATTGGCGCGATCCAGATCGGCCTTGCTGGCCGCAAACGTCGCCAGCGCCGCCAGATGGACAATGTGCGTCGGCGCAAAATCGCGGACCGCGGCATCAACCGCATCACTGTCGCAGATATCAACCTTGCGCCACTGCGGCGCGTGATCTGGCTCAAGCGGTGGCTGGGAATCGATATTGAGCACCGTGTCACCACGCTGCAGCAAAAAGGCCACAAGATTGGTTCCAATGAACCCGGATCCCCCGGTAACCAGAATGCGCATTCAGATACCTCCTCTCGCGGCGGCCCGGCCCCGGCCCAAAAACAGATTGGTCAGCCTTGCCTTCAGCGTGCGGTCATGCGCCGTGTTCCACAGCCAGGGCCAGTAACTTAGCAAGTAGAGAACGGTATAGACCCTGCGCACGCCGGCTATCTTACGCATCTGCTGCCGCGCAGCCGCAGAATTGCCGATCTCCATGTCCCGGCGCGCTTGATAATAGAATCCCCTCGCCTCCGCCTGCCGGAAAGCTTCCGGATAGCGCAACTCAATGCCGGGGTTTGACTGGCGAAGATCGTCCAGAAGATGGAAATATTCGAGCGCAAACCGGTCTTTCTTGGTTTCGCTGAGACTGGTGGGCAGAAGACGCCAAATGCTGACCACTTCCGGCAGAACGCAAACAGGTCCCCTCGCCGCCAGCTTGAGGAACAGGTTGACGTCCTCGAACAGCATGTAGAACGGCGCTGTCTCGATGCCGTAGCGCTGCATATAGCCGCGATTGACCATTGTGGTTTGCAAAAATGCGTCGCAGTTCGCGAGCAATTCCCCGAAAATGTGGCCGGTGTGATGCTGCGGCATCACCTCGCGGACCAGCTTGCCCTGGGGGTTGACCTCGCGCATGCCGGCGTAACACAGCGCAAAATCACGATCGCCGATCGCTGCCATCTGCCGTTCAAAACGATGCGGCAGACACAGATCGTCATGATCCAAGAAGGCGATCCATTCACCCCGGGCCTGCCCCATCGCCATGTTGCGCGCTGTTCCAAGGGGGGTGGTTATCTCGCTGCGGAAATATCGCAGTTTTTGATCGAAGCTTTTGGCGATATCGGGAGTGGCATCCGTCGAACAATTGTCCCAGAAAATAATTTCCCAATCCTGAAAGCTTTGCGCATAGACACTTTCGATCGCGCCACGGACAAATTCCGCGCCGTTATAGCAATTCATAATAACGGAGAGCTTGGGCATCAACGTGACCTGAAGAAGCCGGTCACGCCAGCAATCACGCGGTCCTGCCCTTCGTCAGTCAGCTCGGCATGCATTGGCAGGGTCAGGAGCTCGTCAGCCAGGCGTTCTGCCACAGGCAGGGAATAGTCGGTTTTGAAGAAACTCAGCGTGTGATTGGGTTGGTAATGAAAACCGGTCTCGATCTCCTGCGCCTTGAGTGAGTCTATAAGAAGATCGCGCGCGCCGCCCGGCACCCTGACAACGAAGATGTGCGGCACGATTTGCGCCCAATCCAGGTCCAGCGTCAAAAGACCGTTCAGCCCTGCAAAGGCGCGGACATAACGTTTTGCCAGCGCCCGCCGGCGGGACGCAAAGGTATCGAGCTTTTTGAGTTGCGCCCGGCCCAGCGCCGCCATCAGATTGCTCATGTGGTAGCGAAAGCCCTGGTGGTGGACGTCAAAGGTCCAGCTGCGGCGACCAAGATAGCGAGCTTCCGTATCCTTCTCCACGCCGAGCAGGCGCGCGTCGCGGAGCCGCTGCGCCAGGACAAGGTCGCCCGTGACAATGGCCCCGCCCTCGCCACTGGTGATGTTTTTGATGCCGTCAAAGCTGAAACAGACGATGTCTCCGTCGGCGCCCACCTTCAATCCATCCCGATCATTGCCAAAGGAATGCGCAGCATCCTCGATGACACGAAGATTGTTGGCCTTGGCAAATGCATATGTCTCGCGCAAAGCGCCAGCGCCGCTGGCGTAATGTACCGGCATGATCGCCCTGGTGTTCGCGGTGAGCCGCCGTTCCGCATCCTTAATATCCAGGAACACGTCGTCAGACCGCACATCACAGGCAACCGGCTTGGCGCCAGTGGCGCTGATAGCCTGGAAACTGGCGACATAGGTAATGGTGGGTACAAGCACTTCATCGCCGACACCGATATCCAGACAAGATACCGCCATGTGCAGCGCAGCCGTGCCGGTGGCGACACACACCACCTGGCGCCCCGCACCGATCATGGCGCCTATTTCCTCTTCAAACAGGCGAACTTCCTCGCCCATGCCAAGATAGGCGCCATCGATCACCCGGGCCAAGGCTTCCTTTTCTTCGATACCGACGGAGGAACGAGACAGACGGACCCGGGACATTCGCGTCACCAGGCAAATGCGAAAGCGGAAATGTCACGGACATCGGCCTCGCCTGGATCGTGCTCGGCGTCAATGATGTCAAGGATCAGGCTCGTGCCGGGGCCTTCGCCGCGGAACGCCATCCAAAGTCCTGGCGGAACCGTAAGCCGGGCATAATTGTCTTCACCAATACGGTGCGTGACGAAGGCGCCACTGCCTTCGTCGTGAATGACGAACAGCACGTTGCCGCGTGGCACAACAAGGTTCATCGTAATGCGGCTGTGCCGACGCCAGTTTTTTGTCGTGCCTTCATGGATTTCGGAAAAGTAGGCTTCCGCAAATCCCGCATGCCCTGGCGCCGACACCTTGTGCGCGTGCATAACGCTGCCAGCCGACCCGGCGATACGCTTCAGGGGCGTGACCAGAACACTACCCGTCATGGTATGGTCCAGACGCGGTCACGCGACCTGGCGATGTCCTCATAGGCTGAAATCTGATCGCTGGTGAGCGCATACATATCAGCCTTGTTCTTGTAGTAGCCGACATACCAGTCGCTAACAAAATCCACTGTCTCGCGATAAATCAAGTTGGGCTCCCACTTCATGTGAAAGAGTGCCTTGTCGCAACTCAATTTGAGCAAACCGGCCTCGTGGAACGGAATGTTGGCGGTCACGCGCACAGCCCCTTCCATGTCGACATGACCCCATTTCCTTGCAATATCGCGCAACAGATCCAGCACTGTATGGTTCTGCTCTGCGCGCGGGCCGAAATTGAATGCTTCGCCATGCAGCCGGCCATCGGCCAGCGCAGCACCTAGGGCAAGGTAACCGCTCAGTGGTTCGAGCACATGCTGCCAAGGACGCGTCGCCCGCGGACTGCGGATCTCCACCGCCTTGCCCGCACTCCAGGCGCGCACACAATCGGCGACAATCCTGTCCTTTGCCCAATCGCCCCCCCCGATGACGTTGCCGGCGCGGCCCACGCCGATGCGAATCTTGCAATCCTTGTCGCGAAAGAAGCTGTCGACGTAACACCGGATCACGAGCTCGGCGGCGCCCTTGGAACCGCTATAAACGTCTTTGCCGCCCATCTTGTCGGTTTCGCGGTAGCCCCATTCCCACTCGACATTGTCGTAGCACTTGTCGCTGGTAATCATCACCACGGCGCATGGCTTCACATAGCCGCGCAACGCTTCCAGCACATTCATGGTGCCGATGACATTGGTGGAGACCGTCTCTACAGGGTCTTTGTAGGACAGGGAAACGATGGCCTGCGCCGCCAGATGAATGACAAAGTCAGGCTGCTCCTGATCGATGATAGATTTGAGCCGCAGTAGATCGCGGACATCGGCGACATGGTGGGAAATGCGCTTTTCCAGCCCCAGCACCTCGAACATCGACGGCTGGGTTGGAATACCGTTCGACACGCCTACTACCTTGGCACCAAGCTTCAGGAGCCAGGCGGTCAGCCAGGTGCCCTTGAATCCGGTATGGCCGGTCACGAGCACGGTCTTGCCGGCATAGGCGTTCTGAAAATGACTCATGGCGCTACCAGGTTTTCCAAGGCGGGGCACCGCTGTCCCAAGCCTTGTTCAGGTCAGTCTTGTCGCGCAGCGTATCCATGCACTTCCAGAAGCCGTCATGGTGATAGGCCGAAAGCTGGCCATCCGAGGCCAGGCGTTCCAGGGGTTCGCGCTCCAGCACCGTATCATCGCCTGCCGGAATAAAATCGAACACCCTCGGCTCACAGACAAAGAACCCGCCATTGATCCACGACCCGTCCCCGCGCGGCTTTTCCAGAAACCGCTTGACGCCGCCATCCTTGTCAGCTTCGAAGGTCCCAAAACGGCCGTCGGGCTGCACCGCGGTCATGGTCATGGCGCGACCATGACCCTCGTGATGCTTGAGCAATGCGTCCATGTTCACGTCGGACACGCCGTCGCCATACGTCAACATGAAGCGTTCGTCGCCCACAAAAGGCTGTGCACGCTTGACGCGGCCACCAGTCATGGTTTCGGGGCCAGTATCCAGCAAGGTTATGCGCCAAGGCTCGCTGGTATTGTTATGAACCTGCATCTTGTTGTCCGACAGGTCTATCGTCACGTCGCTCTGATGCAGAAAATAATTGGCAAAATATTCCTTGATCACGTAGCCCTTGTGTCCGAGCAGGATCACGAAATCATGGTGACCGTAGCGCGAATAGAGCTTCATGATGTGCCAGAGCATCGGTCGCCCACCGATATCCAGCATGGGCTTGGGACGGACGTCTGTTTCTTCGCTGAGCCGCGTGCCCTTGCCGCCAGCCAAAATCAGAACCTTCATGCTGCTACCATTGGGCGGGACCGGTTTATTTGGCTGCATGGAACTGAGAGGCCGCGCCCCAGAGGAAACCGCCCAGCGCCCCCTCTATAAAAGAATTCACTGTCGGGTCAAGCAAATCGCGCCCGTTGCCCCATAACCGCCCGCCCGCTGCCGAAACCCTTGTCAAGGCAGCACAGGCATTGCAGACGGGTGCCCGCTCTCCGGCCCCGGCCGCGGCGCTTTTCGAGACCGGATCATCACCCCCAGGCAAAGCACGAAGGCGAAACCAACCCCGGCTGATCGTCCGATCAAGGATGGGTTCGCAAAACCCGACAGCAGCGAAAACAGGAACAGCAGCAGCGCCGGTATCGCATCGACAGAACGCGAAGTCAGCAACGGCACCAGGTTGAAAAACAGCAGGCCGAGCAGGAACAGAAATCCGACGACACCCAACTGATAGATCAGGGCCAACCACTGCTCCTCGTAAGTGTAGGGCGACCTGCGATCACGCACCATTTTGTAACTGTAGCTGGCCAGGCCGTGTCCGAACAGGAAATGCTTTTCCGCATCCTGCGTAAGAGCTTCGGATTGTTGGATGCGTATGGAATCGGAGCGAGAAACATCAGGGTCGAAAAGCCGGTGTTGAATGACTGGGAAAAGCACCGGCCCCGCCACGGGCAGTGCCACAAGGACGCTTAGCAGCGTCGCGAATATCTGACCCCGTGAAAAGGTAAACAGGCACATCAGAAGCGCGAAGGCGCTTTCAATCCATATAAAGCGGGAGATGGTCACATAGATGCCCATGGCCATTATCGTGGCAGTAACAGCCCTGCGCCAGCCGCGCATATAAACCACCGCATAGTAAAAAATGAACGGCGCCAGGAAATCCGCCGGCGCCATGAATCTGATGATCGTTCCTTCCGCGCCCCCCGTGGTTGCTGCGGTATCGAAAAATGCAACAAAAAAGACGTCAAGCATGAGTACCGAGACGCCGGAGAACAGGAAAAACGCCACTATCATGAGCTTGAACACGGTATAGCTGAGCGTCGCGAGCAGGATGTGTTTCAGAATCCTTTCGTTCGCCATCATGCCGAGCCTCCAGAAGCTGTAGGCAAGCAGCGGCGCGGCGAGCGTCGTCAAAAACACCTGGAAGAAACGCTGCATCACTGGCAGTGGCGTTTGCGCCAGTTCTATCGCCAGGATTGCGCTAAAACTCAGATACGCAAAGAACAGCAGGAAAAAAAACAGAAAAACAGGTGGGAAAACGATGTTTCGCTGCCTTACCGCCACGATGACGACCGCCGCGATCGCAATAGCCATCGCAAGAAGCTGGAGCGCCAGGAGTACCGGCGGCGTACCCAGAAACACCTGGCAGGAATAAATGAAGAAAAGCAGGGAAAACCGCGCCAGCTTCATGGGTCAATGCGCGGGCTTTCTGAACCACCAGTACCAGCCGACCGTAACCGTCATCGCCAGAAACAGGGACGCCAGAATCAGCAGGATCATGAGCATCGCGATATTGGGAGAGTTCGGCACCAACGGCGCGAACGGCGCGTCGAAAACACGAAAGGAATACGTATCCTGAGTGTCGATCAGAACCTTGGCAGCGAGCTTTTCGCCGAGAATTTTTCGAAAGAGATCCAGCTGCTCTATATCGGTGGTCGTGCGCAACACGTGGCTGAGATATTCAATTTGCGTGTTCAGCGACGCCGCCTTCCGAAGGCGCAGCACGTCGTCGCCGGATTTCATCAACGTCTGTAGAACCCTCACCGCATCGTCGCGATCCTTGTTGGCGTAGGAAAGTTCGATGTAGGGCGTTTCGAGTCGCGACTGGACGGATACATTGCTCTGGATATAGCTTTGGACATCGGCCGTCGTCACTTCGTTGGACACGGGTTGCCCAAATAGCATGTGCAGGAAAACCGAGACGAACGAATGGTGGATCCCGTGGGGGAAAATCACCTTATCGAGATGATTTTTTCTGATGAGATATTCCGAAAACCCCGCGGTGCCGATCAGCGATTGAAAAGCGACGAGATCCTCGGATTGCTGCTTGCCTCCCAGGAAGGTTCCCAGCCCTCCAAGACCAGCGCCCAATCCGCTCGCCCCCCCACCAGCCTGTTCTGTAACCTGCGGGCCCACGATCGCCCTGGCGGAATATTTAGGACCGATCGTGGTCAGGACCAGAAATCCCACAACAAAGACGACCGCGAAAACGATCAGGAACAGGCGAACCGCAACAATGTTCCGGGGGCCTAGCCGGCCTATGACCCAAGCCTTTACACCGGAGGCTCGGTCGGCGAACGCGCGGGGATTCCTGCGCTGAAGATATTCAGCCTCTGTCACGTGAGCCACTCGTTGCTTGTAATAAGACTATATAGCCAAATGGTCGGAGAACAAAGTCTATCAGCGAGCAATCAACTTGGCCACGTGCCATCAGGGATGCGCGCCGACATCAGGCCGGCGATGGCGGCACGCCCCATTGCCAAGACCGCTTCTTCCGAACTGCCGCCCAAATGCGGCGTCACCAGCACGTTGGGCAAGGACACAAGGGCCGTGTCCTCGGGCGGTTCCACCGCCAGAACATCGAGTGCTGCACCCGCCAGTTTGCCGGTCTTCAGCCGCTCCACGAGCGCCCCCTCATCTATAAGACCACCGCGCGCGGCATTGATGAGCAGGGCGTCCGGGCGCATCAATGCAAGACGCTCCGCCGACAGAATATTCGCGGTGGTCAAATCCATGGGCAAGTGCAGCGTCACGACATCTGCGCGCGCGAGAAGCTCTTCCAATGACACCGGCGTAACGCCATGCTGGGCGTAGAACTCCGGAAAGTCCAGGATATCGTTGGCCAGTATATTGCAGTCGAATGCCTTCAGCAGGATGGCAAGATCCTTGCCGACATGGCCGCATCCGATGATACCGACCGTTCGGCCAGTCAGCTGGCGTCCTTGCAGCTGACGCCAGCCGCCGTCAAGAACCTCGCGATACCCTCGCGGCACGTGACGAAGAAGCGCGATGACGGATGCGATGACGAGTTCTGAAACGGAGCGCTTGTTGACCCCACCGGTCCAGCCAAAGCGGATATTGCGGCGGCGCAGGGCCGCAATGTCGACCATGTCGTAGCCGACGCCATATTTCGACAAAATCTTGAGATCTGGCAACTGTTTCAGCAGCGCCTCGTCCACCTTCTCCAGCGCCGTAATCACAGCATCGTGGCCCGACAGAAATTGCGCCAGTTCTTCGCCCGCAAGAGACGTACCAGCATCGTTGAATGTGACGTCGGGATAGAGCGCCTGCAATTCCGCGCGCAATACAGGATGGCGGGAAAAAGAGCGGGATGCGACTGCGACGCGCTTGGGGCTACTCATGGGCTGTCTCAAAATAGTGCGCGCATATTCCGCGAAGCGTTTCGTCCATGGGAATTGTCACACGTTCGATCCGGCCGTCGCCCATCGGCAGGATGACGGTGGCCGAGCCCGCGCCGGTGTTCTTCTTGTCCTTGCTCAAGGCAGCGAGGAAAGACGGCTGCGGCACCGGGACGGTGTGATAGCCCTTGGCGTTGCGCTGCAATACCGGGCGCATGCGGGTCACGGTCGCGGCATCCGTCTTGCCCAGACCCTTGCCCACTTCCAAAGCTACATCCATGCCGATGGTGACGGCGATGCCGTGGGGAATGGCGAAGTCGGTTGCTGCCTCGATGGCGTGACCGAAGCTGTGGCCGAAGTTGAACACCAGGCGCGGACCACGGTCGAACTCATCCACCTCGATATAGCGCTGCTTGATCTCCAGCGAGCGGCGGACATAGGCCAGCAAGGTGGCGCGATCGGAAAGTATCTTGTCATAATCGGCGGAAATGCGGTCGAAGGATGTCGGGCCGTCAATGGCGTGGACCTTCAGCATCTCGCCCACGCCGGAACGCACATCCTGCTCGGCCAAGGTGTCCAGGAAGCGCGCGGCGATCCAGACTTCCTTCGGAGGGGTGAAAGTGCCCAAGATGTTCTTGGCGCCGCCGCAATTGATCGAGCTTTTTGAGCCAATGCAGGAATCGGCCTGCGCCAGCAAGGTGGTGGGGACCATGATCCAGTCCACGCCGCGCAGCATGTTGGCAGCCAGAAAGCAGGTAATGTCCTGGATGATGCCGCCGCCGATGGCGACCAGCCGATGATCGCGGCGAATGCCCTTGGAGACCAGGTGGGTAACATAGGCGGGGCTGGCTTCCAGCGACTTGTTAGGCTCCAGCGCATCGATCATCAGGACGGAGGGACCCGACAGCAGCGGCGCCAGCAATTCACGGTGCAGATGCGCCACGCGTCGGTCAACGATGATGTGCAGAGGCGCCTTGGTGTCAGCGGCTATGCGTGCGATCGCGTCCTCATCGAAATGGACGCTGTAAGGTCCCTTGTGGGACTGGACTTCCAGCGTGGCACCGTTCACCGTGTCAGACACGCGTGAAACCTCCGTCTATGGCGATGATTTGGCCGCTTATATAGGTGTTTTCCGGCCCGGCAAGCCAGGCTGTGAAGGTCGCGATCTCGTGCGGCTGCGCCATACGGCGGATCGGAACCCGTGCCACCAGATCCGCGATGCCCTTTTCGCCCAGCGCGGTGCGGGTCATGTCGGTTTCCGTGAAACCCGGCGCCACGCAGTTGACCAGGATGCCGTCCACCGCCACTTCCGCGGCCAGCGCCGTCATCATGCCGTCCAGCGCGAACTTGCTGGTGGAATAGCTGGCCCGGTACTCCTTGCTGATCATGCCGAAGATGGAGCTGATGCCGACGATGCGGCCCCACTTCCGTTCGCGCATGCCGGCCAGCACAGCCTGGCTGAAGCGGAACGGCGCCGTGACATTGACCTGCTGGATTCGTTCGAACAGTTCGGCCGGGATTTCGGCGAAGGGCAAATTCTTGTTGAAGCCGGCATTGTTGATCAGGATGTCGGGCTTCAGCTCCGCCAGCTTGCGGCTGAAGGCCTCGACCTGCTCGGGGGCTTCCATGTCCACGCCTTCATAGCGCGCGCCGGCCACGTCGCCGCTCGCGGCCCGGCCGGTGGCGATCACCTCGGCGCCGTCCGCGAGGAGACGTTCGACAATGGCGCGGCCGATACCGCGCGTGCCGCCCGTGACGACCGCGAGCCTGCCCTTCAGCGTCATCAGTACTTGCCCCAGAAGGGGTCCTTGACGATCTCGCGCTCCACGAATTCGCGGTCGGCCGGGCTGTCGACTGAATAGGACGGCACGTTGGGATAGGGGGCGACGCGCTGCTTCAGGCCGCTGCCACAGATGCGGTTGCTGTCGCAGGCTTCTTGCAGTTCCAGCGGTGTCGGCGCCAGGTTGAGGAAGGTTTGCAGGTAATGCCAGCGGAAGGCCAGGATGCCATAGATGCGCCGGGCGCCCATCTCGGGCGTGAAGGTCTTGCCGTAGGGAATGGGCGAGCGCGAGGTGTAGAGCACGTCGCCATGAATGTCGTGCACCAGCTTGACCGTGTCGACATTGCGGAAGATCGCCTCGTCGACGATGTGCATGGCCAGTACGCTGGCGTTAACCTCGGGGTCCTCGAACGGCTTGCAAACAGCGTCGATCATGTCGGGACGCATCATCGGCTCGTCGCCCTGGACGCAGACCACGATGTCATTGGCGTCCACGGGGATGCCGCACTTGCCGGCGGCTTCCGCCACGCGGTCCAGGGCGCGCACATGGGTGTCGGCGGTCATCACCACATCGAAACCCTTGGACTTGGCGAAATCCTCGATCTCGGTATCGCAGGTGCAAATCGCCAGCTTGTCCCACTTGGGATACATGGCGGCACGATGCCAGACATGCTCGATCATCGGCTTGCCATGGATGGGAAACAGCGGCTTGCCGGGGAACCGGCTGGCCTTCATGCGGGCAGGAATCAAACCGATGATCTTCGTCATTTTTCTCTCCGTCAGATTTCCGGCGCGGTGTCGCTGAGGTTCCAGCGGTCCCGCCATGTCTTGTCGCTGCAGTAAATACGATAAACCAGCTGCATGGTGCGCAACGCGTCCTCGGACGAACCATTCTCGATCGGCTTGTCGTTCAGCACGGCATCGGCGAACTCGGCAATCTCGCTGGCCCAGGAGGGGTCGTTGTTGTAACGGGTGGTCTGCTCGCGCGGGTCGCCGGCGCTTTCGTCGGAAGCCCAGACCACTGTCATGGTTTCCGCACCGTAGCTCTTGGAACCTGACAGGATGCCGCTGAGGATGATGGCGCCCTTGCTCAATGTCACTTCCAGCCGGAAACGGTGCCGCCATTCCGTGGCGGTGGAATGCAGCAGCGCCACCACGCCCTTGTCGCTGCGCATCAGCGCATAGGCATTATCCTCGACCGGATGGTGCCAGAAATCATTGCTGATGATGCTGTGCACCTCGTGAAATTCGCCGCCGAACAGGCGCATCAGGTCCACCATGTGGATGCCCTGGTCTAGCAGGATGCCGCCGCCCGACAGTTCGCGCTCGACCCGCCAGTCCGACTTCTGGCCGAAGCTGATGAACTGGGACTTGCCGTAGACACCGCGCATGTTCAGCACTTGGCCGAACTCGCCCGACTGGGTCAGTTTCAGCGCTTCCACAACCGAGTCATGATAGCGGTGGTTGAAGCCGTATTTCAGTTTCAGCCCGGGATGCTTCTTTTCACAGGCAACGACCCGGGCGATATCGGCAACATCGCGGCCAGGTGGCTTTTCGCAGAAAACATGCAGGCCTTTTTCCAAGCCGGCGATGGTAACCTCGGGAGCGATGTCGTTGGTGAGGCAGACGAACAGGATATCCAGATCCTCGTTCAGCAGCTGGCGATAATCGCTGTGAAAATGCACGCCGTCAGGCAGGACGCCCTCGCCGGTGAAATTGCGATCGCACACCGCGACCGTCTTCAGCCCGGGATGCAGGTCAATGAACTGGCGGCGGCGTTTGCCTACCACGCCATAGCCGGCGATGCCGACTTTGAGGGGCGGTCTGGAGGTCATCAGGCGTCCGCCGGCTGCGGCGCAGGCGTGCGATACAGGTTGGAGATTTCATCGTTCGGGCGCCCCATGCGGCTGGACGGCACACCCGCCTGCACATCCACCCAGCCGCCGACTTCGTCGGACCGGTAAAATGCGTGCAGCAGGTTGATGGTGTTGAGGCAATCCTGGCGATCCACCGGATAGGGCTTGCGGCCCTGCATGTCCTCTACCAGGTCGCGATAAACCTGCTGGTGACCGAAACCATAGGCATCAGGAATTTTTTCGCTGAATTCCGCACAGGCCGACGGATCCGGGGTGAAGACCTGCAGCTCGTTGACCGCCCAGCCGCCAAGCTGCGCCAGGCCATTGGCGCCCACGATGGACAGCGAAGCCTCGAAATCGTCGGGGCGCGCGCTAGTGGTGACTTCCACCACCCCGACCGCACCGCCGGGATATTTCAGGGTGGCAACGGCCGTGTCTTCCACCTCGATATTGGCGCCCAGCGTCCGCAGCACCGCGTTCAGCTGGTCCACTTCGCCGCCGAAATGCCGAAGCAGGTCAATGTGGTGGATGCCCTGGTTGGAAAGAGCGCCGCCATCGTGGGAGAAGGTGCCACGCCAGGGCGCCAAATCGTAATAGCGCTGCGGGCGGCACCAGCGCACGCGCACCGCCATGATGCGAATATCGCCCAACTCGCCCTTTTCGATCGATTCCTTGACGCGCTTCACCGCCTTGTTGTGGCGGTTCTGGAAGACCGGGAAAATCTTCAGCCCGTTCTTCTCGGCGAAGTCATAGGCCGTGTTCAGCTGACCGGGGTGCATGAAGGTCGGCTTCTCGATCAGGATATGCTTCTTGTAGCGCGTCATCACATCTATGGCGTGCTCGAAATGCATGCCCGAAGGCGTCGCGATCGCCACGACATCGATCTCCGGCACGGTCTTGAGCATCTCGTGATAGTTGTCGAAGGCTGCCACATTGTACTGCTTGGCGTAGGCTTGGGCCTTTTCCACCTGCAGATCGCAAACGGCGACGATCTGGCCGCCAGTGACCTGTGCAATCGAACGGATGTGATGTCCTGCTACCCGGCCGCAGCCGATGACCGCGACATTGACCACCTTGTCCGCCATGATCCTATTCCCTTTTGACCGCGCGGGTGATGGCCTGGATCACGGGCGCGAAACGTTCTGTTGTTGTTGACGAAAACCTGCTGAATCCCTTCAGGCAGGGCTCGTTGAAATCCTTGCGATAATAGCAGACATCGGCCAGAGCGCGATGCACGGCATCTGCCTGGGCGCCGAAGGCGACATGCAGGAAATTGCCTTTGCCGCGCAGGACACGAAAGCCCAGCGCTTCCATGGCATCCAGAAAGCCGGCCTTGCCGGCTTCGAGCCGGGCCACGGTTTTCTCCATCAGCTCGGGATGATCCAGGAACGCGCCAAGGCCGACCATGCCGAAGGTCGAGCACTCGTACATCGGCTTGACCTTGTGCAGGACCCGCGCCAGCTCCGGCGAGGTCACGGCATACCCGATGCGCAAGCCCGCCAGGCCCCATGCCTTGGCGGTGGATCGTGCCACCACAAGATGCGGGAATTCGGCAATCAGCGGCACGACGCTTTCGGTATGGAAAGGGTAATAGGCTTCGTCCACCAACATCACGGCGCCCGCGTCGCCGGCGGCCTGGATGATGGCGCGCATTTCGTCCTGCGAGAAAACGGTACCCGTGGGACTGTCGGGATTGGGGACGCAAACCAGGCGGGGCGCTTCCTTGCGGATGGCCTCGATGATCTCCTCGCTGGACAGGACAGGCCCCGCATTCGAGGGGCGGTATTCCAGCCCCACCTTCCGGGCGCCATAGATGCGGCTGTACACGTCGTACATGGCAAAGGTCGGCACGGTGGTGATGACCGTGTCGCCTGGGGAGACATAGGATTCGAAGACGCTGCGGATGATCCCGTCGGAACCCGCGGCAACCATCAACTGGTCTGGCCCCACTCCCAGGTAGCGCGCCAACTTGGCATACAGCTCCGGCGCTTCAGGATAGGTGGTGTAGGTGAGGGGATCGATGCCCGCCAGGACCTTGGCGATCGCAGCCTGATGTTCCGGGTCGGTATTCTCATTCTTGTCCAGCCACAGCAACGCCGGATTGCGCGCCGCACTCTTCACCCAGTCAGGGCGCTGCAGGCCGACATCGGCCACGGACGGGCGCGCAGAAGGGATCATTTTGGCATCCGCCGAGATTCAGACCTCAATCGGTCGGAATACACATCAATCCGTCCAGTGCGCAATGGATCAGGCTGCAATGGAGGAGCTCCACATAGCCGTATTCACCGGACGGCACATAGAAATTGAGATCCCCCATGGCGCGCAGCGGGTTCGCTTCACCAAAGCCGCTCATCGTGACAACTTTGGCTTTGCGGCGACGGGCCGCATTCACACCATTGAGGATGGAGCCCGACTTGCCGGAACTGCTGACCGCGATCAGCAGATCGCCATCTTCTCCATGCCCGTCGATCTGAAATTCGAAAATACGATCATAGCCCAGGTCATTGCCCAAGCACGTCAGAAACATCGGGTCATTGAATGCCGTGGCGCGAACACCACCATTCTTCATGAAATCTGTCGCCATGTGGCTTGCAATCGAGGCACTGCCGCCATTGCCGATCAGCATCAGCTTGCGTCCCGACTTCTGCACGTCGGCGCAAAACCCGGTAAAGCGCGCCATGGCAGTGTCGAACTCGACATCCACACCACTGCCGTTCGTGGCCTTTATCTGGCGCGCCACCCGATCAAGTGTGGAAAAATAGCGCGAGCCATAATTGGCCGCTTCTGAAACAAGCATGTCGGACATTCGCACCACAGTTTCCAGCCGGCAGTCAGCGCAGCTTCAAGAAAGATGATTATTCGCAGTATATTACGGATCACTTGATTGCTTTGCAATAGTTTGTTTATTAGGTATTTCATGGAGTTGGGTGCAGAAATCGGCCAAGGCCACAGATGTTTTTCGCATCCTATTTTTTGCGGGGCCGCCCCCATTGGCGCCGCCCGGGCCGCAGACATCGCATGACCTTGCACCGATGAGTTCCGATGCAGCGTCCGCAAAATCGCCGCCCATGCGTTCGGTTTCACATCGGTTTGCCGTCACCCTGCTCGCCCAGGTTGCCAAATCGGGCTTTTCATTTTTGGCCGGCATGGTGGTCGCGCGCGGATTAGGGCCCCATGAATACGGCAACCTGGCGTTCCTTCTGGGGAGCTTTACCGCGATCCGTCTGGTTTTGGACGTGGCATCAGGTCAGGCATTTTTCACGCTCAGCGCCCAGCGCCCGCGAAGCCGGGCTTTCTACCTTTACTATGCCGGCTGGTTTTCCCTGTTCCAGCTCGCGCTTCCCATATTGCTGATTGTCCTGCTGCTGCCCCGCGCCGTGGTGGACACCATCTGGCAATCTGAAAGCCGCGACCGGATATGCCTCGCGTTTCTCGCCACAAATTTCCAGTATCTTTTGTGGCCGCAGGTCATTCAGCTTGGTGAGGTGGTCAGGCGCACCACCATTGCCCAGTCGCTCACCATCGCGATCTCGCTGGTCCAGTTCACGGTCATATCTTTGCTCTACCTGATGGACGCCCTCACCCTGCGGCTCTATCTTGTTACAATATCCGCGGCGGTCGCGATGGGCGGCCTGACCGCATTTTTTCTGCTTCCAAGACCCTGGCATACGGACGTTCCGCCGGAACGATTTTCCGCTGTTTTTCGGGAATTTTCGGCGTTCTGCAAACCGCTCATCATCTCGATGGCCCTGCAGGCTTTCAGCGGTTGGACCGAAGTATGGCTGCTACAGCGTTACGCGGGGTCTGTTGCCCAGGGGTTCTTCGCACTCGGCCTGCAGATTTCGCAAATCGGCCTGCTTGCCACCGCGTCGTTGCAAAACATCTTCTGGCGCGAAGTC
The DNA here is from genome assembly GCA_966211925.1 of uncultured Hyphomicrobiales bacterium. Taxonomy (GTDB): domain Bacteria; phylum Pseudomonadota; class Alphaproteobacteria; order Micropepsales; family Micropepsaceae; genus Rhizomicrobium. The sequence goes on along the minus strand of CBIHOI010000003.1, from coordinate 49,748 downwards.
GCCGAACTGGAAGGCAGCGGCGAAAATGTGCGCATTCACGATGTCTATCTGAAGACCAGCCGTGCCCTGCTCCTGACCGCAGGCATCCCGATCGCCTTCATGCTCCCCTGGTCCGCGCAGATCGTGGGCCTTCTGCTTGGGCCCAAATACACCGGGGCTGCGCCGATTATTGCCGTTATGATGCTGTACCCTGTGGCGCAGACAATCGTAACGCTCGCCATCGTGATGTTCTCTGTTATGCGGCAGACGCACATGCTGGCGGTATTTTCCAGCGGATATGCCCTGCTCTACATGACGGCAAGCTATTTCCTCCTGGCATCGCCCGACGCGCCGATCCCAGGTCTGGGGCTGGGAGCCATGGCCAGCGGCATAAAACTCACTCTGTTCGGATATGGGCAACTGCTGATCTGGGAATACTGGATCAACCGGCAGAGAGGCTGGTGCAATGACTGGAAACACCGGCTGACCATGATGGCAATCCTGATCGTGGCCACCCTGCTTGCACGGGTGGCGGGAGGCATCCTAATCTTATGGCTTGCCCCACTGGTCGCCCTGGCCGCCGGCGGGTTTATTTATCTGGCATTGGTCACTGTCGCCCTGCTCCGCTGGCCGGAAACAATGGGATTGCCGACAGGATTGAACGATATGATGACGCGCCGCATTTCCCGACTTTTCGCACCGGCGGGGACGTAGCACGGCCTGCGGATGCCCTGAGGCAAGTGGTAAGATGAAATTGCAGGCGAAGTACTTCAATCCTCTTTACATCGCAAAGGCGATACGGAATCGATTCTGGTTCTGGGTCGCGCGCCAGCTCCAGTTCTATCTTGCGCATACGCATGTCATCTGGGGCGATCCCAGCCGGGTCACGATAGGAAAGAATGTCGTCCTGGCAGACAGTATTCTTAATTGCCGATCCGGCCGGATCGTGATCGAGGATAATGTCTTCCTCGGCCATCATGTACTGATTTTGGCCGGTACGCATGACCCGCGCAAAAAGGACCGCGAGCGCCAGACAACAGTGCCAAGTTGCGGACATGATATCATCATCAGGCGCGGCGCATGGGTCACAAGCAACGTCACCGTTGTCGGACCTTGCGAAATTGGGGAGCACGCCGTGGTCTGTTCAGGCAGCGTCGTCATCGGCGATGTGGCACCGGGCATGTTCTATGCCGGCAATCCCGCCAAGCCGATAAAGCCGGTCAGCTTCGACGCATGAAGAGCATGTCCATCTGAACGATCCGCCTGTCGATGCCATAGGACGGGTTTCCGGCACTACAGACGCGGAAATTTCGCTCGGCGAGCCATGCTATGAGTTCGTCCGCGAGTACCTGGTTTTCATACAGGGGGAAAAAGGACACTTCGACATAGATATGATCGAAACAGGATAGAAGTGTTTCGCAGCCTTTCAGGGCCTCCAGTTCGAACCCCTGAACATCCAGCTTCAGCAGGGCAGGACGTGCGATGTCGCCAGGGGCAAGAAATTGGTCAAGAGGTGCCAGCGCGACGTCTTCGCGACCGGCCTCCTGGGTGCCAGGCGCAAATTCGACCTGGCTGGACGAAATCGGCAACAACGAGGAACTGTCGTCACGTGCGGACACATGCATGGCGCGCGTTTCCGCGGCCGGCGCGATCGCTGTCTGGAAAAACACAACCTGCGGATCCCCATCAAACAGGGCGCGAAGCTTGCGTGACGGACGCGCCAGTGGCTCGAACGAATAGACCCGCGCACGCGGAAAAAGGCTGCGGGACAAGAGTGCAAACTGGCCAACATTTGCACCAATATCGACCACAGTCAAAACGTCGAGCCTGCCAAGAAGATCACGATGTTCAATCGTAGCACCAATGCCCAGTGCAAGCCCACGCCGCAGCACAGGGTCACGCAACAATGTCAACGCCTTGCGAAACTGGGCCAGCCGCCGCTTCAACATGACAAAAATCCCGAAGTCATCAATTCAAGCCGGCGGTTCGGCAAACAATGCCAATGCGGTCGCGCCATGTTCTTCCATCCATTCGCTCCTGAGCGCCCCGACCACCGCCATGTCACGGCGCACACCGGCACGCATTTGGTGCGCGCGCAATATTCCCTCGGGTTTGAGGCCTGCCTTTGACGCCACGCGCATCGATGCTTCGTGATCAACCGCAACCGTGGTCCAAACGCGCTCCAGGTTGAGCTTGTTGAAGCCGTAGTAGAGCATCATCAAGCATGCCTCCGACGCCACCCCTTTGCCGGAAAACTCCTTGTCGCCGATCAGGTATCCCAGAAATCCGCGACGGTGAATCCAGTCCAATTGCTGGAGCGTGATGTTTCCGATGTGCCGGCCAGACGCACCGTCGAATATCCCTAGCAACACGAGGCGATCATTTGCACAGGCTGCAGCATAATAGGCCTCCATCCGTGCCGGATTGTTGGGGAAATCACTGCGCTCGCCAAAGAGGTCCAGACTCAGATCGTCCAGCCATGCGAAATAGGGGCCGTCCGGCCGAATATCATCCGGCGTCAATCCATGCAGATTGATCCGCCTGCCTTTAAGATATCTCTGCATCGCGGAATTCATTGTTAAAGGCGCCAGATCAGCTTGTGAATTGATTTGTAATGACATTTAACGTCGCTTTCCCCCAAACTCAAGGGACGGCCGCCTGGACATGCCAGAAGCCGAGGGAGCGTCGGCCGGTCGGCCATGGGTGACATGCCAAGTGTAGTTCTGGACCTGAGAGAGAATGGCACCCTGCCCGCCTCGCTGCTGGCCCGCCTCGACGAGATCATGGTGCGCGATCTTACCTTGTACAACGCCTTCATCGCCGAACTGTCCAAGGAGCGCGAACACAATATCGATTGGTGGGTTTGCCGCCCGGCGACCCGAAACAACCATGTCAGTATTCTCTACACCCGCTGCATGCAGCTTGCGTTGATCCGCGAATTGCTCAACGAAGGCGTGCCACTGACCGTTTGGGTTGATTGCCCGTATTTGGCCGCTGTCGTCCGACAAATGCCGGCGTCACAGGTTACGGTGGTCCTGCGCGGCGCGTGGCGTGGCCGCCTTCGCATGCTGGCAGCCAGGAGCGGCCATATGGCGGCCTCCGTGTTTCATTGCGGTGCCAGCGCACTTGCTGCCTGGTGGACACGTGGTGGCAGAAGCCGACTGCCCGACGGACCGATCTGCGTCGTCAACACATTTGTCTCCCGGCAAAGCATTGTTCAAGGTGAATTTACAGATCGCTATTTTCCTGGTCTTTTCGAAAGCCTCGCGCCGGATGAGCGGGAGAAATTCCACTACCTGCCGATCTTCTATCGTCTACGTCATTACAAGCGGGCATTCCGGGCATTGCGCGCAGGCAACGCGAAATTCCTGTTTTACGAAGATCATCTCGGGCTCGGCGACTACGCCTTTGCGTTCGGACATTGGTGGCGATCGCGCGCAATTGCCGGACGCCGCGCCAGCTATGCCGGCTTCTCGGTTGGAATGCTGGTGGACCTTGATATCGCGAATGGGCGTTACGGCTCGATCATCGTGCGCGCGCTGCTCGCCTACCGCTTCCATCTCCAAGCGGCTGCCAGGGGACTCCAGATCAAATCGGTACTGGACTGGTATGAGGGGCTTGACCTGAATCACGCCATCGCAGCCGGGATTCAATGGCATGCGTCCGCAACCCAGCTCACAGGGTTTCGCTCAGCTGGATCGCTCTATTACATGAGTTGCACCCCTGCGCCGCATGAAGTGGCGTGCAATGTGGTGCCGCGGACATTCGCTGTTGTCGGAACTGGCTTGGCGGAAACGATACAATCCTTATGCCCCGACTTGAAAATTGTGTCGGCGCCCGGCCTGCGCTATCGCGCGCTAGCCTCCATGCAACGCGAACCCCTGGGCTCGACCACCGCGATCCTGATTGCCCTGCCGCTTTCCGGGACGTTAGCCCGCGATCTTATCGAGACGTTGGGAAAAGCGCGCAGCTTGCTGGCGAACCCGCCCGAACATTGGTGGGTTAAAAGTCACCCCGCCCTGCCAGAATCAGAAGTGATGGCGGCACTGGGCGGTGCGCTTCCGACCGGCTTGGAATTCGTGCAGGGCGATTTTTACGGGTGGCTGCGCAAGAGCGACATGGTCATCGGCGTTGGTTCGAGCGCATTAATGGAATCCGTGGCCATGGGGATTCCCACCGCCTGCATGGCTTCAGGCAATGCCCCAACTGAGATACCCGTCCCGCAAGGCGTTGATAGACGCCTCAGCCGCGTCGTTTATGACGCAGCCGAGGCGGCGGACGCCGTACGGGAGATGATTCCAGGAACGGCTTCACCGCTGGATCGCGCCGAATTGCATCAGGCGATGTTGGGCTCAGCGGATATCCAAAAGATGCGGCGTTTGGCCGGTTTCGGCGCAACGTGAAGCGCGACAGACGCGCGCGCGTACAATATGCCAAACATTATTTGCCCCTGAAAAAGCAAGACAATCTGGCGCTTGAAAATTGGTGAGCCCGGATGGTTTCGAACCATCGGCCCTCTGATTAAAAGTCAGATGCTCTACCACTGAGCTACGGGCTCGCCGGTCGGGAAACTAGGTTTGGGGGGCAGGCAGGTCAAGCAGCGCCTTGCCCTCCACCAGGCTTTTCAAATGGGCCTCGAAGCACGTCAGAATGCTGTCCTTGCTCCAATGCGCCACCGCTCGTGCCGCTGCCGAGGCACCCAGCGATGTGCGCCCCAGTGGATCCGCCATCAACTGACGGATTGCCGCAGCCATCGCGGCGGGATCCCCCGGCGGAACCACTATACCGCATCCCGACACTTCCTGGGCCAACTGGGTACCAGGCACCGCCCCAGCAACGACCGGACGGCCACTGGCAAGCATGCCTGGCAACTTTGACGGCATGACCAGATCGGCGATCTCTGCCTTCTGCGGCAACAAATGCACGTCGGCCATGTTGAGAAGGGAATTAAAGGTATCGGCGGGCTGCAATGGCAGGAAGTGTATATTGCTCAAGTTCGCGCCCAGCGCGGCAAGCCGCGCGCGTCCCACCCCATCGCCGCAGATTACCATCCGGAACCCGGTTTCGTCCGACAGAAGGCGCGCGACCTCCACTAGGTCGTTTACCCCCTGCTTTTCTCCCAGGTTGCCGGAATAAAGCGCCACGAAAGCATCTCGTGAGATGCCAAGCGTATCGCGCAGCCCATGGGCTTGTGGCAGAGGGTGTATAACCGTCAGATCGACCCAGTTCGGAAACAATATCTTTTGTGTTCGCACCTGCTTGGCGTCGAGCTGGTCGAGCATGCGTGGCGTAATGCTGCTGACGACCCGGAATGCCGACATCAACCTGCGCTCCGTTCCCAGGAAAACCGCCTTGAGCCTGGCATTCTTGAACATCCCCAGTTCAAAGGCTGCATCAACCTCGAAGTCCTGCACGTGCAGCCAGGATGGGGCCTTGGCACTTCGCGCCGCCGCCAGCGCCATGGGCATGCCCGAAAAGGGCGGCATCGTGGTCCATACAATATCCGGCTTCCATCGCCAGGCGCGCCACAACAGAGGCACCACGCTGGTAAAGACGAGCGTGGCGTACTGGATCAGCCGGGCCGCCCCTGACGGGCGCGACGGTATCCACATCGGACACCGCAAGACGTCGACCCCGCGCACCGTTTCGCGTCGGTAACGCCAACCCCAATAGCCTTCCGCCGCTTTCCATTGCGGATAATAGGGAATACCAACAATGGCCCGAACCTCATGCCCGCGCGCCGCCAGCCATTCGGCCATTTCGCCTGTGAATTTCCCTCCACCGATTGGATCGGGCGTGAAATGACATGCGGAAATCAGAATTTTCATGAAAGCCCAGATGACATGCGCGGCGTAAGAGCCGGCACGAGCCGGTTACGTTCGCATGCGAGTCATTGCGAGGGTTATGGCCGCCCCATCATACCGCGCCGGCAGCGCGCACGACCACCGATATCGTCTTGAGGAGAATCCGCACGTCGCCCATGAAGCTCAGATTTTCGACGTATTCCACATCAAGCTTCAGCATGTGATCAAAGGTCAGGTCGCTTCGCCCGGATACCTGCCACAGCCCCGTGATGCCGGGTCGCACCCTCGAGCGCATGCGCAGAATATCTCCCAGAAGCGCCACATTATCGTCAACCTGCTTACACATCAGCGGCCTGGGGCCCACGATGCTCATGTCACCGCGCAGCACGTTCCACAACTGGGGCAGCTCATCCACGCTGTAGCGGCGCAGAAACGCTGCGCCGCGGTAAACACGATAGTCCCGATCTGTATTATCAGCGGCCGCAACGACCTCGGCGCAGGTCTGTGGATCGCTTTTTTTCCAGGCCCCGGGCTTGTGCTCGGCATCGCGTACCATCGTGCGAAACTTGGCGATCACAAACGGTCGCAGGTTCAGGCCTGCTCGTGCCTGGCGGTAGATGACAGGCGCACCATCGCCGGCAAGAACGATAAGGGAAGCCAGCAGCAGGATTGGCGAAAATAGGAGGACAGCAGTCAGCGCAATCGCAATGTCAAACGAGCGCTTTGCATACCGGACGTACCAGCCGGCGGACGCATCGGAAAAGGTGATGGCACGGAAGGCGGGGGCTTCCGAACCCCAGCCATTGTTGTCTGCAAACCTTGCGATATCAACGCGATAACTGCCAACCTTGGGGGGGTTGATTTCAAACTCTCCCAATCTCGCCTCCCATGCACGTAAACCTGCGATTTGTTGGGTGGGGGAATAGCATGCTGCAGGCGCACTGTCACCGCATTACCCGGCCCCCTCCCAAGTACCAAATCGTACTGCTCGCCCGGCCCGCCTGCGGGCCACATGCCCTCCGCTTCATGTCAATTTTCCTGCTTTTCGGCGTCCTTGCGACAAGGCAAATGCCGCAATGGCGGCAAAAATGCCGCGATTTCCGTTTCGCGGGCATTCCGGACCGGCTCTATTGGTTGACACCTTCCGGGAATCTGCGGCATCTAGCAGCCGCCGTGGGGGCCTAGTAATACCGGGCTGAATACCTCGGAGCTTTTGCTCCGAAATCGTCCATTATGGGATTAACCTAACACTTCACCTGCGCCCATCAGGGTTACCGGAGCATTCAAATGAATACCGACCAGGCCGTCCTAGATAATCTTGCCAACCCGCGCGTCGCCCTGCCCTCCCCCTTCGTGGATGATCGCGGCAAAATCCAGACCCTGGTCCAGGCGGAAATCACCAGCGTGCAGGTCATCACGTCAAAAGCAGGCACCGTGCGCGCCAATCATTGGCATCGCGCCGACAGCCATTACATGTACATCGTGAGCGGCGTGATGAAGTACCATCACCGCGCTGTGGGCTCCAAGGATGCGCCAACCAGCTTCATCCTGAAGGCGGGCGAACTGGTGTTCACCCCATCCAATGTTGAGCATGCCGCAGAGTTTCCGGAAGACTGTACGTTCCTTAACATCACGACCGGCCCGCGCGACCAGGAAACCTACGAAAACGACATCGTCCGTATCGAACTGATCAAGCCGAAGTCCTGATCTGCGCGAGATGAGCATTTCACTTCATCGCAGGAATACGAACTGTCGTCTTTGCCGTAGCGCCGATCTCGAAAACGTTCTCTCGCTGACGCCAACTCCTCCCGCCAATGCCTGCGTGACAGCAGAAGAATTGGCGCGGGAGCAGCCTGTATTCCCGCTCGATGTCGCCTTTTGCGACAACTGTGGTCACGTCCAGCTGGTTGATATTGTCGATCCGTCATACCTGTTCTCGCACTATGTGTATGCCTCAGGCGCAGCGCCGGTCATGGTCGCCCATCTTCAGGCCTATGCGCCGTCGGTGATCGCACGAGCCGGCCTTGCGCCAGGCGACCTGGTGATCGAAGTCGGATCGAATGACGGCACCTGCCTGCGCGGCTTCAAGAATGCCGGCATGAAGGTTCTCGGCGTGGATCCCGCCAAGAATATCGCGGCACTTGCCAATAATTCGGGAATTGAAACACTGCCCGAATTCTTCAACCTCGCGATCGCACAGCAGATCCGGGCAAAGTACGGGCCTGCCAAGGCTGTTTGCGCCAATCACGTGTTTGCCCACGTAAACGACATGCAGGGCTTCGTCGATGGTGTGCGCACGCTGCTGGCGCCCGACGGTGTATTTTCTTTTGAGGTTGGCTATCTGGTCGACGTGTACGAGAAATCCACCTTCGATACCATTTACCATGAGCACCTGGACTTCCATCGCGTTGGTCCGCTGCGAAAATTCTTTGCCGCAAACGGCCTTGAGATGTTCGATGCGGTGCGGGTTGATATCCAAGGCGGCTCTCTGCGCGGATTCGCGGGCTTTCCCGGTGCTCATCCCATTTCGGCAGCGCTGGACACACTGGAAGCCAATGAAAAGAGCATCGGATTGGAAGATCCTCAGACCTTTCGCCGCTATGCTGACCGTATCGCCACGGCCGGGCTTGAGTTGACGACCATGCTGGAGGGCCTGAAGGCCCAGGGCAAGTCGATCGCGGGATATGGCCTTCCCGCCAAGGCCACGACGCTCATGTACCACTTCGGCATCGATCAGAAGACGATTTCGTACATTGTCGAGGATGCACCGCTGAAGGTAGGACTATTCAGTCCTGGCCTTCACGTCCCGATCTTGCCTGTTCAAACACTATATGAGCGGCGCCCCGACTACGTGGTCCTGCTCGCCTGGAATTTCGCTGACGCCATCATCGCCAAGCATACGGCTTTCACGCAGGCAGGCGGGCGTTTCATCGTGCCCTTGCCCAATCTCGCAATCCGTTAAGCTGCGAGCCAATGCCCGACATCCGCCTTTGCTTGTTGGGTGCCGGGAGGTGGGGCAGACGATATATTGACACGATCCGCGATCTAGCTGGTGTTCAGCTCTCGGCACTGGCAAGTCGAAACCCGGACAGCAAGGCATTCGTACCGGCAACGTGCCGGGTATTCGGGGACTGGCGCGACGCAGTTGTTTCGCCCGACATCGATGCAATCATTGTCGCCACCCCGCCACATCTGCACGCTGCAATGGCGCTGGCGGCGATTGCTGCCGGCCGACCGGTTCTAGTGGAAAAGCCGCTGACATTGTCGCCCGGGGACGCCATGGAGATTGAGACAGCCAGTACGCGTGGCGGCGTCCTGACCATCGTCGGTCACACCCATCTATTCAATCCCGCCTACCGGGAGATGAAGCGGCAAGTGCCAACCATCGGATCCATCGTTGCCCTGCGGGCGGCCGCCGGAAACTGGGGACCATTTCGTTCCGATGTGACCCCGTTGTGGGACTGGGCGCCACACGACCTGGCGATGTGCATGGACCTTATGCGAGGCCCGCCGCGCACCTTCTCTGCGGAACAATCGGTCGAGCGTGTCGAGGATGGCTGGGGCGGCATGTATCGACTGGCGTTGGGCTTCGAAAATGGCGAATCCGCCGATATCAGGCTTGGCAACCTCATGCGGCCCAAGGCGCGTCTCTTTGAGATAAAGGGCTCCCACGGAGACCTTGTCCTGGACGATGTCGCTGGAACGCTGGTTCGGCGCCAAGGAGGGGTGGATTCAGCCATTCCATTTCCGGCTGAAAGACCGCTGGCGGTACTAGTGCATGAATTTGCCGAGGCTGTGAAAAAGGGACAACAAACCGACCCAAGCCTAGGCCTGGGCGTTTCCATTGTAAACATAATTGCACGCATTGCAGCTTGACGGGAACTGGGGCCGACACCATAAGTCCGCCGCCAACGACTTGTTTAAAAAGAATATTTGCCGCCGCTGGTTACGATTGCCAATGGCAGCTTCTACGCGTTAAGGACAGGCACGGGGCACGGTCTGTGTTTAAGGGCGGGATTCCACCGCTGGGGGTCGAAATAGCCGGCGGATATTCTCCGCCAGGAGATAAAAGATGAAGAAGGTCGTAATTACTGGCGGTGCCGGCTTTATAGGCTCTCATGTCGCCGAGAAAATGGCCGATGCCTTTCCAGGGGCTTCCATCATTGTCCTGGACAAGATGACCTACGCAGCGGACATCAACTATATTCTGCCTCTGATCCAGTCCAAGCGAATCGAACTCGCCGTCGGCGACGTTTGCGATTATCGCTTCTGCCTTGAGCTGTTCACGGGCGCAGACCTTGTCATTCACGCTGCCGCCGAAAGCCATGTTGACCGTTCTTTCCACAGCTCGATGCTGTTCACCCATACCAACGCTGTCGGTACGCACACCGTTCTTGAAGCCTGCCGGACAGCGCAGGTTCCGCGCATCATCCATGTCAGCACCGATGAAGTTTACGGAGAGGTGATTACCGGCGCGCGCAATGAAACTGGCGCACTTAATCCCACGAATCCGTATTCCGCCTCTAAGGCGGCGGCCGAAATGATCGTGAACGGCTATCGCCACTCCTTCAAGCTGCCGATCGTTGTCATTCGCGCCAATAATGTCTGTGGCATTCGCCAGTTTCCGGAAAAGCTGATTCCCCGCGCCATCATGGCGCTGATAACAAAAGAGATGATCCCGCTTCATGGCGACGGCAAGAACACGCGCCACTATCTTTGCGCGGAGGACTTTGCTTCCGCGATCGCTGTTCTGGCGGAAAAAGGGTTGGCCCATGAAATATACAACATCGGCTCGCCGGACGAGTTCACCAACCGCCAGGTCGCAGAGATGATCTGCGAAGCCTTTGGGTACCCTGCGGAGGACCATATCAAGTTTGTCGCTGACCGGCCGTTCAATGATCGCCGTTACGCCGTTTCTTGGGACAAGATATCAAATCTCGGATGGAAGCCCGAGCACACTCTGCCCAATGAACTTCCGGGCATCGTGTCTTGGTACCGCAAGAATGCCGATAACATGCTGGCGCGCATGTCGCTGGCAAAAAGCACTGACCAGGATTAGCCCTCGGCGCGCCTGCTGTATCGCGCCATGAACGTCTGTGACCACGCCGTCAGGGTCGACGCAGCGATGGCTTCGCGCAGTGCCGACATCAGGTCCTGGTAGAATTGCAGATTGTGCCATGTCAGCAGCATGCTGGCGATGATTTCTCCCGCTTTCACCGTGTGATGCAGATAGGCACGACTGAACTGGCGGCATGCGGGGCAGGCACAACCGACATCCAAAGGCCCTGCGTCGTCGGCGTGACGTGCATTTCGCAAGTTAACTGTACCATCCCAGGTGAACGCCTGAGCGTTGCGTCCCGACCGTGTCGGCAACACGCAATCGAACATGTCAATACCGCGCAACACCGCGCCGACAATATCGTCGGGCTTCCCCACACCCATGAGATAGCGCGGCTTTACCGCAGGCAGCCAAGGAACGGTTGCATCCAGCGTCGAAAACATTGCGGTCTGCCCCTCCCCTACGGCCAGGCCGCCAACGGCATAACCATCAAAACCAATCTCCTGCAGCGCCTCTGCCGACCGCCTGCGCAAAACGGGGAACACCCCTCCTTGCACAATGCCAAAACAGGCATGGCCTGGCTGCTCCCCGAAGGCCGCCTTCGAGCGCCCGGCCCAGCGCATTGAAAGGGCCAGCGACGTTTCAATCTCTGCCTCGCTTGCCCCGAAGGCCGGGCACTCGTCCAGCACCATCTGGATGTCAGAGCCTAAAAGGCGCTGGATTTCCATGGCGCGCTCTGGTGACAGAAATTCCGTGTGCCCGTCGATGTGGGACTGGAAGCGAACGCCTTCCTCGCTGACCTTGCGCAGCTTGGACAGAGACATCACCTGGAAACCGCCGGAATCGGTGAGGATGGGCCGTTCCCAGTCCATAAATTTGTGAAGCCCACCCAGCCGACCAATTCTCTCGGCGCCCGGGCGCAACATGAGGTGATATGTATTGCCCAGCAGAATATCGGCGCCGGTCTGGCGCACACTTTGGGGCAGCATGGCCTTCACGGTTGCCGCCGTCCCGACCGGCATAAAGGCCGGCGTGTTGATATCGCCGCGCGGCGTGTGAATGGCCCCCGTACGTGCGGCGCCGTCCGTTCCGCGGATTTCCAAGGAAAACGTGCTCATGGGCTACTGATTAGCAGGCACGCATCGCCATAGGAATAGAAACGATAGCGATGGGTGATTGCCTCGGCATAGGCATGCTTCATCACCCCAAGCCCCATGAAGGCACTCACCAGCATGAAAAGAGTGGAGCGCGGTAAGTGAAAGTTGGTAAGGAGCAGATCCGCCGCGCGAAATCGGTAGCCAGGCGTTATGAATATGTCGGTCTCATCCGCGAATGGCGCCAGCTGGCCGTCAGACGCCGCACTTTCCAGGGTGCGGAGCGCCGTCGTGCCGACCGCCATGATCCTGTTGCCGCGATCGTGGACCGCGTTCAGCCGCGCGGCGGCGGCGGCATCCAGTTGAGCCCATTCCGAATGCATCCGGTGGGCGGCGGTGTCTTGGACCGTCACTGGCAGAAAGGTCCCCAAGCCCACATGCAGCGTCACGGCTTCGCGTGCGACGCCGGCGGCCTCCAGCCGTGCCACAAGCTCTGGCGTGAAGTGCAGACCCGCCGTGGGCGCTGCGACCGAGCCTTCAACCCGCGCGAACGCCGTCTGGTAGTCAGCGACATCGCGGGCATCCGGCTTGCGCTTGCCCGCGATGTAGGGTGGCAAGGGCATTTCGCCCAGTGCAGCGATAGCCGCATCCAGCACGGCGCCGGCCATCGCAAATTCGATCTCGGCATTCCCGTCATCGCCCTTCGCCGCGACCTTCGCAGAAAGATCACCAAACAGCAGATCGTCGCCAACAGCCAGCTTGCGCGCCGGCCTGGCCAGCACCGAGAAGCGGGTCGGCGACAGCCGTCGATGCAGGAGAATTTCGATCTTCGCCGGGCCCGCCGCACGTAGACGCTCGCCATGCAGTCGCGCCGGGATCACCCTTGTGTCATTGACCACCATGGCGTCACCGGCACGCAGGTAATCCGGCAAGTCGCGCACGCTGCGATGTTCCAGCCGGCCATCCCCATGGACCACAAGCATGCGTGCGCTGTCGCGCGGGCTGGCGGGCCGCAGCGCGATGCGGTCCTCAGGAAGGTCGAAATCGAACAGGGAAACATCCATGACGCGCCTTTAGCACATCCGCGGCCGCTTTGCAGACAGTATGGACGCCGCTATAACCGGCCCTGTGACAAAGGACGGCCACGTGACACCTGCGGTTTACATTGTGACCGACATCGAGGCTGATGGCGGAACACCGGGCGTCCATTCGATGATCGCCTTCGCCTCAGTCGCCGTGCGCGAAGACGGCGTAATGCTGGGGGAATTTGAGGCCGTCCTGGCGCCACTGGAGGGGGCGACACAAGACGCCCGGACGATGGCGTGGTGGGCGGGGCGACCAGACGCCTGGGCGGCGGCTTCCACCAATCCCAAGCCACCACAACAGGTCATGCAGGAATTCACTGCGTGGGTGAGGCAATATCCTAACGCGATATTCGCCGCCCACCCACTTAACTTTGACGCCATGTGGATGAACTACTACCTGCGCCGGTTCACCGCGCACGGTGTGACCGAAGGCATGCACGAAACTGACCGCCTGTTCCGCCATATCGGCCTGTGCCTGCGCTCGTTCGGCGCGGCACTGCTGGGCAGGCCGGTCCTGGACGTGGAAGCGGACGCCTATCCGCCGGAATGGCTGGGCAACCACGCGCACACCCACCGCGCAATTGACGATGCCAGGGGCTATGCCAGCTTGCTGGTAAAACTGTTCGAAATCTCGAAAGAACGCGCCTCCTAGGCGTGTACGCTTTCCAGCGCGGCTGCGATGATGCGATCTTGGATCGTTTCGTCCATGTAAGGATGCATGGGAAGGCTGATCACCCGGCCCGACAATGCCTCACTCACAGGTGTCGGCGCGCTGGAGAAATGCGCATAGGCCTTCTGCCTCGACAGCGGGATAGGATAATAGACCGCGGTCGGAACACCAGCCGCCTTGAGATCGGCCTGGAATTTTTGCCGGTCTTCCACCTGCAAGGTATACTGCGCCCAGGTCGAGGTCGCGCCAGAAATAACGCGTGGAGCGACAATATGGTTGGATTCCGCGAAGGCGTCGTTGTAGCGCCTTGCGACCACGTTCCGCTTGTCAATTTCATCGGCAAATATCTTCAGCTTTTCAATCAGGATCGCCGCCTGGATCGTGTCCAGGCGGGAATTGTAGCCGATATGAACATGCTCGTAACGGTCACGGCCTTGCCCATGCATACGCAGCGACAGCAGCAGATCTTTCACGGCGTCATCGTTCGTGAACATGGCGCCGCCGTCACCAAAACATCCCAATGGTTTCGCCGGGAAGAAGCTGGTCGCTGCCGCATCGCCGATGGCGCCAGCGCGCTTGCCGTCGAGAAGCCCGCCAAAGCCCTGGGCAGTGTCGCAAAACAGCTTCAGGCCCTCTCGCGCCGCAATTGGCGCCAGCGCCCGGTAGTCAGCCGGCTGGCCGAACAGGTCTACCGGCATCACCACCTTGGATGTCAGCTTGCCGTCCAGCTTCACCATCTCAATGGCAGCTTCCAGGCTTGCCGGATCCATGTTGAAAGTATCCGGTAGCACGTCCACAAAAACCGGCGACGCCCCTGCCAGCGCCACTACTTCGCCAGTGGCAGCAAAAGTGAAAGCCGGCACGAACACTGCGTCGCCAGGTCCGACACCCCAGGCGCGCAACATCAGAAGAAGCGCATCGGTGCCATTAGCGCAGGCAACTGCGTGTTTCACACCCGCCCAAGCAGCAATGTCCTTTTCGAACTGCGCTACCTGCGGCCCCAGAATCCACTGGCCACCTTCCACCGCGGAGCGGATGGCGCGATCAAGTGGTTCGCCGAGGCGGCGACGCTGGGCTTGCAAGTCAATAAAGGCGATCGGTGTGGTCACGTTGCGCTCATTCCAAATCGGACGGGTCACTTGTACAGCGCATGGCCCTGCATCGGAAACACGAAATATTGCCGGATAAATCCGCTTCACGCGTATCCGTAACGCGTGATAATCGGTCTCCAGGCTTCGAAAACCCTTTCCTGCCAGCCCCCCTGCGGCAAAACGGCAGCGGGCCGGTAGGATGATGCGGCGATGGCTTGGTTGCGGAACGCAGGTGCTGCCTGCTCAAAGCCTTCCAAATTCAACAACCGGTAAAGAGTTCTCAACTGGGTTTCCGGATCTCGTACAAGGTCCTCATAGCGCAGTAGCGCATGACGTCCGGGGGCGATGTCCTGTAGGCCGCGCCACAGCTTTTCTTCAAATCGCAGCCGGTTGACCAATATAATTTCGCGCAACGCGTCATCGGATAGCAGCGGTGCCAACGCGTATCGCTCTCCCAGCGAATGCCACATGCGCACCACGGATTCAAAACTTGTCATCGGATCACGCACCAGCAAAATGAACCGCGCACCGGGAAAAAGCCGAGCCAGCGTCGGGACACGAAAGCCGTGCGCGGGAGATTTCAGGACAAGCTGATGCGGCCCCTCAACGTAATGCACGGCTTGCAGAAAGCTCCACAGTGCCCGCTCCCAATTCAGACGACACTCCATTGCAAAGTCGTCCGGATCGGCAGCCATGAGCACGTATTCCAGGCGTTCCGGGAATAGCAAGGCTTCATAAGGGGAAGGTGCGCCCAACCCCAATAGTGCGAATTCTTCCTCCCCCGGCGAAGCAGATTTTACAATCATGTCATCCATCGGGCGTCGAACCTGCATGTCCCGCACACCAGCTTGCATGAAAACGAAATGGTGCGGATTCATGCAGGCATGCGTCGAGGGCGCACGCAAGCTGGGATCCATCGCTAGATATTCGTGCAGCAAGGTTGTGCCCGATCGCCAATAGCCAAGGATTATCACCGGGTCGTCACGTACCGGAGCATCCACCCCAACCACGGATTGCTGACACTTTTCAGCGAGAGAGAAGCAGGGTGCCGCAAGAATTCGTCTTCCCCAAAGGGCCATGCTGCCTTGCAATGCACCATTGCCGGCGATCCGCCGCCACGCCGCACGATTGAGATTGAGATACATCTGGTCAGACGCCAGTGAAGTGCGGGAAGCGATCGCGCAGTGCCGCGCGCAACCGCGTTGCATCTTCGGGTCTTGCCCGTGAGAGATCAACGTCCTGAAGGTCGGCTTCGGAAAGCATGAATAGCTTCCCGGTCATCGTACCAATATCCAGAACATACTGGTATTTTCCGTCAATAACGCCCAACGAACCGCGCGTCAGCGGACCAAAGGCACTATTGCTGTCAAGATGCTGGGTGAAGGCGAACCCGCCCCCGCTACCATGTCCGTCCATGTCCGGCAACAGCGAACCACTTTCCATCCAGTGGGGCACATCCAGTCCCGCAGCCTCGAGCAAGGTAGGCGCCAGCGCGGTCTGGTCCGCGACCCGGGCACAGCGCACAGCCGACTTCTCACCTGGGCGTCGTATGATAAGAGGAATATGGATGTTTGGCCGATACTGTGCGGGAGAGCCATGGCTCCAGAAGCCACCGTTGAAGCTTTCACCGTGGTCCGCTGACACCACGATGATGGTATCATCCAGCCGGTCACGAATACGTTCCAGAAATGCACCAAACTGCGCATCAGTTTGCGCCACGAATTCGTCGTAGCGTGCCCTTGCCAGGTCGACCTGGCCCTGCATCGCGGCCGGATAAACGCCGCCTATGCGCCAATAGTCCAGGTCGTTGCGCATGGTGTCACCAGCCAGATAGCGGTGCAGGAAAGGTGGCTCTGGATTGTAGGGGAAATGGGGGGCGAATACGTGGAGCCAAGTGAAGTGGGGGCCTCCCTCCAAGTCCAGGCGCCTCAGCACATCCTCCGCCTGGCGGAAGCTCGCCTCTGCGTCGAAAGTTGGCCGAATGCCTTCAAAGTGGCGCGGGAAAAGCATCTGTGCCCTTTCCCGCAGGAAAGCTATGTCGATGACCTGATAATCCACCACGTCCAGGAAAGACTGGCGTGCGGCCCATTCCGGCATCACATCCTCGAAGGCTGCGGGCGGAGGTAGCACGTCAAACTCAGATCCCAGGCCGGCGCGGCCGAAATGTGCCCAAGGATTGTTGAAAGAGGCCCCGGTTCGGTACCCCGCATCGCGGAGGCAGCGCAACAGAGTCTGACTCTGCCCACGTCCCCGAAAGCGGTCTTTCAAATGAATCATGCGCGTTGTGGATGGGTACCGGCCAGTTACAATCGCCGAGATGCCGGGGGTCGTGAACGTGCCTGTGCTGTAGAAATTGTCGAAAACAGTCCCACACCGGGCGAAAGCTTCCATGTGAGGCGTGGTGTTGCGCGATGCACCATACAGCGACATATCTTCTGCAGAGAGTGCGTCGAAGGTAACCATCAGAATGTTTGGTTTTCCCCGCCCGGTATTGGGCGGCGGCGACGGACAACGGGCTATCACGGGCTTTTCAATCACAAGTGCCGCAATCGCAGCAGCGCCACTGCCCAGGAGAAAACGACGCGTAGACCTGCCGGTAAAGGCTGCTTCCAGCTCCAGGCTGACGCTGTTGCGCAGTCCTGGCCTTAGTCGCAAGAATGCGATTCCCGACAGCACACTAGCCAGCGAAAACATCAATATCTCGAAATTGGTGATGCCAAGACGCAGCACCGTGCGCAGCCACATCACCAGCGCATCCACGAGCGCCACACTGCAGACAGCACCGGCTGCCATGCCCGCTCCACGAGTCAGCGCGCCCGACATGGCGCCACCTCGCAAAAGCACCACTGCGATGGGAACAAGGATCAAGGCACAAACGGAACCCAATACAGCGCCGGCAATCAGACCCATAAGCAGGGAGACGGCAAAAGCCTGAACGATCTCCGCACCGGTATAGAAAAGCGGCCAGCTGCCAAGTCCCGAAAGACCTGTCGACAGAATCAGCAGAACCCCGGTGGCACTGCCCAAAAGTGTAAGTCGCCCCCCAAGTCGCAGCGCCTCCCAAAATTGGATACCGAGTCCCGCCCTCTCGGCAGAGATTGGGTCCATTCGGCCAATCATTTTCCCAATACCCATATTCGCAGGCGGCCGAAGAGGATGGAGATGCGCTTCTTGAGAAAACCGTAGACCGCTGCAGCGGCGATTAGGACGGGCGCCAGAACTTGGTACAAAAGTCCGCCCGCGTTCGGATCAATATAGGCGAAAGCCGGATCGGCAGCGAAAAACATGGCCAAGGCAAGAAGGATCACGGTGCGCAAACTGACACCTTGTCCGGCACTCACGCCGACCCCATTCCCATCCATTGCAGCGCCCCGTCCCATACTGCCGCATTGATGAACTGCTTATATTCGCTCTTGCGCGATTTGTAAGTGCTACGACAAAGACTGCCTTACCAATGTATATGCCGCTAACATGAATTCTTCGGGGAAGCGGGGGCTGGCGCCCGACCGTATGTGTCCTCGAAACGCACGATATCGTCTTCGCCCAAATAGGCACCGGATTGCACCTCGATCAGGCGCAAGGGCACATGGCCGGGATTCTCCAGCCGATGCTTTGCACCCAGCGGAATAAAGGTGGATTCATTGGCCTTCAACAAAAACTGGCGCTCATCGCAGGTCACGAGTGCTGTGCCTTCAACCACAATCCAGTGCTCAGCACGATGGTGATGCATCTGAAGCGACAGCTTGGCACCCGGTTGCACCATGATGTGCTTCACCTGGAAATTTACGCCGGAATCGATACTCTCGTAGGTGCCCCAGGGACGATGTACCAGGGGATGGTGTACATGATGCCCGCGACCATCGCGGTCTAGCTTCTCCACGATTTTTTTCACGTCCTGCGCGCCTGCTCGCTGACTTATCAGCACCGCATCCTTGGTAGCGACCACCACCAAATCCTCGACGCCGACTGCAGCTACCATTGGACCTTCGCTACGAATATAGCTATTGCGCGTGCGCTCGATGACGACGTCGCCCTGCGTAACGTTGCCGTCTTCGCTGCGCGTTGCGATTTCCCAAAGCGACTGCCAGGACCCGACATCGTTCCAGCCCATCTCTACCGGGACGACCGCGGCACTCGCGGCATGTTCCATCACCGCATAATCGATTGAATCGGACGGACAAGCGACAAACGCCGGCTCGCCAAGGCGAATAAAATCGAGGTCGCGATGTGCGTGTTCCAGCGAGTCGCGGCAGGCTGACAGGATGCGCGGTTGCAGTCGCTCCAACTCCTTCAAAAATACCGAGGCGCGGAACAGGAACATGCCACTGTTCCAGAAATAGTCACCGACGGCGAGATAGGATTGCGCCGTGGCGAGATCAGGCTTCTCGACGAAGCGCTCGATCGAGAACGCGCCCGGAGCACCAGTAAGTGCCGCACCGCCCTTGATATAGCCATAGCCCCTCTCGGGGGCCGACGGCTTGATGCCGAAGGTCACTAGCGCGCCGGCTTCCGCGGCCTTGCTTGCGATCGCAACCGCACGATGGAACGCCGCCTGGTCCAACACGACATGATCCGACGGCATCAGCAGCACCAGCCCGTCAGGATCACCTTCCATGACTGTCAACGCAGCCACCGCCGCGGCTGGAGCGGTGTTGCGGCCCACCGGTTCCAGGATGATCCGGGCGTCGGCAACGCCGGCGGCGCGCAGTTGCTCGACGATCAGAAAGCGATGCTCCTGGTTGGAAATCACCAGCGGTGCGCCGAAGCCTTCACCCTGGGCACGCATCACAGTGTCCTGGATCAGTGTGCGCGCGCCCACCAAAGCCAATAGCTGCTTGGGCATGGCTTTGCGTGAAAGCGGCCACAGCCGGGTACCGGAACCACCGGACAGTATCACGGGAGTAATAGTGCTCATGCGTGCTGCCTGCCCTTTTCGCAGTTGCGATGATCGTCGGAACGAACCGTATGCTCGGCGGCAGGCGGAAGGCAAGCGGCCAAGTTGCACCCACTATCCTGTTGTGGTTGCAGCGAAAAATCGCTATTCGGACGTGTGCGAATGGGGAAAGCGCGATGGCCGATATATTGAATATGAGCACCGTAAATGCGCCGGGCTTCGAGGAGAAGCTGAGGAAGCGTTTTGTCGTTCATCACGCTCCTGACTGCGGCATTCCCGAAGCGGCGCGGCAGGCCCGTGCGCTGATCCCGGGCAAGGCGCCTGTGGACGCAGCCATGCTGGACAAGCTGCCGAATCTGGAAATCATCTCCCTGATCGGCGTGGGGTATGATCGTATCGACGTCGCTGCCGCCGTAAGCCGTGGCATTGCCGTGACCAACACACCTGATGTGTTGACCGAGGATGTTGCCGATCTGGCCATTGCGCTGATGGTCATGGTCTCGCGCAAGCTAGTGGTCAGCGATCGCCTTGTGCGCGACGGCGGCTGGATCAAGGAAGATCCGGTGTGGGGCCACACCATGACCGGCAAGAAACTGGGCATATTGGGGCTGGGCCGGATCGGGCGCGCCGTTGCCCGGCGCGCGGAAACCATGGGCATGCCAATCACCTATACCAACCGCAGCAAGGCCGATGCGCCATATCGCTTTGTGCCGGATGTTGTGACGCTGGCGCGTGAAAACGATTTCCTGGTGGTTTCTGCGTCGGCAGAGGCCGGCACCCATCACATCATCAACCGCGACGTAATCGAAGCGCTGGGCCCCACCGGGATATTGGTCAACGTGGCACGCGGCAGCATGGTGGATGAAACAGCGGTGGCCGAAGCGCTGACGAGCGGCAAGTTGGGCGGCGCCGGCCTGGATGCGTTCGAGCGCGAACCCCAGGTGACATCTGCCCTGCTGGGCCTGGAAAATGTTGTTCTGACGCCGCATATCGGCAGCGGCACGGTGGAGACGCGCGTTGACATGGCCGACTTGGTGATCGCCAACCTGGTGGCGCATTTCGAAGGCCAACCACTCGTGTCGGAAGTGGCCGAAAGCCGCGCGCAGCGCCGCTAACGCCGGCAGCGCTGCCGACTAACCCTGTGCGAGATACCGGCGGGCGAGGATTTTTCCCTCTTCCACGCCCGGCTGGTCGAAGGGGTCCACGCCCATCAAGCGCCCCATGATGATCGTTTCCAGCATGAAGTGCATCATCAGCGCTCCCATGTGGAATTCATCCACCTTGGGCAGATGCATCTGGCGGACGGGGCGGCCGTTCTTGAACAGGGTCTGTGCCGTGGCATGGGCTTCGGCATCCACCAGGTCGCCAAGCTTCCTGCCTGCCAGGTAATCCAGTCCCAGAGCCTTGGCGCGGGCACGGGGCACCGTGGCGCCCTTGCCCGTGGTATCGATGCTGACCAGCGTGAAAAGGGCGTTGCCGGGTCCGTCGCGGAAAAGTTGTAGCTGACTGTGCTGGTCCACCGGACCGAGCACCGATACCGGGGTGGAGCCCTTGCCGTCCTTGCCCAGGCTCTCGGCCCAGAGCTGCCGCCACCAGCCACCAAAAACCGCCAGGTCGTCGGCATAGGGCCACAGGATGGTGGTGGCGAGGCGCCCGGCACCGGCCAGCGCATGATGCAAGGCCGCGCCCACAGCGGCAGGAGCGTCGGCCGGCGTTGCCGCGCCCAGCACCTGCTCCAGGGCAGCCTGGGCACCCTCACGCAGGGCCCTGGCGTTCAGGCCCATCAAAAAAGCGGGCAGCATGCCCACCATGGTCAAAACCGAATAGCGCCCGCCAACGCCTGTGGGATGGTCGAGCTTGGCGGCTCCGATGGAGTCGGCAAAATCGGCCAGCGCGCTTTTGTGCGGTTCGGTGATGATTGTGAAATGCTTCTTGAGCGACTTGACCCCCAGCTTTTCCAAGGCATCGACCGCGGTCAGCACTTGCATCAGGGTCTCGGCCGTACCGCCGGACTTGGAGATGGCGATGAAGTGGGTCTTCTTCAGATCGAAACGCTTCAGCGCCTTGGTCCAGCTGAAGGGATCTGGGTTGTCGTGGAATTCGACGTAAGGCTTGCCCGCCTTGCGCAGCGCCGTCAGCGCTTGGCCGCCCAGGCTGGAGCCGCCAATGCCCAAGACCGCGACTGTGGCAAAACTCTTTAAGGCCGCCGCCTGTTTCGCCGCTGCCCGCAGGTCATCCCTGCGCGAAGGTATTCCCAGAATCTCCAGGTCCTTGGTTCTGTGCTGTTCGCGCAGCCAGTCCAGCGCCGATGATGACGCCGCCAACGACTTTTCGAAGCTGCCGGAGGGCGGCGCGCCCTTCCCCGAAAGGGCGAGCTCGATCGAAAAAGAGAAAGGAGGTTTAGCCATGCTGGTTAAACTCTCAGGCGTCGGTTTCTATCCGTGCTTTCAGAATCTTGTCGGGAGCGCCGGTGATGGCACCATTGTTGTGCTCGCCGCCCTTCTTGATCTTGTCAACATTGTCCATTCCTTCGACCACCTGGCCCCAGACCGAATACTGCTTGTCCAGCCAGGGGGCATCGTCAAAGCAAATGTAGAACTGGCTGTTGGCGCTGTTGGGATTGGCCGTACGCGCCGCCGAAACGGTGCCCTTGGTGTGCTTGTAGCTGGAGAATTCCGCCTTGAGATCGGGGAGGTCCGAACCGCCGCTGCCAGTGCCGGTCGGATCGCCCGTCTGGGCCATGAAGCCGGGGATGACGCGGTGGAAGACCACACCGTCATAAAAGCCCTTGCCGGCCAGTTCCTTGATGCGCTCGACATGGCCCGGAGCCAGTTCAGGCATCAGCTTGATCTTCACAGGACCATCCTTGAGATCGAGAATGAGATATTCGGCCATTACGACGTTTCCTTGCAGCGTTGAATGAGGGCCTGCGCGACGGCAGGCGGGGTAAAGGGAGTGATGTCCCCGCCCAGCAGGGCGATTTCCTTGACCAGGCGCGAGGAGATTGCCTGATGGCGCGGATCGGCCATCAGGAAAACGGTTTCAATCTCGGTGTTCAGGCGCTGGTTCATCGCCACCATCTGGAATTCGTATTCAAAATCCGACACGGCGCGCAGGCCGCGGATGATTACCGAAGCACCCACCTCGGCGGCGAATTTCACCAGCAGCGAACTGAATGGGACGACCGCGATGGTGGCATGACCCGCGGCCAGCTTTTCGGCCTCGGAGCGCACCATCGCCACACGTTCGTCCAAGGTGAATATCGGCGCCTTGGCGGCATTGGTGGCGACGCCGATCACCAGGTGGTCTACGAGCTTTACCGCCCGCTTTATGATGTCGAGATGGCCAAGGGTCACCGGATCGAATGTGCCGGGATAAAGGCCGGTGAGCTGCTTTTTCGGGGAGGCGGTCATTCGCCGCCGCCGACATCGGCGATCCGCTCCACCGACACCACCTTCTCGCCCTCGTCCACCTTGAAGACAGTGACGCCCTGGGCAGCGCGGCCCTGTACGGAAATGCCGGAGACGGCGACACGGATGGTTTGGCCGCCATCGGAGATCAGCATCAAATCGTCCGTATCCTCGACCGGGAAGCTGGCAATGACGGCCGAATTCTTCTTGCCCATGCCGATAGCGACGATGCCCGAACCGCCACGGCCAGTGACGCGGTATTCATACGACGAGCTGCGCTTGCCGAAGCCCGTCTGGGACATGGTAAGCACGAACTGTTCACGCGCACCCAGCGCGGCATAGCGTTCCGACGTCAAGGTCGCTTCCTCGACGCCCTCTTCCGCATCCTCTTCCACCTCGGCCGGTGCTTCCGCCTCGCCGCTTTCGGCACGGCGGATCGCACTGGCCTGTTTCAGATAGGCGCGCGCTTCGGCCGACGTCGCGTCGGAATGATAAAGCAGGGACAGGCTGACCACGGCATCGTCCTTGGCCAGCTTGATGCCACGCACCCCGGTGGAATCGCGGCCCTTGAAGACACGCACATCACTGACCGGGAAACGGATGGCCTTGCCGCCGCGCGTGGTCAGCAGGAAGTCGTCGGCTTCCGTGCAGGTTTCCACACCGATGATGCCGTCGCCGTCTTCCAGCTTCATGGCGATCTTGCCGTTCTTGTTCACCTGGGCGAAATCGGAAAGCTGGTTGCGCCGCACATCGCCGCTGCGGGTGGCGAACACCACGTTCAGCTTTTCCCACTCCGCCTCATTCTCGGGCAGCGGCAGGATGGTGGTGATGCGCTCGCCTTCCGCCAGCGGCAGCAGGTTGACCATCGCCTTGCCCTTGCCGGCGATGCGCGCCTCGGGCAGGCGCCAGACCTTGAGCTTGTAGGCCATGCCGGTGGAGCTGAAGAACAGCAGCCAGGCATGGGTGGAGGCCACGAAAAGGCTGGTGACAAAATCCTCGTCGCGCGTCGCCATGCCGGAGCGGCCCTTGCCGCCGCGGCCCTGAACCCGGTACTCAGCGATGGGGGTACGCTTGATGTAGCCGGCATGGGTGACCGCTATCGCGACATCCTCGCGCTCGATCAGGGCTTCGTCTTCCAGCTCGATCTCGGCGTCGATCAGTTCGGTGCGGCGCGGGGTGGCGAACTCGTCACGAATGGCGGTGAGCTCGTCGCGAATTATGGTCATCACGCGATCGCGCGAGGACAGGATGTCGAGATAGTCGGCGATGGCGAGGCCCAGCTTCTGGGCTTCCTCGTTGATTTCGTCGCGGCCGAGCGCGGTCAGGCGCTGCAGGCGCAGGTCCAGGATAGCCTTGGCCTGTTCTTCGGACAGGCGGATGGTTTCACCATCCAGCCTGTGGCGTGGGTCGGCGATCAGCGCCACCAGCGGCGCCACGTCGCCGGCCGGCCAGGCGCGGGCCATCAACTGCTCGCGCGCCGTCGCGGCATCGGGAGCTGCGCGGATCAGCTTGATGACTTCATCGATATTCGCCACAGCGACCGCAAGGCCGACCAGGATATGGCCGCGGTCGCGTGCCTTGGAGAGATCGAACTTGGTGCGGCGTGTGACGACTTCCTCGCGGAAACCGACAAAAGCAGCCAGCAGATCCTTCAGGTTCATCTGGATCGGGCGGCCGTCATTGAGCGCCAGCATATTGACGCCGAAGCTCATCTGGAGGTTCGAGAAGCGATAAAGTTGGTTCAGCACCACCTCACTGGAGGCATCGCGCTTGAGCTCGATCACCATGCGCATGCCCGACCGGTCGCTTTCGTCGCGGATGTCGGAAATGCCCTCGATCTTCTTGTCGCGCACCAGTTCGGCAATACGCTCGATCAGCATCGCCTTGTTCACCTGGTAGGGAAGCTCGGTGATGATGATGGCTTCGCGGTCCTTGCGGATCTCCTCGATGGCGCAGCGTGCCCGCATCAGGACCGATCCGCGACCGCGCGCCAGCGCGGCGCGGGCATTCTGCTTGCCGATCAGCAAGGCGCCAGTGGGAAAGTCCGGCCCCGGCACGATCTCGGTCAGGGCATCCAGGGTGATGGCCGGATCGGCGATATAGGCCAGACTGGCGTCAATCACCTCCCCCAGATTGTGGGGCGGGATGTTGGTCGCCATGCCCACCGCAATGCCGGACGAGCCGTTGACGAGAAGGTTGGGGAAGCGAGACGGAAGAACCACCGGCTCGCGCTCGGTGCCGTCATAATTGTCGCGGAACTCGACGGTTTCCTTGTCGATGTCTTCCGTCAGGGCATGCGCGATCTTGGCGCGGCGCACTTCGGTGTAACGCATGGCGGCCGGCGGATCGCCGTCCACCGAGCCGAAATTGCCCTGGCCATCGATGAGAGGCGCGCGCATGGAGAAATCCTGCGCCATGCGCACCAGCGCGTCATAGATCGACTGGTCACCGTGCGGGTGGTACTTGCCGATCACGTCGCCGACCACGCGGGCAGACTTGCGATAGGCCTTGTTCCAGTCGTAGCCGTTTTCGTGCATCGAGAAGAGGATACGGCGATGCACGGGCTTGAGGCCGTCGCGTGCATCAGGCAGCGCGCGCTGCACGATGACGCTCATCGCATAGTCGAGGTAGGAACGCTTCAGCTCATCCTCGACCGCGATGGAAGCGATCGGATTGCCGCCTTCCGGCGGGTTCAGGATGTCAGGCTTGTCGCTCAAAAAAAGCTTCCTGGAGGCGCCTGAAAAAGGCGCGGAAATCGGAGGCGATTCCTAGCATTTCGCAGGTGTTGAAACCAGCAAATTAACCCGAAATAACCGGCTGTTTTCGTTCGCTAATTTCGCGCTTTTTGGACGGTCGAAAGCTCTTCCATCACCCGGTCCATGCCATAGGCGTAAATCAGCCTTTCGCGGCGCGAATCCTTGTAGCCGAAAGTGATGCCGATCAGCTGCCCGGCAGCATTCAACACCGGGCCGCCTGAAAAACCGGGGCCGGCGTTGCCTGCAAAGGTGAAATAAGCCGGCACCTTGCAGCCGGGGCACATATGTATTTCGCGCACCACGCCATGGGCGACGCGCAGATCCCTGTCCTCTCCCTGGCCATAGGCGGTTACGGCGGCGCCGACCACGACAGGCCCGGTCTGGGGCGGCGTCCCGCGGGTCGTGCGAAAGAACATGAGGTCATAGTCGCTCACCGTGCCGATCACGCTCCTGGGATCGACCAGGTTGGCGTTGTGGCCATTGGTGGCGGCGATACCGGGCGCTACCACGACCGAAGCGGCATCAATACTGTCGATGCCCAGGTGAGTGGTGGCGTGCAGCGGCAGGTAGCCGCTTGCAATATTAGCCTGTGCAATACGCGGCGCCGGATCGCCCGAAGAGACGCAGCCGGCGGCCATCAGCGTAAATGCAAGCGACGCAAGACTAGAAGGGGATTTCGTCATCCATCTCGTCGCGTTGGAAGCTCGCGGGCGTCTCGCGGGCGCCGCCGCCGAAGCTGCCGCCACCGCCGCCTTCACCGCCACCGCCTTTGCCGTCCAGCATGGTTAGCTCGCCGCGGAAATTCTGCAGCACCACCTCGGTGGAGTATTTCTCGACGCCGTCCTTGTCGGTCCATTTGCGGGTCTGCAGCTGGCCTTCGACATAGACCTTGGCACCCTTGCGCAGGTACTTTTCCGCGACCTCGGCCAGATTCTTGTTGAAGATCACCACGCGGTGCCACTCGGTCTTTTCCTTGCGCTCGCCGCTGGCCTTGTCACGCCAGCTCTCGGAGGTGGCGATGGACAGGTTGACCACCGCGTCGCCCGACGTCATGCGGCGCACTTCCGGGTCCTTGCCCAGATTGCCGACCAAAATCACCTTGTTGACGCTACCCGCCATGATCCATCTCCGTATGTGGCCGCGACCTTAGACGCCCGCCGCCTGCCCGCGCCATGCGGGCGGCCATTTATCCACCCCCATAGCATCGTTCCACTTTTGTTCCAATAGCCTTGGGAACACTTATCCCCGATAAGGCATCACCCCGGCGGGACAGATATGCCCTTCAATTCCTACCCCTATTTCATTTTCCTGGCAGTGGCGGTGATCGGGTTCCGCTGGCTGGAAAGCCGCGCCCAGACGGGGCGGCGGGTGTTCCTGCTGCTCGCCTCCTACGCCTTCTACGCCTGGTGGCGGGCCGATTTCCTGGTGCTGCTGGCCGGCTCGACCCTGGTGAACTATGCGCTGGGCCGCGAGATCGAAGCACGCGCGGGACGACGTCAGGACCGCCGCGGCCTTCTAATTGCGGGGCTGGCCTTCAACTTGGGGCTTATCGCCCTTTTCAAATACGACACGCTTTTCGTCAGCACGGCGAATGACGTGCTGGGCATCGGGCTGCCGGTGCCGCATTTCTTCCTGCCGCTGGCGATCTCGTTCTTCACTTTCGAACAGATCAGCTATCTGGTGGATGCCGACAGCGGCAAGACGCACAATTACAGCCTGCTCGATTACGCGCTGTTCGTCGCCTATTTCCCGCATCTGATCGCCGGGCCAATTGTCCGCCACAACGACCTGATCCCGCAATTTCGCCAGATACGCAGCCGTAACGACGATCTCGCCACGGGCCTCACCCTGTTCACACTGGGCCTCGCCAAGAAGTCGCTGATCGCCGACAACCTGGCACCCTTCGCGGACGCCATCTTCAATGCGGCCGGCCGCGGCACACATCTGGGCGCGACGGATAGCTGGCTGGGGACGCTGTTTTTTGCGTTCCAGATCTATTTCGATTTCAGTGCCTATTCCGACATGGCGTTGGGGTCGTCGGTGATGCTGGGCATCCGGTTGCCGGTGAATTTCCATTCGCCCTACAAGGCGGCCAGCATCATCGAGTTCTGGCGGCGCTGGCACATCTCGCTATCGGCCTTCCTGCGCGATTATCTCTACATCCCGCTGGGCGGCAATCGCGGTGGACGGACGCGGCGCTATTTGAACCTTTTCATCACCATGCTGCTGGGCGGCTTGTGGCATGGCGCCAGCTGGACCTTCATGCTGTGGGGCGGGCTCCATGGTGCCTATCTGGCGATCAACCATGCCTTTCGCCATGCCACAAAGGGCATGACTGTATCGCCGGTGCTGCGCGCGCCGTTACGCGCCGCCTCGGTGCTGCTGACATTTGCTGCCACTGCGATGGCCTGGATCGTCTTCCGCGCGCCGGATTTGGGGGCGGCGGGTCGCGTGGTGGGAGGGCTTGTCGGAGTTGGCCATTCCAGCATCGTCAGCTTCTCGCCGCTGGCGGCCATCACCCTGTTGCTGCTGTTCGGCATGGTGTGGTTCATGCCCAACAGCATGCAGATTCTCTGGCGGCACGATCCCGCCCTGCCCTCGCCTTATGCCAGCGAACCGGTGACGCCCGCGGCATACCTGTCATGGCAGCCGACACGCCGGCAGGCAGCCGCCTATGGCCTGCTTTGCATCGTGGCGGTTCTGGCGCTGTCGAACCTGAAACCCTTCATCTACTTTCAGTTTTGAAGTGGGGCAATTCTGATGGAAAAATCCCGCTATCCCGTCTGGTTCCTGGGCACCGTGGTGGCGGTAATCGTTGCGCTCGCGGCATTCAACTGGGGCGCTGGCGCCTACATTCTGCATCACCCCCAGGGCGCGAGTGTCCAAACCCTGTCTGGCTTTGAACGCGCCTTGAAGCCGGTATGGCTCGACCAGATTGCGCCCGACATGGTGTTTGTCGGCTCCAGCCGGGTACGCGACGGCTTTGATCCCACGCTGATCGACCCAGCGCTGCACGTCCGCAGCTTCAATTACGGGGCCTCCAGCATCACACCTTACGAGACCCGCCGCTTCACCCAGGATGCGCTGGCCCACTCTTCGGTAAAGCTGGTGGTTGTCTCGCTGGACGCCTTTGCCAGCAACAGTGGCGAAGGCGAGGCCCTGCCCAGTTTCGATGAGACGCGGCTGGCGGTGACACCCGCCGGCACGCCGACACCGCGCCGCAGCCTGTGGCTGTTCACGACCCGCTTTCTCAGCGGAGGCGCGCTGGGCATGAATGGCCTGGGAGCCTTTGCGCTGGCCCGCCTTGCCCCCGGGCAGACGGCGGCAGACCGTGCGGATATCTTCGGCGCCTATAGTCACATGACCGAAGCCGTGATGCGCCATGACCTGGATTACCGCCGCGCCCGCACCCTTCGCATGGGCCCGGAGGCGGCGCGGGAATTGGGGCGGCTTCTGGACAGCGCCTGCCATGCACGAGCGCATGTCACCCTGTTCTTCCCACCCGACAATATGGCGATCCAGGCGCGCTACCGCAGCGGCGATCCGGCCGGCCTCGCTGACTTCAAACGACAGGTTGCAGCGGCGGTGACGGCGCACAACGGTGTCTGCAAAAGCAAGGTGGCGCTGTTCGATTTCCTGAACTCAAACCCTCTCACCCAGCAGACCCTGCGAGACGGCCAGGCCGTCGACTATGTGGACCTGATCCATTTCCGCCCCCCGGCCGGACTGTGGCTGCTGCGGCAGATGGGTCTGCGCTAGGGGGCGGTGGTGGTCGCCGTCGGCGGCGTGGCATTGCTGGAATTGGCCATCGCGATGGCCACCCCGCCCACAAGCACCGCACCCACGCCAGCGATCAGCAGCAGATGCCCGCCGCCGCGAGCAGCTTGCTCCACGCCGGCCGGCTTGCCGGGCGCCAGGGCATTTTCGCCTGCCAGGCTGTTGGAACTGACAGCGGCCAAGCTGGCAGCCGCCAGGATCATGGCCTTGAACCTTTTCATGATGCGCTCTCCTCAAAGACCCGTGTCATGCCGGGTGTTGACCTATTTAGTACGGGTCTGTTGCCGTTTGCCAACCAGACAATTGACGTCCGCACGGATGTTCCCTTTTTGTTTTCTGTTGCAGAAACCGCTATGAGAAAGCCATGGACCCGCTGACACAGATTCTCGCGCCCCTGCGTCCAACCGCCGTGGTGGACGTCGGCGCCAACCCGATCGACGGCGATCCGCCCTACAAGCGGATGCTGGCGGCGGGCCTGTGCGAGGTGGTGGGTTTCGAGCCCCAGGCCGAGGGCCTGGCACGGCTGACGGCCAAGGCCGGCCCCCGCGAGCGCTACCTGCCCTACGCGCTGGGTAACGGAACCTCCGGCACGCTGAATGTGTGCGGCATTGAAGGCATGACCAGCCTCAAGGTTCCTGACCCCGCGCATCTGGCACTTTTCAATCTGTTCCCTATATGGGGTGAAGTGAAAGCCCGCATCCCCGTCTCGACCAAGCGCCTGGATGACGTTTCCGAAATCGCGCACATGGATTTCCTGAAGATGGACATTCAGGGTTCCGAGCGCGATGTGCTGAATCATGGCCGCGCCAAGTTGGCGCAAACCGTGGCGGTGCAGACCGAAGTCTCCTTCATCACCTTGTACGAAAACCAGCCGACACTGGGTGAGATGGATATCCTGATGCGGGAACTCGGCTTCCTGCCCCACTGTTTTGCGGAAATGAAAGTCTGGCCGCTGGCGCCCACCATCGTCTCCGGTCAGCCCAACAAGGGCTTGCGGCAATTGCTTGAAGCGGACCTGGTGTATGTGCGCGATTTCACCCGTGCGCAGAACATGAACGCCGAACAGTGGAAGCACCTCGCCCTGATCGCGCATCATTGCTATGGCTCGGTCGACCTGGCCGCGCGTTGTCTCAACATGCTGGCGGAACTGGGCACCCTGCCCCCGGACGCCAGCGAGCGTTATCTTTCTTCCCTTGGAAAACCCAACTGATGCTGAAGAACATTTCCATCCGCGGCGCCCGCGAGCACAATCTCAAGAATATCGATGTTGAGATTCCGCGCGATACCCTGACGGTGCTGACCGGGCTATCCGGCTCCGGGAAATCCAGTCTGGCATTTGATACCATCTATGCCGAGGGCCAGCGCCGTTATGTGGAATCGCTGTCGGCCTATGCCCGCCAGTTCCTGGAACTGATGCAGAAGCCGGACGTGGACCATATCGAGGGCCTGTCGCCGGCAATTTCCATCGAGCAGAAGACCACTTCCAAAAACCCGCGCTCCACCGTGGGCACGGTCACCGAGATCTATGACTATCTGCGCCTGCTGTTCGCGCGCGTCGGTGTGCCTTACTCGCCCGCCACGGGACTCCCCATCGAAAGCCAGACCGTCAGCCAGATGGCGGACCGCATCCTGGCGTTGCCCGAAGGCACCCGCCTCTACCTGCTGGCGCCCATCGTGCGCGGCCGCAAGGGCGAGTATCGCAAGGAATTGGCCGAGCTGCAGAAGAAGGGCTTCCTGCGCGCCAAGGTGGACGGCAAGTTTTATGACATCGGCGCCACGCCCGCGCTGGACAAGAAGCTCAAGCACGACATCGAGATCGTGGTGGACCGTATCGTGGTCAAGCCGGACATCGGCAACCGACTTCCGGATTCCATCGAGACGGCGCTGAAGTTGGCGGACGGCCTGTTGATCGTGGAATTCGCCGATGAGAAGGAAAAAGACGGCAAGCCGCGCCAGATGCTGCTGTCATCCAAGTTCGCCTGCCCGGTTTCCGGCTTTACGATTCCGGAAATCGAGCCGCGGCTGTTCAGCTTCAACAATCCGCATGGCGCCTGTCCGGAATGCGACGGGCTGGGCGTGCAGAATTATTTCGACGAGGCGATGGTGGTTCCCGACGAGACACTGAGCCTGAAGAAAGGCGCCGTGGCGCCCTGGGCCAAGTCCTCCTCGCCTTATTACCTGCAGACACTGGAAGCCATCGCGCGGCACTACAAGGTGTCGATGAACGACGCCTGGGAAGATCTGCCCAAGAAGGTGCGGACGGTCATCCTGCATGGCTCGGGCGAAGAGGTGATCAAGTTCACCTATGATGACGGCATGCGCCGCTATGACACCAAGAAGGAATTCGAGGGCGTCATTCCCAACATGGAGCGCCGCATCCAGGAAACCGACAGCGCCTGGGTTCAGGAAGACCTGGGCCGCTTCCAGGCGGAAGCGCCCTGCGAGGTCTGCAACGGCTATCGCCTGAAGCCCGAAGCGCTTTCGGTCAAGATCGGCGCCATCCATATCGGCCAGGTCTGCGAGATGTCCATTCGCCTGTCTGACGCCTGGTTCCGCGACATTGACCAGAAGATGACCCAGCAGCAGAAGGAAATCGCGGCGCGCATCCTGAAGGAAATCCGCGCGCGGCTGAAATTCCTCAACAATGTGGGGCTGGATTATCTCACCCTGGCGCGGGCCTCCGGCACCCTGTCGGGCGGCGAAAGCCAGCGCATCCGGCTGGCATCGCAGATCGGCTCAGGCCTGACAGGCGTGCTTTATGTGCTGGACGAGCCCAGCATCGGTCTGCACCAGCGCGACAACAACAAGCTGCTGGAGTCGTTGCGCGGCCTCCGCGACATGGGTAACACCGTGCTGGTGGTGGAGCATGACGAGGACGCCATACGCACGGCCGATTATGTCATCGACATGGGCCCCGGCGCCGGCGTGCATGGCGGACACATTATCGCCGAAGGAACCCCGGCCCAGATCATCGCCAACAAGAAAAGTCTCACCGGCAAATATCTCAGCGGCGTCGAAAACATCCCGATCCCGGCGCAGCGGCGCAAGGCGGTGCACAATCGCTGGCTGAAGGTGGTGGGCGCGCGCGGCAACAATCTGAAGAATGTCACGGCGCAGATCCCGCTGGGCACGCTCACCTGTATCACCGGCGTGTCGGGCGGCGGAAAATCCACGCTGACCATCGAAACCCTGTTCAAGGCCGCGTCGCGCAAATTGAGCCAAAGCCGCGAACATCCTGCGCCGCATGACCGTATTGAAGGCCTGGAATTCCTGGACAAGGTGATAGACATCGACCAGAGCCCGATCGGCCGCACGCCACGTTCGAACCCCGCGACTTATACCGGCGCCTTCACCCCCATTCGCGACTGGTTCGCCGAGCTGCCGGAATCCAAAGCGCGCGGCTATGCGCCGGGCCGCTTCAGCTTCAATGTCAAGGGTGGCCGGTGCGAAGCCTGCCAGGGTGACGGCGTCATCCAGATCGAGATGCACTTCCTGCCCGACGTGTATGTGCAATGCGATGTCTGCCAAGGCAAGCGCTACAATCGCGAGACCTTGGAAGTGAAATTCCGCGACAAGTCCATCAGCGACGTTCTGGACATGACTATCGAGGCGGGCGCCGAGCTGTTTCGCGCGGTGCCGTCGATCGCGGAAAAACTGGAAACATTGAAGCGCGTCGGCCTCGGGTACATCTCGATCGGCCAGCAGGCAACAACACTTTCGGGCGGCGAGGCGCAGCGCGTGAAGCTGTCCAAGGAACTGTCACGTCGCGCCACGGGGCGCACGCTCTATATTCTCGACGAGCCAACCACCGGGCTTCACTTCCATGACGTGAAGAAGCTGTTGCAGGTGCTGCAGGAACTGGTGGACCAGGGCAATACCGTTGTGGTGATCGAGCACAATCTGGAAGTCATCAAGACCGCGGACTGGATTGTCGATCTGGGCCCCGAAGGTGGGGATGGCGGCGGCGAGATCGTGGCGAGCGGCACACCGGAAGAGGTGGCGAAGGTCGCCCGGTCCTATACGGGCCATTATCTCAAGCCCTTGTTGAAGGCCGCTGCACCGGCGAAGCGGCTGAAGGCGGCGGAATAACAGCCACTTCCTCGGAATGGTTCGCGGGAAGACTGTGAACGCGAATTCGTCCTAAACCGTGATATCGGTGCGCGGGTCTTCGCTGAGCGCTCGCCAGGCCGAAACGCTGGCGCTGGCAAACAGCCCCACCACCAGGGGCGACACAAGAAATCCAAGCCCACTGAGCAGGGGCAGGGTTTCACGTGCCCGCATGATGCCGGCGATAAGCTGCATCTGGTCGGTGCCAGTCGTCGGCGTCGGTGTGCGGCCCGTCAGCGCCATTTCCAGTGCCGTGAACAGCACCAGGATCGGCACGAATATCCCCACCAACACGGCCAGCAGGCGCCAAAAATTGCCTTCCGAAAGCTGCCAGGACCTGCGCAAGACCGGCGCGGTTTCATTTACCGCGATGGCGGGCAGCAACGCCATGAATCGCGGCATGGCCAGCAGGATCGCGCCATAGACTGCCGCCAGCAGCAGCAAAGATCCCAGCATGGGCACATGCGCGGATGTCACCATCTGGGCGGCATTTCCCACGACCAGGGCTGGAATCAACAGCGCCAGCATCACGCCGACAAAGGCAAGGAACGCGCGGAACATCCGCCACTCCAGTGGGCCAAAGGAAAAATGGGCAATTGCAGGCGCGGTACGAGTGCCCAGCGCCAGCTGGATCACCGCCACATACATGACGGCGTGCAGCAACAACGCCGCCAGAAGATAGCCCAGCATCATCAGCAGACTGGGACCCAGCACGGCGGGGTTGCTGCCGGCCATCGCTTCGATGAAGTCGTTGTAGTAGCGCTGGAAGGTGAAAAAGCCCATCACCGTGAGCAACAGCATCGGCACCCAGATCAGGCCGATGATGCCACCCAGATGCGTGACAGCGAAAATGTAGGAATCGCGCACGATGGCGACGACGGGAACGCGCCGCATTACTGGTGGCCTAGAATTCGTCAAACGGGCGCAGATCGTCGAACACCGGCGCCTGCGGCGCGGTCGCCTCATGCCACAGGCTCATCGCCCAGGCGGTGACGGCGGCAGCGACGGGCAGCTTGGCCAGACCAGCCAGCGGTTCGGTCACCATGGCAAGGCGGCGGCGCGGCACAAAAGCGGCGACCCCGATGGCAGCGGCCGCGAGCAAGCCGGCACCCAGCGCCAACTTTGTGTAGTTATATCCTCGACTGTCTTCCGCCATGTCTTCCTGCCTGTTGCACCGACTATAGGCGCCCAATGCATGGGCGTCATCACGGCCGTTCTTCCATTCCGAATATTTAACGCCGCACTCTCAAAGGGCGCAGTGTAACCCGCCGATCATGACAGGCCTGCCAGCACAAAAGCGTTAAACCGGCGCCAAATTGTGGCAGTGCATGGTAGGAATGTAGTCAGACGCCAGATACGACAAAGGCCTGCCATCTTGGACGGCAGGCCTTGTCAATTCATTCGAAATCAGGCGCAGGTGCGCCCGATCGTTACGGAGCGGTCGTCGCCGGCGCAAACGTGGTCGGCTGACCAGACTTGTTACCGCTCTGGTTGGAAACTGTGATGGCAACCGCGGCAAGGATGCCCGCGCCCACCAGGCCGAGCAGCAGCGTGCCCGTGCCGATATTCGCCTTCTGCACGCCAGCGGGCTTGCCGGGGGCGAGAGCGCCATCGGTGGCGGCGGCAAAAGCCGAAGTGGAAATCATGGCGGCAACCGCGATCGCGCCGACAACACTTTTCATACGAAACATTTAGGCATTCCCCCTGGTTTTGTTGCGCCATATTTCGCCCATGCCTTTCGGCAAGTCAACGCCCTTTCACATTTCCCTTTTGACTGTTGCCAAAAGGCTTTAGCCGCACTGCAGCATAATTCAGCCGTACAAAAAGCCGTCAGATACTTGCGCTTTTAGGATTTTAGTCCGTTGCCTACGAGCTGCTCGGCCTGCTACAGGCTGACGCCATGACCACCAAACTGCACATCATAGGCGGCGGACTGGCCGGATCGGAGGCGGCCTGGCAAGCGGCCCAGGCCGGCGCCCAAGTGATTCTGCATGAGATGCGCCCGGTGCGGGGCACCGACGCCCATCAGACCGATTCGCTGGCCGAGCTGGTATGTTCCAACTCCTTTCGCTCGGACGATGCCGCCAACAATGCCGTCGGCCTGCTGCATGAGGAGATGCGCCGCGCCGGTTCGCTGGTGATGCGCACCGCCGATGCACACAAGCTGCCTGCCGGCGGGGCGCTGGCTGTCGATCGCCACGGTTTTTCCGCTGCCGTGACCCAGGCGCTGGAAAGCCATCCCGGCATCACCATCGCACGAGAAGAAATCACCGCCCTGCCCGCCGCCGATTGGGGCTGCACAATCATCGCTACCGGGCCGCTGACTTCGGCAAGCCTGGGCGCCGCCATCGGCGAAGCAACCGGCCAGGACAGCCTCGCCTTCTTCGACGCCATTGCACCCATCGTGCATCGCGAATCCATTGACTTCAACATCGCCTGGTTCCAGTCGCGCTATGACAAGGAAGGACCTGGCGGCGGTGTAGCGGACTACATCAACCTCCCGATGGACGAAGCGCAATACAAAGGCTTCGTCGCCGCGCTGATCGATGGCAAGAAGACCGACTTCAAGGAATGGGAAAAAAATACACCCTATTTCGAGGCCTGCCTGCCGATAGAGGTCATGGCAGCCCGCGGTGAACAGACCCTGGCATTCGGGCCGATGAAACCGGTTGGGCTGATGGACCCGCGCACCGGCCGGCAGGCCCATGCCGTGGTGCAGCTGCGCCAGGATAACAAGCTGGGCACCCTGTGGAATATGGTGGGTTTCCAGACCAAGCTGAAGCATGCCGAGCAGGTGCGCATTTTCCGCAGCATTCCAGGCCTGGAGAATGCCCAGTTCGCGCGGCTGGGCGGGCTGCACCGCAATACCTTCATCAATTCGCCGCGCCTGCTGGACAACGAGCTTCGACTGAAATCTCGGCCCCATCTGCGCTTCGCGGGCCAGGTTACCGGGGTGGAGGGCTATGTCGAAAGCGCTGCAATCGGTCTGCTGGCCGGCCGGTTCGCGGCGGCTGAAGTCCTGGGCCGTGCCGCGGCGCCACCACCACCCACCACCGCGTTCGGTGCGCTGCTGGGCCACATCACCGGGGGCGCGGATGCAAAGACCTTCCAGCCCATGAATGTGAATTTCGGGCTTTTCCCGGAATTCCCGAAAAGTGCCAAAATTCGCGGAAAAGACCGCAAACAGGCCATGTCGCGCCGGGCGCTGGAAGATCTCGCTGCGTGGCTTGGCGAAAAACAGGCGGCTGAATAGTTCAGGGAAACCGGCTAGAGTGATGCACGTTGTCTCATAACAACATGCAGGGCATCTCATGGATATTCCTCTCGAGCTTTCCTTCCATAACATCGAGCCATCCGACGCGCTGAAAGCGGCGGTGCGCACCCACGTCAACAAGCTGGAACAGTTTCACGATCACATCATCGGCTGCCGCGTTGTGATCGAAATGCCCCACAAGAGCCAGAAAGCCAGCGGCAATCCGCCGGACGTGCATATCGTGGTGCGCGTGCCGGGCAAGGAGATCGTTGTCAGCCGAGAATACAATCACAAAGGCCACAAGAAGGCCGCGACCGATGCTTATGCCGTGCTGGAGGAGTCATTCCTTGTGGCGCAGAAGCAGCTCAAGGATCACCGCCGCGTCAGCCATGGCGACGTGAAGTACAAGAGTGGGGAGCCGCGCGGTACTGCGGGCGAAAGCGGGCTATAGGCGCTTTCGCATCGCGGCCGTGAGCAACGCCATCTGCCGCCGATGGATCGGTACTTCGCGCGTCATTTTCCGCAGATAGACCGGCACCAGGGCGGCAGGCAGTATCGCGGCCAGCGCCGGACCCGGACGGGCCGCCTGCCGCGCCGCGAAGAAATGATCGCGCGCCCGGATGCCTGCCTGTCGCATGGCGGCGACAAGGCGGGGATCGTTCTTCTCCAGATGGAAAAACTCCTCCTGCGTGACATTCAGCGCCGCAAGTAGATCCAGCGGCATGTAGAGTTTGTGGCGGCCATTGTGGAAAGGCAGCGACCGCACCAGCCCCGTCAGGCCATAGGCCAGCGCAGCTTCGCGCGTCACTTCCGGTTTTCCGCCGAGGATTTTTGCCGCAATCCGCATCACCGCGCCGCTGGTGGCGTCCAGATAGTTTTCGAGCGCAGAGAAGTCGGCAAAGTGGTCGGCTGAGGAATCAAAGGCTCGCGCCGCTATGATTCCTTCGAGTTCTGCAAATGGAACGGGTTTGTTCGCCAGGAGCGCCGCCAGGCCTTGCGCCACGTCATGGTTGCGCGGCTTGCCGTTGGCGGCGCCTTCCGCCGTTTCACGCCACCATTCCAGGCGGATCGCCCCCAGCATGGGCTCGCGCACGGACTCCGCGATCCGGCTTACCTCGGCATTGAAGGCATAGAAAGCGAACAGATAAGGGCGCGCGGTTGGCGGCGCGAACAGGGTCGCGAAATAGCGATCGGGATCGGCGGTGCGCACCGAATGGGCGAGGCGGTTGGCGAGGTTGGCGTCCATCTAAAATGAAACCGCCCGCTTGCGCGGGCGGTTCCTGGATTTTTGAATTGGTCCGATCAGTAGAGGTGTCCCGCTGCGATCATGCTGAAGAGCATGGGCACCGACAGCAGGGTGTTGGTACGCGAGAAAATCATCGCGGTCTTGCCGGCAGCTGCCTTTTCCTCGGGCGAAAGGCTGGGATACTTGCCAGCAATGTTCAGCGCCTTCTGCTGGGCGGGCCAGATCACGAACCAGACGTTGAACCACATAATGGTGCCCAGCCACATGCCGATGCCGATTGCCAGATATTTGGGTACTGTCGGCCAGCCCATCAGGCCTTCGCTGAGGTCCAGGGTATAGGCTTCCAGCAGGTAATGGTTGCGCAGCGCCAGCACGATGCCGAAGACGATCGTGCCCATGGCGCCCCAGCGGAACCAGAACAGGGCTTCCGGTGCGATATAGCCGGTAACGCCGCCTTTCAGTTCGGCCGGCACCTTGGGCATGGTGGGGATCTGGACGAAGTTGAAATACCACAAGAGGCCGATCCACATCACGCCGCAGGTGATGTGCAGAAACCGCAGCAGGAACAGCTCGAACGCCGTACCGTCAAAACCCTGGGTGGCGCAATAAACACCGATCAACAGGATGGCGAGCACGAAGCTCGCAATCACCACATTGCGCAAATTTCCAAAAAACGCAGCCATTCCGGCCTCCCCCGAATAAGTCCCAGGAGGCTTTATACGGGAAGCGCACGGAACTTTCGAGACGGGTAAAGCCCCAAAATACTAGGGTTATATGACCAACGTGCGGGGACGGGCGGCGTTCAGCCAGGTGATCACCACCAACCTTGTCACCATCACCGACGTGAAGAAGGAGGTGATGATGCCCACCCCCAGCGCCACCGCGAAGCCCTTGACCGGACCGGTGCCCAGTTCGAACAGGATCAGCGAGGCGATCAGATGGGTCATGTTGGCGTCGATAATGGTCGCCATGGCCCGGCGGAAGCCGGTGTCGATGGACGCCAGGATGCCGCGGCCGTTGCGCTGCTCTTCGCGGATTCGCTCGAAGATCAGCACGTTGGCATCCACCGCCATGCCCATGGTGAGGACGATGCCGGCGATGCCCGGCAGGGTCAGGGTGGCGCCGAAAAGCGTCAGCGCCGCCAGCAGCAGCACAACGTTCAAGGTGAGCGCGATGTCGGCGAACAGACCGAACAGGCCATAGCGCAGGATCATGAACAGCGCGACCAGCGCC
The DNA here is from genome assembly GCA_966211925.1 of uncultured Hyphomicrobiales bacterium. Taxonomy (GTDB): domain Bacteria; phylum Pseudomonadota; class Alphaproteobacteria; order Micropepsales; family Micropepsaceae; genus Rhizomicrobium. Next base: position 10,290 of record CBIHOI010000003.1, on the reverse strand, counting down.
AGGCCCGCGACAGCCGAATACCGGCCGGACTTGATGGAGTCCGCGCCCAGCTCGGCGCCCACGGTGCGTTCCTCGATCACATGCAGCGGCGCCGGCAATGCGCCCGCACGCAGCAGGATGGCAAGATTGTTGGCCGACTCGGTGGTAAAGGAACCATAGATCTGGCCCGAACCGCCCAGGATCGGTTCATTGATGCGCGGCGCCGAGATCACGATCTTGTCCAGCACGATGGCAAAGCGACGGCCGGAATTCTCCTTGGTGATGTCGCCAAATTCGCGCGCGCCGACGCTGTCGAAGCGGAAGGTCACCACCGGCTGGCCGGTGCGCTGGTCAAAGCCGGTGCCAGCGTCGGTCAGGCGATCGCCCGCCACCACGATCCGGCGCTGCACCACGATGGGGCCAGGCTTGACGCCATTGGCCTCCTCCTGCTGCTGCAGGATTTCATCGCCGATGGGCGGGACGGTGCTGGTGGGATTGGCCGTCTCGTCCACCAGCTGGAAGCTCATCTTGGCGGTCTTGCCCAGCATCGCCTTGAGGCGCGTAGGGTCCTGCAGGCCCGGTACTTCGACCAGGATGCGGTCGTCGCCGGAGCGCGAAATGCTGGGCTCGCGAGTACCCAGTTCGTCGATGCGGCGGCGAACGACTTCGATGGACTGATCCAGAACCTGCTGGCGGGTGGTGGTCTTGAAGGCGTCCGTCATGTGCAGGGTGAAAACGCCGTTGCCGGCATCGGCCAGGTCATACTGTTTGCCGCCGACAGACAGCACGGAACCGGAAACCGAAGGATTGAGGCCTTCCAGCAACGTGCGGGCCTCGGCAACGCGGGCAGGATCGGTAACACGCACAGAGACGGTGTCGCCCCGGCCATTGATGTCGGTAAAGGGAATATGCGCCTTGCGGAAGCCGGAACGGATATCGCCCACCATGGCTTCGGCACGGTCACGGGTCACCTGGTCCAAATCCACCTGCAGCAGGAGGTAGGAACCACCCTGCAAATCCAGGCCCAGGTTCACGGTGCTGCTAGGCAGCCAACGGGGCAGCTTGCTGCGCACGGTATCGTTCAGCGCATTGGGCAGAGCGATCAGTACCCCGCCCACCACGATGATGAGTGTCAGTATGCGCGACCAGAGTGAAACCTGAAGCACGGCTATTCCTTGTCGGCGGTCTTGTTGCGCACGTCGGTCAAGGTGGATTTCACCACCCGCACCTGCACATTGTCGGCGATCTCCACCAGGATTTCCGGGTCCTCAGCATTCGAGGCCTTGACGATCTTGCCCAGGATACCGCCGGCGGTGACGACCGTGTCGCCACGGCGCAGATTGTCCACCATGCTGCGCAGCTGCTTCTGGCGCTGGCTTTGCGGACGCCAGAGAAGAAAGTAGAAGATCGCGATCATCGGCAGCGCAAGCGTCAGCGTCTGGAACATCGGATCGTTAAAATTCATATTGCGGGGACTTTCCTGGGAACAGGGCGGGGAATGCGGGCGGACTATAACGGCCCCGCCTTCCTTTGCAACCGTGAGAAATCAAGGGGTTAGCATGGCGGACACCACCAAAAACGCAGGCTTGGGCGATCCGGCCCTGTTGCTGCGCATCGCATCCGCACTGGAGCGGCTGGCGCCCGCCGCCATGGCCGCCGCCCTACCCGATGGAGACGCCTTCATCTGGGAGCCGGCACAGGGCGGTCTGGTCGCGGTGCCCCATGTTGCCCATGTCGATCTTTCGCTCCTCAAGGGCGTGGAGAACCAGCGCGACACCCTGCTCGCCAACACGCGGCGCTTCGCCGAAGGCCTGCCCGCCAACAATGCGCTGTTGTGGGGCGCGCGCGGCATGGGCAAGTCGAGTCTGGTCAAGGCGGTTCACGAGGAGATCAACCGGGACCGCAAAGACCATCTGGTGTTGATCGAGATCCATCGCGAGGACATTGACACCCTGCCCCAACTGTTGCGCATCCTGCGCAATACCACGCGCCGCATTGTGCTCTATTGCGATGACCTTTCGTTCGACAAGGACGATACCAGCTACAAATCTTTGAAAGCGGCGCTGGAAGGCGGCATCGAGGGCCGGCCCACCAACACCCTATTCTATGCCACTTCGAACCGGCGGCACCTGATGCCGCGCGACCTGGTGGACAATGAAAAAGGCACTGCCATCAACCCCGGCGAAGCGGTGGAAGAGAAAGTCTCGCTGTCAGATCGGTTTGGCTTGTGGCTGGGCTTCCATCACTGCGGCCAGGACGAATACCTGTCCATGATCGAAGGCTATGCCGGCTTCCACCAGTTGAAGATCGCGCCGGAGGAGTTGCGCAAGCGCGCCCTCGCCTGGTCAATGGGGCGCGGTGGCCGTTCAGGCCGCGTGGCGTGGCAGTTCATACAGGACTTGGCGGGCGAGCTGGGTCAGAAATTGGCCTGATTGCTCGCTGTCGTGGACGACAGGTAGGTGCGCGGGTTGACCGGGGTGGTGGCCGAGCGAATCTCGAAATGCAGTTGCGGACTGTTCACGTCGCCAGTCTGGCCCGAATAGCCGATGACCTGGCCGCGCGCCACAAAGTCGCCCTTCTGCACCACCAGCCGGTCGGCGTGGGCATAGGCGGTGGTGTAGCCGCCGGCATGCTTCAGCAGCAGCAGGTTGCCGTACCCCTTCAACTCATCGCCGGCATAGGTAACAGTGCCCGATGCGCTGGCGTGGATGGGCGCGCCCATGGTGGTGGCGATATTGATGCCGTCATTTTTGCCGCCGCTGTTGGTGGCACCGAAATCGGAAATCACGCGGCCGCTGACCGGCCAGGCGAAGGCCGGGGCGTTGGCGGCGGGCGCATTGGAAGCAACGCTGCGATCGGCATAGGCCGGCGACAAGGGCTGGCTTGTGACAGGCGCGTAGGGCGTGACGTTGCGGGTGACATAATTGGGCGCCGGCCGAGCGATGGGCTTGGGCGCGTACTTGTCCTGATAGACATAAGTGCGGGCACCGCCGCTGGACGCGGGAGCCGCCGATGCGACACGGTTCTGGTGCTTGGTGACGCGGGTATTGGCATCCCAGCTCAGCTGGGTTTCGGGCGTGTCGGGCATGCAACCGGCCACCAGCGGTGACGCCAGCATGGCAAGCGCGACAAAAACGAAGTTGCGAACGTGACCCATCGGGATGTGCCTTCTGCACTGTCTCGAAACGGATCATGTTCGCGAAAAGTTGAGAACAGTTTAACCGTAAAAACCCAGGCGAAAGTTCCGCTTTAACGCTTGCTTAGGCTTTGGCGCAGGCTGTCCAGCACCGAGGTCTCTGTGAGGTTCAGGTGCAACGGCGTCACCGAGATATGGTTGTCATACACCGCCGCGAGGTCTGTATCTTGTGGCGGGGTGGCTTTGCGGCGGCGCAAACCGATCCAGTAATAGGGTTGCTGGCGGGCATCCATGCGCGCCTCGATCGCGGTGGATTGCAGGTCGTATTTACCCTGCGCCGCAACCTGGACGCCCCGGACATCAGTTGCCGGACAGGCTGGGAAGTTCACATTGATCAGTGTGCCTTGGGGCCAGCCGGCCGCCACCAGTCGTCGGACCAAATTTGCGCCATGCGCCTCGCCAGCGGACCAATCCACCTCCCAGCGCCCACCTTCTTCATAGGCCTGGGACATAGCGATGGACGGAATGCCGAGCGCACAGCCTTCCATGGCACCCGCAATGGTGCCGGAATATGTGACATCGTCGGCCATGTTGGAGCCGCGATTGACGCCGGAAATCACCAGGTCGGGGGGCGTGTCCTTCAACAGATGGCCGCACACCATCATCACGCAGTCGGTGGGCGTGCCGGTGACAGAGAAGCGACGCTCGTCAATCCGACGCAGGCGCAGCGGCGTCGTCAGGGTAAGGGAATGGGAAGCGCCGGACTGTTCGGTCTCGGGCGCGACCACCCAGACATCATCGCTGATGGCACGGGCGATCTTTTCCGCAACCGCGAGGCCATCGGCATGGATGCCGTCATCGTTGGTAACAAGAATGCGCATCAGATTTTGCCGATAACTTTCTTGCCGCCAATATAGGGCTGCAACACGTCAGGTATTGCAACGCTCCCATCCGGCTGCTGATAGTTTTCCAGGATGGCGACCAGGGTGCGCCCCACCGCCAAACCCGAACCATTCAGGGTATGGACCGGCCCCTGCACCTTGCCTTCGGCGTTGCGGAAGCGTGTGTTCATGCGCCGCGCCTGGAAGTCGCCGCAGTTGGAGCAGGACGAGATTTCGCGGAACGCATTCTGTCCCGGCAGCCACACCTCGATGTCGTAGGTCTTGCGCGCGCCGAAGCCCATGTCGCCGGTGCACAGCGTCACCACACGATGAGCAAGGTCGAGCTTTTTCAGGATGGTCTGTGCCGCATCAGTCATGCGCTCATGCTCGGCGTTGGATTGATCCGGCGTGGTGATCGAGACCAGTTCAACCTTGCTGAACTGGTGCATGCGGATCATGCCACGGGTGTCACGGCCGGCCGAACCCGCTTCGGCACGGAAGCACGGTGTGAAGGCGGTGAAGCGCAGTGGCAGCTCAGCTTCGGCGAGAATTTCGTCCGAGACGTAATTTGTCAGTGGCACTTCGGCGGTGGGTACGAGCCAGTAGGGATCTTCATTCGTGGTACGAAAGAGATCTTCCTGAAACTTTGGAAGCTGACCTGTGCCGAACAATGCGCTGCTTTTTACGAGCACCGGAGGCGATACTTCGGTGTAGCCAAATTTCTCCGTATGCGTGTCCAGCATGAACGTACCGATTGCGCGCTCCAGTTTCGCCAAGTCGCCCTTCAGGTATACGAATCGCGCGCCGCTCACCTTGGCAGCGCGTTCGAAGTCCATCTGACCAAGCGCCTCGCCGATTTCGAAATGTTGCCTGGGCGCATTGATGTCAGGCGCCTTGCCGAAGGCCCGTTCCGGCATCGGCACATTGGCACCCTCGTCCGCGCCATCCGGTGCGTCATCGGCAGGAAGATTGGGAAGAACCGCCAGAAGATCGCGCACCTCTTTCTCGAGATCGCGCTGCTCCTGTTCACCCTGCTGGATGGCGTCCTTCAGGCCCGCCACCTCGCCCATCAGGGCAGAGGCCTGCGCCTCGTCCTTCTTGGCCTTGGCCTGGCCAATCAGCTTGGAGGCCTCGTTGCGGCGCGCCTGCTGGGTCTGAAGCCGTACCAGAACGTCGCGTAGCGCCTTATCCTTTTCCAGAACCTTGTCGGCTTCCGCACCGGCGCTCGCGGCATGGGCCGGGCGGCGCGCCAGCGCCTTCACGAATGCGTCCCGATTCTCGCGAATAGCCTTGATATCGTGCATGGGAATCTCCTGGAAACCCGGTCATGCCACGGCCCCCGGTCCGGGTCAAAAAGCGCTGGAATCCACCGGAAACCGAACTCCGGTGCTTAATGAAATCCTAAAAACATACCCACAATTGCAGTACATGATGCAACCACGCTGCAACCGGAGCGGGCGTAACATTTTCCGCGTTACGACGGGGGTGCCGGGTGAACCGGGGGGCAATAGACTTCACGACGCGAATCCGTGCCGGGCTGGACGCGCTGGATGACCAGCTGTCGCGTCTTGGCCGTTACGGAGCCACCGCGGCACTGACCGCCATGGCAGTGCTGGCCGCCATTGCGATGCATTTTGTTCTTCACGTCGCGGAAGGCGCGCCCGTGCACCTGCGGGTGCTGTTCAACGTCTCCATGGAAATCACCGTCGTGACTGCGCCAATCATCTTCTATGCGCGCGACGTGATCGACCAGATGAAGCGCAACCGGGCGCACCTGGATATCATGTCTCGCCGACTGGCCGTCTCGGTGGACCAGGCCGAGAGCGCCAACAAGGCGAAATCCGCCTTCCTCGCCAACATGAGCCACGAACTGCGCACGCCCTTGAACGCCATCATGGGCTTCTCCGAGATCATGAAGGACCAGCATCTGGGGCCCGTGAACAATCCCCGCTATCTCAGCTATGCCGGCGATATCCATGCCAGCGGACGTTATCTTCTGGGTATCATCAACGATATCCTGGACCTCTCGAAGATCGAGGCCGGCAAGATGTCGCTGGAAACGGCCGAGGAATTCGCGTTGTGCGAGACGCTGGAAGGCTCAATAGGCATGGTCACCGCGCTGGGCGAGAAGTTCGGCGTGCGCATCGAGACCACCCTGCCGCCGGCCAGCGTGCGGCTGGTCGCGGTGGAGCGCATGATCCGCCAGATCATGATCAACCTGGTGGGCAACGCCATCAAATTCACGCCCGCCGGCGGCTGCGTCACGGTCAGCTGCGCAGCATCCGAGCGTGGCGGCTATGCGGTGATCGTCAAGGATTCCGGCATCGGCATGTCGGATGAGGATATTGAAAAGGCGCTGACGCCGTTCGGCCAGGTGGAGAACAAGCTGACCGCCACCCACACCGGCACCGGGCTGGGCCTGCCGCTGGCCAAGGCGATGCTGGAGTTGCATGGCGGCGTGCTGGCGATCACCAGCAAGCCCCATCAGGGCACCACCATTACGCTGCATTTCCCGGCAGACCGCATCGTCAGCGGCAAGGCCCGCGCTGCCGCCTAGCTTGCCGCGGCGCGGGCGGCGTCTTCCTTCGCCTTGCCGCGCTCGATCAGCACCACGCTCAGAATGGAAATTTCATAGAGCAGCACCAGCGGGACTGCGAGGCTGAGCATGGAGATGGCGTCAGGCGGCGTGAACACCGCCGCCACACCGAACAGCCCGACGATGGCGTAGCGGCGCATTTCGCGCAGCGCCCTGGCGGTGACGATGCCGACCTTGGCCAGCAGCGACAGCAATACCGGAAGCTGGAACGTCAGGCCGAAGGCGAAGATCAGCGTCATCACGAATTCGAGATAGTCACCGACCTTGGCCTGCAGCTCGATTCCCATCGCGCCGCCCGATGTCAGCGTCTGGTAGCCGGTAAAGAACTTGATCGAGAAAGGCAGCATCACATAATAAACAAAGGCCGCGCCCATGGTGAACAGCACCGGCGTCCACAGCAGGAAGGGCAGGAAGGCGCGCTTCTCGTGCCTGTACAGACCCGGCGCCACGAAGATCCAGATCTGCGCCGCGATGGCCGGGAAGCCGAGACAGATGCCGCCGAACATGCCAATCTTGACGTTGGTGAAGAAGACTTCGGTCAACGCGGTGTAGATCAGGTGATCGTTGGGCTTGCCCGCCAGTGCATGATGGAGCGGCTGGGTGAGGAAGTTGAAGATCGGCGTGGCGAAGGCGAAGCAGACCGCAAAGCACAGCGCGAAGGATACCGTCGCCCAGATCAGCCGGACGCGCAGCTCCAGCAAGTGCTCCATCAGGGGCGCCTTGGTGGCGTCGAGTGCGGCTTCGTCTTCGGGGGACGGCGTGATCACGGCGTGGACTTTTCAGCGGCGACAGGTTCGCGCGCCGGCACAGCGGCGTCGGTCACTTCAAATTCGCCGCTGCGGGGTTCGATATTATCCTCGACCGGCGCCTCAGCAGGGGTCTGCGCCGCGCCCTCAACCATGGACTCGACGGGGTTGTTGATGGCGGTGTGAACGTCGGAGACGGAATCGGCGATGTCGGTCAGGGGATTGTTCTTCTTGAGATCCTCGATCTCCTTGCGCAGCTCGTCCAGCTCGGTCTGGCGCGCCATCTCATCGAAGCTCTTGCGGAATTCGTTGGCCATGGCGCGGGCCTTGCCCGCCCATTTGCCGGCCATGTTCAGGAAGCGCGGCAGATCCTTGGGCCCGACCACGACAAGCGCGACGACGAGCAGGATGACGATGTGCTGCCAGCTGAAAATATCGAACATGGGACGCGCCTAACGCGGACGATCAGACGGTCGTCTTGTCCTTGTCCTTGGCTTCGGCGTTGATCACCTTGGGGTCTTCCTTGTCATGCTCGGACAGGCCCTTCTTGAAGCTGTTGATGCCCTTGCCGAAATCGCCCATCAGGTCGGAAACCTTGCCGCGGCCCCCGAACAGCACCAGCGCGATCGCTGCCAGGATCAGGATATGCCAGACGCTGAATGCACCCATGATGATACTCCTTAAGCCCTTGAAAATCCGAACAATTGGCCGAGGGCAGACGCTACCCCGCGGCTCTTGCTCCCTTTAAAGCCCGCCCGTGGTTCTGGCGCAAGTAGATGCGCCAAAAGGCGGTTTTCTCGCGTGTGCAACAATATCCACCCGCCTGGCGGGTATTCGTTTTGATGAATGGTCCGTGCCCCCTCCCCCCTGGCGGGTCCAACCCATTGATCCTGCTGTTTTCGACCTTCCGTCGGGGTTCGCGCGCACACAGTGTAGCGCGGCACCCAAGCGTGGGGACAAGTTGTAATGAAAAAGCGCCGCCCCGCGTCCTTCGCGAGGCGGCGTTTCGCCTAGGCCGGAGCAGCGGCCAGGCGGCTTCGCACGGCCTTGGCCGCCGCCACCATGGCGATCAGGGCGGGTCTTACTTCCGCCCAACCGCGGGTCTTCAGGCCGCAATCGGGATTGACCCATAGTTGCTGCGGCGAAAGCACCTTCAGCGCCTTTTCCAGCAGGCCTTCCATCTCGGCCTGGTTCGGCACGCGCGGACTGTGGATGTCATAGACGCCCGGTCCTATGTCGTTGGGATATCTGAAGCTGGCAAAGGCATCCAGCAGCTTCATCGCCGAGCGCGAGGTCTCGATGGAAATAACGTCCGCATCCATCGCCGCCACCGCCGCGATGATGTCATTGAACTGCGAATAGCACATATGAGTGTGGATCTGCGTTGCCGGCGCCACGCCGCCGGCGGTCAGCCGGAAGGATTGCACGGCCCAATTCAGGTAATGCTGCCACGCCTGCTTGCGGATCGGCAGACCTTCGCGCAGCGCCGCCTCATCGATCTGGATGATTTTCACACCGGCCTTTTCCAGGTCCAGCACCTCGTCGCGGATGGCAAGCGCGATCTGGCGGCAGGTTGCGCTGCGCGGCTGGTCGTCGCGCACGAAGCTCCACTGCAGGATGGTGACCGGGCCCGTCAGCATGCCTTTCACCGGCTTGCTGGTGTATTTCTGGGCCATCTGCGTCCAGCGCACGGTCATGGGATCGGGCCGCGACACGTCGCCGAAAATGATGGGCGGCTTGACGCAGCGCGAGCCATAGGACTGCACCCAGGCACGCTCGGTGAAGGCGAAGCCTTTCAACTGTTCGCCGAAATATTCCACCATGTCGTTGCGCTCATATTCGCCGTGCACCGGCACGTCGATGCCGATCTCGTCCTGCCAGCGCATCGCCTCGGCGGTCTTTTCCTCGATTTGCTTCTCGTATGAAGCCTGGTCGATGGCGCCCCTCCTGAAGGCGGCGCGCAGTTCGCGGATTTCCCTGGTCTGGGGCAGCGAGCCGATGCTGGTGGTGGGCAGCAGCGGCAACTTCAGCAGGGATTGCTGAAGCGCGATGCGCTCCTTGAACGGGACCGTGCGCTCCGCCATGCCGGACGTCACCGCCGCCAACCGCGCCTGCACTGCCGGATCATGGATGCGCGCCGAGGTGGCCCGCGATCCCAGTGCCTGGGCGTTGGCATTGAAATAGCGGCTGTCGCGTACGCCGTTCGCCGCTTTCGTCAGGGCGGCGATCTCGTCCAGCTTCTGGGTGGCGAAAGCCAGCCAGCTCTTCAACTCGCCGTCCATCTTGCATTCGGTGTCGAGATCGACCGGCACATGCAGAAGCGAACAGCTTGGCCCGACCATCAACGCGCCTCCCCGAAATTCACGGGCACGTTCGATCAGCCGTTCCGCATCGGTCAGCGCGGTCTTCCAGATATTGCGCCCGTTCACCACGCCCAGCGAAAGGATGCGCCCGCCGGGAATGGCGCGGCACACGTCGTCGAGCTGCTCGGGCGCACGCACCAGGTCGACATGCACGCCCGCTACCGGCAGGCCCGCCAGCGCGTCGAGATTTTCGCCCACCGCGCCGAAATAGGTGGCGAGCAGGATCTTCACCGGTGACTGGGACAGAACCGCATAGGCGCTGCGCAATGCCGCGCGGGCTGCGTCATCCAGGTCGCCCACCAGGCAGGGCTCATCGATCTGCACCCAGTTGGCGCCCGCCTGCGCCAGCGCAGCCAGCAGTTTGAGATAAGCCGGCAGCAGCCGGGGCAACAGCGCCCAGCGATCGGTGCCGTCGCGCATGCTGGCGATCTTCAGAAAAGTCACAGGCCCTATCAGCACAGGCCGGGTATGCAGGCCGAGAAACTTGGCCTCGTTGAACTCGTCCAGCGCCTTGGTGCCGCACAGGGCGAAGGGCGTGTCAGCAGTCAGTTCCGGCACGATGTAGTGATAGTTGGTGTCGAACCACTTG
>CBIHOI010000002.1:0-163458 GCA_966211925.1 uncultured Hyphomicrobiales bacterium | reverse complement strand
AAATTGGAGCGGGCGAACGGATTCGAACCGTCGACCCTAACCTTGGCAAGGTTATGCTCTACCCCTGAGCTACGCCCGCACTCCAAGAGGGCGGGTTATTGCCTTTTCTCCAGCCGGATTCAAGCAGCAAATCCGTGCGGTTAAGGTTGCGCCGGAACGGGGTATTTCCCAACAATGGGCGCAGCAAAGGGGCGCCATGGCCGAGATGAGGGGAAATACGCGCAGTGGGTACGCCCTGCTGTCCCCGACCCTGGCGGTCATGGGGCTGGCGCTGGCCGCTCCATTGCTGCTGCTGGGAATCACCAGCCTCAAATCCCAGACCGGCATCAGCCTGGATACCGGCTGGACGCTGGCCCAGTATGGCGAGGTGCTGGGGCGCAGCAGCTACCGCATCCTGTTCGCGCGGTCGGTGGCCATTTCCGGCGCCGTCACCCTGGTCACCCTGGCTCTCGCTTATCCCATGGCCTATTTCGTCGCCTTCCATGCGCGGCACAAATTCGCCTGGCTGGTGGCGCTGACCATCCCCTTCTGGACATCGTACCTGCTGCGCGTCTTCGCCTGGAAGATCATCCTGGGCTATGGCGGCGTCATCAATTCGGGGCTGTTGCGGCTGCACCTGATCGACCAGCCGCTGAATTTTCTTCTTTATAATCCCTTCGCGGTGGTGGTGACCCTGGCCCATGCCTGGGCGGCCTTCGCCATCCTGCCGATCTATGTGAGCCTGGAGAAGATCGACCGTTCGCTGCTGGAAGCGGCCAGCGACCTGGGCGACGGCGCCGTGCGGCGTTTCGCGCGCATCACCCTGCCCTTGTCCATGCCGGGCGTGATCGGCGCGGCGATCCTGATCTTCGTGCCGACCACGGGCGACTATGTGACGCCATCGCTGGTGGGCGGGCCGGCCGGTTCGATGATTGCCAACATGATCGAGGTGCAGTTCAACCGCGTCGGCAACTGGCCCCTGGGCGCGGCGCTGGCGCTGGTCAGCATGGCGATGGTGGCGGTGATCGCGGGGCTGTTCGTCACGGCAGCCCGCGCAGCCGCGAAAGCGGCACGATGAGAAGCCGAACGCTCTTTATATACGCGCTGGGCTACCTGGCCTTCCTGTATGTGCCGGTGCTGTTCCTGCCCATCTTCTCGTTCAACAATTCCCAGTTCATTGCCTTTCCCCTGACCGGCTTTACCACGCGCTGGTACACGGCCCTGGGCGCAGACACCGCCATGCAGCACGCGCTGGGCAACAGCCTGAAGGTGGGGATGGTGACGGCGCTGCTGTCCACCATGCTGGGGCTGACGGCCGCCAAGGCGGTGACGCAGTACCGGCTGCGCGGCGCGGCGGCGATGCTGGGCTTTATTTCGCTGCCGCTCTTCATCCCCGACATCGTGTTGGGCATATCGCTGCTGTTGCTGCTGGGCCTGCTGCAAATCCCGCTCAGCCTCGCGGCGGTGGTGGTGGGGCACATGCTGGTCTGCGTGCCCTTCTCCATCACCGTGCTGATCGCGCGTTTCGAAGGTTTCGACCGCAACCTGGAGGAAGCCAGCGCCGACCTGGGCGAATCTGCCTGGATGACCTTCTGGCGCGTGACCTTCCCGCTGATGATGCCCGGCATCCTGGCCAGCCTGCTGCTGACCTTCATCACTTCGTTCGACGAATTCCTGGTGGCCTATTTCCTGTCGGGGACAGAAGCCACACTGCCCATCTATATCTGGGGCCAGTTGCGCTTCCCCGAGCGGCTGCCCACGGTACTGGCGCTGGGCGCAATCATCCTCACCGTGTCGGTGGTGCTGGTGATCGCGGCGGAACTGCTGCGCAACCGGGGCGTGAAAAAACCGATGGTGGGTGCATGAGTTTTCTGTCGGTGTCGCGGGTCAGCAAAACCTTCGGTGGTTCAGCGGTGGTCAGCGCTGTGGACTTCACCATCGAACGCGGCGAATTCTTCGCCCTGTTGGGTCCGTCCGGCTGCGGCAAGACCACCTTGCTGCGCATGATCGCGGGCTTCGAGACGCCGGACAGTGGCACCATCAGCATCGACGGTGAGGTGATGAACACGGTGCCGCCGCACCAGCGCCCCACCAACATGGTGTTCCAGAGCTATGCGATCTTCCCGCACCTCAATGTCTTCGACAATATCGCCTATGGCCTGCGCAAGCTGAAGCTGCCCAAGGATCAGTTGCGCGCCCGCGTGGAAGGCATGTTGGCGACCGTGCGGCTGGAAGGCCTGGGCGGACGCGCCGCCGACCAGCTTTCCGGCGGCCAGCGCCAGCGCGTCGCCCTGGCGCGCGCTTTGGTGCGCCGGCCCAAGCTGCTGCTGCTGGACGAACCTTTGGGCGCGCTGGACAAGCGGCTGCGCGAAACCATGCAGGTGGAGCTGCGCGCCATCCAGCGCCAGGTGGGCATCACCTTCCTGCTGGTCACCCACGACCAGGAAGAGGCACTGTCGCTGTCGGACCGCATCGCGGTGATGAGCGCCGGAAAAATCCTGCAGATCGCGTCCCCGCGCCAACTCTACGAACGCCCCAACTGCCGCGAGGTCGCCGACTTCATCGGCGAGATGAATTTCTTTCACGCCACGGTGCGCGAGATCACGCAAACCAATGCGACCGTGAACGCGGGCCTGCTGGGCATCGTCACCCTGCCCAGCGCCAATCTGGCGGCGGGCATCAAGGTCGATGACCATATCCTGCTGGCGATCCGCCCCGAGCATGTGCATTTCGCCGAAGCGGGAGTCGCCGGCGAAATCACCAGCGCCACCTTCCTGGGCGAGCGCAGCCACTTCCATGTGAAGCTCGCCGGTCGCAGCGAGCCGGTTTCGGTCAGCGGCAGCGCCGCGCCGCAGGGCAGCGGGGTGGCTCTGGCCTTTCCGCCGGACCGGCTTATCGGACTTGCATCAACCGGTTGAATATCTCGCGTGTCTGCCGCTGCACCTCGGCCAGCCGCACCTGGACCTGGTCGAAGCTGTTCCATTCCGCTGCCCGCGTCAGCAGCGCCTTCAATCCGGGCGTCGCGTCCTCGATCTTCGGCGTCTCGTCCAGCGCGATGCGCAGGACCTGGGTGAGGGCATGCTGCAGCCGCGCCGAGGCGACCAGCGCATCGGCATCCTCAACATTCAGGAACCCCGCTGCTTTCAGATTATAGAGCGCCGCCACGGTGTTGGTGTTCAGCACCTGGGGCTGGGCGGGGGCATGCACAAGCTGCAGCGTCTGGGCGATGAACTCGATGTCCACCAGCCCGCCCGGCGCATGCTTCAGATCCCAGGGATTGCTGCCGGGAAAGCTCGCGGCCATGCGCGCGCGCATGTCGCGCGCATCGGTGATGATGGCGGCGGCCGGACGCGGCTGGGTCAGGCGGCGCAGGATTTCCGCTTCCACCCGCGCGCGCAAATCCGCCCCGGGCGCGGATGCGCCCCCAAATTGCAGTCCCGCCACCAGCCGCCCGCGGGTCAGCGCCATATGCTCCCAGGTCCAGCTTTCGCTGGCGTGATAGGCGGCGAAACTCTCCAGAGACACGGCGACCGGGCCCTTGTTGCCGGTGGGCCGCAGCCGCATGTCCACTTCATATAAAGTGCCGGCGGCCGTCGGCGTGGTCAGGGCGGCGATCAGCCGCTGCGCCAGGCGGGCGAAATAGACCGTGGGCGACAGGGACCGCGCGCCATCGCTGGCTTCAACCCCGGGCGGCACGTCATAGACGAACACCAGGTCGAGGTCGGACGAAGCCGTCATCTCACGTCCGCCCAGCTTGCCCATTGCCACCACGACAAAGCCCCCGCCCGGAATGCGACCGTGACCGGCGGCCAGTTCGGCCTCCACGCGCGGCAGCAGCCCCGCAATCACGCATTCGGCAATGTCGGCCAGCGCCGGGCCGGCGGCTTCCGCCTTGGCGACGCCTTCCACGATCTGCACCCCGACGCGGAAGATGGATTCGCGGGTGAAGCGGCGGGCGCCGTCCAGCACTTCTTCAAAGCTGCCGGTGGCGGCGCGGGCGAATCCGGCATCCAGTTCGGCGCGGCTGGGCAGACGGCTGAGATATTCCGCGTCCAGCAGCGCATCCATGATGGCGGGATTGCGCGCCAGATACGTCGCCAACCTGGGCGCCGCGCCTACGATGCGCGCCAGCAGGTCCAGGAATTGCGGCCGCGCCAGGAACAGCGAGAACAACTGCACCCCCGATGGCAGGTTGGAGAGAAACAGGTCGAACTGGCGAAACGCCCCGTCGGGATCGGCCGCGCCGGCGAGCGCTTTCAGAATGGACGGGACCAGCTTGGTCAAAAGCTCGCGCGCCCTTGCCCCGCGCATGGCGCGGATGCGGCCATGATGCCAGCCGCGAATGGCGCCCGAAACATGCGGCGCATCATGAAAGCCCATCGCCGACAGGGTGGCCAGCGTCTCGGGATCTTCTTCCACGCCGGTGAAGACCAGATTGCCCTGCGTCGCCGTCAGGTCGGGCTCGCGCTCGAACAGCCGGGCATAATGGCCCTGCACATTCTCCAGCACCCGTGTCAGTTCGGCGCGAAATTCCGCGGTGCTGCTATGCCCCATGAAGCAGGCGACATGCGCCACGCCCGCATCGTTGCCGGGCACGGCATGGGTCTGCTGGTCCTCGATCATCTGCAGCCGGTGCTCCAGCATCCGCAGGTAGCGGTAATCGGCCTTCAGATCTTCGGTGGTCGCCGCATCGACGCGGCCTTCCGCGGTCAGCGCATCCAGCGCGTCCTGGGTGGCGCAGACGCGCAAGGCGGGATGACGCCCGCCCAGGATCAGCTGCTGGGTCTGGGCGAAGAACTCGATCTCGCGGATGCCGCCGCGCCCCAGCTTGATATTGTGGCCCGCCACCGCGATCTCGCCATGGCCGACATGGGCATGGATCTGCCGCTTGATGGACTGGATATCCTCGATCGCGGCGAAATCCAGATAGCGGCGCCAGATGAAGGGCTTCATGCCGGACAGGAACGCCGCGCCCGTCTGGGGATCGCCGGCGCAGGCACGCGCCTTGATCATGGCGGCGCGTTCCCAGTTCTGGCCCATCTCCTCATAGTAATCGAGCGCCGCATCGGTGGAGATGGCAATCTGGGTCGCCCCCGCATCGGGTCGCAACCGCAAGTCTGTGCGAAAGACGTACCCATCGCTGGTGGTCTCGGCCATCAGCTTCACCAGCCCGCGCACGATGTCCACGGCGGCGCCGCGCTTGTCGCCGCGCTTGCTGAGGGGGAATTTCTCGGCGTCGTAGAACACCACCAGGTCGATGTCGCTGGAATAGTTCAGTTCATGGGCGCCGTACTTTCCCATCGCCAGGATGGTGAGGCCGCAATTTTCCTCCGCCACGTCCTTGAGCAGAAACCGCAGCGCCCCCTGCACGCAGGCATCGGCAAAGCGGGTCAGCTCCGCCGTCACCTTGTTCACATCCCACGTGCCGGCAATATCGGCCAGCGCGATGGCCAGCGCCGCGCGGCGCTTGGCGACCCGCAGGTCCTTCATCGCCGCGGCCTCGCTGTCGGCATGCGCTGCGGCGTGCGCCAGCAGGATCGCGGCATTGAGAACAGTCTGGGGGCCGGCCGCGAAATATTCGCCCAGCGCTCCGGTCTCGCGCAGCGCCAGCCGCCCCAGGAAGGGACTGTTGCCGAACACCGCATCCAGCAGGGGTTCGTCGCTGTGAAAGCCCTGCTCGGCCAGCGCCTCCTTCACGCGGGCGGCACGGGCAGGATCGAAAGGCAATGGGGGAACGCGAAGCATCGCGTCTTATAGCCTACTCGGCGGCGTTTTTGAGCGTAGCCACCCGCAATGCAACCTTGGGGAAGCGCAGGACTGCCATCAGCCCGCTGGTGGCACCCGGAATATCGGAATCGCGCAGCTCCAGCTGGGCATTGTGAAAATGCGCCACCGCCGCAACCAGGCTCAGCCCCAGCCCGGTGCCGGGCGAATTGCGGCTGGCTTCCAGCCGCACAAAGCGTTCCACCACCCGGATGCGGTCCTGTGCCGGGATGCCGGGCCCGCTATCGGCCACCGACAGCTCCACGCCCGTATCCGTCAACGCGATGCGGATGCGCACCGCACCGCCTTCGGGCGTGTACTTGATGGCATTGTCCACCAGGTTGGCCAGCGCCTGGGCGATCAGGCTGCGATTGCCTTCCACCGTCACATTGCCAGCCGGCAACAGCACCAGGCTGACATGCCGCTCCTCCGCCAGGGGTTCGTACAGTTCCACCACGTCGGCAGCGACTTCGCTCAGGTCCAGCACGGTCATGGCGGCGCGGGTGGTGCCGGCGTCGGTTTCCGCGATCAGCAGCAGGGCATTGAAGGTTCCTATCAGCTGGTCGGTCTCGGCAATGGCGCGCTCGATCTCGCCGGCCATGTTTCCCGAAGATGGGGCACCACTGGCATTCAGCCGCGCCACCGATTCCTCCAGCCGGTTGCGCAGGCGGTTCAGCGGCGTGCGCAAGTCATGCGCCACCGAATCCGTGACCTCGCGCAGGCCCTTCATCAACCGCTCAATGCGGTCCAGCATGCGGTTGAGATTTTCCGCCAGCAGGTCGAACTCGTCGCCCGATCCCGCCAGCGGCACCCGCCGCGTCAGGTCGCCCTTGATGATCTCGCCCGAGGTGCGGTTGATGGCGTCCAGCCGCCGCAGCATGTTGCGGCTCATCAAGGCCCCGCCAGCCAGGCCGAACAGCAGGATCAACGCCACCGTCCAGGGCAGGGTGGTGGTGAACATGCGGGTGGACAGATAGCGCTCATGCACATCCTGTGCGACCAGCAGCGTAAAGTCGCCGGACAGCGCGAAGATGCGGCCGCGCGCGCGCCGCGTCTCCAGCTTGCCGTCCACCGGTCGCTCATAATCGAATTCGACGAACTGGCTGCCTTGCGATTCGGAAAGCTGCGGCCAGGCATTCAGGTTGCCGGTGATATAGTGGCGCTGGCTGTCGGACACCAGGTAGAGCGCCTGGCCGCCGCGCAGCGATCGCGTCCGCACCGCTTCGACCAGGCCGCGCACGCCCAGATGGGTATACTGTTCGGCCAGGCCGGTGATCTCGGCCTCGATGATCTGGTCGGTCTGCGCGTCCAGGGCGCGGCGGGTGTTCCAGTAGGTGAAGGCCAGCAGCGCCGCCACCGACAAGGCAAACAGCAGCACATAGACCAGCACGATGCGGAACGCCTGGGTCCGTAGCAGCTGTGCGGTGCGCATCCCCTCGCCCGCCTATTGCAAAGGCTTAGTGGGCACGGATCATGTAGCCCGCGCCGCGCACGGTATGCAGCAGCGGCGCCTCGAAGCCCTTGTCGATCTTGGCGCGCAGCCGGCTGATATGCACATCGATCACATTGGTCTGGGGATCGAAGTGATATTCCCACACGCTTTCCAGCAGCATGGTGCGGGTGACGACCTGCCCCGCATGGCGCATGAGATATTCCAGCAGGCGGAATTCGCGCGGCTGCAATTCGATGTCGGTGCCGCTGCGCTTGGCGCCGCGGGTCAGAAGATCCAGCTCAAGATCGCCGACATCCAGCCGCGTCTTGACCCCAACCGGCGAGCGGCGGCGCATCAGCGCATCGACGCGGGCCAGGAGCTCGACAAAGGCATAGGGCTTGGTGAGGTAATCGTCGCCGCCGGCCTTCAGTCCCTTCACCCGATCGTCCACTTCCGACAGGGCCGACAGGAACAGCACGGGCGTGGTGTTGCCATGCTCGCGCATCTCCGCCACCACCTTCAGCCCATCCTTGAGCGGCAGCATCCGGTCGATGATGGCCACGTCATAGGGCCGCGACAAGGCCAGCGCGAGACCGCTCTCGCCGTCCGCCGCCTCGTCCACCACATGGCCGGATTCCTTGAGGCCCTGCACCAGGTAACGCTGGGCTTCCAGATCGTCTTCGACTACGAGGATGCGCATTCACTCTCCCGACAAATGCTGAAGGAAAAAGGGCGCGGCGTTTTACGTCCGCGCCCGTCAGATCAAGATTTTTCCACGTCGATGGCGACAAAGGCGGTGCCGCCCTGGTTGCGCTGGACCAGCAGGAGCACGCTGGAACGGCCGCCCTTCTTGGCGTCCGCCACGCCCGACTGGAAGTCGGCCGGGTTGTGCACCACGCGGTTGCCCACCTTCAGCACCACGTCGCCGGGCTGCAGGCCCTTGTCGGCGGCGTCGCTGTCGGGATCGACCTTGGTGATGATGGCGCCGGTGGAAACATTGTCGCCCACATTGAAGGTGCGCTTGGATTCCGGCGTCACCGACGACAGGGCAAGCCCCGCCGCATTGGCGCTGGTCGCAGCGCCGCCGGACGGCATGTTGGCCGCGACCTTTTCATCGGGACGATTGCCGATGGCGGCCTTGAGCTGCATGGCCTTGCCGGCACGGCTGACGGAGAAGACCGCCGTCTGGCCGGCGGGAACCGCCGCCACCTTGCGGGTGAGATCGGTGGAATCCTCGATCGCCACGCCGTCAATGGCGGTGACCACGTCACCCTGCTCGAAGCCGGCCTTGGCAGCCGGACCGTTCGGTACGACATCGGCGACGATGGCGCCCTTGCCGTCCTTGATGCCCAGCGAGGCGGCGATTTCCGGCGTCACGCTCTGGATATTGACGCCCAGATAGCCGCGGCTGACCTTGCCGTGTGACTTCAGCTGCGCCACCACGTCATGGATCAGGCTGGCAGGAATGGCGAAGCCGATGCCCACGCTGCCGCCCGACGGCGAGAAGATCATCGAATTCATGCCGACCACCTGGCCGCGCAGATCGAAGGTCGGCCCACCCGAATTGCCGCGATTGATGGGCGCGTCGATCTGGATGAAGTTGGTATATTGCTGGCTGCTCTCGATGTTGCGGCCCAGCGACGAGACGATGCCGGCCGTCACCGAGTTGGACAGGCCGAAGGGATTGCCCACCGCCACCACCCAGTCACCCACGCGCAGCCGCTTGTCATCGCCGAACTCCACCGTCGGCAGCGGCGTCTTGCTGTCGATCTTCAGCAGCGCCACGTCGGTGACCGGATCGGTGCCCACCAGCTTGGCGGTGAAGCTGCGCCCGTCGGGCAGCTTGACGGTGATTTTCTTGGAGGCATCGACGACATGGTTGTTGGTGACCACGAAGCCGGCCTTGTCGATGATGAAGCCCGAACCGGCGCTCAGCGCCTTGTGCGGCGCCTGGGGCGCCTGCTGGCCGCGCTGGCCGAACTGGTTGAACAGGTCGCGGAACGGCGCGGGGATCTGGTCATCGCCGTCATTGTCGGTGGTGGTGGTTTCGCTGGTGATGGTGACCACCGCGGGCGAAACGCGCTCCACAAGGTCGGCGAAGCTGAAGGGCGCGCTGTTGTCCATCATGCGCGGCGGGGTGGCGCGCGCCGCGTCATTGGCGGCCAGCATGGTGGGCGCGCCGGCGATCTGGACATGGGCGACCGGCGGCAGCAGCGCGAAGGCGCCGAGGCCGACCACCACAATAGCGGCGGCGCCCGACATGGCGATCACGCGGCGCTGACGCAGGGACGGCTTGGGAAGACGGGAAAGAAGGTCGCGAAAATCTTGCATGGGGGCTCCTGGAAAGCGCTTGGGGGACGTCGTGTTTGGCCAGACCCTTATCAACGGGGCCTGTTTTAGGAGCCTAACATGGCTGGAACACGTCCTGACGATTACAACTGTGTAATCTTCTAAGCGCTTTTGGCCGCAGCCTTTTTGACCACCACCCAGGCCACCGCCCCGCCCGCGCCCAGCACCAGGAAAGGCGCAAGCCACAGGAGCCAGGTATCGGGCTGCAGCGGCGGCTTCATCAGGATGAAGTCGCCATAGCGCGCCACCAGGTAATCCTCGATCTGCTGGTCGCTCTTTCCGGCCGCCATCTGCTCGCGCACCAGGTGGCGCAGGTCGCCCGCCAGCGGCGAGCGCGATTCATCGATGCTCTCGCCCTGGCAGACCAGGCAGCGCAACTGCCGCTGCAGGGCGCGGGCGCGTGTCTCCATGGCGGGATCGGAAAATGTATCCGCCACCGGCACAGCGATGGCCGGCACCAGCATCAGCAGGAGGAAAGCGAGCGTCTTCATTCGGCGGCTTGGGGCTGGGCAAGCGGCTCGCCGGCGCGCACGCGCAAGCGTCCCCACAGGCTGAGCATGCCGCCCAGCGCCATCACCAGCCCGCCCAGCCAGATCAGCGGCGCCAGCGGCGAGACATAGGCGCGAAGCGTGAACTTGCCGCCGCCGCGATCATCGCCCAGCGCCAGGTACAGATCGCGCAGGCCGGTGGTGCGGATCGCCGTATCGGTCAGGTCCTGGCCTTCGGCCGAATAGAAGCGATGCTCGGGCGCCATCACCGCCTTGACCGTGTTGCCGTCCATCAACGCGACACGCGCGCGGTCGGCGGTGTAGTTCGGCCCCTGAACCTGGGTCACGCCGTCAAAGCGCAAGGTATAGGGCCCCACCGTCATCAACTGGCCGGGGCTGAGAACCTCCAGCGCCTCGCTGCGCCAGATGGTGGTACCCGCCACGCCCATCAGCGACACGCCAAGACCGGCATGCGCCACCGCCGCGGCAAAGGCGGCTGCGCGCGCGCCCTTGCGATGACGCACATCGAGAATGGAGGCGCCAATCAGCCAGCCCGCCACCGCGAAGGCGGCAACACCGGCGACGGTGCGCGGGCTCGCGATCGCCAGCACCGCGAGCGCCGCGATGCCCGCAAGGCCCATCGCCGGGTACAAGGTCCGCAGCGCCACTTTCAAATCGCCCCGCTTCCAGTTCAGGCGCGGCCCCAGCGGCACCAGCAGCAGCAAGGCAAAGAAGATGGGCGCAAAGGTGATGGCGAAATAGGGCGGGCCGACCGATATCTTGGTCCCGCTCACCGCATCCAGCACCAGCGGATACAGCGTGCCGACAAAGACGCAGGCACAGGCCGCCACCAGGAACACATTGTTCAGCAGCAGGGTGGTGTCGCGGCTGACGGGTTCGAACGAAGCGCCGCCCTGCAGGCTCGGCGCACGCCAGGCGAACAGCGCCAGCGCCCCGCCGATCGCCAGCGCGATCAGCACCATGATGAAGAAGCCGCGGGTGGGATCGCTGGCAAAGGCATGCACACTCGACAGCACGCCCGAGCGCACCAGGAAAGTGCCGATCAGCGACATGGAGAAGCCGGCAATCGCCAGCAGCAAGGTCCAGGTGCGGAAAGCGCCCGTGCGCTCGGTGGCCAGCGCGGAATGCAGCAGCGCCGTGGCGATCAGCCAGGGCATCAGCGAGGCATTCTCCACCGGGTCCCAGCCCCAGAAGCCGCCCCAGCCCAGTTCGTAATAGGCCCACCAGGATCCCAGCGCGATGCCGCAGGTCAGCGCAATCCAGGCGATCAGCATGAAGGGGCGCGCGGCGCGGGCCCAACCCTCTTCGCCCACCAGCATGGCGGCGGCGGCATAGGCGAACGACGCCGACAGCCCGACATAGCCGATGTAGAGCATGGGCGGATGCAGCGCGAGGCCGGGGTCCTGCAACAGCGGCGTCAGGCCCGCGCCTTCGAACGGCAGCGGGTCCAGCCGCAGAAACGGATTGGAGGTGAAGATGATGAACAGGAAGAATGCCGCCGCCAGCAGGCCCTGGATGCCCAGCGCCGCAGACGTCAGGCGCGCCCCGCCCCGCTGCAGCGCCGCCACCAGCCCGGAATAGAGCGCCAGTACCAGCACCCACAGCAGCATGGAGCCTTCATGGTTGCCCCACACGCCGGAGATTTTATAGACCAGCGGCTTCAAAGTGCTGGAATGATCGGCGACCAGCGCCACCGAGAAATCGGACGTAACGAACGCATATGTCAGCACGCCGAACGCCAGCAGCGTGAACACCAGCATGCCAAACGCCGAGCTATTGGCGATGCCGCGCGCCGTGGCGGCCGTCGCGCGCGCACCGACCAGGCCGCTGACCGCCATCACCAGCGACAGCGCCAGCGCGAAACACAAGGCAAGCTGGCCCAATTCTCCAATCAAAGGGGATCTCCGGTCACTAGGAACCTTCCTTCCAGCGCCCGCTGCGCTTGAGCGATTCCACCACTTCGGGCGGCATGTATTTCTCGTCGTGCTTGGCCAGCACTTCGGTCGCCTGGAAGGTGCCGCCTTCCACCGCGCCCAGCGCCACCACGCCCTGGCCTTCGCGGAACAGCGCCGGCAGCACGCCATTGAACGTCACCGGCACGCTGCTCTTCTTGTCGGTCACCTGGAACCGCACCAATGCGCCGGGCCCGCGCTTCACGCTGCCCTGCTCCACCAGCCCGCCCAGGCGGAACGAAACACCATCCGCGACGGTCTTGGACGCCACGTCGGTGGGGCTGCGGAAATACAGGACATTGTCCTTCAGCACCCCCACCATCAGCCACGCCCCACCGGCACCGGCCACGACAAGCGCGGCGGCAAAGGCCAGGCGGCGTTTCTGCTTGGTATTCATCTAGTGATGGCCGCCACGGTGCAGGATCTTGTCCGCGATGCCGGTGTCATAGGAAACCCCCGCGGGCGTCAGCGCGATCTGGTTCGGCCACTCCGCCTTGATCAGCCCCTTGCGCGCCAGCGCGTTCCACACATTCTGGTTTTCCAGGCCGGTGGCGTCGGCACCGGCCACCGTGGCATCGCCCAGGTGGAAGTGATCGCCATGGGCGTGCGGAAAGGCTGTGATGGCGATGTCGCCGTCGGGCGTCTGTTTGGACGCGTCCGGCAACTGGGCGATGGCCTGCAGCAGCACCAGGGTGCGCAGCTGCAGCGGGTTGAGCTTGGCGGGATTCAGCTTTGACGGCATGACGCGAACCTTGAACGAAAACGGCCGGGACCATACCGCCCCGGCCGCTGTCACGCAAAAGGACCGATTGTCCTGAAGGCCGGCCTAGCGGTGGCGCCCGCCATGGAAACCGTGATGGCCGCCCCAGCCGCGGCCGCCGCCGAAGCCAAAGCCGAAGGAGACGCTGGGGCCATAGGCATAGGGATACCCGTAGCCATAGTAAGGATAGGGATAGGGCGCGCCATAATAGACCGGCGGCGGCGGGGGATAGTCGGCATAATCATAGCCATAGCTGCCGCCATAGCCGCGCCGGTCATAGGCCGCGGCCGTGCGGCCGCCGCGGTCATCTTCATGCATGCAGGCATAATAGGCGTCGGAATAATCCGCCGCGACATCGCGCGCCGCGCTGCGGGCATTGTCGGCGCCGATGGCGGTACCGGCCAGAAGGCCCGCGCCGGCACCGATCGCGGCGCCCGCGCCGGCATTGCCGGCCCCGGCGCCGATGATCGCGCCCAGCGCCGCACCGCCCAGGGTTCCGCCGACGGTACCGCGCACCTGTTCGTCATGGGCGGCAGCACGCGGCGTGGTGTAGCCGGTGCGCGCCGCGGCATCGCGGCGGCAGAACATGTCACGGTCCTGATAATTGTCCCGGGCATCGTTGGCCGCCTGCTGGGAAGCGGAGGCCGGACCGGTTGCATGCTGGGAATAATCGCGCGCCGGCGGCGGCGCGTCGTCCTCCTCGTCATAGTCGGGCGCGTTGCGTGCGCTGTCGGACATGCTGGAATTGAGGCGCGACGGGGCTGACGTCGCGGACTGCGCCATCGCGGTTCCGCCCAGAAGGGCAACGGTCAGGGCAGCGATGATCGGTGTACGAAGCATTGAGTGTCTCCGGGAAACTGTGCGGGCACGGTGCCCTTCTCCACGTAAATATGTGAGACCCGGCAAGGTTCAATGTCAAAGATGATATAAAGAATATTTGCTGCGGAACCGCGCCGCGTTCATCCACCATTCAGGTTGGACGACAGAGGGTGAGCGCCTGCGAATTATGCAGACGTCGCCTGGGCAGCCCTGCCGCGACGGCGCAGCAGTTCCGCCTCTTCCTCGCTGAACAGGATGGCGGTCAGTTCCGTGCAAAGCTGGAACTGCGCATTGGCCACGTCGGCCCGCACCGGATCGGCGCTTTTCAGACCGTTGACCAGATCTTCGTTATAGCGCTGCAGCGCGGTGCACAGATCGTCATAGGTGCTTTTCTGCTTCGCCGCGAAAGACGCGGCGGCCGCGAAATTGCGGCTGCCCGCCACCAGCCGCGCATAGCGCACCGCCATCTCGTGCTTCTCCGCGCTCACGGGCCGGCTGAAATCGGCGCCGGTGGATTTCTGCGTCGGCAGGGCAGCGGTGACCTCGCGCAGCGCGCGGTCCATGAAGCCTTCCATCACCTTGCCGATCATGACGCGCTCGGCCAGCAGGCGCTTGCCCCATTCGCCGTCGCGCTTGAGCTCGATCTCCTTGACGATGTGGCTGGAGAGGGCCGCGAAATTCCGCACCTCGTCCATCAGCTTGTCGGCACTGAACAAGGGATGGCGCGTCTGCTCGATCGAGCTTTTCAGGCTGTCCATCCGGTCGAACAGGATCTCGCCCACCAGGCCCATGTCAGTCTTGGAAATCAGCGTTTCGTCGATCTTGCGCGTCACCAGCATGGGCAGGCGCAGCGCCTCCCAGGGGCGGGCCAGCCGGTTCATGGCGATCACGGCGACATAGGGCGCGGCATCGGGATGAGTAGCGGCGATGGCGTCATAGATGGCGCGCACCTCCCACAACAGCGTTTCGTTCAGCGATGCCACCGGCTTGGGCAGCAGGTTCGAAAGCTTTTCGATGTCCTCGCCGGCGACCAGCAGCACCGCCATCTCGGCGGCATCTTCCACCGCAAAGGCGTCGCCCAGGTTTTTCTGCGCCACGGCACGGGCAACCTCGCCGTCGAGTGCCCTGGTGATGGCGGCGGCGGCCAGCGGCCAATAGGCGGCAGCGCGCGCAAAGGCTTCTTCCACCTTGTGCTTGAGCAGCAGCGTTTTCACGTCGCTCACATAGGCACGGGTTTCCTGGGGGATCAGCGACTGCGACAGCCAGTTCCACACCGGCACCAGGCTGCCGCGCGCAATGGAGGCTTTCTGCTTGGCGCGGCGCGGCGCACAGGTGAGCAGATCCTGGAACGGGTGACAGAACAGCCGCAGCGGCGTCAGCGTCCGTTCGAACTGGTCGCGTTTCAGGATCGGCCGCAGCGACTCCATGATGTCGTCATGGGGCAGCGCATCGCCGTCCATCATGCGGTCCACCTCGACGGCAGATGCCAGACGCGCGGCGACATGGCCGGGAAGACCACCAAGAAACGCTTTCAGCAATCCTGTCTTGTCGGGTGACAGCTTGGCCTCTCCGCCCGGGCCTTTTTGCCCTGATGCGAGTGCCTACATTAGAGGCTGCAGGGTTAACGCCCTGTTTCCACTAAGTTATTGCCGGCAGTTCCAGGCAGGATAGCACCCCCCCGAGGGAACTTTCGTCCAGGCTGAAAAAACCCCCGTAAAGCTTGGAAATATCGCGGACGATGGCCAGCCCCAGGCCTGAACCCGGTACGCTTTCGTCCAGCCTTTCGCCGCGCTCCCCCACCCGGGCCCGCTGCTCGGCGGACAGGCCCGGCCCGTCATCCTCGATGCGGAAGCGCAGGCGCCCTTCCGCCTTTTCGCAGCGCACCCGCACCCGCGATTTCGCCCATTTGCAGGCATTGTCCATCAGGTTGCCCAGCATCTCTTCCAGGTCCTGGCGCTCGCCGCGGAAATAGAAATTCTCGTCGCATTCCGCGTCGATCACGATGCCGCGCGCGGCATGGATGCGGCCGATGACGCGCGCCAGGTCGTCCACCACGGCGCTGACCTGGGTGCGGTTGCCCAGCACGTCCAGGCTGCCGGCGGCGCGGGCCCTGGAAAGATAGTGATCCACCTGCCGGCGCATGGAGAAGACCTGCTTCTTCACCGAGTCCGCCAGCGGTCGCTCGATCCCGTCCTTGGGCTGCGCATCGGCTTCCGCCGCCAGCACGCTGAGCGGCGTCTTGAGGAAATGCGCCAGGTTGGAAACATGGGTGCGGGCGCGGCCCACCACTTCCTCGCTATGCTGGATCAGGGAATTGAGCTCGCTCGCCAATGGCGCGATCTCGGTGGGGAAATGCCCGTCCAGCCGCCGCGCTTCACCGTTGCGGATTTTCGCCAGCGCCGCGCTGACGCGGCGCAGCGGCAACAGGCCGATCTTCACCTGCACCAGGATGGCGCCGATCAGCCCCAGGCCCAGCAGCAGGAACGACCAGAACAGGGTGGTGTTGAATTCCGCCGTCTGGCGCTCGACCTCCGCCATGTCGCCCGCCACCAGGAAGGTCAGCTCCGCATCGGCGGTATTGTCGGGCGTCAGGTCCACCCGCCGCCACACCACGCGCAGCTTCTGGTTTTCCGGCCCCGGCGCCGTGCCCCAGGTCAGCGCGCCCTTGCGGCTTTCCGCCACCGGCACGATTTCCTTGTCGAACAGCGAGCGCGAAATCTGCCCGCCATGCGCACCGGAGCGGATCTGGTAATAGAGCCCGGAATAGACGCGGTCGAAATTGTGGCTGAGGAAACGACCCTGCAGCATGACCCCACCGCCCGGATCGGGTTCGGCGGCCGCGATCAGGCTGTCCATATCCGTCTGCAGGGCGGCGTCGAAGCTGTTCTGCGCCGCCAGGCGAAAGGCACTGGACAGAACAACGCCGCCCACCGCCAGCCCCAGCATGGTCCAGATCGCCGCCGCCGCAATCAGTCGCGACGATAGCGATTCAAACCTCAGGCGACTTTGCACCCAGTTTCGGATCTTCCAGAGAATAGCCAAGCCCGCGCACCGTTTGAATCAGGCCCGCGTCGGTCTTCTTGCGCAGGCGGCCAATGAAGACTTCGATCGTGTTGGAGTCGCGGTCGAAATCCTGGTCATAGAGATGTTCCACCAGTTCGGTGCGCGACACCACCTTGCCCCGGTGATGAGCCAGATAGGCCAGCAGCCGGTATTCCTGGCTGGTCAGCTTGACCGGTGCGCCATCAAAGGTAACGCGGCTGGCGCGGGTGTCGATGCGCAGCTTGCCGATCTCGATATCGGCGGTGGCGATGCCGGCGGCGCGGCGCAGCAGGGCGCGCAGGCGGGCCAGCAGTTCCTCGGTGTAAAAGGGCTTGGCGAGATAATCATCGGCGCCGGCATCGAAGCCCGTCACCTTGTCGCTCCAGCGGTCGCGCGCCGTCAGGATCAGCACCGGCATGGTCTTGCCGGACTTGCGCCACTTCTCCAGCACGGTGACGCCGTCCATCTTGGGCAGGCCCAGGTCCAGGATCACCGCGTCATAGGGTTCGGTGTCGCCCAGGAAATGGCCTTCCTCGCCGTCCATGGCGCTGTCCACGACATAGCCGGCATCGCCCAGCGCCTTCTTGAGAAGCCGCTGCAGATCCTTGTCGTCTTCAACCAGCAGAATGCGCATGGGTGCCTCTAACGATTGTGTCCGCGGCCGCCACCACGGCCGCCGCCGTCGCCACGGCCGCCGAAACCGCGACCGGCGCCGCCGCCATCGCGACCGCGCCAGCCACCGCCATTACCATAGCGGGGTCCGGGGACGAAACTGGGGGCGTAGCGCTCGCGATCGCGCATGCGGCCATAGCCGCCATCATAGGGATCGGCGGTATAGGGCTGGCGATCCATGTAGGGGCGCGCATAGCCTGGCGGCGGCGGACCGGCGCCGTCCTCGAAACTGTCGCGGCCGCGCGACTGGCGCAGCACACGGCCATTCCTGGCATCGGCATCGAACCAGATCACCCGCCCTTCGGGGGTCATCCATTTCAGATGATAATGGGGATCGCCGGACGGGCCATAGGTCGGGCCTTCGGCGTCATAGAATTTGCCGGGATGGGCGCTGCGGATGCCGGGCAGCAGCCGGTCCAGCGGCTGGATGCCGCCTTGCGGTCGGGCATAGCGCGGCTGGGCCGCGGCGCTGCCGGAAAAATCCGGCGCGGCGAAACTCAGCACACTCAACGCAAGGGCGAACAGGATCCGGTTGAACATAATGGCTTTTGTACGGCTTCGGACATGAACCTCGAATGAACACCCCGTCCAGACCCGGTTCAGCCTCGCACGCCTAGGTTTGCGCTCATGGACGGCAATCGCGCTGGCCAATGGACGAAGGAGACAAGCAATGTTTAACACCAAAACGCTTCTGGCGGCAGCGTCCCTCGCGGTCCTGACCGCCATCGCGGCCCCCGCCGCCAGCGCCGCCCCCTGGGAGGTCCGTCACGACCGCCAGGAACTGCGCCATGATCGGCAGGACCTGCGTCACGATCGCCGCGAACTGCGTCATGACATGCGGGCCGACCGCTTCGAGCATCGCAGCTATGTGAACCGTATCCGCATCGCCGATACGCTGCGCTTCCATCGCTATCGCATGATCGGCGATCCCTACTTCGTGCACGGCCGCTATGTGGTGCGCACCCATGACCGCTTCGGCCGCACCGTCTTCGTGCAGGTCGATCCCTACAGCGGCGCCTTCATCCGCGAAGTCATTCTTTAACCGCAAATCTTGACACGCAAGACCCGTGGTATGCCCCTCCCCATAGGGTCCCAGGCGTCAAGTGGAGCCCGCAGCGCAAGCTGCGGGCTTCTTCTTTATGGGCCGACCGCTTTTTCCAGATGCGCCAGCTGGCCGGCATTCTGGCGGGCGATGCCGAAGTCGCCGGCGAGCAGGGCGACAGCCAGCGGCCATTGGCCCGGTAACCCTGCTTGGGCGCATAGGCCAGGTCCAGCAGGGCATCGGACGGATTGCTGGCGGCAAACGCGCCGTCTGCGCCACTGGCGACATAGCCGATATTGCCCCAACTCCAGCTCGCATCGGCGACATTGGTATAGTGCAGGAAACCCTTGGGCTTGTTGCTGCCGTCGCCGTTCACAAAGGCCGCGCCTTCCTGTTCGGCGAAGACGATCTGCACTTCGTCGGCCAGCCACTGCTCGATATCCACCTGGCTGTCGTCCAGCAGCGTCTGGGTCGCGGCCGGCATCGCGTAGAGCTCCATGGCCGGAAAATCCAGCGCGGCAAGCGTGGGCGTGCCGGTCTGGCTGATGCTGCCGGTCTCGCCCACCCAGCCGCTGGCGGCGCCCGCGGTGGTGATGGGCTTCCTATAGGTGCCGCCGCCGATCTGGCGCACGCCGGCGATGGCGCGGATGGGCGACGCCTGCGACAGCACGCGGTCGATGGTGCGCTCAATCTCCAGCGGCACGGTATAGCCGCCATCGGCATTGCTGCCCTCGCTCATCGCCTTCACTTCGATATCGAGGCCATCGCCCTTGCGCACATAGCGGTCGAAGCGCGCCTTGCGTTCCGACAGCGCCGGGTCGAACGCCTTGCGCTCGCCGCCCAGCACGGGCCGCGCGCTCGCCAGCATCAGCTGGTCGATCTTCTGCTTGGTCTCGGTCAGCGCCGTGTCGATGCGCGCGACTTTTTCCGCGTTCAGCACATCGCCGCTGCGGCGCTCCAGCCCCGCCAGGCGCTCGTCATTGGCCTCCTTGAAGGCGGCAAAGCCCGCCAGGAAGTCTTCGAAGGCCTGCTTCACTTCGTAATTCTGGCCGTGTTCGACAGCCTTGGTTTCCAGTTCCATTGTTCACCTCTGTTAAGCGCTGATGGCCGCGCCCGCCTCACGAAAAATTTGCGCCAGCGGGGTGCCGCGCCCCACCGCCGTGACGGTCGAGCCGACCAGCAGCGGAAAGGTCACGACCGAAATTTCCCACAGCTCGATTTCCAGCAGCGTGCGCCGGTTTTGCGCGCCACGCTTTGCCCGCACGGTGCGAAAGCCGATGGACAGGCCGTTCAGCGCCCCTTCCGCCAGCAGCGCCCGCACATCGCGCGCCTGCTCCACATCGGCCACCAGCCGCCCGCGCACATAAAGCCCCTTGCGGTCCTCGCGGATTTCTTCCCACACGCCGATCGGGGCATGCGCAAAATGCTGGTACAGCATGCGCACCTGCGCCGGCCCGCGCCGCCGCAGGCTGGCGGCAAAGGCGCCGGGCGCCACGGTATCGCCGGCGCCGTCCGCGACGTGGAAGAGCGAGGCATAACCCTCGAACTGGTCCGGCCCCAGCGGCGTCAAACCCGCGCGCGTGTCCTGCCGCGCCAGCGGACGCCGGGCGTATGCAATCTGTACCAATGGTGTCTCTTATTGTTTGGGACGGTCCAACTTGGACTCGATCCGGTCCAGGCTTTCCTTGATGCCGCGCACCTGTTCTTCCAGCACCGCGACCTTCTCGATCGCGGCCTGGTCCGAATGCAGCGTGCGCTCCAGGTCGGCAATGCGCTCCGCCGCGCTGCCAGCCCAGAACAGCGCCCCCGCCGTCTGCAACAAAAAAGCCGCCACAAGGGCGGCCGGCAAACGTTTGTCAGGCAGGCGAAACTGTTCAGCTATCGTCATCGGTGCTCACGTCATTGCCGCCATAGGTGATCACGGCGGGTGCAAAATCCCAGCCGCGCAGAATCCGCAGCGCCGCTTCCAGCGCATCCTTCACGGTGCCGCGCTGGATCGCCGCCAGCATTTCGGCGGTGTTCAGCGACACCGTCGCCGCCTGGTGCCCGCGCGGCCCCGGCAGCGACAGGAACAGCGGCACCGAATTCATCACCCCCGTCACCACGAAATCCTGGAACCAGCGCTGCCGCACGATTTTTCCCGCATGCCCCACCAGCATCAACCCGATGCCGGTGCCCAGGTCGAAATCGTCGGAGATACCGTCCGTCTCGACATAGGGCATCACGCCCGATTTGTCGGGCCGCCATTCGTCACCGAAAATATCCACCGTGCGCCAGGCGCAATAGAAACCCCTGCACACCGGAAAGCGCGTTTCATAGATGGCGCAGCCGCCCGTGGTGCAATGCTTGCAGGTCGAGCCTGAAACTTTCTGGATCTCCGGCTTGTTGATGGTCGGCCAGGTGCAACAGACCGTGCAGTCGCCGCAATCGCGCCCTTCCACCAGTGTCATGCCATCCCACATCAGCGGATCGCTTTCAGTGCGGTCCTGATCTCGGCCATCGCTTCAGGTATCGGCTGCGCATGGCCTCCACTGCATATCTGCAGCAGGCCACCGGCGATGCGCCCTAGATGTGCCGGATTGCTGCTGGACGACGCGTACAACGCCCGCCCGATCACCAGGCCGGACGATAGGTTCGACCCGAAATGATAAAACGGAACATCCGCGCCGCGCATCGGACGGTGCGCAGGAACCCGGGCCTGACGCAGCACCTTGTCCCAGGCAATGATGATGTCCCGAGCCAAGTCATTGTCGATCGGCGCCGCGCACCGATCCAGGCCAACATTGCGCTTCTCACCCACCATGAAAATGCGATAGCCGTCCCTGACAATCTTCAAGCCCACCATGAAATCGGGCACCAGACCGCCTTCAATGACCGCAAATATCCGCACATCCTTGCCGATTTCCGGCTTCAGACGGCGCCCATAGTCGCGGCCGAACAGCCACTGGCCTTTGATGCCCGGCGTGTCATCGGGCTCAAGATTTTCCTGCGCCACGCACGGCATGGCGATGAAAAGCAGTGCGAGACAGACAAGCGTCTTCATCATCCCAGCATATCCCCACCCTCCACCGGCGAATAGCCTGCCGCCGCCCGCTTCTCGTTCATCGTCAGGAACGCGGCCTCGTTCAGATTCTGCCACACGCCCTGGCGCGCCTGGGCCAGCGCGTCCACCGCATCGGCGTCGAAGCCCACCCGCAGGCCGTCACCGAACCGCGGGCCCAGCCAGCGGGTCAGGCTTGCCGCCGTGCGCGACACCAGCGGCAGCACCGTCTGGCGCCAGAAGCTCAAGTTTGCTTCCGCATAGTTGGCATAGGTGTTGTCGCCCGGTATCCCCAGCAGCATGGGCGGCACCCCGAAAGCCAGCGCGATCTCGCGCGCCGCGACGCTGCGGCTTTCGGCGAAATCCATGTCCGACGGCGTATAGCTCATCGCCTTCCAGTCCAGCCCGCCTTCCAGCACCATGGGCCGTCCGGCATTGGCGGCGCCCTGATAGGCGTCTTCCAGTTCGCGCTTCAGCCGCCCGAACTGGTCATCGGAAAGCCCCGTCCCCTCCGGCCCCTTATATATAAGTGCGCCCGACGGCCGGGCGGCATTGTCCAGCAGCGCCTTGGTCCAGGCGGCCCCCGCATTGTGAACCTCGATTGCGCCCTGCGCGACCTCCAGCGGCGACAGGCCGTAATAATCGTCCAGCGGATGAAACAGGGTGGCATGCAGCACCGGCAAAAATCCCGACGCCTCGCGCGTGATGCGCGTGACATGACCATCCACGCTGTAGTCATACGCCGCCGGCCAACCCCGCGCCCCCGGCACCACCGTCACCCGGTCGGGCCGCAGCACATGCAGTTCGCGCGGGCTCCCATCCAGCGTGACACTTTCCAGATAGGCATTGCCCGCCGTCTGCAAAAAGGCATACCAGCGCTCGAACAGCGCCGCGCCATCTTCGTTCGGATTGGGCCGCAGCAGCAGCGCCAGCAGGGGATGGCTTTCCAGCTCCTGCGCCCCGTCATACAGCAGCCAGGGAATGGAGGCCGCCGCGCCCGCGATCTTGCGCACACAGGCATAGGCGACAGCGTTCTGCATCACCCCCAGCCGCGCCAGTGACGCTGCATCGCGCGCGCCCCAGCGGGCGCGGCCCTGCAGCGACAGCGCGATCATGTTTTGAAGTGGGGGCGCGGCATTCTTTTTCTCGGGCGGCGTGTTTTTGCGCTGAAGGGGACGAAAGAATTCGAACATGATTGCTCTCTACAGTTTGCGAATGCGCGGATTGGCGCGCTTGCCCTCAAACAGATCCGACAGCGCCCACACCAGCGCATCCATGCGGTCGGGACTCTTTGCCCCCTTGCTGCCATCGTAATGGCACATCTGGTCTTCCAGCGCGGCGAAAAGGCCAGCGTGGTGCACACGGCCTGCCTCGTACAGCGCGGCGATCGGCGCCGCGCGCGTGATCTTGCCGCGCGAGGCATGCACCAGCTTCACGGGTGCATCGGCATCGGCCTGCTGCAAAACACTTTTCACCATGTCGCCGCCCTGGTTGGCTTCGGCGATGATCGCGTCGGCGTCGAAATCGGCATAGGCCTGCATCACCCGCGCGGCCCAGCCGGCCGGCGTCAGCCCGCCCAGCGAATAATCCGCCAGCACATAGCCGTCACTTCCGCCCCGCCCCGCCACCACGATGCCGCATTCATCACCCGTGCTGCTGGCCGGCGGATCGACCGCCACCACAATACGATCCAAATCCGGCACCGCGCGTACCCGCGCCGCCTCGATCCAGTCCCGCCGCCACAGCGCCCCGTCCTGGTCGGCAATCAGTTCGCCGTCCAGCTCCTGCCGCCCCAGCGCCGTGGCGCCATAGCGTGTCTTCATGGCGAGATAGAAATCCGCCGGCAGTTCATTGTTGTCCGACGTCTTGCCCCGCGTGATCACGACATCGGGCGCGTCCAGCAACTGCTTCAGCGCCGCGATGTTGCGCGGCGTCGTGGTCAGCAGCATGCGCGGGGCCGCGCCCAGACGCATCGCCATCAACACCATGTCCAGCGCCGCCTGCGGTTCGCGCCACTTGCAGAATTCATCGCCCCATACCCCGTCGAACTGATGCCCGCGAAAGCTGTCCGGCTCTTCCGCCGACAGCAACGTCGCCACGGCACCTGATGGCCAGAGCACGCGATTGTTCGACGGCTCGAACACCGCGCTCTCCACCACGCCCAGCAACCCGGATTCCCCTTCCACCATCACCGCGCGCGCATCGCGCATGGTGGCGCCGATCAGTGCGACGCGCCGCATGCTACCGGCCGCAACTTCTTCCGCGATCCATTCCGCGCCGGCGCGGGTCTTGCCCGCACCCCGCCCGCCCAGGAACAGCCAGATCCGCCACGTGCCTTCCGGCGCGACCTGCGCGTCATGGGCCCAGAAGCGCCAGCTCTCCAGCAGCGCCGCATCCTCATCCGTCAGGCTGTCCAGCAGCGCCCTTCGCGACTTTCGCGGCAAGGCGTTGATCCAGTCGGCGCTCCAGCGCCGCACGGCCGTCTGTGTCATGCCGGGCAATCTTCTTTTCGCGCACCGTGGCGCGCTCGCGTTCCAGCTTCGACAACCGCTCCAGGGTGCGTTCCAGCACCGCCAGGGTGCGCGCATCGGCGGCGCGCGACTGGGGTGTGCTTTGCGTCTCCCCGGCCTGGGAAATCGCCGCCAGCTGTTTTTCCAGTTCGCTTATCAGTCGCTTGACCATGGTATCGAGCCATTCTGAGTCAAAGGCCGCATCCGGTGCCGCCGCCATCATGAAATCCGTGTGAGGGGCGCAAACGGACGACGGCGCGAGGCCTTCGTTTCATCGGTCACAATTTGCGGGAATGGGCGTGATGTAAGGTCGTTCTGCGCTGCTGGTCAACGGTCTGGCGCGATTTCCCGCGCCTATCCCCGCCCGGCACCTTGAAACTGCCGCAAATATCGGTCAGCTATCCCCCCCATGTCCGACTGGCAGGAACGGCTCAAAAGCGAAGACTTGCACAAGATCACGCGGGTGACCGACCGCTATGCGCCCGCTTTCGCCATTGTCATGGCGGTGATCGCGGTGCCGCTGGCGCTTCTCTACCTGACGCCCATGGTGCTGGGCTTTTTCGCCCCGGCGCTGGACCCCAACATCGATCTGTATGCCGTCAACCGGCCGCTGGCCTTTACCTTCCTGGATGTGAACGGCACCGAAGTCGGCCATCGCGGCGCCATCGTGGGCGAGCGGCTGAAGCTGGCGGAGATGCCGGCCTACCTGCCCGCCGCCTTCATCGCCATGGAAGATCGCCGCTTCTATTCCCACAACGGCATCGATCCGCTGGGGCTGGCTCGCGCCATGCTGCTGGACCTGAAGGCGCGGCACTTCGTGGCCGGCGGTTCCACCATCAGCCAGCAGACCGCCAAGATCGTCTACACCCAGCAGCAGCGCACCATGTCGCGCAAGCTGGTGGAGCTGATCGACGCCGCCGGCCTCGAAAAGTCCCTCAGCAAGCAACAGATCCTGCAGCTCTATCTCAACCGCATCTATCTGGGCAGCGGCGCCTATGGCGTGGACGGCGCGGCCCGCGTCTATTTCGGCACCAGCGCGCGGCAACTGACCCTGGCCCAGGCTGCGATGCTGGCGACATTGACGCGCGCGCCGTCTGTCTTCTCGCCGCGCCGCGATCTCCTGCGCGCCCAGCAGCGCGCCAGCCTGGTGCTGGACTCGATGGTGGACAATGGCGCCATCACCGAAGCCCAGGCCGCCGACGCCCGCGCCCATCCCGCCATCATCACCGATCGCACCGGCGCCGATGCGCGCAACTATTATCTCGACACCGCCGCCGACGAGGCCATGAAGCTGGCCACGGTGAACGGCGTCGCCCCCAGCGCCGACATGGTGGTGCACACAACCCTGGAACCCAAGGTTCAGGAAGCCGCGCGTCTCGCCGCCCTGCGCACCATCAACAAGTACGGCAAGAAAAGCCGCGTCCACGAAGCCGCCGTGGTCATCATGAAGCCCGACGGCGCCGTCAGCGCCATGATCGGCGGCGTCGACTATCAGGACTCGGTGTTCAACCGCGCTACCCAGGCCCATCGCCAGCCTGGCTCGGCCTTCAAGCCCTTCGTGTATCTGGCGGCGCTGGAATCCGGCATCACGCCGTGGGAGACGCGCGACGACACGCCGGTCGATATCGGCGGCTATACCCCGACCAATTTCGGCGGCAAGTCGTATGGCACGCTGACGCTTGCCGATGCGCTGGCGCACAGCGTCAACACCATCACCGTGAATCTCGCCCAGGAAGTCGGCATCCGAAAGGTGATCGAGGCGGCCAAGCGCGTCGGCATCACCTCGCCGCTGCAGCCCAATGCCTCCCTGGCGCTGGGCACCGCCGAAGTGACGCCGCTGGAACTGACCGCCGCCTATGCCGCTTTCGCCAATGGCGGCTATCGCGTCGCGCCCTACATGGTCACCCAGGTGGATATTGCCGGCAAGACCATCTACCAGCGCCGGCCTGCGCAGCCGCAGCGCGTCATCGCGCAAAGCGTGGACCGCGACCTGACCGCCATGATGTATGGCGTGGTGGCGAACGGCACCGGCGGCTATGCCTCGCTGCATGGCCGCGAGGCCGCCGGCAAGACCGGCACCACGCAGGATTCCCATGACGCCTGGTTCGTGGGCTTCACCACCGACTATGTCGGCGCCGCCTGGGTCGGCAATGACGATTCCTCGCCCACCCGCGGCGTCACCGGCGGCACCCTGCCCGCCTATATCTGGCGCGACACCATGCTGGCGGCCGAACAGGGCCTGCCGCTGAAGCCCCTGGACAAGTCGGTGCGCCCGCCGCCCGAAGAGCTGGAAGCCATGGCGGATGGCGGCACCTGGGACGGTACCGACGACGAAGCCCTGTCACGCACCCCCAACCTGCCGGACGACGAGGAGCCACAGCAGCAGCGCCGCGAGCAGCCGCGCAGGCACAGCGGCGGCCTGCTGGGCTGGCTGTTCGGCAGCGGCGACGACGACGAGCCCGAACCGCCGCCCCCACCTCCGCCGTCGCGTTAAAACCTGTTATAAGACGCGCATGATCCGCCGCGCTCTTCTCGCTCTCGCCCTGATTGCCCTGCCCCAGATTGCCCTGCCATTGTCTGCGCAGGCCGCTACCACCATCCGCTTTGTCACCGACTGGAAAGCCCAGGCAGAGCATGGCGGTTTTTACCAGGCGATTGCCGAAGGGCTTTATGCCAAGCGCGGCCTGGACGTGAAGATCATCCAGGGCGGGCCGGACGTGAACGTGCCCCAGCTCCTGGCCGGCGGCGCGGCCGATTTCGGCATGGGCTCCAACAGCTTCATCGCGATGAACCTGGTAAAGCAGAACATACCCATCCGCGCCGTGATGGCGATCTTCCAGAAGGACCCGCAGGTCCTGATCAGCCATCCGCGCCGCGACCTGAATTCCATCGCTGACATGCGCGGCAAGCCGGTGCTGATTTCCGCCGCGTCCATGAGCGCCTTCTGGCCCTGGCTGCGCGCCAAGTACGGCTTCAAGGACTCGCAGATCCGCAAATACACCTACAACCTGGCGCCGTTTATCGTCGATCCCAACGCCATCCAGGAAGGCTATCTCACCAGCGAGCCCTTCACGGTGGAGCAGCAGGCGCACTTCAAGCCCAAGGTCTTCCTGCTGGCTGACTATGGCTATCCCGGCTACGCCAACATGGTGCTGGTGCCGCAGAAATGGATCGACACCAACCGCAAGGCGGTGCAGCTCTTCGTGGATGCCACCCGCGACGGCTGGCTTCACTATCTGGACAATCCGGCCAAGGGCAATGCGCTGATCAAGCGCGAAAACCGCGACATGACCGACGCCATCCTGAAACAGGCGCATGACAAGATGAAAGAGCACGACATGGTGCTCAGCGGCGACGGCCTCGCCTTCGGCCTGGGCAGCATGACCGACAAGCAGTGGAAACTGTTCTACGACACCATGGCGTCGGAAGGCCTGTATCCCAAGGGGCTGGACTACAAAAAGGCCTACGACCTCAGCTTCGTCCGCGCCACCTTGCAGAAGTTTCAATGATCGCACTGCGCGGCGTCACCAAACGCTTTGCGGGCGGCACGCAGGCGCTGCGCGACCTGACCTTCTCCGTCATGCCCGGCGAATTCGCGTCCCTGCTCGGCCCCAGCGGCTGCGGCAAGTCCACCGCGCTGCGCATCGCCGCCGGATTGCTGGCACCCGACAGCGGCACCATCACCCGCGACACCGACGAGATCGGCTTTGTCTTCCAGGACCCCACTTTGATGCCCTGGGCGGATGCGCTCACCAATGCCCGCCTGCCGCTGGATCTGAAACAAACACCGCGCGGCGAAGCCAATGACCGCGCCGCGACCGCCTTGAAGCGTGTCGGTCTGGGCGGCTTCGAACGCGCCTATCCCCGCGAGCTCTCCGGCGGCATGAAGATGCGCGTGAGCCTCGCCCGCGCCCTCGCCGCACAGCCCAAACTGCTGCTGCTGGACGAACCCTTCGCCGCCCTGGACGAGATCAGCCGCAACGCGCTGGGCGACGACCTGCTCAAGCTGTGGCGCGAGGACGGCCTCACCGTGCTGTTCGTCACTCACAGCGTCAGCGAATCCAGCTTTCTCTCCGGCCGCGTGCTGGTGATGAGCCCGCGGCCCGGACGCCTCACCGCCAACATCGCATTGCCTCCGGATCGCGACAGCCGCCTCGCCCCCGCCACCATCGAGGCCCAGCGCCAGATCAGCGCCGCACTCAACGCAGCGCTCGCCGCATGAGACGCATTTTCGACATCGCCCTGCCGCTGCTGCTTGCCGCCGCCCTGCTGGGGCTGTGGGAATGGACCGTCGCGGCGAAACATATCCCGCCCTATGTCCTGCCGGCGCCGTCCGCCATCGCCCGCGCCTTTGTGGAAAATTTCGGCTCGCTGATGGAAGCGCTGTTCTCCACCCTCACCGTTACGCTGGAAGCCTTCATCGCCGCCACGGTTCTGGGCGTCGCCACCGCAATCCTGTTCGCGCAAAGCCGCACCGTGGAGCGCATGCTCTATCCTTATGCCGTCATCCTGCAGGTGACGCCGGTGGTCGCCATCGCGCCGCTGATCCTGATCTGGGTGGGCTTCGACCATATCAACCTGGCCCTGGTGATCATCGCCACCATCGTCGCCTTTTTTCCCATTCTTGCCGGCACGACACTTGGCCTGAAGAGCGCCGACTTCAACCTGATCGACCTCACCCGCCTCTACGGCGCCTCGCGCCTGCAAACCCTGTGGCGCATCCGCCTTCCCGGCGCATTGCCCTACCTGTTGTCGGGCATGAAGACCGCCGGCGGGCTGGCCCTGATCGGCGCGGTGGTGGCGGAGTTCGTCGCCGGCAGCGGCACCGCCACGGGTCTCGCCTGGCGCATCGTGGAATCCGGCAACCGGCTGGAGATCGCCACCCTGTTCGCCGCGCTCGCCTTGCTGGCGCTGACCGGCGTCTGCATCTTTGCCGCTTTGTCGCTGCTGGAATGGGCGCTGCTGCGCCGCTGGCATGAAAGCGCTATTTCGCAGTCCTGACCGGCGCCGTCTCGCGCATCGCCAGCATGCCGCACAGGCTCACAACCAGCGCGCCCGACATGTACCAGGCCGGCGCCAGCGGCGAACCGCTCACTTTCGTCAGCCATGCCGCCATGAACTGCGCCGTGCCGCCAAAGCTGGCCACGCCCACCGCATAGATGATGCCCAGCGATCCCGCCCGCAGGCTTGCCGGCACGCTTTCGGTCAGCCCGGCAATGATGGGCGGCCCGTTGAAGCCCAGCAAGGTCGCCATCACCGCCGACATCGCCACCAGCATCGCCACGCCCGGCGCATGCGTCAGCAGCAAGAAACACGGCACGCCGGCCGCCAGCAGCGCGCAGGTGCCGCCAATCATCACGGGCTTTCGTCCCACCCGGTCGCTCAGCCAGCCACTGACCAGGCAGCTCGCCGCGCAGCAAAAGCCCGTCGTCACCGTCGCCGCAAAGGCCAGGCGCGGCGGCATCCCCAGCGTATGCACCGCATAGGTGCCCATATAGTTCATCGTGTAGGTGGCGATGGTGTTGCCCGCGATCATCGCCATGCCCATCAGTGCCAGCACCAGCACCGGACGGGATGACAGCCTGGGCCGTTCGCCGCTTTCCACATGCAGCGTTTCGGGCAGGTTGCGGCGTATCGCCAGCGCGAACGGCACGACACCGGCGCCCAGCAGCATCGCCACGCGCCAGCCCCAGGCCGTCAGGTCCGCTGGCGTCAGCAGGTTGGCCAGGGTCAGTCCCACGATGCCGGCCGCCAGGGTCGCGACCTGCTGCGTCGCATGCTGCAGCGAGACGTACAGGCCCCGCCGGTGCACCGGCGCGGCTTCCAGCAGGAAGGCCGTGGTCGGTCCCACCTCGCCGCCCAGTGCAAAACCCTGCAACAGCCGGAACAGCACCACCAGCAGCGGCGCCGCGATGCCGATGCTGGCGTAAGACGGCGTCAGCGCCAGCCCGACAATGGAAAAGCCCATCAGCGCGAAGCAGAACAGCATGGCGGGCTTGCGCCCCAGCCGGTCGCCCAGGGGACCGATCAGCAGCCCGCCCAGTGGCCGTGTGGCGAACCCCACGCCGAAGGTGGCCAGGGTCAGCAGCAGCGCACTGGTATCGTCGGCACCAGGAAAGAACACCTTGCCGATCTGCACCGCGAAGAAGCTGAAGGTGAGGAAATCGTAGAATTCCAGCGCATTGCCGGCCACCACAGCCCCAAGCTGCGGAATCGTGAGCGTTTTCCCCATGCGCCGAACTATGCCCGGTTCCCGCGGCAAAATAATACAAATCTGCTTTGTAGTTCCAGAAAAACTACAGCCGCGACATGTTGAAGTCTTGATTTCGAGGCCCCGGCATGGGAAAGGACGCCGCCATGGCGCACCAAAATCACGGCCCCCAGATGCTCACCGCCAACCGTCTTCGCGACGGCGATGTGCTGTATCGCAAGGGCACGGCCTGGGTGCCGCTGCTGCCCGATGCCGACATTTATCCCGACCAGGCCGTTGCCGATGCCGCGCTGGCGGCGGCCACCGCCGAACTGCCGCGCAACGAGATCGTCGCGCCGTACCTGTTCGAAGTGCGCATCCTGGACGGCAAGGCGGTACCGGTGAAGGAACGCGAGATCATCCGTGCCGCCGGTCCCACCGTGCATCCCCATACCGGCAAGCAGGCGGGCCAGTACAATGG
Organism: uncultured Hyphomicrobiales bacterium; assembly: GCA_966211925.1. Taxonomy (GTDB): domain Bacteria; phylum Pseudomonadota; class Alphaproteobacteria; order Micropepsales; family Micropepsaceae; genus Rhizomicrobium. Next base: position 132,918 of record CBIHOI010000002.1, on the reverse strand, counting down.
ATAAGCCCATGCTTGAGCCCAGGCGCGTTGAACCCAATATGTACCGCTACGACGAATTCGACGCCCGCTTCGTCAGCGAGCGGGTCGAGCAGTTCGCTGGCCAGGTCGCCCGCCGCCTGTCGGGCGAGCTGACCGAAGACCAGTTCAAGCCGCTGCGCCTGATGAACGGGCTCTACCTGCAGCTCCACGCCTACATGCTGCGTGTCGCGGTGCCCTATGGCACCCTGTCGTCGCGCCAGATGCGCAAGCTGGCGCACATCGCGCGCACCTACGACAAGAATTTCGGCCACTTCACCACCCGCACCAATTTGCAGTTCAACTGGATCAAGCTGGTGGACGTGCCCGCCATCCTGCGCGAGCTGGCCGAGGTGGAGATGCACTGCATCCAGACCAGCGGCAACTGCGTGCGCAACGTCACCGCCGACCAGTTTGCCGGCGCCACCGGCGATGAAATAGAAGACCCGCGCCCGCTGTCCGAGATCATCCGTCAATGGTCCAGCCTGCACCCGGAATTCGTCTTCCTGGCCCGCAAGTTCAAGATCGCGGTCGGCGCCAGCGAGACCGACCGCGCGGCGCTGCAATATCATGACATGGCGGTGCAGATCGTCCGCAATGCCGAAGGCCGCGTCGGTTACAAAGTGATCGCCGGCGGCGGCATGGGCCGCACGCCCTATATCGCGCATGTGATGCGCGAATTCGTCGAGCGCGAGGACATTCTCGCCTATCTGGAAGCCGTGCTGCGCGTCTACAACCAGGACAGCCGCCGCGACAACCTCCACAAGCAGCGCATCAAGATCCTGATCAACGCCATCGGCCCGGAGGAAATGCGCCGCCGGGTGGACCGCGAATTCCAGGAACTGAAGAAGATGGGCACCCTGCAACTGCCCCAGGCCGAGCTGGACCGCATTGCCGCCTATTTCGCGCCGCCTACCTTTGAAACCGGGCTTTCCGACGCCATGCCCGATGCCGGGCGCGATTTCGCCAACTGGGTGAAGACGAATGTTTCGAAGCACCGCGCGCCGGGCTATGCCATCGCCACCATCACGCTGAAAACGCCGGGCCAGGTGCCGGGCGACGCCACCAGCGAACAGATGGATGTCATCGCCGACCTGATGGACGAATTCAGCGTGGGCGAAGTGCGCGTGACGCACGAGCAGAACCTGGTGCTGCCGCATGTCCGCAAGAAGGACCTGCCGGCGATCTATGCCAGGCTGAAGGAACTGGACTTCGCCTCGCCCAATGCCGGCCTGATTACCGACATCATCTCCTGCCCGGGCCTGGACTATTGCGACCTGGCCAATGCCCGCTCCATCCCCATCGCCCAGAAGATCGCCAGGAAATTCGAAGACCTGGACCGCCAGCACGATATCGGCGAGCTGAAGATCAAGATTTCCGGCTGCATCAATGCCTGCGGCCACCACCATGCCGGCCATATCGGCATCCTGGGCGTCGACAAGAAGGGCGTGGAATTCTACCAGCTCCAGCTTGGCGGCAGCGGCGCGGAAGATGCCAGCATCGGCGACGTGATGGGCCCCGGCTTCACCGAGCACGAGATCGCCGGCGCCGTCGAGCGCGTGGTCAATGTCTATCTCGCCCAGCGCCAGCCCGGCGAACGCTTCCTGGATGCCTATCGGCGCATCGGCATGGCGCCGTTCAAGGCCGCCGCCTACGAAATGGAAGCCGCGTGACCAAGCTGATACTTTTTTCCAATGAAAATGGGGGCGGCGCGTATGCGCCCGATACCTTCACGCCGGTCGCCGATGATGCGGCACTTCCCGATGGCGCGATCATCGTGTCGCTGGCGCGCTTCCAGAAAGACCGCGACGCCCTGCTCGCCCGCAACACCCCCATCGGCGTGCGCCTGCAATCCAGCGAAAATCCGGAAGCGCTGGGCGACGATGTCCATCACTTCTCGCTGATCGCGCTGGAGTTTCCCAAATTCCGCGACGGCCGCGCCTTCAGCTGGGCCCGCATCCTGCGCACCCGCCTGAACTTCACCGGCGAAATCCGCGCCGTGGGCGACTTCCTCTACGACCAGGTCAACTACCAGCACCGCACCGGCTTCGATGCCTGGGAAGTCCCGGACAGTTTCACCATCGAAATGTTCAACCGCGCCCTGACCGAGATGACCAACGTCTATCAGCCCAGCGCCGACGGCAAAAAGACCATCCGGGACTTGCGCGCCGCGCGCTAGCCACCCCTTCGCCGTCATCCCAAGCCTGCAAACGGCGCTTCCCGGTCCGCCGCATGGCAGAAATTTCATCCCGGCACGCGGTCCTGTTCAGGCGCCATTCATCCCCGCCCGCCCTAAACTGCCGCGATTTCAACCGGGATTTCCCATGCGCAAAGCCATTTTCCCCCTGATCGCCTCGCTCGCCCTTTGCGGCGCCGCCACCGTCGCCCTGGTCGCCACCAACGCCCGCGCCGAACAGTCCCCCCAACGTCCAGTGATCCAGCGTCCGGTGATGATGGCCCTGGCCACCGCCCCCAGCTTGCCCCTGGACACCGCCGCCCCGCCCGCCGAAGGCGGCGACATGATGCCCGGCATGGACATGCCCCATGACGGCATGATGGGCGGCGCCATGCGGACGCGCATGTGCAAGGACATGGTGGCCCGCCAGACCGGCGAGCTTGCCTATCTGGAAACCAAGCTGGCGCTGACGCCGGCCCAGGCGCCGCTGTTCGCGCGCTGGAAAGGCGTGATGCTGGACATCGCCCAGAAGCACCAGGGCGAATGCGCCCAGATGCCCATGATGCACAAGAGCGGCATGCGCCCCGACATGCTTGAAGGCATGGCGATGGAAGAGAAGATGCTGAAAATCCGCCTGGCCGATCTGCAGGCCGAACGGCCCACCCTTTCCGCTCTCTATGCCGCGCTGACGCCGGAACAGAAGACCGAGCTCGGCCAGGCCGCCCGTCACGAGATGGCAGGCCGCATGCATATGATGATGGGCATGATGGGCCACCCCATGGGCCGTGGCCCGGACGGCCCCGGCGCGCCCCCGCCGCCGCCCGCGCAATAGGCTTTGCCGAACAGTCACAAAGGGCGCCGGGTTCCGGCGCCCTTTTTTGTTGCGCTGCCGGCATCCAGGCCCCAAAAGGCGATCCCATGAACGCACCCGTGAACTTCGACGCCCTGCCGCGCTTCGCAACCTCGCTCAAGGCCATCGAAAGCCTGAGGCCGACCGAGCCGCTGTACTTGGTGCATCCCGACCATTTCGCCATCGCCGCCAGGCAGTTCCTGGACGGCTTTCCCGGCGACGTGCTGTACGCGGTGAAGGCCAATCCCCATCCCATCGCGCTGACCCAGTTGTGGAATGCCGGCATCCGCCATTTCGACACCGCCAGCCTGGGCGAGATCGAGGCGGTGCGCACACTGCTGCCGGACGCCATCTGCCACTTCATGGCGCCGGTGCGCCTGCCCGGCCAGGCGAAGGCCGCGTTCGAAACCCATGGCGTCACCGATTTTGTCGTCGACAGCGAAGCCGAGCTCGACAAGCTGCTGGCCGAAACCGGCAAGCCTGCGAAACTGCGCGTCTTTGTGCGGCTGGTGGCATCGCTGGGCGGCGCGCTGCTGGAACTGTCCAGCAAGTATGGCTGCCGTCCCGAAGAAGCCGCCAAGCTCCTGAAGCGCATCAAGGCATCCGGCGCCGCGCCCTGCCTCACCTTCCACGTCGGCAGCCAGTGCCTGTCGCCCTTCAGCTATGCCCAGGCGATCGAGATTGCCGAGCAGGCGATCCGCCTGTCGGGCGTTTCGATCGCGGCGCTGGATATCGGCGGCGGCTTTCCCACCGCCTATGTCGGGCAGGAGCCGCCACCGCCGCACTGGTACTTCGACATGATCAAGACGGCGCTGGACAATCTCAGCGTCAGGAATGTCCCCGTCATGTGCGAACCCGGCCGCGCCCTGGTGGGCCAGGGCATTTCGCTGGTGACCCAGGTGGTGATGCGCCGCGGCGACCGGCTGTACCTCAATGACGGCATTTATGGCAGCTTCGACGAACAGCGCTTCGCCAGCTTTGAAGCCGACTATCCGCCCACCGCCATCGCGCTGGACGCCAAGGGCAAGGCCAAGGCGCTCACCGGCGAAAAGCGCCCCTTTCGCGCCTATGGTCCCACCTGCGACAGCGCCGACGTGCTGCCGCGCCCCGTGATGGTGCCCGACAGCATCGCCACCGGCGACTTCGTGCTGTTCGACGCCATGGGCGCCTACACCGTGTCGTCGCGCTCGGCCTTCAACGGCTACTATCCCGACAGCTGGGCCGTGATCGGCTAGTTGCCGCACAAGCCGAATTTAACGATGCCTTAAGCACCTGCACCCGCATTGCGGGCTTTTCAGTGCAAACGGAACGTTAAACTTCGCGCGCGCATGATGGCAGCCACAAGGGAAATCCCATGGCCGCTTCGCAAAAGCTTTCTCACCTGCTGCAACTGGCCGACCAGGGCCCGGCGCTGCGTTCGGCGCTGGCCGAGGAAGTGGCGGAACTTCTCACCAACTGGCCATCCGACTACCCCGCAAGCATGCGCGGCGTCTGCGAGGCGCTGCTGGCCAAGGCGGCGCGCGACGTGGACAGCGCCACCCGCGCCCGCCTGCGCGTGCAGCTCTATTCCGATCCCGAACTGTCCGCGCGCGTGCTGCCGCGCGAATCCGCAGGCCCCCTATTGGTCGGCGCCGCCCGCAAAGGGGACAATGACGGCGTGGTCAAAAGCCTGTCGGACGCGCTGGGGGTGGACGATGCCATGGCGCGGCAGATTCTGGACGATGAATCCGGCGCCGCGCTGGCCGTGGCCTGCAAGGGCTCCGGCCTGGACCGCGCGGCGTTCTCCGCGCTGGCGCTGATGGCCCATCCGGGCCGCGACCGCGTCCATGCCTATGCCGTGCTGGACGCCTTCGACAATGTCCCCACCAGCGAAGCCACCCGCGTCCTGCGCGGCTGGCGCGGCGACATGGCCGCCGCCTAAAGTCCTGCGGTCAGATCATTCCAGCCGGAATTGCGCCGTTCGATCAGCCGCACTTTCCAAGCACGATTCCAACCCTTGATCTGCTTTTCGCGCGCAATGGCCATCGCGATCTGATCGTGTTCTTCATACCAGACCAGAGTATCGACCCCATGGCGGCGGGCGAACTGGGAGCCGCGTCTGTCCTTGTGCTCACCCATGCGCCGCAGCAGATCGTTAGTCACACCGGTGTAAACCGTACCGTTGCGCTTGTTGGCCAGCATATAGACGAAGTACACGCCATACCCACCCTGTCATCCCCGGCGAGCATCGCGCGAAGCGCGGTGCGAGGGAAGGGGATCCAGGCGGATAGACCGTCACGGTGTTGGACACCTGGATCCCCTTCCCTCGCGCTCACTGCGTTCGCGCTCGCCGGGGATGACAGGAGAGCCTAGCCCTTGTTTTCCGCATTCACCTCGTGGCGCTCGCGCGTCTTGAGGAATTTCACGTTCGGAAAACGCTCGGCCACATAACCGATCTCCCACGCACTCTTCGACAGGAATACCGGCGCGCCGTCGCGGTCGGTGGCCATGCCGCCGCGGTTGGCGGCGGCGAATTTCTCGATCTCGGCGTCGCTGCCCGACAGCCAGCGCGCCGCGTCATAGGGCGAGGCTTCCAGCTCGGCATCCAGGTCATATTCCGCCACCAGCCGCGACTTCAGCACGTCCAGCTGCAGGGCGCCCACCACGCCCACGATCCACTGCGACCCGATCGCCGGCTTGAACACCTGCGTCACGCCTTCTTCGGCCAATGATTCCAGCGCCCGCGCCAGGTGTTTCTGCTTCATGGGATCGCTCAGCCGCACGCGGCGCAGGATTTCCGGCGCGAAGTTGGGAATGCCGGTGAACACCACGCTGCCGGTTTCCGACAGGGTATCGCCCACCCGCAGCACGCCGTGGTTGGGAATGCCGATGATGTCGCCGGGCCAGGCCTCATCCACCGTCTCGCGTTCCGATGCAAAGAACAGGATGGGATTGTGCACCCCGATGGTCTTGCCGGTGCCCGACTGTTTCAGCTTCATGTTGCGGCGGAACTCTCCGCTGGCCAGACGCAGGAACGCCACCCGGTCGCGGTGGTTGGGGTCCATGTTGGCCTGCACCTTGAAGACAAAGCCGGTCACTTCCTTGTCGCCCGGCTGGGCGCTCTTGCCGATGGCGGCCTGCTCGCGCGGCGGCGGGGCATAGCGCGCCAGAGCGGCCAGCAACTGCTCCACCCCGAAATTCTTCAGCGCCGACCCGAAATAGACCGGCGACAGGTGCCCCTCGCGATAGGTCGCCAGGTCGAACACCGGCAGGCCTTCCTTCGCCAGCGAAACATCCTCTTCCAGCTTGACCGCCTCTTCCTCGCGCGGCACCGCATCGTTGAAGGCGATGAACGATCCCGTCTGCAGGTCCTGCACGCCGCGGAAATTCTGTCCCATGCCGCAGGGCCACATCATCGGCGCGGTCTCGATCTGAAGCTGGTCCGACAGCTCGTCCAGCAATTCGAACGGATCGCGCGCCTCGCGGTCCATCTTGTTGACGAAGGTCATGATGGGAATGTCGCGCAGCCGGCAGACCTCGAACAGCTTGCGGGTCTGGGCCTCGATGCCCTTGGCGGCGTCAATCACCATCACGGCCGAATCCGCCGCCGTCAGGGTGCGATAGGTATCTTCGCTGAAATCTTCATGGCCCGGCGTGTCCAGCAGGTTGAACACCGCGTCCTGGTATTCAAACGTCATCACCGCCGACGTGACCGAGATACCGCGCTCCTGCTCGATCTTCATCCAGTCCGATTTCGCGCGCCGCGCCTCGCCGCGCGCCTTCACCCGGCCGGCGGCATGAATCGCCCCGCCCAGCAGCAGCAGGTGTTCCGTCAGCGTGGTCTTGCCCGCGTCGGGATGGGAAATGATCGCGAACGTACGGCGGCGCGCCGCTTCGCTGGCAGGGGTCTTCGTCATGGCGCAGGGGTTATCAGGCCCCGGAAATCCGCGCAACCAGCGTCGCCGCCGCCGCGCCAAACCCCACCACCGCCCAGGAAGGGAGCTTCGCGAACACCAGCAAAAGCAGCGCCGCCGCGGCGATCGCGCCATCGGTCCAGGAAAACACCGACCCCGTGATGACCGGCGACCACAGCGCCGCCGCCAGCAAGCCCACCACCGCCGCATTGATCCCGGCCAGCGCCGCGCGCAGCCCGGCACGATGCGCCGCCGCCTGCCACAGCGGCCAGGCCCCGGCCACCAGCAACACCGAGGGCAGATAGATGGCCAGCAGGCACAACAGCGCCGTGCCCCAACCGCCCATGGCCGCACCCAGATAGGCGGCGAAGGAGAACAACGGCCCCGGCATCGCCTGCGCCGCGCCATAGCCGGCCAGGAACTGCGCGTTGCCGATCCAGCCCGGCGTCACCACGGCATGTTGCAGCAGGGGCAGCACGACATGCCCACCCCCGAACACCAGCGCGCCGGTGCGATAGAAAGCATCGAACAAGGCCAGCCGGTGATCCAGCCGCGCCAGCAGCGGCAACACCGCCAACAGCACAAAGAACAGCGCCAGCACCGCCCAGGCATGGCGCGGCACTGGAATCGCCCGCGCCGTCATGGGCTGCGGCGTCAGCAACAGCGTGCCCAGCAGCGCACCCAGCGCAATCGCCACAATCTGTCCGATCTCGCTGGGCAGCAGCACTGCCAGCGCCGCCGCCGCAATCGCAAAGGCCATGCGCGGCAAATCCGGCGTCAGGGTTCGCGCCATGCTCCACAAGGCCTGCGCCACCACCGCCACCGCCGCCAGCTTCAGGCCATGCACCCATGGCGCGTTCGCGATGGTGCCGGTCAGGAAAAATGCAAACAGCGCCATCAGCAACGCCGACGGCAAGGTGAAGCCGACAAAGGCCGCGATCAGTCCCGCCGCGCCCGCGCGCATCTGCCCGATCGCCATGGCGACCTGGCTGGAGGCCGGACCGGGCAGGAACTGGCAGAAACCGACAATGCCGGCATAGGCTTCCTCGTCCAGCCAACGCCGGCGCGCCACGAATTCGCTGCGGAAATAGCCGATATGCGCCACCGGCCCGCCGAAACTGGTCAGTCCCAGGCGCAGGAATATCCAGAAGACGTCCAGTGTCACGAAGCGCGGCCGCGCGCGTCCATCACCCGCCGGGCACGCAGCCAGATTTCCACCGCCCGCGCCGTGAACAACGCCGCCGAGAACACGATCAGCGCATCGGTGACCAGCAACATATCCAGATGCAGCGCCGGACCTTCCGCCGCCAGCGCCGGCTTCAGCCCCAGCTTCACCGCCACCAGCGCCACGATCACCAGCATCGCCATCATGCTGCCCCTGGCCAGCAGGGTGCCGTTCTCGGGATGCACTTCGATGACCGTGGTCTTGCCATAGTGCCAGCCCGCCACCGCGCCGATCACAGCCGCCAGTGCAAGGCCCGCCCATTCCAGCACCGTCATCTGCAAGGCGCTGGGCGTGCCCGGCTGCGGCGCAAACAGCACGACTGTGCAGCCCAACAGCACCAGCGCCGGGCGTATCCACAGCCGCCCCAGCTTGAGCGGCTCCGGCCGGCTCAGCTTGCGCATGCGGAAAAACAGGATGGGGATGACGATCAGCAGCGGGATGATGAACTGAAGCTGCGAAGTCTGATGATGCGGCATGTCCGGCCCCTTGCCCTGCGCACGGATATTTACACGATCGGTTCATCCACGAAAGCGCGGCCCTGGCGGTCTTCGATTTCCACGATCCACAGATCCGGATCGAATTTCACCTGTTTGTCACACCAGTCCGCCGCGCGGCGCTCGTCCGCCCAGCCGCCCAGCGGCTGCGCCCACACCAGACGCCCCTGGCCGTCGCGCGTCTGGTTCAGCACCAGCACGGTCCCGTCCAGCCGGGCCACCTTGATGATCAGGGCGCCGGCCTCCTCCGATCCCATGCGCACGACATAGGCCGATGCGCCCGCCACTTCCACGCGCCGCGTCAGGGCGCGCACGAAGATTCCGGCTTTCAGGCGAGGTGTTGCTTCCATGTCATGGAAATAACCCTGTGCATGCGCGAAGTCACGCAAACCCGTCGCACACCCCGGCGCTAGGCTTTGGCGCGAATCAAAAAGGGAGCGTTCCATGCGTCACGGCCTCCATGCCGCCCTTCTGCTGGGCAGTCTTGTTCTTCCCGCCGCCGCCGATCCGGGGCTTCTCACGGTGGCGGGCCAAGGCACGGTCAGCGCCGTGCCTGACACGGTCGCCATCAACACCGGCGTGATCTCCACCGCCAAGACGGCGCGCGAGGCCCTGGCCGCCAACAGCCAGACCATGACCTCCTTGTTCGACACGCTGAAAAAGCTGGGCGTGCCCGACAAGGCGGTCCGCACCACCAACCTGAACCTGTCGCCACAATATGCCTCGACGGTCGGCAACAATTTCAGCTTGCCGCAGGACCGGCCTGTCATCGGCTACCGCGTCACCAACAATGTGAATGTGACCCTGGACAATCCGAGCCGCGCCGGTGCGGTGCTGGATGCGCTGGTGGCGGCGGGTGCGAACCAGGCGGGCGGCCTGTCCTATACGTTCCACAACGACCAGGGACTGCTGTCCCAGGCCCGCACCGAGGCGGTGAAGAACGCCATCGAACGCGCCCATGTCTATGCCGCGGCCGCGGGCATCACGCTGGGGCCTATCCACGCCATCAACGATACCGGCGCGATCTCGCCATTCTATGGCGCAGCCGCACCGGCCATGAATTTCGCGCCGCCGCCGCCCACCCCCATCGGCGTCGGCGAACAGACCCTGCGCGCCAATGTGACGATCAGCTGGGAGATCAAGCCGTAGTCAGGACGCGGCGCGAAACGGCAAAATCGTCGCCGTCGCAATCCGGTCACCCTGGGCGTCCACCGCCGCATAAGGCAGCCGCACCGTCACGGTGGTGCCTTCGCCCAGCGCCGATGCCAGCTGTGCATCGCCGCCATGCAGGGCGGCCAGCGACTTGACCAGCGCCAGGCCCAGCCCGGTGCCTTCCTTGGCGCGGACTTCCGCATTTTCCACCTGCTCGAACGGCCTGCCCAACCGCTCCAGGTCGGCCTGCGAAATGCCGGTGCCGGTGTCGGCGACAATGATCTCGATGCCGCGGCCGGTATGGGCCACCTGCGCCGCCACCCGCACCTCGCCGCCCGGCGGCGTGTATTTCACGCCGTTCGACAACAGGTTCACCAGGATCTGCTTCACCGCCCGCCTGTCGGCATAGACCAGCCGCGCGCCCGGCGCGACGTTCAGCGCCAGCGCCACATGCGCCCGCTCCGCCGGCATGCGCAGGAAGCGCACCGCGCTCTGTGCGGTCTCCTCCAGGTCGAAAAGCTCCTCGCTCAGCTCAAACTTGCCGGCCTCGATCTTGGACATGTCCAGCACCGAATTGATCAGGTCCAGCAGGTGCGCGCCGGACTCGTGGATCAGCCGCGAATATTCCTGGTAGCGGGGCCCCAGGCTGCCGAACATCTCGCGCGACATCATCTCGGAAAAACCGATGATGGCGTTCAGCGGCGTGCGCAGTTCGTGGCTCATATTGGCCAGGAAGCGCGACTTGGCGCGGCTGGCATCCAGCGCCGCGTCGCGCGCATCTTCCAGCGCCCGCTCATGCACCTTGCGTTCGGAAATGTCGCGCGTCACCGCCACGATCTCGGCCGGCTCGCCCAAGGTCATGCGCGCCGGGCGGCAACGGATCTCCGCCCACACATCATGGCCGTCCTTGTGGCGCAGCCGCACTTCGGCGGCGCCGCTGCGGCCGAAGTAACTGGATTCCATCAGCGCCGCCTGCACCGCGCCCATGTCGTCAGGGTGCACGATGGTGGCCAGCGCCAGTCCGGTGATTTCGTCCGGCAGCCGCCCCAGAAGCGCGATGGTGGCGGGACTGGCGAACCGGATGCGCCCGTCCGAGGAATGGCGCGTGATCAGGTCCATGGAATTGTCGGCCAGGAAACGGTACATCGCCGCGCCCTCGGCGACGGCGGCATCGGCGGCGCGCTGGCGGTCCTGCGCCGCGGCGGCGATCAGCACCGCCTGCACCAGCGCCGCCAGCATGGACACAAAAGTGATCTCCCACACCGGCAATGTGAGACGCGACGGCGGCAGCGCCCCCAGCGCCTGGATCGCCGCCACACCCAGCAGTATCAGGGCCGCAACCAATCCGGCCCGCACCACCGCCCCTCTTTGATTTTGGCGCCCGCCCGACAGCGCGGCTTCCGCCGGCACCAGCGCGAACCACACGATCAGCGGCGAACTCATCCCGCCCGTCAGCACCGCCAGATAGCCGATCAGCAGCGCAAAGCCCGCCAGCCCCACCTGTTCCAGCAGCGCCAGGCGGATCCGCGCCAGGCCAAGCAGCGCCAGCAGCGCTGGCGCCATCAACCCCGCCATGGCAATGGCCTCGGACGTGTCGGGCCGGCCGATCATCCCGAAAAAAACCAGCCCCAGCGCCCCGCCCACGCCCGCCTTGGCCGCCTGCAGGGCGACGAAGCGGCGGCGTTCGCCGGCACTATCGGGTGTGTTAACAGCCATTAAGGACTCACTGAGTAAAAATCAGGACCGCGGCCACTCTGGCGGGCCAAGCTTAACGAAAACTGAAGCCCGCACGCAGCCGTTCAGTTCTCCACAAGGATTGAAGCCGCCGGTTGCGGGAACTGCGCTTTACCCTTTATCAACGAAGATGGCGCGATTCGGACACAAGGATAACCAATCCGAAACACCAGCGACCGCACACTCGACAAGTTTTAGAGATGGGGGCGCATGGTAACGCTCCCGCCAACGCAAATTCGTCGGGCAGGGCGTGATCCAGGCAGTGCAGAAACACGAGGCGTGGGAGGAGGCGCCGGCATTGCTGGCGGCGCTGGACGCGCTGCGCGTGGCCGTCACCATCTTCGACGCCCAGCATCGCCTGTGCTACGCCAATGCGCATCTGAACTACCTGCTGCGCGCGCTGCCGCCGCACAACGCCCTGATCGGCAAAAGCTACGAAGAGATCATCCGGCTGGAAATCGAAGGCGGCGAGATCGCGCCTTCGGCCCTCGCGGCCGGCATTCCCGCCTTCATCGCGCGCCGCCTGGCCCAGCTTGAGCCCGGCGCCTGGGCGCCCTGCGATGTCGCACTGGCCAACCGCCGGGTGATGGAGCTGAAAGCCCGTCGCACCCCCACCGGCATGACGGTGCTGCTGTGGACCGACGTCACCGCCGCCCGCGCCCACCTGTCCCGGCTGGAAGATGCCGTGGCCCTGTCGGCCGAAGCGTGGCCTTCTTCGACACCGATGACCGCCTCATCCTCTGCAACGACCTGTATGCCCAGATCTGCGGCGCGCAGATGGATGCGCTGGTGGGCAAGACCTTTTCGGACATCGCCCGCCTCGTCACATTTTCCGGTCGCCTGGTGCTGGACGAGGAGCCCGAGGCCTGGCTGCAGCGGCGCCTCCAGGGCCACCGCCACGCCGCCGGCGCCGTCACCATCCGCACCAGCAGCGGCGAATGTTATCTTGTGCGCGACCGCGCCACCCCCGATGGCGGCCGCACCGCCATCTTCACCGACATCACGGATAAGGTACGGGCCGAAGCGGCGCTGGCCGAACAGCAGGACGCGCTGGCGCAGGCCAGCGCCAGGGCCGAGCAGCAAAGCTCCTATCTGGCCGACCTTACCACGCGGCTGGACCAGGCCAGCGCCAGCGTGGACAGCGCCAAGACAACCTTGCTGCGCACCATGGGCCACGAGCTGAAGACACCGCTGAACGCCATCCTGGGTTTCTCCGACCTGATGGCGACCCTGTCCGACACGCTGCGGCCTGAACAGATCCGCGAATATGCCGGACTGGTGCACCAGGGCGGCACCAACCTGCTCAAGATGATCAACCAGATCATGGACCTCACCAAGATCGCGGCCGGCCGCTATGACCTGCGCCGCAGCGGCGTGGATGCGGGCGGCCTGCTGTGGCAGGCGCGCGAGGCCTTCGCGGAGCGGGCGCAGGCGCGCGGCGTCACCATCGATGCCGACCGTGCGCCCGTGGGGCTCATGGTGGATGCGGATGAATCGGTCCTGACCGTGATGATCCACAGCCTCCTGGACAATGCCGTCACCTTCACGCGCGCGGGCGGCACCGTCATCCTGACGGCGCAGGCCGAAAGCGGCTGCGTGCGCGTGGTGGTGCAGGATAACGGCCCCGGCGTGGCGCCCGACGACCTGGCCCGCATCCAGCAGCCTTTTGAACATGCCGGCCGCTCCGAAGGCAGCCAGCACGCCAAGGGCGCCGGCCTGGGCCTGACCCTGGTAAAGGCCTTTGTGGAACTGCACGGCGGCAAGCTGGAACTTTCCAGCCGCCTGGGCGAAGGTTTCACCGCCAGCCTGCTGCTGCCCGCCGCAATCGCCGCCGCATCGGCCTGATTTCGCCCCATGGTTTAAAGATTTTCGCCGACGGCCGCTCCCGGGGCGGGCCGCGCCTTAACGCCCCCGCGGCATTTGCATAAAATTTTAATCGCAACTGATTCAATCGCGTCTCGATTTTGAATCGAAGCAAACGTTTTGCGTCCATCTCGCGTTATCGAAGCGATGAGGAACAGCGAGATCGTTACAAATTTAAAAAAACAGTTTAGCGCGGCGCAACAGCCCGCGACCCATGCTCCTCGCGTTGAAACACGAGAAAGCTTGTCATGATTTTCCGGGCCATATTCTGGATTGGGTTGGTGTCGCTGTTGACGCCGCACGAACCCGATCTCGGCCTGGGACGCCCGGGCGCCGGCACATTGTCACCCACCCCCGCCACGCTTCTTTCCGCCGCTAGTGGTCTCTCGCGAACGGACAAGGATTGTGGATCGCTATGTGCCGGCGGCCTCGGCCTTCTCAACGTCTTTCACCTGAACAGCACCGTCAGCGCCGGCCTTGCCGATGTCAGGGCCCAGATCAGGGCCGACCAGCTGGCCCGCGCCGCGCGCAACGGCGCCATCTAAGGCGCCGCCTCCGCCGACCAGGCGCGCAGCTTGGCCCGCTGGCGCACCACCGTCATGCCGTAATGCGCCGCCAGCCGGTCCAGCGCGATCTTCAGCACCACCCGCCCCGACCGCTTCGCCCAGCCGCGCGTGTCCTCCGCCACCTCCAGCACCATCAGGTGGCAGCAGACATCGAACAGCAGGTCAGCCAGCCCCGGCCCCGCTTCGGCCAGGGCCCGGTTCATTCGCTGGCGCGCCGCCATCGCGATCTCGCTGATGCTCTCGGCGCCGGCGCCCCGCGATCCCGACACCACCGGCGCCTCCCAGTTCACCCCCATGCGCGGCGTCAGTTGTGCCAGGGTAAAGTCGCGGCGCAGTTTCTCGCCTGCGGCGAACTGCACGCCGTCCACAAACCCGCGCGCCTTCAGCCGCGCCAGCGGCGACTCCGCGGTGTTGACCGTCACGCGGTGATCGTCCACCGCCAGGTCCTGCAGCTCGCGATGCTGGGCGGCGAAGCCGCCGCTTTCGCGCGCCAGGAAATCGCGCCCCGCCGCCGCGATGACATAGCGGCCGGGACCATCGGGCATGATCCAGCCTTCGCGCGCGAAAGCCTGCACCAGCGCTGCCGCGACAGTGAGCCGGCTGTCCGCACCGCGCCCCAACCCGAAACCCGTGCCCTTGGCGAACAGGCTGGCGCGCGGCGCCGCCAGTTTGCGCAGCACGCGGCGGGCTTCCTGCTTCAACTGCTTGTGTCCAATCATGGGTGCGATCACGGCTGATCCTTCTGCCCGGCGGCGCGGCGCAGCAGGCTTTCCATCCAGCGCAGGGTGGAATCGAATTCGGCGCTGGCCTCGCGCATCTCCTCGATCAGACCGCAGGCGTGATGGACGGTGGACCGGTCGCGACGAAATTCCATTGCCAACTGGCGATGCGTCATGGCGAACACCGTGCGCGCCAGGTGAATGGCGATCTGGCGGGCGCGCGCCACATGCGGCCGGCCCCGCGTCGGCTTGCGCATCTCTTCCACCGGAACGCCATGCACCTGGCAGACAATGAACTGCGCGAGACTGACGCGCTGGGCGGCAAGGAACACCGCCGGATCCTGAATGGTACCCATGACCCAAACCCCTTTCGACATGCACCGTCACCATGACGGCTACAGGACAATTATCCCAATTACGTAGTTGACACCACAACCACAAGGGATAGTTATACCAATGAAACCAGAGACTAAGGCATGGGACCGGCTACACGGTCCTGTGAGGAATAAATGCCTAGACCGACGCCTGTTCGTGCGAGACGATGGCGCATGGATCGGGAAAATAAAATCAACGTCGCGGGGGCTCTATGGCTGGCCCAACTAGTGATCCCCATGAGCGAGACAACAAGGCTTGTCCTGTCTGTGGCGCTAGGGGCGCTGATCGCACGCATGGCTTGGACGTGGGTAAAGCCCGCCTGGGCACGGTATCCGGCGACGGTGGCGGCGCTAGCGGTACTGGCGCTGCTGGTGATGCCGAAGTAGCTGCCCCCGCTTTTAGGTCGCCTCTTCGCTGTCTGGCGCGCTTCGATTTGACTCCAGAAATGCGCCGAGAATGCTTTGACCTTCTTGAAGGTTGGGATCGGCGCCATACAAGCCCGAGGGTTTTGCTGGACGAGCTTCTGATGCTTTTTTCCACGCCGAAAGAATGTCACTCCATTTGCTATGAGCGTAACCGCTCCGTTGTGCCATCCTCTTAGCCTGACGCTTCGCGCGGGCCGTTCCTTTCTCTAGGAGTGCGATATATAGATGCAAGCACAGCAAGACGAATGCGTTTCGTGGGTTCGGTTCGTTTTTGATCGCTTCTACGTCTTTATAGCGTGACGATTTTTTCTTTTCTGGAAGGACAAGACCTCTGATCTCTTTGGCGATCAATTCGTGGTTGAATTGAATAAGCTTTTTTGCGTGAGCAAATTGATTGCGGATATTTTTTACCGTCTCTAAGCCATCCTTCAGAGACTCGTCTGCGATCCCCAATGCGTAAGCAATGGATATTTTTTGCGAGAAGGTTCCGAGCGGTCCGTTATCTCCCGTTAATTTGCCCCACGTCGGTCCGTCGTTTCGCTTAAATCTTGGCCTGAGAAGCTGTTCTAATTCGTGCTCAAGCAGTGCCGCGCCAAGAATGGCGGTTACGATTGGCGCGTCTGCTGAAATCATCGTTTCTCGAACAGCGCGCCTCTCTTCATCGGTAGGAGGCTGTCTGCTAATATCGCGAATATTAGGCCTTCGTTTCCCGCTACCCATGCACGGTGCCCCCGATGGATAAAAAGTCTGAAGCTGAAAAGCGATTGGATGCAATGCTCAAGGGCGCGTTCGCCGGCGCCCCGACTCAACTAAAGGATATTCCTAAGAAAAGGGAACCAGTTAGTGATCGTAAGCCTGACCAGAGTGGTCAATCCAAACCACCTCAAAGGTAGCGCCGTCTTGGAATCCGATAAATCGCTGCATATCACCGCCAAATCTAAAGCACAGCATATCATCGGCCTTGTGCCCTAATTGATCCGGCACAGGCACTTTTAGAGCCTGTGAGATTTTTTCACACCCGAGGCCCTGACGTGGCGATCTTCTAATTTCAGCCCAAGAAATCGAGCAGCGCTTTTTTAACCCCGCTATGAAACGGGCAGCATCTGCAACTTGGGCGCCACTTAGATCGAAGTCGGCAATCACGTGCTGGAAGCCGAAAACTACCAACCGCGTGTTGGGGTCAATTGAATCAGTACGGGGGGCCGCAAGTCGGCCCGACTTTTCCGCTGGAGGATTCTTGAGGCGCGCCACTGCTACTCAATTTGGGTGGAAAAATAATCTCGCAAGCTTTGTTCAGAAATTACTGAGTTCTCGCCGCGCTTGTAGGCATCTTTCCACGGCGGCTCGGAATGCGTCATATCCCGCAATTTCCAGGCAGAAAACTGTCCGTAGGTATTCCAGACGTCATTGAGAAGGGCTTTTTCATCCCCGGTAAGAGATTCGGAGACAAAATCGCCCGGCGCCGGTATCGGGTTGGACTTGTGATCTCGATAGGTGTTCCAAACACAATTCACCACTGGCCCGTGTTTCCACGCGAGCAAACTATCTCCAAAAAGGCCGTGGCCGTTATTCAGCGCCAGATGAAAACCCTGGGCGTAATAAAGAAGCTTCTGCAGCTTCAAGTGAGTCATAGCTTCGCCAGCGTCCTCCTGGCCGCTTTCGGCCAGCAGGAGAAAGTACTTCGCAACGTTGGTAGCGAGAGCCATAGACTTCCCCGGCGCAGTTGTTGTTTTGCGAATCATTACAGGAACAAAGCGAAAACGCAATTGTCAAGCGTTTGCAGCTATTTACGCTCCCGCCATCGGCTGAAATGCGCCGCCAGAGCCTTGAAGCTCTTATCCTTAGTTAGCTTGGTGATAGGTGAGACGCTTGCCCTCGCCGGACTTAACGGCGGCAATCGTGCGGGCTTCATCATCAAACCCAAGCGCCTCACTGTGATTATAGCGGAAGTCAAATTCCGCCAGATAGCGGTGCAGATGCTTCTCGCTGCAATGCTGGTACACGCCGCGCATCCCACGCTTGAAGATTGAGAAGTAACCTTCGGCAGTGTTCGTGTTTACGTCGCCACGGGCATATTCCTTGCGGCTGTGGTTCACGGTTTCACGGGCCGCGAAGTTCACGCCAACCTTGGGATACAGGCGGCTTTCATCGGTGTGCAGGCGGCTTTCGTGGTGGATGTTGTCGGCCACGATCTTGGCAACCGTCACCTGATCGGCGCGGGGAACATGGAAAGACCGAACGCGGCCGCCACGCTCCACAAGGGTAACGATGGCGCGCTTGTTGGACGGGCCGCCTTTGCCCTTCTTGGTGAAGGGGCGGCCACGGGTGGTCTCCGTGCGGGTCTCAGGGGCTTCGACGTTGCCGAAGTAGGTCTCATCGGCTTCCACGATCTTGCCGCTACCGCCCATGGGAGGCAGGTCCAAGCCGCCCTGGCGCATGGCTTCCATGATCCGGTGGTGCATGAACCAAGCGGTGTTGTACTGGCAGCCAAGGGCACGGTGAAGCTGGTGGGCCGAAAAGCCCTTCTTGGAGGAAGCCGCCAGCCAGAAGCCCATGGCCCACTGCGTCAGCTTGGCGTGGCTGCGTTCCATGACCGAGCCAGTCATTACCGTGAAATCCTTGCGGCAGGTCTTTTCCCGGCAGCGGTAAACACCCGGCTTCTTGGTCTTGTAGGGCTCCAGAGAGCCGCACTTGGGGCAATACGCACCCGTGGGCCAACGGGCAGCTTCAAACCACGACCGGGCGGCTGCCTCATCGTGGAAGTGCTTGGCTGCGAATATATTCTTACCCATCGGGGCGGCTTTCCAAATTACCCCTGAATACTAGCCTTTGGGCTTTGTGGTGTCAACTACGTAATTGGGACAATTATCCTATACTCTGGACCAGTGGGGATAGGAATTTCTACTTGAGATTGTATATCGAGGGAAAATTTGCTTAGGCCAAAAGGATTTATCTCCGGAAAATTATTTCCAGAGCCAGTGGATAGGCTGATATTCCGTTCGCCCGCAGCCATGCCCGGCCGCAGCCCGCGCATGCTGGACAATATCTCAGGTTGTGGGATTATAGTCTGTTCAGGCGGCGGTGGTATCGATCACGATCGGCCGCCGGATCGGTGAGGCTTCCGCCTTCAGCCGCTCGCCAAAGCCGCTGGAAAAGTCCTGGAAGATCGCCGCCAGCTCTTCGGCGTCGATGTTGCGGGGCCCGCCCGCCGCAAAGCGATAGCGCCAGAAGCTGACAATGTGGGAGATGGCGCCCAGCTTCTCGCCCAGCTCCAGGAACATGTAGGGCGCGCTCAGAAGGAAATCGCGGAAATTCTTGGGCGCCTGGTTGGCCACCAGATCGCCGAACGAGCTGTCATAGACCGCCAGCGACTTGTTCACGTGATTGCCATTGTCGCGCACCATCTCGATGATCGTGCGGCGCGCCTCGGTCAGATAGACCTTCTGTTCGGGCGTCTGCGCGCCGACCGGCTGGATGGAGTTGATCTCGCGCAGCACGCCCATCACGTCGGGCCAGAACTTGGCCATCGACCATTTGTAATAGAGAAAGCCGCGCCAGCTGAACACGCCTTCGCGGAAGTCATTGCCCGTCAGGTTCAAGGTCAGGCGCAGCGGCTCCAGCTTTTCGTCCACTTCGCTCGACAGCATCGCCGACACCAGCCGGTTGCTCGACCCGCTACCACCGCCGCCGGCCAGCGCCACCAGCTTGCTCATTTCCTGGCTGACGAACACATGCATGCGCTCCTGGTCACCTTCGGAAATGGCGAAATAGCAGGCCGCGACGTCGATCTTGTTGTTGCGCAGATGCTCGCGCAGCAGGAACGGGTCCAGCGACGGCACCGCGCTCAGCAGCCGCAGCACCGACAGGTCGCGCTCCAGGTTTTCGGAATTGTAGTTGCCCGCCTCGCGCAGGGTATCGACATAGCCGCGCTGGTCCACGAACAGCGAGCGACCGCCGGCCCGCAGGTCGGTGGAATCGAACGGGATCAGGATCTTGGTCGCCACCGCGCGCGGCGATGCGAACAGATACGTCTCGTCGGCCCGCGTGCGGTGCTTCAGCAGGAAGGCCTTGTTGATGATGGGCGACAGGAACAGGGGTTTTTCCGCATGTTCCGGGTTGTTTTCATTGTCCTGGGCGATGCGGAAAAGATTGAGCACCCGGCTGGTGGAGGCGCCGCCCAGCGCACTCATGAAACGGACGGAACGATCAGATGCCACGACGCGACCCAGCCTTGAGAAGGCCGCCATCGTGGGGGCATCATGCCTAAGGATTGCTTACCCCCGGCGGCAAAACCGCCAAAACACGGCGCCAGGTGTTAACAGGCGCGGCTTTTGCGTTAACACTGCGGCGCACGCGCGCAGAACATGGCAGGATGCATGGCACTTACTTTCGACCGCTCGCTGGACGTGCCGGCCAGCGTCCCGGTCCGCCTGTCGCCGCGGGTGGAGCGTTTGCTGGCGCCCAATCCCGGCCCCTTCACCTTCCGCGGCACCGGCGTCTACATCGTGGGGAGCGGCGAAAGCGTCGCGGTGATCGATCCCGGCCCCGCGATCGCGACGCATGTCGAGGCCTTGCAGCGCGCCATCGGCGGCCGCAGGGTCAGCCATATCCTGATCACCCACACCCACAATGACCATTCGCCGGCCGCCGCGCCGCTGAAGGCGTGGTGCGGCGCGCCCACCTGCGCCGCCTTCGAGCATCCCCTGCCGCGCGATGCCGCGGAAGGCGTGGTGGACGAAGCCCATGACCGCGCTTTTGTGCCCGACACCGTGCTGCGCGATGGCGACATCCTCACCGGCGACGGCTTCACCCTCCAGTGCGTCGCCACGCCGGGCCATACCGCCGACCATATGTGCTACGCGCTGCACGAAGAACAGGCCCTGTTCAGCGGCGATCACGTGATGGGCTGGTCCACCAGCGTGGTGGCGCCGCCCGATGGCGACATGGGCCAGTACATCGCCAGCCTGGAAAAGCTGGCCGCCCGCGACGATCGGATCTTCTATCCCACCCACGGCTCGCCGATCCCGTCACCACGGGATTATCTGCAAGAACTCGTCGCCCATCGCCGCCGGCGTGCGAGCCAGATCGCGGCAGCCCTTGCGCACGGCACGCACAATCTCGCCGCGCTGGTGGAACAGCTTTATCCGGGCATCGCGCCCGCGCTGCGCGCAGCGGCGGCCGTGCAGGTCAAGGCGCATCTGGACCAGATGGAAAAGGAAGGCGCCGCCCTGCGCGACGGCCTCAGCTATCGGCCTTCGCCTTGAAGGCGCGGATCAGCTCGATATTGAAGCCATTGTCGGTGGCGCCGGTGCGGCTCTGCGCCCGCACGTCATAGCGCGCCCCCAGATATCCCGAAGGCCGCACCCGGATGACAATATCCGACACCTGCCCGAACCAGGGCGTGGCGGCGGTGGCCTCGATGCGGCCTTCCTTTTCGCTGTAATCCACGATGGTCCAGCCCATTTTCTTCACCGCCTCGAAACAGTGCCAGAACACCACGCCCTGCGGGTCCCTGGCGTTCGGCATCAGCTTGGTGTGATGCTTGGTGATCAGGCCGTTCTTCCAGGTGTGCAAGGCATAGGAAATGGTCACATCCTCGCCCTGCCAGTGAATCTTGTCCCGTCCGTCAAAGGCGAGCGGGTTCATGTCCGGCGTGCGCAATTTCGCCAGCGCCACGAACTGCGGCGGATCGTCGGGATCGCTGGAAGCGTCATGGATGGCCGGATAGCGCCAGCCATCCACGATGGTCGATACCGGCGGATACAGGAATGCCAGCGCGCCGATGAAGGCCGCCAGGCCCAGCCGCTTGCCCGTTCCCACATTCTGCCCGATGGCCCCCTTCAGCCAAAGCGTCGCCAGCGCCAGCGCCACCAGCCCCAGCCCCGTCGCCGGCCACATCAGGTCCATCCCGATGGCATAGGAGAAGCGCCCCGTGCGCACGCCGAAAATCGCGACCGCCGCGGTGAGGACGGCCAGCACCAGCACGATCAGGGCGGCGCGGGCGGTGGCAAGCTGGGAACGCATGGCAGGTTTTTTCCGATTGGCAGTGCATGTTCAAACGCCGGCACCTTAAGATAGATTGCCCGGCACCGCGAGAGAACCAGCATGACTTCCCCCTTAAATTCCCCGCTGCCGTCCGGCATGCCCCTCTCCAACATGCAGAGCCGCGACATGGCGAGCCTGCTGCACCCCTTCACCAATCTCACTTTGCTGCGCCAGACCGGCCCCCTGGTGATCGAGCGCGGGGCGGGCGTCTTCGTCCATGACGCCCAGGGCCGCGACTATCTGGAAGCCATGTCGGGGCTGTGGTGCACCGCGCTGGGCTGGGGCGAGAACGAGCTGGCCGAGACGGCCGCCGAGCAGATGCGCAAGCTCTCCTTCGGGCACATCTTCGGCGGCAAGAGCCACGAGCCCGGCATCGCGCTCGCCGAGAAGCTGAAGGAAATGGCGCCCATGCCGGTGGGCAAGGTATTCTTCGCCAATTCCGGCAGCGAAGCCAATGACAGCCAGATCAAGTTCATGTGGTACGCCGCCAATGCGCGCGGGACGAGCAAGCGCAAGAAGATCATCGCCCGCACCAGAGCCTATCATGGCGTGACCCTGGCCAGTGCGTCGCTCACCGGGCTGGACGCCTTCCACAAGAGCTTCGACCTGCCTTTCGATTTCACGGTGCGCGCCGAATGCCCGCATTATTATCGCGGCGGGCGCGACGGGGAGAGCGAAGAACAATATTCCGCCCGCCTGGCCGCCGACCTGGACGCGCAGATCCTGCGCGAAGGCCCCGACACCATCGCCGCCATGTTTGTCGAAGCCGTGATGGGCGCCGGCGGCGCCATGCCGCCGCCAAAAGGCTATTTCGAAGCCATCACGCCCGTGCTGAAAAAATACGGCATCCGTCTGGTCGATGACGAAGTGATCTGCGGCTTCGGCCGCACCGGCAATCCCTTCGGCTGCCAGACCTACAACTTCCAGCCCGACAGCATGTCCATCGCCAAGGCGCTGTCATCGGCCTATATCCCCATCAGCGCCGTGCTGCTGTCGCCTGAGCTCACCGAGATCATCGAAGCGGAAGCCACGAAAATCGGCGGCCTGTGGCACGCCTTCACCTACTCCGCCCATCCCGTCGCCGCCGCCGTGGCGCTGAAGACGCTGGAAATCTACGAACGCCGCGACACTTTTGGTCATGTCCGCAAGGTCGCGCCGACATTCCTGAAGCGCCTGTTCGCGCTCGCCGATCATCCGCTGGTGGGCGAGGCCAATGGCGTCGGCCTGATCGGCGCCATCGAAATGGTCGCCGACAAGGCCAGCAAGCGCAATTTTGAATCCGCCAAGCTGGTCGGCACCCGCTGCGCCCAGTTCTGCCAGGACGAAGGCGTCATCGTCCGCCCCCTGCTGGGCGACCGCATCGCCGTGTGCCCGCCGCTGGTGATCACCGACGCGGAAATACACGAACTGTTCGATCGTCTGGAACGCGGCCTGAACAAGACACTGGACTGGGTGAAGGCCGAAGGCCTGATCTGACCTCAAGGGAGAGATGCCGATGCGATATGCGACAGCCCTGCTGCTGGGCGCCAGCCTGCTGGCCTGCCCTGCGATGGCGCAGGACAACATCAGCGGCCGCTACACCCTCACCATCAAGACCGGCGGCATCGAATTCTACAACACGCTGGAGCTCACCCAGACCGGCGAGGCCCTTACCGGCACCTTCACGGGCGACCCGCTGACCGGCACCCGCCACGGCGACCGGATCGATTTCGTCGCCAGTGACAAGGAAGGCAACCGCGCCGAAGCGCATCTCACCCTCAAGGGCGGCGTCCTCAGCGGCGATGTCATCCAGACCGACGATACCAGCCATCACACCGTCAACCTGCCCATGACGGTGATCGCACGTCCCGCCGCCGCGATCGCCACTTCCGCGCGGCACCACGAGTTCAAGCCGACGGCGTTTCACCGTGCCTTCTCCGCCCTGACCATGCCGGCCCTTACCATTGCGCCCGGCGACACTGTGCACACCACCACCATCGACGCCGGCGGCATCGACGAGAACGCCGTCGGCCGCAGCTTCGGCGGCAATCCCCAGACCGGGCCCTTTTACGTCAGCGGCGCGATGCCGGGCGACACCATCGCCATCCATATCCTCAAACTCAGGCTCAACCGCGACTGGGCCACCAGCGACGATTACCTGGTAAGCCGCGCCGTCAATCCCGGCCTGGCCGTGACCATGAAGGACACCGGCAAGACCATCCACTGGCACCTGGACCGCGAGCGCAACATCGCCACGCCGGAAAATCCTGGTGCGCACCTTGCAAAACTGGCCGTCCCCCTGCGGCCCATGCTGGGCTGTGTCGCGGTGGCGCCGCCGCCGGTGGCGGGCGCGCCCAACAGCGGCGACAGCGGCGGCTATGGCGGCAACATGGATTTCAACGAAATCACCGAAGGCGCCACCGTCTATCTGCAGGCGCGTGTGCCCGGAGCACTGGTCTATATCGGCGATGGCCATGCCGCGATGGGCGATGGCGAGCTGAACGGCAATGCGCTGGAAACCTCGATGGACGTGACCTTCCGCGTCGAGGTGATCCAGAAGCGCCCCGTGCCCGCGCCGCGGGTCGAAACGCAGGGCCAGATCATGGCACTGGGCTATGACGGCTCGCTGGATGAAGCCCTGAAGACCGCCACGTCAAACATGCAGCGCTGGCTGGGCTCCGATTATGCGCTGGACCCGTCGGAAGCCGCGCAAGTGATGGGCGCCGCCGCCCATATCCGCATCAGCGAAGCAGCCGACCGCAACGCCGGCGTCGCCGTGATCCTGGACAAGAGCGTGCTGGCGACCCTCACCAGGGACCCGGCGCCCTAGTCGGTCCAGTTCGCCAGCACCTTGCCGGTATCGGCATCCTCGAAGGCGACGTGATCGAAGCTGACCGCATAGAAGCATTGCGGATGATGGTCGGGCGATTCCGCCCAGCAATGCACGGCCTTGCCGTCACCAAATCCCGTGACCCGTCCTTCCAGCAGCAGCCGATAGCTGTGGCCCAACACGGCCGCGTCGCCCGCCGCGATCTTGCGGGTGAATTCATAGGCATGATCGCCATGCTGGCCCACGCGGGAATCGCTGCTGGTGGAAAGCTGCACCAGCCCCAGGGTCGGCGCTGTCGCCGGCGTGGGCGTGACCGGCACGGGATAGTCGCGCCGCGGCGGACATTGCCCCGACAGGCTCCAGGGACGCGGAATCCAGAAACCGCTTGCCGTCTCCGGCTGGTCCGCGCCGCTCGCCGTCTGCAGCACCGGCATCGCGGTCCAGTCGCCGGGCCGCGCCGCCAGGGTAATGCTCTGGCCCGCGGGATTCATGCTCAGCGATACCTGGTCCGCCGGCGCGCTCTGCATGCCATCACAGGCAAAGGGAATGCGGATGGAATATTGCCGCCCCGCCAGCGCATCGCCACCCGGCACTGTCTCCCCGGCCGCAAACCGCGCCGCCGCCAGTCTTGCGCCCTCAATCAGTTCCGCACGCGTCAGCGGCGGCAAGGGCGGCGCGATGACTGCCGTGGACCGCGCGGGAACATCCGGCAGGCTGGGCGGCGCGCTCTTCACCATCGGCAGCGGCTGGCCGGCGGGCAGGATCACGAAGACCACAACCAGCACGACAAGGATCATCGCGCCGATGATCAGCGGCGCTATATACAATAACTTGCGCTCAGGCGGCGCGGGTCTATTGTCGGCCATTCCACAGCCTATCAACCGGGCGCCGCGTGATCCACGACTCTCTTTGCGAAAGCGGCGAATTCCGGTGCGCGCCGCGCAATCCGCTATGACGCTGCCCCAGATCATTGCACTGGCCGTGCTGGCGGCCGTCATTGCAGGCCTGATCGCGGGAAAAATGCGCGCCGAAGTCGTGGCACTGGCCGGCGCAGCGGTGCTGCTGGCAACGCGCACGATTCGCCCGGTCGAAGTGCAGGGCGCCTTTGCCAGCCCCGCCATCATCGCGCTCGCCTCCCTGTTCGTGATTGTCTATGCGATGGAACTCAGTGGCCTGCTGGGACTGCTGGTGCGCCATGCAACGCGACTGTGCGCGCGGATGGGTGTCGCCGGCCTGTGGATCGTCATCGCACTGGCCGGCACCGCATCGGCCTTCGTCAACAACACCCCGATCGTGGTGCTGACCGCACCTGTGATCCGCGATGTCGCCGCCTCGCTGTCCCTGCCGGCGCGGCGATTCCTGATTCCGCTTTCCTATGCCACCATCCTGGGCGGCGCCTGCACCCTGATCGGCACCTCCACCAACCTGCTGGTCAACGACATGGCGCGCAATGCGGGCCAGCCGGTTTTTTCCCTGTTCGAGATCACGCCGGTGGCCCTGTGCATCGCGCTGGCGGGCGGTCTCTATCTTCTGGTCTTTGGCGGGCGCCTGCTGGCCGTCTCCGCACAGGGACCGGCGATCAACCTGCCCCAGCGCGCCGAAAGCGCGGCGGGCGACGATCCCGCGCTGGTTCCGATGGACAAGCCGTTCCGGCCCTTTGCCGGCGCCATGTCGCTCCTGGTCTTTGTCGGCGTGGTGCTGGTGGCGGCGCTCAACCTCGCGCCCATCGCCGCGGCGGCCTTTGCCGGGGCGGTGCTGCTGATCGTGACCGGCACCATCAGCGCCGATGAAGCCTATAAGGGCCTGCGGCCGGAAATCCTGCTCCTGATCGCCGGCATGGTGGTGATCGGCCTGTCGCTGGAAGTCACTGGCCTGGCAAGCCTGGTGACGAACTCCCTGCTGGGCTGGGTGAAATTCGCCGGGCCCTTCTGGGCGCTTGCGCTGCTGTATGGCGCAACGCTTTTCCTGACCGAAATCCTCTCCAACGCCGCGGTCGCCGTCCTGGTGACGCCGATCGCGGTGGCGCTGGCCGAAAGCCTTGGCGTCAGCGCCCGGCCTTTCCTGGTGGCGGTCATGATGGCGGCCAGCGCCGCCTTTGCCACGCCATTCGGCTACCAGACCAATGTGCTGGTCTACCAGATGGGCGGTTACAGCTATCTCGACTTTGTGAAGATCGGCGTCCCGCTGAACCTGATCACGTGGCTGGTGGGCGCGCTTGTGATCCCGATCTTCTTCCCGTTCTGACTAGCTGGCCGCCCGCATCGGCACGACCGCGCTGGGGCGCGAATAGATCAGCGCCTCGCCACTCCACACTTCCAGTTTTCGGGCACTGGGCAGCTTCATGGCGTGCGCCAGGATCTTGGCGCGCTGGTCATCGTCACAGTCGGCGGAAAACTTGTAGGTCAACGCGCCATGATCGTCGCGATAGCAGATTTCATAGGCAGGCATGGATCACTCCAACGCTGTTGATACGACCCCGCTTGTCTCCAAATTGAACGACGTCAGCGCGAAAGTCGAATGACATTGTGGTTACAGCGATCACGAATGCCCTCAAATTTTCGCGTGGCATTCTTGCCGCATTGCAACGCAGCCGGCCACACCCCACATCAACAATTCCCGGTGGAAGCCTTTTGCGCCGTCATGCGTTACCGGGGCACCGATATTTTATTTCCCAAGGAGTTTTCCATGCCCGCCCCTTTCAAGCTTGCTCCCCTGCCCTGGGATGAAGATGCGCTGGCGCCGATCATTTCGGCCAACACCATCAACTTCCACTATCACAAGCATCACCAGACCTATGTGGACACGCTCAACAAGCTGGTCGAAGGCACCAAGTTCGCCGACATGAAGCTGGAGGAAATCGTCAAGGCCACCGCCGGCGCATCCGATGCGAAGGAAAAGACCCTCTTCAACAATGCCGGCCAGGTCTGGAATCACGATTTCTACTGGCGCAGCCTCACGCCGGCCAAGACAGAAGCCGGCGGCAAGCTGGACAGCGCCATCACCGCCGCCTTCGGCAGCAAGGATGTGCTGATCCAGCAACTGGCCGAAGCCGGCAAGACACAGTTCGGCTCGGGCTGGGCCTGGCTGGTCTCGAAAGATGGCAAGCTCGCCATCGAAAAGACTCCCAATGCCGAAACCCCCATGGCCAAGGGCGTCAACTGCCTGCTCACCGTCGATGTGTGGGAGCATGCCTATTATCTCGACTACCAGAATGCGCGGCCCAAATACCTGGAAGCCGTGCTGGGCAAGATCCTGAACTGGGAGTTCGCCGCCGAAAATCTGGAAAAGGAATCCCAGCCGGTACGCGCCGCTGCGGAATGACGGAGGCTTTTTTTAACCTTCATTAACCGTCTTTGATTACCGGCCCGAAAGCCTGAAAACCTATCCTCACCGCTCCAGACGGCGGTGGGGATGACGGCTTCAAGAACAGCCAGCTTCGGCAAGCGCGGGCCTGCGCCCGTGCGCATTGCCGTGCCTGTTTCACCGCCCCGTTCCATGGATGCTCCGCCCGCGCGTCCGCAGGCCGTCACGCCGCCCGGCTTCCTCGCGCGCGCCATCGCGCGCATTCCCTGGTTCACCCTGGTCCTGAGCTGCCTCCTGGTGTCGCGCTTCCAGGCCGAGCTGGCGCGCGCCACCGACTGGACCGGCCCCAAGGCCCCCGGCCATTTCAGCCTGCTGGCAATGGGCGCGTCTTCCCGCGCGCAGATTCAGGGCCATGGCGAATGGTGGCGGCTGTTCACCCAGACCGCGCTGCACGGCTCGGTCGCGCACCTGGTGGGCAACCTTGTCACCTTCATCGTGGTGGGCTTCCTGCTGGAGCCGATGATCGGCATCGGCTGGTTCGCCGCCATCTATTTCACCGGCGGCTTTGCCGGCGCGCTGCTGTCCACCTTCTTCAATCCGGCCGACATGCTGTCGGTTGGCGCCTCCGGCGCCATCATGGCGACGCTGGCGGCGCTGTTCACGCTCAGCTTCCATGCCGGCGCCAGGAGCCCGGTGCGGATGCGCCGCGTGGCGGCCATCGCGCTGTTTCCCGCCCTGATGCCGTCGGTCAGCCGCGGCGGCGCGATCACCGACATCAATGCCCATCTGGGGGGCTGCCTGGCGGGCGTTCTGATCGGCTTCGTGATGCTGGTGCTGTGGAATGAAGAAGACGAAACGCCCCCCGGCCGCAACGCCGCCGCCGCCATTGCCGGCGCCTGGGCGGCGATGACGGTCTGGGCCTTCCTGGTGTCCACCGTCACCTATGCCCATTACGCCCGCGACGGCCTCGCCTATATCCCGCCGCGCGAGATGCCCACCGATACCGAGGCGATGAAGAACACCTCCTTCGCGCTGGTGACCAAATACCCGAAGGACCCGCGCGCCCACATGTTCCGCGGCCTGTATTTCCTCGACCAGAACGACGTCTCCGACGCCGAGCCCTATTTCCGCGCCGCCCAGCGGCTGGGCGAAGGCAGCCCGGTGATGAGCACCGCCTTCAGCAACTGGACCCGCGCGCTGCTGGCCGTCAGCGTGCGCTATCAGGGCCGCACGCAGGAGGCGATGGCGATCGCCGCCCCGCTGTGCGCCGACACCAGCCTGGACGCACGCTCGCAGAAGACACTCAGCATCACCAGCTTGTGCAACTAGCGCGGGGGAAGTCCGCCATTGCCGGGATTCATGTCGGGGATCGGCCCGCTGTTGGGCGAGGTGCCCGGCAACGCCCCGCCGCTGTAACCGGTGCCCGAGGTGCGGCACGCCGCAAGGCCACGGTTCCAGCCGCTGCGATAGGCCTTGTTGCTTTTATACTCCGCATCGTCGCGCACGATGGTGTCGTCATGGCGCTTGTCGGCATCGGGTCCATAGGCGCTGCTGCAGCCATCCTGATAACCGGCGCGATAATCCGGCGTCTTGCGCAGCGCCCGCGTCTCCTTGCTGACGAACAGCCCGCAGGCCGACAAGGGCATGACAACAAGCAGCAGAATGAGGACGCGGCGCATGGTTTGTATCCCGTGTTAACCACGCCATTTTACCCCGGATTAAGGTGAAAAGGCGCAAATTCGTCGCGATATTTTGTTCAGGATTTGTGAGGCATAGCGTGGACCGGGCAGATATTTCCAAACACCGCATCCTGCTGCTGGGCAGCAAGACCCACGCGCTCTTGCTGCTGCGCTCCATCTTGTCGGCGATGGGCGTCACCAGCATCGTCCAGATCGAGGATACCCGCCGCGCCATCGAACTGCTGAGCATGGAGATGTTCCACGCCGTCTTCTACGATCCCCGGAGCGAAGGGTATGACGGCATGCCCTTTCCGGTCGCGGCGCGGCGCAAGGAATCCATGCTCAATCCGCTGGTGCCCATCTTCGCGCTGCAGCCCCGCGCCCGTCGCCCGGATGTCGAACAGGCCCGCGACGCCGGGGTCACCGATGTCATCACCGTCCCGATCAGCCCCCGGACCTTGATGACAAAAATGACAGCCGCGCCCCGCCCCTTCATCGTGGCGCAGGAATTCTTCGGCCCCGACCGCCGTTCCAGGGCGCGCGCGCCCTGGTGGGGGTCCGACCGGCGCATCCGCGCGGCCCGCAAGCAGAAGGTGGATTTCCACCACGTCTGACGGCTCTGCACCGTCCCTTGCCGCACATGGAACTTTTGGGTCAGGCTGGCGTTTTCACGACCACATAGCCCCAGAAGGAATTTCCCATGCTGAAGTCCCCCCTATTCAAGTCCGTGGCCAAGCTGGCGTCCGTCGCGGCCGTTGCCGCCGTCGCCTTCATCACCCCCGCCCAGGCCTCGGACAAGACCGAGCTGCTGCGTGACGCCAACGAAGTCGTCAACGACTTGCGCCACGACCCCGCTTTCGGCACCGCCCGCAACATGCTGCAGAATGCCGAAGCCATCTATATCGTGCCCAAGCTGGTCAAGGCCGGCTTCATCTTCGGCGCCGAAGGCGGCGACGGCGTGCTGCTGCACCGCACCGGCCGTGGCTGGTCAACCCCGCGCTTCTACGGCATGGGCTCGGCCAGCTTCGGCCTGCAGATCGGCCTGGAACAGGCCAAGCTGGTCTTCATCATCAATTCCAAGCGCGCGCTGCGCGGCATCGAAAAGGGTGAAGTGAAGCTGGGCGCCGGCGCCGGCATCACCGTCGTGACCCTGTCCAGCGCCGCCGAAGGCGCCACCACCACCCATGGCGGCGACATGGTGGTGTGGGCTTCGGGCACGGGCGCCTATGGCGGCCTGACCTTCAACGGCACCGTCATCAAGCAGGACAAGGACATGAACGCGGTTCCCGCCACCGGCCCGGAAGCCCAGCGTCTGCGCAAGAATCTGGCCAGCATCTGGTAACGACCGCTTTTCAAGCCTAAGCTTTGGGGTGTCCGGCCCATCTTTCAGAGAGAAACGCCGGGCGCCCCAATTCTCTTCAAAACCACTCTCTTCAAAACCAACCGAGGAAATCCCCATGAAAAAGATCATGCTGCTGGCTGGCGCTGCCGCTCTGCTCGCCACCCCCGCCTTCGCCGACCTGGCTGGCGAACTGTCCACCGCCCAGACCCATGCCGGCATGGCCGCCACCCAGACCGACATCATGATGGTGCACAAGCATCTCCAGCATGCCGTCAACTGCCTGGTCGGCCCGTCCGATTCCATGTTTGACGCCGCCGCCGGCAATCCCTGCGCCAAGGCGGGCATGGGTGCGATCCCCGATTCCACCGACGCCGCCCAGAAGACCAAGCTGACCGCCATTGCCAGCAGCGCCAAGTCCGGCGTCGGCAACACCGACCTGGCCGCCGCCCAGAAGGCCGCCAAGGACACCGCCGACGCGATCGCTGCGGCTTCCAAGTAAGTCTTCACGACCCACAAAGAAAAAGGCGCCCTCGCGGGCGCCTTTTTTTATGCCTGGGAAAACGCCCTAGTCCTCGGTGGGCGGATTTTCATGGGCGCGCCGGATGGCGGCGCGCGCTTCGGCGCGGGCCTGATTCACGGCTTCGGCGACACTGCGCTTGGCATCGGCCAGCGCCGCTTCGCGGCTGACGCGGGCCTCGGCCAACGCCTTGCCCACTTCCATGCGCACCTGCGCCACGATGACCTTGGTGTTGGAGCCCGCATCTTTCATGGACTGGCGGACGCTTTCGCTGACCCACTTGCGGGACTCGTTGCGCGCGGCGTCCTGCGCCGCACGGGCCTGCTCCAGCGCCCGTTCGGTCTGGTCGCGGGCGCGGTCCAAAGCCTTCTCGCTTTCCGCACGGGCAATCTCCATCGCCCTTTCGCTTTCGTCGCGGGCGCGCTCCAGCGTCGCCTGGGCGCGTTCGCGCGCCCGTTCCGCCTCGGCCATCGCGCGTTCGCGGTCCCGTTCGGCGCGTGCAATGGCACGTTCCGTGCTGGCGTCGGCGCTGCGGTGGATGGGCATCGCCGGCATGGGCGGCACCGGCGGCATGGCCGGCATTGCGGGGGTGGCGGGCATCGCCGGCATGGCGGGCATGGGCGGCACCGGCGGCATGGCCGGCGCATCAGGCACATCGGGCGCGTCCGGCGCGTCGCCGCGCGCGACACGCCCGGCATGATGCGCATGGCGCGAGAGCGCGGCGGGCGCCTGCACGTCCTGCACGGAAGTCGGCGCTGCATTCGTCTGCGTGACAGCCACGGGCGGCTGCACCGGCTCGGCCCAGGCCAGGTCCGGACGCGCCATCGCCAGCGCAAAGGCGGCAACCGAACCCAAGGCGGCCAGCTTCAGCGCGTCCATGCGGCTCACGCCCTTGCGCGAAGGCTCCGGCGACAGCACCGACGTAACGCGCGCTTCCAGGGTAGAGCCTGCCGCCATCGCCATCGCCATCAGGCGCGGACTGCCGGCAAACTCGGCCGCCACCTGCACCAGTTGCGTGGCATAGGCCGACGCCTGCAAACCGGACGCCAGCACCGCATCATCGGCCGCGATCTCGGCATCGCGGCGCAGGCGGCGCGCCGCCACCCACACCAGCGGATTGGGCCAGTAGAAGGCGCAGGCCAGTTCGGCCAGCAACTGCGTGATGCTGTCATGGCGGGCGATATGGGCGCGCTCGTGGCGCAGCACCGAATCCAGCCGCGCCTGCGGCCAGTGCGCCGCGGCGCGCGGCAGCAGGATCACCGGCTTGCGCAGGCCAAAAGTCATCGGCCCGCCGTCACCAAGCCGCACATCGTCCAGCCCCGCAAAAGCGATGCTGCGCGCATACAAGCGATGCAGCCCATAGGCGCCCAGCGCCAGGCGCGACAGATGAAACACCATGCCCGCCAGCCACAGCGCGCACAAAGGCGCCAGCATGGCCGAGACGATGCCTTCCAGGCTCCAGCTTTCGGCATAGGTCGCCGTCACCGGCGCCGCCATCGTCACCACCACCGGAATGGCCGGGCCGGGATCCAGCGTCATCACCCGCGCCGGCACCAGCAGCGCCAGCAGCGGCAGGATCAGCAGCACGGCGAAAGCGCCGAGCCACAGCAGATGACGCAGCGCGGCGCGGCCGCGGAAAAAAGCGCCGATCAGAAAAGCCAGCAGCGGCAGCAAAGTGGAAACCGCCAGCGCCTCGGCGGTGAACAACAGACAGCGCATGACGAGCATGGTCATCAACGTCCCTCCTTGCGGGCTTTGTCGATCAGGGCGGCCAAACGGTCGAGTTCGTCGGCGTCCACGTCTTCCTGTTTCAGCAGCGCCGCCACCACTTTTTCCACGGAGTTGCCGTAGAAGGTTTCCATCAGGGTGCGGGTGGCGCGGCGGCCCATCTGTTCGCGCGCCACCGCCGGTTCATAGACATAGCGCGGCCCGTCGCTGGTGTGGCGCACATGGCCCTTCTTTTCCAGGATGGTGAGCAGGGTGCGGATCGCGGTGTAGCTGGGCGGATTGGGCAGCGCCTCCAGGATCTGCTGCGCCGTCGCCTTGCCCTTGGCATAAAGCGCGTCCATGATCTCGCGCTCGCGGCGAGAAAAGCCGTCGGTGGCGGGAGCCTTTTTGGGGGTCTTTCCTATCATGCCAAATTTTTGGCATGAGTCCGGCACCCTGTCAACCGCCCTTGAATCAACGCCCCCCATCGCCTTCAAGGCATCGCCTTCAACCAGCCAGTATCGCGGCCGGCAGGCGCAGCGTCATTTCCAGCCCGCCGGCTTCGCGGTTGCGCACCGTGATCAGGCCGCCATGCACCGCCGCCGCGCGCTGGGCGATGGCCAGGCCCAGGCCGAAACCGGAGCCGTCCGCCGACAATCCGAAAGGTTTGAACAGGCTGGCCATCGCCGCTTCCGGCACGCCGGGGCCGTCATCCACCACCGACAGGTCAAAGGCCCCACCTTCGCTGCGCAGGCGCACCACGACATGGCCCTGTTCCGGCGAATAGCGCAGGGCGTTGCGCACGATATTCTCCACCGCGCGGCTGACCAGCTTGCCATCGCCCAGCACCAGCCATTCGCAATCATCGCCCGGCAATTCCAGCACCACATCGACCGCCTTGGCCGTGGCTTCGTAACGCGCATCGGCAATGACTGTGCGGGCCACCTCCGCCAGGTCGAAATAGCCCTCGGCCTTGTTGGGCCCGCTTTCCAGCTTGGCCAGGGTGAGAAGCTCGCCCACCATTTCATCAAGCTTGACGGCTTCGCCGCCGATCCGGTCCAGCGCGGCGGCGAGCCGCGAAGGATCCTGCCGCGCCAGGCCGATGGCCAGGTTCAGCCGCGCCAGCGGCGTGCGCAATTCGTGGCTGACATCGGCCAGCAGCCTGTCGCGCGCCGCCACCAGCTCCTGCAGCTGCGCCGCCATGCTGTCGAAATCATGCGCCAGGTCGGCGATCTCGTCGCGCCGCCGGCCCATGGACGGCCCCAGCCGGGTGGAGAAATCGCCCCGCGCCAGGCGGCCAAAGCCGCCGCGCATGCGCTCGATCGGCTGGGTGAGATACCAGGCCAGGATGGCACTGAAGATCAGGCCCCCGATGGCGACCACGAACAGCACTTCGTTTGGAATGCCCAGCAGGCCCCGGTGCATGTTGGTACGGGCATGGTAGGCGATGCGGTAGCGCGCGCCGCCGGGCGCCACCGCCACCGTTTCAGCCACGGCCGCGCGGCTTTGCGGTGCCGCCGGCGATGCCAGCGGCCGCACGCTGATGAGCCCGCGCTGCTCCGCCGGCCATGCCGCCAGCGCCGTCTTGAGCCCGCTTTCACCGCCCATGTGCAGGGCCGACGCCGCCGCCGCCACCGAGATGTGCGCGGAATCCTGTGCTTCGGGCCGCAGCAGGGTGAACATCAGCCAGATGCCCTGGCTGATGATGAAAAAGGTCAGCCAGAAGCCGACCAGGATCTTCCAGAACAGCCGCCGCTTCATGCCGCCACCCGCAACCGGTAGCCGATGCCGCGAATGGTTTCGACTTCCACCGTGTCGCCGCAGACCTCCGCCAGCTTGCGCCGCAGGTTGCTGACATGGACATCGATGCTGCGGTCATAGCTTTCATGCTTGCGGTTCAGCACCTTCGACGACAGCTCTTCCTTGCTGGACACCAGGTCACGGGAGCGCATCAGGCATTCCAGCAGGTCGAACTCCGAGGTGGTGAGATCGAAGGGCGATCCGTTCCACAGCACTTCGCGCCTGCCCGCCGACAGTTCCAGCGGCCCCCAGCGCAGCGTGGCCGGCGCCGTGGCCGGTTCGCGCTGGCGCCGCAGCACCGCGCGCAGCCGCGCCACCAGTTCGCGCGGAAAGTACGGCTTGGCGATATAGTCATCGGCGCCCATCTCCAGCCCCACCACGCGATCGACATCGCCGCCCCGCGCGGTGAGCATGATGACGGGAATGGTGCTGGTCTGGCGGATGCGGCGCAGCACCTCGGTGCCGTTCATTCCCGGCAGCATGATGTCCAGGATCACCGCGTCGAACTGGCCCGACAGCGCGGCCGCCGCGCCGCCCGGTCCGTTGAAGATTACCGTGGTGCGGATGTCTTCACCGGCCAGATACTGGGTCAGCATCTCGCTCAGCGCCGGGTCATCGTCAACAAGCAGGATGTGCAACGGCATGATCTCTCGCAGATGGGCCATGCTGCGCGGGCTTTTCGCCCGTGTCAGCAGGCCTTTCGCTTTCCTTACATTTCGCTGGCGCAGACCTTACAGCAGCGGCACGGAGCCCGCGCTAGTCTTGCGGCATGACGTTGCGCATGCCCATGCCCGTGCCGGAGAGCGCCGCCCCGGCGCGTGACCGGCGGACCAGGTTTCATCCCCGCCTGGACCTGCTGGATGAAGTGGTGGCGGGGCTGCTGTGGCTGCAACTGGATGTGCCGGGCGATGTTTCGCGCGACGAGATCGAGGAGGTCGCGCACCTGCTGGTGACGCGCATCCAGGACAATGCCGGCGAGGACGCCATCGAGAGCGAACTGCTGGTGCTGCAAAGCCTGCAGTTCTGCCGCCCCGCCAATCGCACCCTGTTGCGCGGGCTGGCGCGCCGTCTGATGCTGGCGGTTCGCGGCGCCTGACGCTTTGCTTACCTGACGCTTTGCTTACAAGGGCCTTGCACGCGATTTCGCATCCCTTGCGAACACCTTACACCGCGGCGCGCGCCGATCGCCTATCTTCACACCGTCCGCCAATCATGGCGGCCAGCAACGGAGTCGAAGACCATGTCCTTTTTCCAGAACAATGAGCGCTTCAGCAATTTCCTGCACGCCGCCATGGCCGCGCCCTTCGGCGTGATGGCCTTCGGCATCGCCCTGAAGCTGGTCGTGCTGCTGGCCTGATGCTGGCGCTATGCTGGCCTTGGCGCCGGCCTTGACGCTCGCCTTGGCGCGGCGCGTCAATGCTCCTTCGGCTTCTCGGCCCGGTTTCCGATGTAGTCCATCGCCGCGAACAGCAGCCCCGAGCCCACGAAGGTGACATGCAGCATCACCATCCAGCGCAGCCGCCCCTCGTCCATCGCGCCTTCGGATTCCGACAGGGTCATGAAGGCGCGCAGCAGCGAGATCGCCGAAATCGCCACGATCGAACCGATCAGCTTCATCTTGAGGCCCGAGAAATCCAGCGTCCCCATCCATTCAGGACGGTCCTCGCTGTTCTCGGTGTTGATCTTGGACACGAAATTCTCATAGCCGGAGAAGATCACGATCACCACCAGGTTCCCCGCCAGCGACAGGTCGATCAGTCCCAGCACCGCCAGGATCACCTTTTCCGGATCGACATTCCTGATGTCCAGCGCCAGCGGCAACGCATGCACCAGCTCGCCCACAAACGCCGCCAGCAGCAACACCAGCGACACCACCAACCCCAGATAGAACGGCGCCAACAGCCAGCGCGACTGAAACAGCACGCCTTCGATGATCTTTTCGAACTGGTTGCGGTTGTGCATGGCGATCCCCGGGTTTCGTGCGATTCCCTACCGATAAATCACGACGGAACCGGGGCAAAGCCCCTGCACAAACCCGGAACAGACCCTATATTGCCCCCATGGCCCACAACAACGGCATGGTCCCCCGCTCCAAGAAACCGCGCGCCGCAAAAGGCGCGTCGGACAATGCCGCCCAAAATGCCGCGAAGTTCCAGGCGGCCGTCGACGCCATGCCGCTGGCCATGGGCACCGTCGCGCCCGAAGAGGCGATCGACCCCGCCTATGCCACCATCCCCATTAGCGAATTCGTGCCCCACCGCCCGGCCCGCCCGTCCAAGTCCGAAGGCGGCAAGAAGTTCAAGCTCGTTTCCGACTATACCCCCGCCGGCGACCAGGTCACCGCCATCCCGGAGCTGGTGGCGGGCGTCAATGCCGGCGAGCGCGACCAGGTGCTGCTGGGCGTCACCGGCAGCGGCAAGACCTTCACCATGGCCAAGATCATCGAGGCGACCCAGCGCCCCGCCCTGATCCTCGCCCCCAACAAGACCCTGGCCGCCCAGCTCTACAGCGAGTTCAAGCAGTTCTTCCCGGAGAACGCGGTCGAGTATTTCGTCAGCTATTACGACTACTACCAGCCCGAAGCCTATATCCCGCGCAGCGACACCTATATCGAAAAAGACTCCTCGGTGAACGAGGAGATCGACCGCATGCGCCACAGCGCCACCCGCGCCATCCTGGAACGCGACGACGTCATCATCGTCGCCTCCGTCTCCTGCATCTATGGTATCGGCTCGGTGGAAACCTATGCCGGCACCGCCGTCGGCATCCAGCGCGGCGACAGGATCGACCGCAACGCCGCCATCCAGAACCTGATCGCGCTGCAATACCGCCGCAACGACGACAACTTCACGCGCGGCGCCTTCCGCGTGCGCGGCGACGTGGTCGACATCTTCCCCGCCCACCAGGAAGACCGCGCCTGGCGCGTCGAACTGTTCGGCGACACCGTCGACAGCATCACCGAGTTCGATCCGCTGACCGGCCACAAGGCCGGCACGCTGGACGCCATCAAGATCTACGCCAACAGCCACTACGTCACGCCGCGCCCGACGCTGCAGCAGGCGATGAAAGGCATCAAGGCCGAGCTGATCGCCACGCTTGCCGACATGCGCGCCAAGGGAAAGCTGCTGGAAGCCCAGCGCCTGGAACAGCGCTGCACCTTCGACCTGGAGATGATCGAGGCCACCGGAAGCTGCGCCGGCATCGAGAACTATTCGCGCTGGCTGACGGGCCGCAAGCCCGGCGAACCGCCGCCGACCCTGTTCGAATATCTGCCCGACAACGCCATCGTCTTCGCCGACGAAAGCCATGTCTCGGTCCCGCAGATCGGCGCCATGTACAAGGGCGACTATCGCCGCAAGTTCACCTTGGCCGAATACGGCTTCCGCCTGCCGTCCTGCATCGACAACCGCCCGCTGAAGTTCGAGGAATGGGACGCCATGCGCCCCCAGTCGGTCTATGTCAGCGCCACCCCCGGCAACTGGGAGCTGGAACGCACCGGCGGCGTCTTCACCGAACAGGTCATCCGCCCCACCGGGCTTATTGATCCACCGGTCGAAATCCGCCCGGTGGAAAGCCAGGTCGACGACCTGATCGCCGAATGCCACGACATCGCCAAGCGCGGCTATCGCGCGCTGGTCACCACCCTGACCAAGAAGATGGCCGAAGACCTCACCGAATACATGCACGAACAGGGCATCCGCGTGCGCTACATGCACAGCGACGTGGAAACGCTGGAGCGGATCGAGATCATCCGCGATCTGCGCCTGGGCGCCTTCGACGTCCTGATCGGCATCAACCTGCTGCGCGAAGGCCTCGACATTCCCGAATGCGGCCTGGTTGCCATTCTTGACGCGGACAAAGAGGGTTTCCTGCGCAGCGAAACCAGCCTGGTGCAAACCATCGGCCGCGCCGCGCGCAATGTGGACGGCAAGGTGATCCTCTATGCCGACAAGATCACCGGCAGCATGGAGCGCGCCATGGCGGAAACCAGCCGCCGCCGCGCCAAGCAGGAAGCCTATAATAAAGAGCACGGCATCACGCCCGCCAGCGTCAAGGCCAAGATCAACGACATCATGGGTTCGATGTACGAGAAGGACCATGTGACGGTCGGCGCCGGCACGCTGGCCGCGGCCGAGGGCGGGCGCGAATTCGTCGGCCACAACATCAAGGCCATCATCGCCGACATCGAAAAGCAGATGCGCGCCGCCGCCGCCGACCTGGAATTCGAAACCGCCGCCCGCCTGCGCGACGAACTGAAACGGCTTCAGGCCACCGCGCTCGCCATTGCCGACGACCCGTTCGCCCGCCAGAGCGACGTGGCGAAGGCCAACCTGGACGCCGAGAT
Organism: uncultured Hyphomicrobiales bacterium; assembly: GCA_966211925.1. Taxonomy (GTDB): domain Bacteria; phylum Pseudomonadota; class Alphaproteobacteria; order Micropepsales; family Micropepsaceae; genus Rhizomicrobium. The sequence continues at coordinate 93,884 of CBIHOI010000002.1, read as the reverse complement.
CACCTATTCGACCGACGATCAGCCGTCCAAGCCGATCCCGTCAAAAGGCGGCCGCAAGAAACTGCAACGCGCCGCCCGCCCCAACGTCCCCAAGACGTTTGGAAGTCGCGCGCGGTAGCACCCTACCTGTCATGGCCGTCGGTACGCTGTCGCTACCGACTGCGTGGGCCATCCAGGGCCACCGCCACAAACCCTCACAACTGCGGCGGCGGCGGCGCATTCACCCCGCCCGCCGGAATCTCCAGCCCCGCCGTCCACGCGATACCGTTCAGCAGGTACCGCCGATAATCGGCCACCGTGTGCATGTTGTCGTGAAAGTCCGACCCGCCCCACACGAACGAGCGCCCGCCATCGGGCCGGTCATAGGCCCACGACACCGGGCTCCAGCCGCCATTCTTCGGATCGGCCGGAATCGCCTCCAGCAATTCGGTGCGCCGCGGATTCTCGAACAGGAAATAGTGCGAATACATTTCCTCGCGATAGGTCCAGGGCGCCACGCCGTTCAGCACCGGGTGCCGCGCCGCCAGCGGCCGCACCGACCAGCTATCGACCGGATTGTGCGAGGCATAGGGAATCCACGCCCCGCCCAGCCAGTCCTGCCACTGGGCGCGGCCCACCCAGTTGTCCACCCACATGGTGTAGTGGAACACCGCCAGCCCGATATGCTTGCTCTTGATCAGCGCATCCAGCGACTTGATCCACGCCATGGTGGCGGCGTCATAGGTGCGGCCGTCGGTATCCTGGTCCTGCGGAAACAGCATCCCGGTCTCGGTCTTCAGCCAGCCGCCATTGCCGTCGATCACGATCGCGTCCGCATCGGCATACACAGAAAGGTCGCGCGGCGGCTTGCCCACCAGAACCACCGTCTTCACATTCTTGATATTGGAGGCATGTTCCAGCGACCAGGCCAGTTCGCGCAGGTCCTTCTCATACTCATGCCGCCCCACCGCCCCATGCTCCTTGGGCCCCGCCAGGAACAGGATTTTGCGAACAGGCTGCGCCTGCGCAGACACCATCAGACACACCAGCGCCGCACATATATATCGGATCATCCCGCCCCGCCGTTCTTGTCCCGACACTTGGCCGGGTTGCAGGCAGGATTTCATGGGTCGTAAGCCCGGTCAAATCTCAGTGCACAGCGCCGCAGCACCGGCTCTGAATGGGAAAAAGCCCAACCTACAAAAGGCTTCCGTGCTTATCTTTAAGCCACTTCAGAAAAAGATCGGCTAGCGGATCGTCAAATTTAGCTTTTATTGCATTCAGAAAAACTTCGAGTTCGTCTTTTGGCAAGCAGGTCGCGCCAATCAAAAAGGAGAAACGCTCAGAACTACTGATAGAGTCAAATTCATATTTTTTGTTGCGAAAAAATGTTCGCCGATCAAGCTTCCCTTGAAGGAGATAGTTTTGCCGCAAATCAAGCTGCGTGGATAAAATATCGAAAGCTTTATAGTCCGCATTATCGAGTAAAAAAACTCCTCGCAGAAATGCCTCGATAAGCCACGCCCGTAATATTGCGATATTTCTTGCCGGCGGCATAGCATATGCATCTTTAAAAGCTTCCTTCAATTTGGCGACCTGTGCCGCATTCCCAGCTTTGGCGACTTCTTCCAAAATAAGCACAACTTCCTTTGACATCGGAACGAGTTGGCTAAAATTCTCGGATATAGCGTCTATAGATTTTTCAGGATTGGCCACACGTATGGCCTTGAGAACCTTTTTCAATTTTCCGTAATCCGGCTCCTCCTCTTTGAGAAGAGACTCCAGCAAACCCACAAGATTCAACCCTTGGAGAGCGGCAACGTCTTCTTCATCTGGCTCGTCCTCGGCATAGAGTGATGCTGTCAGAATTTCCAGAGCGGCTTCCTCCGAAGCCGAGAACAAATCAGCCGTCCCCTCATCTATCTCGGCAAGATAAGCCTCCCGATCAATGAGCTTAGTTTTCGCAGAATTTAGAGTGAGCCCTTCGGCCAGCAAATTTTCGGCGAGGAAGGCCAGAACGTCGTACGCCTCGTCGCCTTTGATGAAAAACCGATAATCATCGACGTATCGGGTGAAGGGGATACCTTCGTCGAATAATGCCTTATCGGCATCTCGAAGGGCGAGTTCCGCCAATAGACGAGAGGCAGGCCCACCGACTGGAAGTCCGAAAGACTCTTTGCCTCGAATTGCTTTAATTATTCTAACAGTGAGACTAGTAGCGGTGCCGGTTGACTTCGGCCAATCGCCAAAGAACCCCTCTAGCCGATGCGCGTAAATGCGATGATAAAAATCGGATATGTCGGTTTTCAAAACGAACTTAACGTCTGCATTTTCATCGAGAAACTTTTTTTGCGCAAATAGCCAGTCCCTATAAGTACGACCCTTCGAAAAAATTTCTCCTTCCTCGCCCTGATCAAAGCGATATGAGAATGCAGCAATTTCTTCTGCAGGCAGTCTCAGGCTCTCAATGTGAGGTGCGATTTCAATTACTGCTGCCAATAGCAACAGGTTGTCTGTCAACGACAATTGGTGCGCGCTTCGGAATCCCAATCTCCCTTTAGGCGCGAGACTGCTGATCGCAGTTTTTGGCACGTAATTGCCAGAATTCAATTTCGACAGAGTTTCCGCGATTTCGTCAGCACAGTCTTTGAGGAATGCTATCTCTGGAAGCGGGGGGAAAATGTCCGTATCGCCATGACGAATGATATGGCGTATCGCACTTAGGATGGCTTCTTTGCTGAGATTGTACATTGCGGTCCATCACTGCTGTCGCTAACTTTGTGAATGATTAAGACGCAACGCCATCTGCTTTAGATACAATCGACGGCGTTATGATGGCGCTGTGCGCCAAACATTACAACTTATCCCCACGCGCCCGCGCCGCTGTACAATGCGCGCCATGAACGAGCGCGATGACATTCCATCAGTAAGCGGACAACCTACACGGCGGACAGGCGTGTGCGGGATAACCTGCCCGAAGGGGGGAGGGGGTGGCCGCAATTCATCAAAACAACGCCCCAGCCGCACCTTGGCTTTTGTCCCGTTTGCGCGCCGCCGCTTGCACGCCAAAGTGTGGGACAGGCCGGTGCGGGATTGCCCGCGCTGGACAAGGGGGGAGGGCCCCCAACTTTTATGCCCCCTTCTCCCGCGCAATCCCTCTCTTTCACCCTTCGCGCCCGTGGCACAGCCCCCGGTACACAAGCCCCCGCGCCTTGCTATCGCCCCATTAAAGGCGCATGGGATGCGGGCGTACCGCCAGACGAAGCGCCACCCGACCCGCAAGACCGCGCGCCTGGCCCAGCATTTCTTTCGACCCTGTCGTATTCGCCGCCTGCCACGCCGTGGCGCGCGCTCAATCAAGGAACGAAAAAATGACGACTGGTACCGTGAAATTCTTCAATGCCTCCAAGGGCTTCGGCTTCATCTCGCCCGACGGCGGCGCCAAGGACGTGTTCGTGCACGCCACCGCGCTGGAAGCCGCCGGCATGACCTCGCTGACCGAAGGCCAGAAGGTGAACTTCGACATCCAGCCCGACGCCAAGGGCTCCAAGGCCGTGAACCTGTCGCGCGCCTAAATACTGCGAAGACCGGGCGGCGCGGGATTCCCTGCGCCGCCCGTTTTCATCTCTGCCCCCTGCCTTCAAACCGGAAAGGACTCTCATGCAGCGACGCCACCGCTTTCCGCCGCAAACCGATCCCACCATCATCGACGAGCTGGTCGCCGTTCTGGCGCCCCACCCCGCGGGCCTGCGCCGCTGGTCCGTGATGAACGCCATCCGCAAGCAGCGCCAGGCCAGCGGCCGCGACGTGCCGCTGAAGATGGAAGCCGATATCGAACGCGCCTTTCGCAGCGGCTGCACCCCGGCGCGCACCGCCCGCTTCCGCCGCCCGTCCGAAACCGCCGGCGAGGTCTGGGCCCTGAACACCGCCTACGACGCCAACAATGACGTGCCCCCCGAACCCTCCATGGAAGCGGCCGAATAATGGCGCCCAGACCCCCCAACTACTCGCAGGACCGCGCCAATCGCGAACGCGCCCAGGCTGCCAAGGCCGCCGAAAAGGCCGAGCGCAAGACCGCCGAAAAGGCCCAGCGCAAGGCGGAAAAAGAAGCCGGCGAAACCCCGTCCGGGTCCTAACCCGCTGGTCTGCCTGCACAAAAGCGCCGTCATTGTGAAATGGGCCAAAATCGCGTAGGGTGACCCCACGTGGTTCTTGTGTCCCTGTCAGACGAAGCGCTTCTGTCCTTTCTGACTCGCTAGCGCGCGCCGGACCGAACCGAACTCTTCCTTTCGGCCTCTACCCAATCTCCACCGCCGTTTGTGCATGTCGCACGGGCGGAACCCCGATGACCAAAGGAAAATGAAATGACCATCGGTACCGTGAAGTTCTTCAACGCAACCAAGGGCTTCGGCTTCATCGCGCCGGAAGATGGCGGCAAGGACGTGTTCGTGCACGTTTCCGCCGTCGAAGCCGCGGGCATGCGCTCGCTCAACGAAGGCCAGAAGGTGTCGTTTGACATCCAGCCCGACGCGCGTGGCGCCAAGGCCGGCAACCTGCAGGCCGTCTAAGTAAGACCAATAAGCCGGGCGGCCGCATTTCCGTGCGGTCGCCCGTGCCTTTTGAGGAGCATCTTATGACCCAGCAACCCAACTCCGCCGCCGGCCGCAAGCGCGACGCCATGATGCGCACCGCCAATGGCGCCTTCCAGGCCTGGCAGGACCGCACCGACCTGGTGAAGCAGGAACGCGCCGCCACCAACGCCGCCAACGACGCCAAGACCGCGCGCCTGAAAGCCCTGCGCCTGGAAAAGGAAGAGCAGGACGCCAGGGACGCCGCCGCCCTCAAGGCCGCCGCCCCGCCGGCCGCCGTGAAGAAGAAAAAAGCCACCACCAAGCGCGCCGCCACCGAATAGGGCGATAGCGCGTTAGAACGGGATCATGTCGCGCGCCTTCGTCAAAGAGACTGCTGAATCCGCTCCGCCGCCCGAACGCATGGTGGAAGACGGCCCCAACCCGGTCACCCCGGAAGGCCTCGGCGCAATCGAAGCCCATGTCGCGCGGCTGGAAAGCGCGATGAAATCCGAAGCCAATATCCTGCTGCGCGAAACCCTGGCGCGCGACCTGCGCTATTGGGAAATCCGCAAGGCCAGCGCCGAAGTCGCGCAGCCCGCCGCCGACGGCACCGCCGCCTTCGGCTCCTACGTCACCATCCGCCGCAAGGGCCGCGAGCAGTCCTTCCGCATCGTCGGCGTGGACGAAGCCGATGCCGCCAAAGGCATGATCTCCTTCCGCGCCCCCCTCGCCGCCGCCGTCCTGGGCGCGCAGGTCGGCGACATCGTCGAAGCCCCCGAACCGCTGGGCGAGATCGAAATCCTGTCGGCCCGTGCGCGCGCCTGAGACGTGCTACAATCAGCCATGGACCGCATCCCCCGCCAGCTCGACCTCACCGCCGAAGAACTCAAGGCCCTGCGCGATATCGTGGGCCGCAGCTTCACCCCGATCGGCCAGGTCAACATCCAGCAGCGCAAACGCCTGCTGGAGCTGGGCCTGATCCTGGGCGGCATGGGCGGCCTGATGCCGACGCCCGCCGGCCGGATCGTCGCGCGCCTCTGAACCGCAATCTGTGGTGGCTGCGCGGTGCATCACCGCCATCATGCGGTGCCGCAGCTGCGAAATGCAGCCATTCTTGCCAACCTCACGGGCCGGGCGTATTGTCGCGGCTACGTGGAGTTACGTCCCGTCACAGAAGAAGCGCACCGAACCAATCCTGCCGCCTTACGAAGTGCGCGCCTGGACGACGTGAACTACCTTCCCTGCGACACCGTAAAGTCCCCGTCCGTCCGGCATCCGCCGCACGGCATCGACGAGCAGGAACTGTTTAATGACCATCGGAACCGTGAAATTCTTCAATACCTCCAAGGGCTTTGGCTTCATCGCGCCGGAAGGCGGCGGCAAGGACGTGTTCGTGCACGCCACCGCCGTGGAAGCTGCTGGCCTGCGCTCGCTGAACGAAGGCCAGAAGGTCTCGTTCGACATCGTGCCGGACGCCCGTGGCGCCAAGGCCGCGAACCTCAAGGCCGTCTAAATCACGGTTTGAAGTTTTGAGATTGGGACCGGTGGAGAAATCCGCCGGTCCCTTTTTCGTTATGGGCTGATCTAGTGGGGCGCCGGGCGCGGGAAGGTGATGGTGATTTCCTTCTGTGCGCCCGTGCCGGTGGTCGTGAAATCGGCGCTGTGCGACTGGCCGCTGCCACCGATCATGGTGGCGGTCGCCGTGTAGCTGCCGGCCGGCGCCTTGACCAGGATCCAGGGCGCATCGCATTCGGTCTGCACCATCTCCTTGCCGCCCTTCGACAAGGTGATATGCGCGTTGGCAAGATTGGCGCCGCCGGACGTGGCCAGCACGATCTTGACAGGATAGGCGCTCCAGCGCGGATCGTCCTTGGCCGACCCCACCCCGGTGCAGACCGTCTCGATCCCGTTGATGGTGGTGGGCGTGTCCTGGACCGCCAGCGCCTCATTGGCCAGCATGACGGTGGCGAAGGTCGAAAAAGCTGCGACCGTGGTCATCACGAAAAGACGCATGGCTGATCTCCTGAATGTACCCGCTCTAAAGCGAACGGACGGGGATCGGGTTCCCACGGTTTCGCCTCTGTGGCAGGCTGGCCCCATGATCCGGACGGTTCTCGCACTGCTGCTGGCGCTCCTGCCCCTCCCGGCCCTCGCCGCCGCCAAGGCCCATGCGGTGGCGCGGCTGGCCGGGCTGGATGGCAAGGCCCTGGGCAGCGCGGATTTCAGCGCCGTCAATCACGGCGTGCTGATCGTCCTGGACCTGCATGACCTGCCGCCGGGCGCCCATGGCGTTCACCTGCATGTCAGCGGCAACTGCGACGCCAAATCCGGCTTCACCAAGGCCGGCCCCATCCTTTCCCTGACGCCCGGCAAGCTGCATGGCTACCTGGCGGAGGGCGGACCGATGACTGGCGATCTGCCCAACCAGTTCGCGGGCGCCGATGGCCGCCTCCATGCCAGCGTCATCACCACCGCCTTCACCCTGGGCAACGGCAAGAAATCCATCTTCGACCGCGACGGGATCAGCCTGATCCTGGACGAGCGGGCAGACGACTATCGCACCCAGCCCCTGGGCAATGCGGGCGCCCGGATTGCCTGCGGCGTGGTCATGCGGACGGTCGGCCCCGCGTCGCGCCGCAGGCGCGCCAGCAAATAAGCGCAAACGGCATAAGCCCTAGTCCTGGCGGGCGGGTAGCCACCCCCTCCCCCGCGTGACATTATCCGCGCCGCCCTAAAAACCGGAAAAGATGGGACTGGAACGTACCCTCGCTGTTCGCGACCTGATTGACGCCGATGCCCTGCGCCATGCCCTCACAGCCATGGCCAAAAGCTCGGGCGGCGATCCCGGCACATTGCGCAAATCGGGCCTCATCCTGATCAAGCAGGCCTTCCTGGACGGACGCGCCAAGGTCCGCGTCGCCGTGGAGCAGGAAGGTCTGTCCGGCCTCGCCGCGGCACGCTCGCTGTCGGGGCTTCAGGACACCATCATCCAGGTGATCTACGACTACGCCGTCAAGCACGTCTATTATGCCCAGAATCCCTCCAGCGCCGAGCGCATCTGCATCGTCGCCACCGGCGGCTATGGGCGCGGCGAGCTGGCACCGGGCTCCGATATCGACCTGCTGTTCCTGCGCCCCTTCAAGCAGACCCCCTGGGGCGAAAGCGTCATCGAATTCGTTCTGTACATGCTGTGGGACCTGGGACTGAAGGTGGGCCATGCCACCCGCTCGCTCGCCGAATGCGTGCGCCTGTCCAAACTGGACATCACCATCCGCACCGCCATCCTGGAAGCGCGCTACCTGTGGGGCGACACCGGTTTGTACGAAGACCTGCGCAAGAAATTCTGGACCGAAGTCGCCACCGGCAATGGCAACGATTTCGTCGAAGCCAAGCTGGCCGAACGCAATCGCCGCCACGAGCGCCAGGGCGAAAGCCGCTACCTGGTCGAGCCCAACATCAAGGAGGGCAAAGGCGGCCTGCGGGATCTTCAGACCCTCTACTGGATCGGCAAATATCTCTACCACGCCGACGACGCCGCCGACCTGATTGAACACGGCGTCTTCACCCGCGACGAATACCGCACCTTCCAGAAGGCGGAAGCCTTCCTGTGGAACGTCCGGGTGCATTTGCACTATCTGGTGGATCGCGCCGAGGAGCGCCTGTCCTTCGACGTGCAGCCCGCGCTGGCGGCCCAACTGGGCTATGTCGATGCCGAAAAACCGCGACGCGCCGTGGAAAGCTTCATGCGCGCCTACTTCCTGGTGGCCAAGGATGTCGGCGATCTGACCCGCATCTTCTGCGCCGCGCTGGAGGAACAGCACAGGAAGCCGCGCCGCACCTTGCGCGGCATGCTGCCCAGCTTTCTCAAGTCCCGCAGTCAGGACGATGACTTCCATATCGAGAATGGCCGCCTCAACGCCAATCCCGCCATTTTCCGCCAGGACCCCGCCAATATCCTGCGCCTGTTTCACATGGCCGACGTCAAGGGCGTCGATATCCATCCGGCTGCGCTGCGCACCGTCACGCGCTCGCTAGACCTAATTACCGACTCCCTGCGCAACAATGCCGTTGCCAACCAGGCTTTTCTCGAGGCCCTGACGTCGCGCCACGATCCCGAACGCGCCCTGCGGTTGATGAACGAGGCCGGCGTGCTGGGCCGCTTCATCCCCGAATTCGGTCACGCCGTCGGGCTCATGCAGTTCAATATGTACCACCACTACACGGTGGACGAGCACCTGATCCGCGCCGTCGGCAACGTCGCCTCCATCGAGCGCGGCGAGCACAAGGACGACAACCCGATCGCCACCGAGGTGATCAAGCGCGTCCAGTCCCGCAACGTCCTGTACTGCGCCATCCTGCTGCATGATGTCGCCAAGGGGCTGCCGGGCGACCACAGCGATGTCGGCGCCGAGATCGCGCGCAGCCTGTGCCCGCGCCTGGGCCTGTCTGCCGCCGACACCAACGCCGTGGCCTGGCTGGTGAAGAACCATCTGGTGATGAGCGACACCGCCCAGCGTCGTGACGTCTCCGACCCCAAGACCGTGCGTGATTTCGTGGACATGGTGCAGTCACCGGAGATGCTGCGCCTGCTGCTGGTGCTGACCGTTGCCGACATCCGCGCCGTCGGCCCCGGCGTGTGGAACGGCTGGAAGGGCCAGCTCCTGCGCGAGCTTTACTACGCATCCGAGAACATGATGACCGGCGGCGACCAGTCGCCAGGCCGTGGCGCGCGCGTTGCCGCCGCCAAGCAGGCGCTGGAGGCACGCCTGTCCGATTTCACGCCGGAGCAGCGCCAGCGCGCCCTCACGCGCCACTATGACAATTACTGGCTGGCCTTCGACGAAACGGAACTGGAACGCCATGCCCGGCTGATGACCAGGGCGGACGCCGCCGGCGAACTGCTGACATTGGAAGCGGTGAGCAACGATTTCCGCGCCGTCACCGACATCATGCTCTACACGCCGGACAATGCCGGCCTCTTCTCGCAATTCGCCGGCGCCATCGCCATGGCGGGCGGCTCCATCGTGGATGCCAAGGCCTTCACCACTTCCGACGGTTTCGCTCTGGATGTCTTTTCCATACAGGATGCGGAAGGCGGCGCCTTCTCGGACAAGGAACGCCTGGCGCGGCTGCGCCAGGGCATCGAAAAAACCCTGCGCGGCGAAGTGTGGCCCCGCCAGCAACTGGCGCGCAAAAACCAGAAAAGCCGCACCAGCGCCTTTTCCGTCCGTCCCAAGATTCATTTCGACAATGAAGCATCGCGCATCGCCACGGTGATCGAGGTCGAATGCCTCGACCGCCCGGCCCTGCTCTATGACGTGACCCAGGCGATCTTCGAATCCGGCCTCAGCATCTCGACCTCGATGGTGGCGACCTATGGCGAGCGCGCCATCGACGTTTTCTATGTGCGCGACGGTTTCGGCCACAAGATTGTCCATCCAGACCGGCTGGCCGCGGTGGAAAAGCGGCTGCGCATAGCCCTGGCGCCACCGCCCCTTGAAGCGCCGGCACCAGCCAAGGCATAAGGCGCCATGACAACACACGCACCCCTCGTCCTTTCGGGCATGCAGCCCACCAATACCCTGCACCTGGGCAATTATCTGGGCGCGCTCAAGAACTGGGTGCGCATGCAGGAGCAGATGCCCTGCCTGTTCTGCGTGGTGGACATGCACGCCATCACCGCCGATGCCGGCTATGGCAAGCCGTCCGAACTGGCCCAGGCCACCCGCGAAGTCACTGCCGCCTATATTGCCGCCGGCGTCGACCCCCGGCGCAGTCCCATCTTCAACCAGGGCCAGGTGCCCGAGCATGGCGAGCTGGCCTGGATCTTCAACTGCGTGGCGCGGCTGGGCTGGCTGGATCGCATGACCCAGTTCAAGGAAAAGTCGGGCAAACACAAGGAACGCGCCAGCGTCGGGCTCTACACCTATCCCGTGCTGATGGCGGCCGATATCCTGATTTACAAGGCGACCCATGTGCCGGTGGGTGAGGACCAGAAACAGCATCTGGAACTGGCGCGCGACATCGCCGCCAAGTTCAACAATGACTTCGGCGTGCCGGATTTCTTCCCCCAGCCCGAACCGGTCATCACCGGCACGGCGACGCGGGTGATGAGCCTGCGCGATGGCACCAAGAAGATGTCCAAGTCGGACGAGAGCGACGCCAGCCGCATCAATCTGACCGACGATGTGGACACCATCGCGAAAAAGATCCGCAAGGCTACCACCGATCCGCTGCCGCTGCCGGCTTCGAAGGATGAATTGAAGGACCGGCCCGAAGCGGAAAACCTGCTGAACATCTATTCTGCGCTGGCGGACCAGGATCGTGACGCGGTGATCGCCCAGTTTGCCGGCCAGCAATTTTCCGGCTTCAAGCAGGCCCTCGCGGACCTGACAGTGGCGAAGCTGTCGCCCATCAATACCGAGATGCGCCGCCTGCTGGCCGATCCGGGCGAGATCGACAAGGTGTTGAAGGACGGCGCCCACCGCGCCCGCGCCATCGCCACGCCGATCATGGACGAAGTGAAGAAGCGCGTCGGGTTCATCACTTGAAAAATGTTCTGGTCACCGGCGCGGCCAAACGGCTGGGGCGGGCCATCGCCCTGGACCTGGCAGGCGCAGGCTGGAACGTGGCGATTCACTATCACGGCTCCGCCGACGAAGCCGAGAGTGCGGCCGCCGAAGCCCGCGCCAGCGGCGTGAAGGCCGCCACCCTGAAAAGCGATCTGTCCAGGGAAGACCAGACCGCGACCCTGGTAACCCGCGCGGCAGAGGCGATCGGCCCTCTGACCGCCCTGATCAATTCCGCCTCCCTGTTCGAGAATGACGACTGGCAGAGCGCCTCGCGCCAAAGCTGGGACGATCACATCGAAACCAACCTGCGCAGCCCCCTGGTGCTGTCCCAGGCGTTCGGCAAACAGTTGCCCGATGGCGAACAGGGCAACATCATCAACATCGTGGACCAGCGCGTGCTGAAGCCCACGCCGCAGTTCCTGTCCTACAGCCTCAGCAAGGCCGGTCTTTACTGGCTGACCACGACGCTGGCCCAGGGCATGGGGCCGCGCATCCGCGTCAACGCCGTGGGCCCCGGCCCCACCATCCGAAACGCCCGCCAGTCGGAAGAAGATTTCGCCCGCCAGCGTGACGCCACCATCCTGAAACGCGGCGCCGAGCCGGCCGACATTTGCGCCGCCATCCGCTACCTGCTGGATGCCCCCGCCGTCACCGGCCAGATGCTGGCGGTCGATGGCGGCCAGCATCTGATCTGGCAGACCGCCGACGTACAGGGGCGCGAATGAGCAGGCCGGAACTTCCCCGCATCGCCAGCGCCGCCCGCGGCATCCGCCACGTCTTCATCCGGAACCTGGAACTGGAGGCCCATATCGGGGTCTACCGCCAGGAAGAAGGCCGCACCCAGCCGGTGCGCATCAATGTCGACCTCGCCACCGACGACCTGGCCGATACCGGGGACATGCTGGAAAATGTCGTGGACTATCACGTCATCGAAAAGCGCATCCGCGCCATCATCGCCGAAGGTCATGTGCGGCTGGCGGAAACCCTGGCCGAACGCATCGCCGCCGCCTGTTTCGAGGATGCCCGGGTCCGTACCGTGCGGGTGCGGGTGGAAAAACTCCAGGCCCTCACCCATGCCGAGAGCGTCGGGATTGAAATCGAGCGCGCCCGATAACATTACAACTTGTCCCCCAGGCTCAGGACTGGGGTAAAATCCGTTGGAAGGCGTCTCGCCCAGGTGCCTATCCGCCGAAAAGCGGTTTTGTTGGATAAGGATGTGCGTACCGTTGGATAAGTGCCGGCAAAACTCCCCGATGGCGCGCTTTTGCACGCTGCCTGTCCCCTGCCGGGGGGGGAGGGGGGGGCTAAAATTGCCTCGCACAATTATGTTGCTGAAGGCCGTTTTGTCGTCTGATTTCAAGGTGTCGGCAAACCGGACTGGCGGGGCTTCATGAGCGCCCTATCCCCCACCTTGAAGGGCGCCGAGCGCATCGCCGCCTATCTCAAGACCCTGCCGGATGCCCCCGGCGTCTACCGCATGCTGAATGCGGCAGGCGAAGTTCTGTATGTCGGCAAGGCCAAGAGCCTGAAAAAGCGGGTCAGTTCCTATGCCCTGCGCGGCGGCCATAACGACCGCATCACCCGCATGATCTCGGAAACCACCGAGATGCTGTTCGTCACCACCGCCAGCGAAATCGAAGCCCTGCTGCTGGAATCCAACCTGATCAAGCGGCTGAAGCCCCGCTACAATGTCAGCTATCGCGACGACAAGAGCTTTCCCAACATCCTGCTGCGCGAGGACCATCCTTTTCCGCAGCTGCTGAAACATCGCGGCGCCAAGACCACCAAGGGCATCTATTTCGGTCCCTTCGCCAGCGCCGGCGCGGTCAACCGCACCCTCAACACCCTGCAGCGCGCCTTCCTGCTGCGTTCCTGTTCGGATTCGGTGTTCGAAAGCCGCACCCGGCCCTGCCTGCTATTCCAGATCAAGCGCTGCAGTGCGCCCTGTGTGAACCGCGTGGATCTGGGCGGCTATCACGAACTGGTCGAGGAAGCCGAAAGCTTCCTCAACGGCAAAAGCCAGGCGGTGCAGAACGACCTCAAGGCCGAGATGACCAAGGCCTCGGACGCCATGGATTTCGAAGCGGCCGCCAAGCTGCGCGACCGGCTCAAGGCGATGAGCCACATCCAGTCGTCCCAGGGCGTGAACCCGTCCACCTTCGTGGAGGCCGACCTGTTCGCCCTGCACAGCGAAGGCGGGCACACCTGCATCCAGGTCTTCTTCTTCCGCGCAGGGCAGAACTGGGGCAACCGCCCCTATTTCCCGCGTCATGCCCCAGACCTGGCGGCGGCGGACGTGCTGGAGAGTTTCGTCGGCCAGTTCTACGACGAACGCACAGCACCCAAACTGATCCTCACGTCGGAGGAATTGCCGAGCCGCGAGCTTCTGGCCGAGGCGCTGTCCTTGCGCGCCGAGCACCGCGTCGAAATCTCCACGCCCCAGCGCGGCGAAAAGCGCGAGATCATGGACCGCGCCCTTACCAATGCACGCGAACAGCTGGGCCGCCGCCTGGCCGAGAACGGCGCACAGACCCAGTTGCTGGAAGGCGTGGCCGACGTCTTCGGGCTGGAACAGCCGCCACGCCGCATCGAGGTCTATGACAACTCCCATATCCAGGGCGCCCATGCGCTGGGTGCGTTTATCGTCGCCGGCCCGGATGGTTTCGAAAAGGCGCAGTATCGCAAATTCAACATCAAGTCCGAGGAACTGGCGCCGGGCGACGACTACGCCATGATGCGCGAGGTTCTGACCCGCCGCTTCGCCCGCATGGTGAAGGAGGAAGCGGCGGAAGACACGAATCCTGACGATGCCCGCTGGAGGCGTCCCGACCTGGTGCTGATCGACGGCGGCCCCGGCCAGTTGTCCATCGCCTGCCAGGTCTTTGCCGATCTGGGCGTGGAAGACGTGGCGCTGGTGGGCATCTCCAAGGGCCCGGACCGCGATGCCGGGCGTGAACATTTCTACATGCCCGGCAAGGAGCCCTTCCGCCTCGATCACAAGAGCCCGGTTCTGTACTATCTGCAGCGGCTGCGCGACGAGGCGCACCGCTTTGTCATCGGCGGCCATCGCAAGAAGCGCAGCGCCGCCATAGGCGCCAATCCGCTGGACGAGATCGCCGGGGTGGGCGCCAGCCGCAAGCGCGCGCTTTTGCAGCATTTCGGTTCCGCTCGCGCCGTGGCGGCCGCCAGCCTGGCCGATCTGACGGCCGTGGGCGGTGTCAGCGCCACACTGGCGAAGAAAGTCTATGATTTCTTCCATCCCACTTGACCATCGGCAGAAGTAAAGGGTGACCTTGTGATGGAGGGGTTCTAAACTGTGACCATGTTCGCCCTGCCCAACGCCCTCACAATTCTGCGCATCGTGCTGGTGCCAATTTTTGCGCTTGCCTTCGTCATGCCTGGCGAAGTGGCGCGGCTGACGGCCTTCGCCGTCTTCGTGATCGCCGGCGTCAGCGACTGGCTGGACGGCTTCGCCGCCCGCAAGCTGAAAGCGGGATCGGATTTCGGCCGCATGCTGGACCCCATCGCCGACAAGGTGCTGGTGGCGGTGGCGCTGATGATGCTGGTCGCGGAAGGCACCTTCACCCAGATGAAGCCCAACGGCATGATCAGCCTGCTCAGGCTGGTGCCGGCGCTGATCATCCTGGCGCGTGAAATCCTGGTGTCGGGCCTGCGCGAATTCCTGGCCGGTACCCGCGTCAGCGTGCCGGTCACGGCGATCGCCAAGTTCAAGACCGCGGTGCAGATGCTGGCCATCGGCGCCATGATCCTGACGCCGCTGGCGGACACCTACCTGCCGGGCATCCCGTCGCTCACCTATGCCGCGCTGGCCTATAGCCTGCTGTATGTTGCCGCCGCGCTGACGGTTTATACCGGGGTGGTCTATTTCCGAAACGGCATGGTTCATATCCGGCCTGGACCAAGCGATCCCGCGTGAATTTTCTCTGGGTTGCCTTCACCTTGCTCGGTGCAGTCGGGCAGACCGCGCGCAACACCATGCAGCGCGAACTGACCCCCAAGCTGGGCGCGCTGGGTGCCACGCTGGTGCGCTTCCTGTTCGGTTTTCCGTTCGCGCTGCTTTTTCTTGCCGTCGTAATGCTGGCGACCGACGCGGCGCTGCCAAAGATCAATCTGAACTTCGCATTGTGGACCGCGCTGGGAGCCTTGACCCAGATCGGCGGCACCGCGCTGATGCTCAAGACCATGGAGCAGCGCAGCTTCGTTGTCACCGTGGCGTATCTGAAGACCGAACCGGTGCTGGTGGCGCTGATGGGCCTTCTGTTCCTGCACGATCCTCTCAACCCGCCGATGGCCTTGGCCATCGTCATTGCCATGGCGGGCGTGGCGCTGATCTCGATCAAGCCGCAGGCCCTGACGGGCGGGCTCGCACCGGCACTGCTGGGGCTGTCGTCTGCGGCCCTGTTTGCGGCGTCGGCCATCGGCTATCGCGGCGCCATCCTGTCCTTGCACCAGACCAGCTTCGTGCTGGGCGCGACCTTCAGCCTTGCGGCGGGACTGACCTTGCAGACGGTGCTGCTGCTGGGCTGGCTGCTGCTGTTCCGGCGGCGGACTCTGGTCGCCATCCTGGGGCTGTGGAAGCCATCACTGGCGGCCGGCTTCACGGGGGCGGCGGCGTCGCAGTTCTGGTTCCTGGCCTTCGCGCTGGCAACAGCGGCGAGTGTTCGCACGCTGGCGCTGGTGGAAGTACTGTTCGCGCAGGGCGTGACACGCTTCGTCTTCCGGCAAAAAACCACGCTGCGCGAGGCCGCGGGCATCGCGCTGCTGGTCGCAGGAGCGGTGCTGATCGTCTGGGCCCACCCGAACGGCTAGGCCGTCGCCTTCGCCGAGACGCCACGCACTTCGTCGGAATAGGCGTTCATCAGGGTTTCGGTCAGTGTGCCCGGCTTGAAGGTGTAGGGCCCGATCTCGGACACCGGCGTCACTTCCGCGGCCGAGCCGGTGAGGAAACATTCGGTGAAGCCGGTCAGCTCCTCCGGCATGATGTGGCGCTCGATCACCTTGACGCCGCGCGCCTTGGCAATGGCGATCACCGACTGGCGCGTCAGGCCGTTGAGGAAACAGTCCGGCGTCGGGGTATGCAGCTCGCCATCCTTGACGAAGAACACGTTGGCGCCGGTCGCCTCGGCGACATAGCCGCGATAGTCCCACATCATCGCATCGGCATAGCCCTTGGCCTCGGCCTCATGCTTGGAGATGGTGCAGATCATGTAGAGGCCGGCCGCCTTGGCATGCACCGGCTCGGTCTCGGCCGAGGGGCGTTTCCAGCGCGAGATGTCCAGCCGGATGCCCTTCAGCTTTTCGGCCGGGCTGAAATAGCTGGGCCAGGGCCAGCAGGCGATGGCGACATGGATGGTGGTGTTCTGCGCCGACACTGCCATCATCTCGCTGCCGCGGAACGCCACGGGGCGCAGATAGCCGTCCTTGATATTCTGCGCAGCGGCGGCGTCGATGCAGGCCTGGTTGATCTGCTCCCTGGTGAAGGGAATGGTCATGCCCAGCTGCGAGGCCGAGAAGAACAGACGGTCGGTATGCTCCTTCAGCTTGTAGATGGTTCCATTGTAGATGCGCTGGCCTTCGAACACGCACGACCCGTAATGCAGGCCATGGGTCAGCACATGGGTCTTGGCGTCCTTCCAGGGCACCAGCTTGCCATCATACCAAAGCGAGCCATCACGCTGGTCGAAAGGGATCACGTCTGCCATCGGGCTCTTCCTGTCTGGTCCGGGCCACAAGGCCGGGCTTGCCCGTCCCGGTGGGAGGGCCTAGTTTTTCTGGCATGTATTGCAGCATGGCACGCGCGAAACCCGCAAGGGCGGCAAGGGCATTTTCGCCCCTTTCCCCGGCATGGCAGCCATGAGCGGGACGGGCGATGAGCCGCATCTGCTGGTGGTGGACGATGACGAACGCCTGCGTGCCTTGCTGCAGCGTTACCTGTCCGGCAATGGCTATCGGGTGACCGTCGCCCCTGGCGCCGCCGATGCCCGCGCCCTAATGAAGGGCATGGCCTTCGACCTGCTGATCCTGGACGTGATGATGCCCGGCGAATCCGGCCTGGACCTGACCCAGAGCGTGCGCAAGGATTCCAAGGTTCCCATCCTGATGCTGACGGCGCGCGGCGACCCCGCCGACCGCATCGCCGGGCTGGAACTGGGCGCCGACGACTATCTGCCCAAGCCGTTCGAGCCGCGCGAATTGCTGCTGCGGGTGAACAGCCTGCTGCGCCGTTCCGCACCGCCGGAAGCGCCCGCCATCGGCCCGGTGCGGATGGGCGCCGCCCTGTTCGACCCAGCCACCTCACGGCTGACGCGCACCGGCAAGCCGGTGAAGCTGACGGGCGCGGAAGCCGCCCTGCTGCAGCTTTTCGCCACCCATGCGGGGCGCCCCTTTTCGCGCAGCGAATTGTGCAAGCGGCTGAACGTGGCGCTGGAGCGTTCCATCGACGTGCAGGTGACGCGCCTGCGCCGCAAGATCGAGGAAGACCCGAAGCTGCCGCTGTATCTGCAGACCGTGCGCGGCGTTGGCTATATGCTCGTGCCCGATCGTGTCTGACCGACGCTTCTCGCTGAAGCGCTTCCTGCCGCGACACCTGTTCGGCCGTTCGCTGATTATCATCGTGGCGCCGATCGTGCTGCTGCAGGCGATCGTGGCCTATGTTTTCTTCGAACGCGATCTCGACACCACCACCCGGCGCCTGGCGCGCGACGTGTCGGCCGATATCGCGTTGCTGGTGGCGCTGGAGGACAACCACGCCGAACCCGATCGCTTGCGGCTGCGGACCCTGGCGGCGCGGCAACTCCATTATCAGATCCGTTTCCTGCCCGGCCAGAACCTGCCCCCGTTCCATGGCAGGCTGACCAGTACCATCGACGTGGCGCTGGACGACATCCTGGAACAGCGCATCGGCAAGGACCGCGATTTTCGAACGCAGCGTATCGGCGACGCCTTCGAGATCCGGGTGGATGTGCATGATGGGGTGCTGGCGGTGCTGGTACCGCGCGATCGCGTCACCGTCTCCAAGCCCGACATCTTCATCCTGTGGATGGTGGGCTCGTCGCTTCTGCTGATGGGCATTGCGGCCCTGTTCCTGAGGAACCAGGTGCGCCCGATCGAAAGGCTGGCGCGCGCCGCCGACAGTTTCGGCAAGGGCCGCGCCGTACCGGACTTCAAGCCGTATGGCGCGGTGGAAGTGCGCCGCGCCGCCCAGGCCTTCATCACCATGCGCGAACGCATCGAACGCCATGTCACCCAGAGGACCGAGATGCTGGCCGGCGTCAGCCATGACCTCAAGACGCCGCTGACACGATTGAAGCTGGCGCTGGCGATGATGCCGGACGGAGAGGGGCATGCTGCCCCGAACGAAATCGCCGACATGCGCGGCGACATCGAAGAGATGGAGCATATGCTGGACGAATATCTCGCCTTTGCCCGCGGCGAGGGCGGCGAGGAGTCCGCGCTGACCGATCTGGGCGAGATGGTGCGCGATGCGGCGGCGGCCAGCGCCAAGGCGCGGCAGCGAGAAGATGTCGAGGTGACTGCGCCCGACGGCATCGAGGTCAGTGTCAAGCGCGCGGCGCTGCGGCGCTGCCTGACCAACCTGATCGACAATGCGCTGAAGCATGGTTCGCGGGTGTCGGTAACGCTGGCGCGGCGCGGCAGCCAGGCCGATATCGCGGTAGAAGATAACGGACCGGGCATTCCGCAAGACCGGCGCGAGGAAGCCTTCCGCCCCTTCCACCGCCTGGACCAGGGTCGCAACCTGCAGAGCGGGGGCAGCGGACTTGGTCTGGCCATCGCGCGTGACATCGCGCGTGCGCATGGCGGGGATATCGTGCTGGGCGACAGCGCGCTGGGCGGCCTGAAGGCCGTGATCCGGCTGCCGGTCTGAACCTTTTTTCCTGTCCAACCAGATTTTCCCCGAAATCCGCTGAACGCCTGGGCCATTCGGGGGGAAATTCGCACCCCCTCCCCCCTTTTTTCCAACACCACATGACGCGCCTTTCGTGGTCTCACGGGCGCATTTTACCACGGGCCAAACCGGTGTTGATAAGGCGCCCCAGAATGTCGACGCCTTGCCGTAACGCTGACTACTTCACACCCTGCGGGGCCGGATTGTCGCTAGCTTCAATGATGGAAAACTGTGTGCCGGGCTGGCCCTGCACGAAGATCATGCAACCGCTCCATGAATTGGGAACTGTCCATTGCGCGGAAGCGGTGATTTTAGATTTCAAGACGCTCTGCCGCGCTAACCCAGTTCTTCGGCGCGGCGGGCACAGGCGTGAGCGGCGCGTTTGACCAGTTCGAGCAGCGCATTATCTTTCATGAACACGGCGAGCGCGGCTGCTGTTGTGCCACCAGGGCTGGTGACGTTCTCGCGCAGTTTGCCGGCAGGGGTTTTGTCGGCGGCGAGCAGCGCGCCCGCGCCGGAGACGGTGGCGCGGGCGAAGATTTCGGCCTGTTTGCGGGTGAGGCCTTCGGCGACACCGGCTTGCGTCAGGGCTTCGGCGAACAGGAAGAGATAAGCGGGGCCGGAGCCAGACACCGCCGTGACACTGTCGATCAGTTTTTCCCTGGACAGCCATTCGGTGGCACCCAGGGCCGACAGCAGCGCGACGGCCTTCTTCTTGTCGGCGGCGGTGACGCCTTTGGCGGGATAGATGCCGGTGATGCCGGCGCCGACCGAGCCGGGCGTGTTGGGCATGGCGCGGATGATGCGGGCCTTCGCGCCCCAGGCCTGCATCATCGAGGCGACGGAGGTGCCCGCCGCGATGGAGATCATCAGCGCGCCCGCTTTGGCAAAGCCGGCCAGCGTCGGGGCTTCGCCTTTCAAAATCTGCGGCTTGATCGCCACCACGCAGACGGAGGGCTTGCCCCTGACCTGGGACGGCGCGGCGAACAGGGAAAGCTTTTTCGCCCTAGCGAGTTTCTTCAGGTCCGCCGACGGATTTGGTTCCACCACGGCGATGGGTTTGACACCACCCGCCAGCCAGCCCTTCAGCAGGGCCGATCCCATTCGTCCGCAACCGATAAGGAGGATCACAGGTTCAATCCGCTTAATTGTCATGGCGCACTTTACGTGGGCCATCCGGGGCCGCAATCACGGAATTCAACGAGGCGCTTGTCGCTCTGGACGGCCCGGGCAAGCCGCGCCATGACAAATAAATCAGGCAATCGTGCCTGGCCTACGCCTGTCCGGCGGTTTCCAGCACGGCGGCGGCGATGGCCTCGTCCGCGGTCTTGCCACCCCACAGCACGAACTGGAAGGCGGGGTAGTAATGTTCGCAGGCTTCCAGCGCCAGGTTCAGCAGCGCCTCGCACTGGGCGGCGCTGGCCTCGGCGTCGGGGAAGATCATGGCATGGCGGAAGATGATGGTGCCGTCCTGGGGCCACAGGTCGAAATGGCCGATCCACAGTTTGGCGTTCACCGCCATCAACAGGTCGGCGACGTTCTGGCGGCGGGTGCCTTCGCTGATCCGCATGTCGAAGGCGCTGGACAGGTGCAGCGACTGGAGGTCCTCGCGCCAGGAGAAATTGAAGTGATGGTCGCTCCACTTGCCGGCCACCGACAGGTTCAGCTCGTCCCGGCCGGCACGCTCGAAAGCCCAGCCATTGGCCTCCACCGCCCGCTCCAGCATGTCGAGCGGGTGCAGAGCATCCAGCGGTTCGTCGTCCAGATGGTGTAAGGGCATGCGCGGGCTCCAGGACACAAAACGAAGCAGTTGCGATCCAAACTGGCACAAGATCTGGAGAAAACAAGAGTCCGGGACTCGTCATCCCGCCTTGCGGAAAAGATTCCACAGCTTTGAATCCGCTCACAGATTCAGAGGTTCCGCCGCCGAACGACTCCCAGATTCGGCGCGGGATCCGGCTAAGTGCCTGATTTTGATTCCAAAGCCGCGATCCGCAGCGAGAGGGCTTCGTTCTCGGCGCGGGCCTTGGCGGCCATGGCCTTCACGGCCTCGAATTCCTCGCGCGGCACGAAATCCATGTCGGCCACCAGCCGTTCCAGCCGCTGGCGCATGAAGGTGTCGATCTCGGTGCGCACGCTCTGGGCCATGCCGGCAGCGTCGGTGAAGGCCTTGGCCACGCCGTCCAGGAAGGGATTGTCGGTCTGCGCCATGGGTATCTCCTTGCGAGCCATCTTTATGACCAGCGGCTTCACTTGACACAAGGCGCGAAGCACCGGCGTTTTGCCGCCCATGATCCAGGCCCTGCTGCCCTTCCCCCATATTGACCCGGTGGCCCTGCAACTGGGCCCCATCGCCATCCGCTGGTATGCCCTGGGCTATATCGCGGGCATCACCCTGGCCTGGTGGGGCGTGGTGCGGGTGCTGCGGCAGAAACGGCTGTGGGCGCATCCGCCCTTCAACGGCAGGCCGCCGGCCACCGAGGACGATATCGGCGACCTGGTGGTGTGGGCGACCTTCGGCATCATCATCGGCGGGCGGCTGGGCTGGGTGCTGATCTATGGCACGGTCCTGTGCAGCGTCACGCCCAGCTATGCCGCCTTCTGCGACGGACTGCCGATGGGCTTCCTCACCGACCCGGTGCGCATCATCGCGGCCTGGGAAGGCGGCATGTCGTTCCATGGCGGGCTCCTGGGCACGATCCTCGCGCTGTGGTGGTTCGCGCGGCGGCGCAAGCTGAACTTCCTGGCCGTGGCGGACCTGTGCTGCGCCTTTGCGCCCATCGCCATCTTCATCGTGCGCATCGCCAATTTCGTGAACGGCGAATTGTGGGGCCGCGTTACCAATGTGCCCTGGGCGATGATTTTCCCGCGCGCCGGCCTGCTGCCGCGGCATCCCAGCCAGTTGTACGAGGCGGCGCTGGAAGGCCTGGCGCTGTTCGTGCTGCTGCAGGTCGCGCTGCGGCTGTTCCGTGCCAACGAAAAGCCGGGGCTGATATCGGCGCTGTTCTTCCTGGGCTATGGCACCTTCCGCTTCATCAGCGAATTCTACCGCGAGCCGGATACCCAGTTCATTGGCCCCGTCAGCATGGGCATGGCGCTGTCCATCCCGATCTGGCTGACCGCGGGCGTGCTGTTCTGGATCGCCCTGCGCAAGAAGCCGGCATGAGGCTGAAATCGCGCATCGCTGCCCTGATCGAGGCACAGGGCCCGATGTCGGTGGCGCAGTTCATGACCATTGCGCTGCTGGACTCGCAGGACGGCTACTACATCACCCGCGATCCCATCGGCGCCACGGGAGACTTCACAACCGCGCCCGAAGTCAGCCAGATGTTCGGCGAGATGGTGGGGCTATGGCTGGTGCAGGCTTGGGCCGACCAGGGCTGTCCGAAGAATCCGCGACTGGTGGAGCTGGGGCCGGGACGCGGCACCTTGATGGCCGATATCCTGCGCGCCGCCGCGGTGGCGCCGGAATTCCTCGCCGATCTGGATGTGGTGATGATCGAGGCCAGCCCGGTCCTGCAGGAGATCCAGGCGGATAAGCTGCGCGGCAGCGGCGCGGATATTTCCTGGCAGACACAGTTCGACGACAGCCTCGCCGACCGGCCCTTGTTCCTGGTGGCCAACGAATTCTTCGATGCCTTGCCCGTGCGCCAGTATGTGAAAACGCCGCGCGGCTGGTGCGAGCGCATGGTGACGGCGCTGGATGGCGAGCTTCAGCTGGCGGTGGCGCCCATTCCGGTGCCGCGCCCGACTATTCCCGAAAACCGGGAAGCCGCGCCGGATGGCGGTGTTTATGAGATCTCTCCCGCCGGCATCGCGCTGGCCGAGGAGATTGCACGCATCATCGCCATCAAGGGCGGCGCGGCGCTGATGATCGATTATGGCTATGACACGGTGACGGGCTTCGGCGAGACCTTGCAGGCGGTGGGCGGGCACCGCTTCGTCGATGCGCTGGATGAGCCGGGCGAGGACGACCTGTCGGCGCATGTGGATTTCGCGGCGCTGGCCCAGGCGGGAAAGCGCGGCGGCGCAAATGTGGTGGGGCCGGTGACGCAGGGCGCGTTCCTGGCCACCATCGGCATCACCGAACGCGCCGAGCAGTTGATCAAGAGCCATCCGGGCGAAGCCGACGCGCTGATCCAGGCGACCGAGCGGCTGATCGGGGCGCAGCAGATGGGCACGCTTTTCAAGGCCATCGCCTTTGTGCCGCCGGTGCTGAGCGAGGTTGCGGGGTTCGCGCCGTGAAGCAGGTTGAAGCGCAAAACCTTAAGGCAGCCGGCATTGCCCATGGCTTCTTCGGCCGCGAGGGCGGTGTTTCCGAAGGCATTTACGCCTCGCTCAATTGCGGGCCTGGCTCCAGGGACGATCCCGCCGCGGTGGGGGAAAATCGCATGCGCGTCCAGGCGGCACTGGGCGCGGAATCGCTTCTCAGCCTTTCGCAGGTCCATAGCGCCGTGGTGCACACCATGCCGATGTGGGAGGCAAGGCCGGCCCCGCCGCGCGAAGGCGCGGCAAGGTTTGAGGGGGACGGCATGGTCACCGCCACCCCGGGCCTGGCGCTGGGGATCCTGACGGCCGACTGCGCACCCGTGCTATTCGCCGACCGCAAGGCGCGGGTGATCGGGGCCGCCCATGCCGGCTGGAAAGGGGCGCATGGCGGGGTGCTGGAAGCCACCCTGGACGCCATGGAAAAGCTGGGGGCCTCGCG
The DNA here is from genome assembly GCA_966211925.1 of uncultured Hyphomicrobiales bacterium. Lineage (GTDB taxonomy): Bacteria > Pseudomonadota > Alphaproteobacteria > Micropepsales > Micropepsaceae > Rhizomicrobium. The sequence continues at coordinate 70,127 of CBIHOI010000002.1, read as the reverse complement.
CGCCGGCACCAGCGCCGCCATCGGCCCCTGCATCAGCCAGCAGAATTATGAAGTAGGCTTCGATTTCCGCGACCGGTTCCTGGAACAGGGCCTTCGGATGCGCAAGTTCTTCGTGCCGTCTGACAAGGAGGGCCATTACCGCTTCGACCTGGAGGGCTATGTCGCCCACCGGCTGACCGCCGCCGGAACAGGATCGGTGGAGAAGCTGGGTATCTGCACCTATCTGCCCGAGAACGGCTTTTTCAGCTTCCGGCGCACCACCCATGCGCAGCAGCCGGACTATGGGCGGCAAATTTCAGCGATTGTGCTGACCGGGTAACTGGGACAACTGCACGGGTTGCGAGTCCCCGGGGCAAGGGCTAAAAGCCCGTCATCAAAGGTTCATGGGGCAGTCGGGGACAGCATGGCGGATCTGAACGGATCGCGGGGCATGCGCCTCATCACCGGAAACTCCAACAAGCCGCTGGTCGATGCGATCGGCAGCTATCTGGACCTGGTCCCCGTCAAGGCCGACGTGCGCCGCTTCGCCGACGATGAAGTGTTTGTGGAAATCCACGAGAATGTCCGCGGCGAGGACATGTTCCTGATCCAGTCCACCAGCGCGCCCGCCAACGACAATCTGATGGAACTGCTGATCATGATCGATGCGCTGCGCCGCGCCAGCGCGCGCCGCATCACCGCGGTGATCCCCTATTTCGGCTATGCCCGCCAGGACCGCAAGGTCGGCCCGCGCACGCCCATTTCCGCCAAGCTGGTGGCGAACCTGATCACCGAAGCCGGCGCCAACCGTGTTCTGACCGTTGACCTGCATGCCGGGCAGATCCAGGGCTTCTTCGATATTCCCACCGACAACCTGTTCGCCCAGCCCGTCATTGTGAAGGACATTATGGACAATCTGGGCGGCAAGGAACCGATGGTGGTGTCGCCCGATGTCGGCGGCGTGGTGCGTGCCCGCTCGCTGGCCAGCCGCCTCAACACCGACCTGGCGATCGTGGACAAGCGCCGCCCCCGCGCCGGGGTGTCGGAAGTGATGAATATCATCGGCGAAGTGGAAGGGCGCGTCTGCATCCTGGTGGATGACATCGTGGATTCCGGCGGCACCCTGTGCAACGCCGCCGAGGCGCTGCTGAAAAACGGCGCCACCGAGGTCTACGCCTATTGCACCCATGGCGTCCTGTCGGGCGAGGCGGTGGCACGCATCCAGGCTTCGCGGCTGAAATCGATGGTGGTGACCGATTCCATCGCCCCCACCGCGGCGCAGTCGGCCTGCCCGAACATCCGCACCATCTCCATCGCGCCCCTGCTGGGCGAAGCGATGCGGCGCATCAACAATGAAGCCTCGGTGTCGAGCCTGTTCGACTGAAGGAACGCGGGGCCGCCACCCGCTGAATGCCGTCATTCACCCGCAGCATGCCCTGGTCCGTCCCCTGCTTGGCGGCAAGCCGGAACAGGGCCGCAAAGCCCTGTTTGCGGGGCTTATTGCGTGTTGGGGGGCGTTGGGCTAAAAGCGCCGTCTTTCGGGGCTCCCTTTGGGGTCTGGGATCATTGAGGTAAGAAAATGACGCAAGTTCAAGAACTTAAGGCAGAAGCGCGCACCGGCACCGGCAAGGGTCCGGCCTATCAGGCGCGGCTGAAGGGGCTGGTCCCCGGCGTCATTTATGGCGGCAACGACACCCCGGAGAATGTGGCGGTGGACGCCCGTACCCTGGAGCGCATCGTGGATGCCGGCCATTTCCTCACCACCCTGTTCAGCCTGGACATCGGCGGCAAGAAGACCCGCGCCATCCCGCGCGCCGTGCAGCTCGACCCGGTCACCGACCGCGTCGTGCATGTCGATTTCCTGCGCCTGCCCGAAGGTGGCAGCGTCAAGCTGGCCATTCCGGTGCATTTCCGTGGCCAGGACGTGTCCCCGGGCCTGAAGAAGGGCGGCGTGCTGAACGTGGTGCGCCACAGCCTGACCCTGCTGTGCCCGGCCGACAGCATCCCCAACACCATCGAGGTGGATGTTGCGGCGCTGGACATCAATGAAACCGTCCATATCGCCGACCTGGCGCTGCCCAAGGGCGTGAAGCCGCTGATCAAGGGCCGCGACACCACCGTCTGCTCCATCGTCGCCTCGACCACCGTGCGCGAAGAGCAGAAGAAGGCCGCTGCCGGCGCCGACGCGCCTGCCGCCGAGGCCGCGCCTGCCGCCGCTGCGGCGCCTGCCGCTGGCGCCAAGGCTGCTCCGGCCGCTGCCGCCGCCAAGCCCGCAGCCAAGAAGTAAGTCCTGGCGCTTGGGGGAGGCGTCTCCGTCATGGATACGCCTCTCCTCATCGCCGGACTGGGCAATCCCGGGTCGCAATATGCGAAGAACCGGCACAATGCCGGCTTCATCGTGCTGGACGAACTGCACGCCGCCTATCGCTTCGGGCCGTGGAAGGTGAAGTCGGGCGGCTTGCTGTCGGAAGGCACGCTTGGTGGCCGCAAGACCTACCTGCTGAAGCCCCAGACCTTCATGAACCTGTCGGGCGATTGCATCGGCCCGGTGCTGCGCTTCTTCAAGCTGCCGCTATCCGCGCTGGTGGTGGTGCATGACGAGATCGACCTGGCGGCGGGCAAGGTCAAGGTGAAGACCGGTGGCGGCGATGCGGGGCAGAACGGTTTGCGTTCCATAACCGCCACGCTGGGACCGGATTATCGCCGGGTGCGGCTGGGCATCGGCCATCCGGGTGAGAAGAGCCGGGTGAGCGGACATGTGCTGCAGAATTTCTCGAAAGAGGATATCCAGTGGCTGCAGCCGCTGGTGGGCGCGATGGTCGAAGCCGCGCCACTGCTGGCCAAGGACGACGATACCGGTTTCATGAGCAAGGTGGCGTTGCTGACCCAGCCGGTGAAGCCGAAAAAAGAACCGAAATCCGGTTCGCAGGAATTGCCGTGATATACAACAGCGCAATGGATGGCCGGCTCGCGCTGCGGCCGGAAGACCGGCCTTGCTGGCCGGGCATGACGAGGTTTTAGGAAATGGGTTTCAAATGCGGAATCGTGGGCCTGCCCAATGTCGGCAAGTCCACCTTGTTCAATGCCCTGACCCAGACGGCGGCAGCGCAGGCGGCCAACTATCCCTTCTGCACCATCGAACCCAATGTCGGCGACGTTGCGGTGCCGGACCCGCGACTGGAAACGCTGGCGCAGATCGCCGGTTCGCAGGAGATCATCCCCACCCGCATCACCTTTGTGGACATCGCTGGACTGGTGCGCGGCGCGTCGAAGGGCGAAGGCCTGGGTAACCAGTTCCTGGCCAATATCCGCGAAGTGGACGCCGTGGCGCATGTGCTGCGCTGTTTCATTGACGACGACATCACCCATGTCGAAGGCAAGATCGATCCGGTGAGCGATGCGGAGACGGTCGAGACCGAGCTGATGCTGGCCGACCTGGAGAGCCTGGAAAAGCGCATCAAGCCGCTGGAGAAGAAAGCCAATAGCGGCGAGAAGGAAGCCAAGGAACAGCTCGCCTTGATGATGAAGGCCGTGACCCTGCTGCGCGAAGGCAAGCCCGCCCGCCGCGCCGAACTGGCACCGGAAGAACGCGGGCCCTACAGCCAGCTTGGGCTGATGACCGCCAAGCCGGTGCTGTATGTCTGCAATGTCGAGGAAGGTTCGGCGGCGACCGGCAACGCGATCAGCGCCAAGGTCGAGGCCATGGCGAAAGCCGAGGGCGCACGCAGCGTGGTGATCAGCGCCAAGATCGAGGAAGAGATCGCGCAGATGCCGATGGCGGACCGCGCGGATTTCCTGGAATCCCTGGGCCTCGAAGAACCCGGCCTGAACCGGCTGATCCGCACCGGCTATGAACTGCTGGGGCTGCTGACGTTTTTCACGGTGGGGCCGAAGGAAGCCCGTGCCTGGACCGTGACCAAGGGCTCAAAAGGCCCGCAGGCCGCCGGCGTGATCCATACCGATTTCGAGCATGGCTATATCCGCGCCGAAACCATCGCCTTCAACGACTATGTCGCCGGCAAGGGCGAAGCCGGCGCGCGAGAAGCGGGCAAGTTCCGTCTGGAAGGCAAAGAGTATGTCGTCGCTGACGGCGACGTGATGCATTTCCGCTTCAATACCTGAGTCGCCTATTTCGGAAACAGGCTGCGCAAACCTTCGGGTGTCGCGGCGCAGGTGCCGGCCTCAGTGATGAAGCCTGTCACCAGCCGCGCCGGGGTCACGTCGAAACCGGGATTGGCGGCGCCGCTGCCGGGGGCTGCGATTTCGACGGTGGTGACGGTGCCGTCGGGCAGACGGCCGGACATTTTCAGCACCTCGTCCGGGCTACGTTCCTCGATGGGAATGTCGTGGCCGCTTGCAAGCGTCCAGTCGATGGTGGAACTGGGGAGCGCGACATAGAAGGGGACATTGTTGTCCTTCGCCGCCAGCGCCTTCAGATAGGTGCCGATCTTGTTGGCGACATCGCCATTGGCGGTGACGCGGTCGGTGCCCACGATCACCATGTCCACCTGGCCATCCTGCATGTAATGGCCGCCGGCATTGTCGGCGATGATAGTGTGATCGACGCCGTGATTGCCCAGCTCGAACGCCGTGAGCGCGGCGCCCTGGTTGCGGGGGCGGGTCTCGTCGACCCAGACATGCAGCTTTATGCCCGCATCATGCGCCATGTAGATCGGCGCCAGCGCGGTGCCGTAATCCACCGTGGCCAGCCAGCCAGCATTGCAGTGGGTCAGGATGTTGACGGTTTCGCCCGGCTTGTCCTGCGCGATCTTTTCGATGATCTTCAGGCCGTTGAAGCCGATGGCCTCGTTCATCGCCACATCCTCGTCGGCGATCTTCTGCGCTTCCGCCCAGGCCAGTGCCACGCGCCGGCCATGCGGCTGGTTCAGAAGCGCGCCGCGCATGCGCCACAGGGCCCATTTCAGGTTGATGGCGGTGGGGCGGGTTTCAGCCAGCATTTCGACGGCCTGGTTGATGGCGTCGTCACTGGCATCTTCCCGCACCGACAGCGCCAGGCCATAGGCCCCGACCGCGCCGATCAGGGGCGCGCCGCGGGTCTGCATCGACGTGATGGCCCTGGCGGCATCCTCGGAACTGCGCAGGGTCAGGGTGACGAGTTCGTGCGGCAGCCGCGTCTGGTCGAAGATGCCGAAGGCATCCTCGCCGATGGTCCAGATGGAGCGGGTGTGCCGGCCGCCAATCTTCATTTCAAAGCCCTCATGGCGCTTTCGCCGCATAGCGCGCAATCAGCGCAACGATCTGCGCATGCGACAGGCCATAGACGGTGACCTGTCCCGCGCCATTGGGGCTGGAGATGAACGGCGCCGAAACCAGCTTGCCATCCAGCACGACACCCATCTTGTGGCCGGCATTGGCATAGGTGAAGGCATACATCAGGGTGGAAGCGCTCTGTCCCAGGGTAACGATCGCGGTTTCCTTGCCGGTTTCCTTGTCGACGTCGGGGGTGACGGCGGTGAATGCGGTACCGCCAAACAGGGGCTTGGGATCGAGACAGAGGGTTTCGCCATCCTCCGGATCGGTCTGGGCTTCAACCGCCCCGACCGCACAAGCGTGGGTGCCATAAAAGGCAAGATCCGGCTGTGCCTGCGCCAACGCCGGCAAGATCGGCGACGCCAGCATTGCGATCAGGGCCAGTTCTTTGCATTTCATGGGGCGGCCGGGGCTGTTGCCTTCATGGCGGGGTATTCGCACAGGCGCGCATACCAGGCCGACAATCTGGGGCGGGAACTCTTCCAATCAAGATCGGGCAGGCGAAATTCGATATAGCCCAGGGCGCAGCCGATGGCGATTTCACCGATGGTGGGATCCTTGGCGAAATTCACCCGCTCCAGCATGTCGAGGGTCGCGGTGATCGCGGCCATGTGACGGGTACGCATGGCTTCGTTGGGGCTGGGCTGGCGGCCTTCAACCACCCAGGCCACTGCCGCGTCGGCAATGCCGTCCCCCAGTGCCTGCAGGCCCAGCGCCTTCCAGCGGCCGTTGGTGGGGCGCCAGATGTTCATGCCGGGGAAGAATTTTCCGCCGCCGACGCTGTTGAGATATTCGCAGATCACGGGGCTGTCGATCAGCGCCGAGCCATCGTCCAGCACCAGCGCCGGAATCTTGCCCAGGGGATTGATGCGGCGGAATTCCTCGTCCTGCATCGGCAGAGTGCGGATTTCCTCCAGCTTCAGGCCCAGCTCATGCGCGATGATGCGGCACTTGCGGGCGAAGGGCGAGGCGGCGTTGGAGTAGAGCTTCAAAAAACTTCTCCCGCGCGATGCTGACGCATCGCTTAGTGGCCTTCGAATGCAACCAGCGATGACACCGCCATGCCGCGGGCGCGCAGCTTGTCGGCACCGCCCAGTTCGGGCAGGTCGATGACAAAGGAGCAGCCGATCACGTTGGCGCCGGCGCGCTCCAGCAGGTTGATCCCGGCCATGGCGGTGCCGCCGGTGGCGATCAGGTCATCGACCAGCAGCACATTGTCGCCGGGGGTGATGGCGTCGGTGTGGATCTCGATACGGTCGGTGCCGTATTCCAGTTCGTAATCCTCGCCGATCACGCTGAACGGCAGCTTGCCCTTCTTGCGCACCGGGATGAAACCGACGCCAAGCTGGTGCGCCACCGCACCGCCCAGGATAAAGCCGCGCGCTTCCAGGCCCGCCACCGCGTCGATCTTCCTGCCGCAATGGGGCTGCACCAGCGCGTCCACCGCGGCGCGGAAGGCGCGCGGATTGCTCAGCAGGGTGGTGATGTCGCGGAACATGATGCCAGGCTTGGGATAGTCGGGAATGCTGCGGATGACGGTCTTGAAATCCATTCCTCAGAATCCTTCCATGGCCGGGCAGCGCGGCGAGACCCGGCCACCCTTGTTCCTATTGCTCTGGATGGCCGGGTCAAGCCCGGCCATGGTGAACTTGGTTTTCACTTGTTCAAGACTCGTCCCGCCACCGCATCCAGCTTGGCGACCAGCGAGGGATCGCGGCGATCGGGGGCCGTGATCAGGGCATAATCCAGCACGGTCTCGGGATTGTCGGCGCAGGTGGAGGGCGTGCGCTCCGGCCCCAGCTTGGGCGCCACGGCCATGATCAGACGGCGGGCATTGGCGGCATTCTTGTGCATGACCTTGATGACGGCATCCACGGTCACGCTGTCGTGATCGTCGTGCCAGCAGTCATAGTCGGTGACCATGCAGACGATGGCGTAGGGCAGCTCGGCCTCACGCGCCAGCTTGGCTTCGGGCATTGCGGTCATGCCGATCACATCGGCCTCCCACGAACGATAGAGCAGGCTTTCGGCGCGGGTGGAGAATTGCGGCCCCTCCATGCAGATGTATGTGCCGCCTTCGCTGTGGTCGATCTTCAGCTCGCGCGCGGCCAGCGTCAGCGCGCCCGACAGCTTGGGGCAGACCGGATGGGCCATGGGCACATGGGCGACGAAGCCGGGGCCGAAGAAGCTTTTCTCGCGCGCGAAGGTGCGGTCGATGAACTGGTCGGCCATGACAAAGGTGCCGGGCGACAGTTCTTCCTTCAGCGAGCCGCAGGCCGAGACGCTGATGAGATCGGTGACGCCGACGCGCTTCATGGCGTCGATATTGGCGCGGTAGTTGATCGAGCTGGGGGTCTGGAAATGGCCGCGGCCATGGCGCGGCAGGAAGGCCATGTCCACGCCCAGGAAGGTGCCGGTCAGGATGTAATCCGACGGCTCGCCCCAGGGGCTGTCCACCCGCTGCCATTTGGCATTTTCCAGGCCGGGAACGTCATAGACGCCGGAACCGCCGATGATGCCGAGAACCGTTTTTGCCATGTCCAATTGCGCTCCCGCTCACGCGCACGCGCCGAAAAAAAAGGGCGCCGCTTTTGAAAACGACGCCCTTTTAACATTTACGACCCCCGGGGCAATGCCCGGGTTTTGTGACGACTAATGCGCGTCTTTCCAGACCCGGCGATAGGCGGCGAAGAGGATGCCGGCCAGCGCCACCAGGAAGATCAGCACGCCGAAGCCGAGCTGCTTGCGCTCTTCCATCTTGGGCTCGCCGGCCCAGGTCAGGAAGGTGGTCACGTCATGGGCTTCCTGTTCGATGGTCGCCTTGGTGCCGTCGCTGTAGGTCACCGAATTGGCGGCCAGCGGCGGCGGCATGGAGATGTTCCAGCCTTCGAAATAGGGGTTGAAATACTTGCCTTCCGTCACCTTGAAGCCGTGCGGCGCCTTTTCGTGGAAACCCGTCAGGATTGAATAGACATACTGGGGGCCGCCTTCGCGCGCCTTGACGATCATCGACAGGTCCGGCGGCAGGGCGCCGGAATTGTTGGCGCGGGCGGCCTGCTCGTTCGGGAAGGGCGACGGGAACTTGTCGGCCAGGGTGGCGGAGCGCATCAGCGGCACGCCCTTGTCGTCGGTGGTCTCGCCCTTGTCGTTCGGCTCGGCCGGAACCTTGGCGGCGTTTGCCAGCGCCTTGGCCTGGGCTTCCGTGAACTCCGGGCCGCCCTTTTCGGTCAGGTTGTGGAAGGCCAGGTGGCCGGCCGAATGGCAGGCGGCGCAGACTTCCTTGTAAACCTGGTAGCCGCGCTGCAGGGCGCCGCGGTCATAGGTGCCGAAAGGTCCTTCGAAGGAGAACTTCTCCTCCTTGGGCGGCAGGCGCTTGGTGTCGATGCCTTCAGCTATAACGGCGGTCGAAGCCAGCAGGCCGACGGCGAGACCGAGAGAGAGGGTTTTGAAATGCATGGTCATTCTCATTCGGCAGGAGTGGCGGCGGCGTCGCCGAGCACGGATTGCGCGATGGATGCGGGAAGTTTCTTCGGTGTCTCGATCAGTCCGATGATCGGCATCAGAACCCAGAAGAAGCCGAAATAGTACAGCGTCGTCAGGCGCGCCACCCACACCAGCGGAATGCCGGCAAAGGCCTTGTCCACCGGCTGCGAACCGCAATAGCCCAGGATCACGCAGGAGATGGCGAAGAACCAGAACAGCCACTTCATGGTGGGGCGGAAACGGTTGGACCGCACGCGGCTGGTGTCCAGCCAGGGGATGAACACCAGCGTCACGATGGCGCCGCCCATCACGATCACGCCCATCAGCTTGTTCGGGATGGAACGCAGCATGGCGTAGAAGGGGAGCAGGTACCATTCCGGCACGATGTCAGGCGGGGTCACCAGCGGGTTGGCCTGCTGGTAATTGTCCGGGTTGCCGAAGAAGTTCGGGGCGTAGAAGACGAACACCGCGAACAGGATGATGAACAGCACCAGGTAGAAGGCATCCTTCACCGTGTAATACGGATGGAACGGCACCGTGTCCTGGGGTGTCTTCACGTCGATGCCCAGCGGGTTGTTGTTGCCCGGCACATGCAGCGCCCAGATGTGCAGCCCCACGACGCCCGCGATGATGAAGGGCAGCAGATAGTGGAGCGAGAAGAAACGGTTCAGGGTGGCGTCGCCCACCGCGAAGTCGCCCCACAGCCAGGTGGCGATGTGGGAGCCGACCACAGGGATGGCGCTGAACAGGTTGGTGATGACCGTGGCGCCCCAGAAGGACATCTGGCCCCAGGGCAGCACGTAACCGAAGAAGGCGGTGGCCATCATCAGCAGATAGATCAGGACGCCGATGATCCAGATCAGTTCGCGCGGGGCCTTGTAGGACCCGTAATAGAGACCGCGGAACATGTGGATATAGACGGCCAGGAAGAACATCGAGGCGCCGTTGGCATGCACATAGCGCATCAGCCAGCCGTAATTGACGTCGCGCATGATGGCTTCGACGCTGTCGAAGGCCAGGCCCGCATTGGCCACATAATGCATGGCCAGCACGATGCCGGTGACGATCTGGACCGCCAGGCAGAAGGTGAGGATGCCGCCGAAGGTGTACCAGATGTTCAGGTTACGCGGCGTGGGGAAGGTCTGCATGGTGTCGTGCATCAGGCGCGGCAGCGGCAGGCGCGCATCGATCCACTTTTCGATGCCGGACTTGGGGGTATAGGTCGAAGGGCCAGACATAGATGTTCTCCTCAACCGACCTTGATACGGGTGTCAGACAGAAAGCTGTAGATCGGCACCTCGAGATTGCGGGGCGCCGGGCCTTTGCGGATTCGGCCAGCCGTGTCGTACATCGAACCGTGGCAATGGCACAGCCACCCGCCGTAATCGCCTTCCGGCATCTGCGGGGTGGAAACGGTGGGAGTGCAGCCCAGATGGGTGCAGACGCCGATCAGGATCAGCCATTCCGGCTTGATGACGCGGTTGGCGTCGGTCGCGGGCGCGCTGGAGGGCAGGTTGTCATTGTTGGCGAGCGCGTCGGGCAGCGAAGCCACGTCCACGGCCTTGGAGGCGGCGATCTCGGCGGTGGTGCGGCGGCGCACAAAGAGCGGATGGCCGCGCCACTTCACGATGACCTGCTGGCCGGGCTGGATGGTCGCGAGGTCAACCTCGGTGACGCCGGCGGCCAGGGCGGCGGCGCTGGGGTTCATCTGGTCGATCAGGGGCCAGGCGACCGCGGCCACGCCGACGGCGCCCACGGCGCCCGACGCCACATACAGAAAATCGCGTCGCGTGCCCGCGTCACTCTTAGTCGCTGCCACTGGTTCACCCTTGAAATAGTCTTTGCCCGTCTGGGGCGGAAGAAAACGCACGAACTTTTGGCACAAACAAGCGCAGGACAGGTACTGACGCAATGACGCGCCGGACCTTTTATTATTCCCCCCGGCGGCTTGTTCGTTCGGCCGGTAAAATAGAGAGTCGGTTTTCGAGGGTCTTGCGGCACGATGACGCAGAAAATGCCTTGTCCGTCCAAGACTTGGGCCAAAATGGAGGTTTGTGGTGCGCCTGGCCCTGTATGAGCCCGATATTCCCCAGAATGCCGGGGCCATGATGCGGCTGGGGGCGGCCCTGCGGGTGGGGATCGACATCATTGAGCCCTGTGGATTTCTGCTGACCGACCGGGGCCTGAAGCGGGCCGGGATGGACTATCTCAAAAGCGCCGAGATTTGCCGCCATGAGTCGTGGGCGAAGTTCCAAACCGTCCAAAGGGGGCGGCTTGTGCTTCTGACCACCCGGGGGGACATGGCCTATACCGATTTTGCCTTCGCGCCGGACGACACCCTGATGGTGGGCCGGGAGAGCGCCGGGGTACCGCAGGCGGTCCATGAGGCTGCCGATGCCCGGCTGGTGATCCCGCTGGCCGCCCGATCCTTGAATGTGGCGCAGGCTGCCGCGATGGTGCTGGGCGAAGCGCTTCGCCAGACGTCACTTTTTCCCCAAACGTCAAAACCCGAAAAGGGGATGTGAATTGGACCTGACCTTGTTCCACGAAGGTGGCCTCTGGGCGCTTGGCCAGGTGCTGATGATCGACATCGTGCTGGCCGGCGACAATGCCGTGGTGATCGGCCTGGCCGCGGCACGCGTGCCGCCGGAGCTTAGAAAAAAAGTCATCCTGTGGGGACTGGTCGCCGCGGTGGCGCTGCGCATCGCCATGGCGGTGGTGGCGGTCAAGCTGCTGGCCATCATCGGGCTGACCCTGGCGGGCGGCATCCTTCTTTTATGGGTGTGCTGGCGCTTCTGGCGTGACATCCGCGCCGGCGGCCATGCCGACGCGCCCAAAGTGGATGCCAAGGCCTCGGTGCGCCAGGCGATCCTGCAGATCCTGGTGGCAGACCTGTCCATGTCGCTGGACAATGTGCTGGCGGTTGCCGGCGCGGCCCGTGACCATATCGATGTGCTGATCATCGGCCTGTTGATGTCGGTGGCCCTGATGGGTGCGGCGGCGAATTACATCGCCAAGCTTCTGGAACGCTATCGCTGGATCAGCTACATCGGCCTGGTCATCGTGCTGTATGTGGCGCTGAACATGATCTGGCACGGCGCGGTGGAAGTGGAAAAAGTGCTTTAGCCGTCAGGCCAGCTTCAAAAGCAGCGCCGTCGCGTCATCGGATTTTTTGAAACGCGGAAATTTTGCGCCGGCAGCGTCACCGGCTTCGATAGCGCGCAGCTCGTCGCCCAGTGCCGCAAGGCCCTTGTCCAGCGCCGCCGCCAGCAGCGAGTCGGCGCTGTAGACGCCATAGTCGGATGCCAGCGCCAGGAAACCGTCGGACGCCAGCAGGATGGTTGCGCCCGGCGCCAGCTTCATCACCCGGCGCGCAACATGGGCGGCCGCCTTGGGTTCGGGGCTGAACAGCCAATAATTGCCGCTGTTGATGCGGTTGCGGCGCGCGCGCAGGGACTCGATGAAATGGCCGCGATCGGTGGCGGCCTGGCCTTTTTCCCGCGCCAGTCGCGCCGCCAGCCCGGTTTCGCCGCCGCGCTTGTCAAAGCCTTCGCCCACGACCTGCGCCGGGCCATCGGCTTGCCGTATCAGCGCGGCGCAATCACCGAACCACAGGAATTCCACATCACCATCACCCTGCGCGGCGAGCATCATGGACGCGCAAGGCGTTTGCCACACGTCCTGCGGCGGCATCCGGCGCAGGGCGTCAAAGGATTTCTGCGCGTCCGTGAGCGCCGAGCGCAGCGCCTTGCGCGCGCCCTCGCCGCCGCGCAAGTGCGCCAGCAGCCGGCGCGCACCGAACTGGGCAATCCAGGCGGCGTCGCTGGGCCCTGGCATCAGCGCATCACCGAGCGGCGTGGCGCCATCCATCACCACCGCGGCGGTTTCGCCATGCTGGAAGGAATCTTCGTTGGCCTTGGCGGGATCGCCCGGCAGGGTCAGCTGGTCCAGCAGCTCAAGCGCCATCGCGCAGGACCTCGGCCAGCCTGCCCCGCAGGGCGCCTTCATCGGCGGCGAAGTCGGTGCCTATCCACCAGTCCTCCACCCGCGCCAGCAGGCGGCCGACATCAGGCCCCTGCTCCACCCCGGCCTGCATCACGTCCATGCCGCTAAGAGGAAAGCGCGGCCGCTGCCAGTTGTCGGCCATGTCCAGCAGCATGCGCCATTGCAGCGCCGGCGCGGTGCGTCGCGCCCCGGCCCAGGCCAGGAACACCTTGTCCCTGAAGCGCGGTACACCGATCTTGTAGAGCAGCCGCCGCGCTTCCTTCGCCGAAAGCTGCGCCTTGAGCCGCTCGCCGTTCAATGCCTGTTCCAGCCTTGTGCGATCGGCATTGGAAAGTTTCAGCGCATCGGCGGCGGCATGGGCATTGTCGCTGTCATCGGGCAGCAGTGCCGCCAGCCGCAGCACGGGATCGGGCGCATACCGGTAGTCAGCGTCGATCTCGGCCAGCCGTTCCAGTCGCGGCAGTTGCAGGGCGCCGGGCAGCAATTCTGACAGGATGCCGGTGGCAGCCATGACCCGCAGCACAGGCGCGGGATTGCCCGCTTCCAGGAGGCGCAAAATTTCCTTGGCGATGCGTTCGGCCGACAGGGTTTTGAGCTTGTCTTTCGCCGCGGCGGCGGCGCGCAGGCCCTCGGCATCGAGGTCGCCCTTGCCGTACCAGGCATGAAAGCGAAACAGCCGCAGCACGCGCAGATAGTCTTCCGCGATACGGGTGGCGGCGTCGCCCATGAAGCGCACCTTTCCCGCGATCAGGTCTTCGACGCCGGTGGCGTAGTCATGGATCTGGCCGTCTGCTTCGGCATAAAGCGCGTTGATGGTGAAGTCGCGTCGCGCCGCGTCTTCCGCCCAGTCGTCGGTGAAGGCGATCACGGCATGGCGGCCATCGGTCTCCACGTCGCGGCGCAGGGAGGTGATTTCGAAGGCATGGGTACCGGCGATCGCGGTGACGGTGCCGTGATCGAAGCCCGTGGCGATCACTTTTATGCCGTGGTTGGTCAGGTGCGCCAGGGTCTCGCTGGGCGGCATGGGCACCGCGATGTCGATATCCATTACCGGCACGCCCAACAGCGCGTTGCGCACGGCACCGCCGACAAAGCGCGCCTCGCCCAGCGCCGCCATGACCTGCAGCGTTTCCGGCGCGATCATCCAGCCATGGGTTTTGGGATCGATCTTCATGACGAGGTTATAGCATCCGCTCGGCGAAATTGACGATGATGGCGGCGGTGGCGCCCCAGATTTCATGCCCATTATAGCTGAAGGCATAGAAGCGGCGCTGCCGCCCCGCGATCACGCGGCTTTCGCGCCGCCTGTTGCCGGGATCGAGCAGAAAGGTCAGCGGCACCTCGAAGACCTCGTCCACTTCGCGCGGATCGGGCGCCAGCACGAAGCCTGGATCCAAAAGCCCGACCACCGGCTGGATGTCGAAGCCGGTGCCGGTGAGATAGCGGTCCAGGTAGCCCGCCACGCTGACATGACCGGGCGCAATGCCCGTTTCCTCGAAGGTCTCGCGCAACGCGGTCTGGAGCGGGGAAATGTCGTGCGGCTCGCTGCGACCGCCGGGAAAACTGACCTGCCCGGAATGTTTGGCCAGGGTGGCGGTGCGGCGGGTGAAGAGCAAGGTCGGTTCGGTGTGAAAGACGATGGGCAACAGCACGGAGGCCCGCAAGGGCGGCGTGGTCGTGGGCTCCGCCGCCAAATCCATGTCCACATCGTCGCGCAGGACGATCTCCTGCGGGCCTTGCGGCAGCCGTGCGCGCAGGTTTTCCAGGAGGCTCACCCGGCCGCTCCCAGTGCGAAGAACAGGCCTTCGCTCCAGACGCCCAGTTCGCTGTCGTGGTCCACAGCCAGCGCTGCCAACTGATGCCAGACCGTGCGCGAGAGCTTGGCCTCCAGCCCACCGCGCACATGCAGATAGGGCACACCGCCTTGCATTCGCAGCGCATGGCCCGGACCCAGCCTCGCCGCGTCGCCGACATTGGTGGTGAAGATCAGGCCCGCGCCATCCTGCGTCACCGTCACCGCAATGAAGGGCGCGTCTTCCACCGCGATGGACAGTTTCTCGGCCGGCGTGACCAGAACGTAACCCTCGCCTTCCTTGCGCAGCAGGCCCGCGAACAGTCGCACCAGTTCGGGACGCGCGATGCGCGCATCGTCATGGAACCAGGTTCCGTCGCGCGCGATGCGCATGCGGCTGTCGCCGCAGAAAGACGGGTTCCAGCCCGCGACCGGCGGCACGGAGGCGGCGTCCAGGACGCGATAGAAATCATGCGCCGTCATGCCGCCACAATTCCTTTTTTGCTGGAAATTAAACACATTGCGGGGTTGCGGCCCTGCTGCCCAACGGTGCAACATAACCGTCATCACGGCAAGCAAAAGGCCTCTATGAACAAGGTGGATATCCTGGACGATCCCGGCAAGAAGCTGTCCGCCGCGTCCGAGATTTTCGGACGGGTGAAGGATGGGCTGAACGCGGTGATCTTCGGCCAGGAGCAGGTGGTCGAGCAGACGCTGATCACCTTGCTGGCGGGCGGCCATGGTTTGCTCATCGGCGTGCCCGGTCTGGCCAAGACCAAGCTGGTGGACACGCTGTCCACCGTGATGGGTCTTGATTCCAGCCGAGTGCAATTCACCCCTGACCTGATGCCGGGCGATATCACCGGATCCGAAGTGATGGAGGAATCCGCGGGCGGCGAACGCGCCTTCCGTTTCATTCGCGGCCCTGTGTTCACGCAGTTGCTGATGGCGGACGAAATCAACCGCGCCTCACCGCGCACCCAGTCAGCGCTGCTGCAGGCGATGCAGGAAAAGCATGTCACGGTCGCGGGCGCGCGCCACGACCTGCCCAAGCTGTTCCATGTGCTGGCGACGCAGAATCCGCTGGAGCAGGAAGGCACCTACCCCCTGCCCGAAGCGCAGCTCGACCGTTTCCTGCTGCAGATCGATGTCGGTTATCCCGATCACGATGCCGAGAGGCGCATGCTGCTGGCCACCACCATGGGCGAGGAAAAGAACCCGGTGCGGGTCTGCGGCGCAGACGACCTGCTGGAAGCGCAGGCGCTGGTGCGCCGCATCCCTGTGGGCGAGCAGGTGATGGAGTCCATCCTCACGTTGGTCCGCGCCGCGCGCCCCGATTCCGATCATGACAGCGGCGTGAAGGGCATGATCGCCTGGGGCCCCGGCCCGCGCGCCAGCCAGGCACTCATGCTGGCGGTGCGCGCCCGCGCGCTGCTGGATGGACGCTTCGCGCCATCCACCGACGATGTCGTGGCACTGGCAGGCCCGGTGCTGCGCCACCGCATGGCGCTGAATTTCTCCGCCCGCGCCGAGGGCGCCACCGCGGCAGGCGTGATCGAACGGCTTTGCCAGAACCTGTTTTGAAGAATCTGTTCTAGATGAGCGATTTCTCCGCGCTTCAGCATGAAGCCGACGGCCTGTCCGCCGGGCTGCCGCCGCTGATGGTGGAGGCCGATCACCTGGCGAGCTCGGTGTCGCTGGGCGTGCATGGCCGCCGGCGCGCCGGCATGGGAGAAAGCTTCTGGCAGTTCCGCCGCTATTCCCACACCGATCCGTCCAGCGCCATCGACTGGCGGCAGTCGGCCAAGTCACAGCATATCTTCGTACGGGAGCGCGAATGGGAAGCCGCCCAGACCGTCTGGTTCTGGCGTGACGCCTCGGCCAACATGAATTTCAAATCCGGCGCGGTATCGAAGCGTGCCCGGGCCGACCTGCTGCTGCTGTCGCTGGCGGCGCTGCTGGTGCGCGGGGGCGAGCGCGTAGGCTTCATCGGCATGGATGGCGGCGCCGCAGCTTCGCGCCTGGCGCTGACCCGCATCGGCCGCGCGCTGTTCGCCAGGGGCGAGGCGGCGCTGCCGCCCGACATGAATTTTTCGCGCGGCAACGAGCTGGTCTGGTTCAGCGACTTCCTGGATGATGGCGTGCCCGAAGCGATGGTGAAGCTGTCGCGCCGCGGCGTTACCGGGCACCTGGTGCGCATCGTCGATCCTGCCGAAGAGGATTTTCCCTATTCCGGCCGCACCCGCTTTGAATCGCCACATGGCGAGAGCGATGAAATCTTCGGCCGCGCCGAGCGCGTCCGCGCCGCCTATCGCACCCGCTTTGCCGCCCATGGCGAGGCGATCGCCACCGAAGCTTCGCGCCTGGGCTGGACCTGCACCACCCATCGCACCGACCATGCGGCGCAGCGCACTTTGATCGCGCTGCATGCCGCCATCGGCGGCACCTGACGTGCCGCTGCCGCTGACCTTCGGGACGCCTTTCATTCTGGCGGCGCTGCTGGTGCTGCCGCTGCTGTGGTGGCTGCTGCGCGTTACTCCGCCCCTGCCCAGGCGCACGGTGTTTCCGCCGCTGCGGCTGCTGCGCGGGCTGGAAGACGAAGAGCAGACGCCGGCCGCCACGCCCTGGTGGCTGCTGCTGCTGCGGCTCCTGGCGGCGGCGCTTCTCATAGTCGCGCTGGCTGATCCGCTGCTGGGCCGCAGTCCCAGGCTGACGGCGCAAGGGCCGCTGGTGCTGGTGGTGGACAATGGCTGGACCGCCGCAAAGGACTGGGATGCGCGCCAGGAACTGATCGCCGACCTGCTGCATGGCGCGCAGGGCCGCGCGGTGGCGATCATTCCCACCGCCAGCAACGGGCCGACCGGACTGTTAAATGAAGGCGAAGCGGGGCGCTTTGCGAAAGAGCTGAAGCCCATGCCCTGGCCGGGCGACCGCAAGGCGGCGGCCGAGGCGCTGGGACGGTTCAAGTTCGGACAGGCGCCCGCGCTCTATTGGCTGAGCGACGGCATCGAACAGGACAGCCAGACACTGCGCCAGGCGCTGCATCGCTATGGCGGCGTCACCGTGTTCGCACCGCAGCGCCTGCCGCTCGCCTTGTTGCCAGTGACCCGCGATGCCAGCGGCTTCGCCTTTGCCGCCACCCGCGCCACCACCGGCGCGGCCCAGGATGCCGAAGCCGCCGCCATCGGTGTGCGCGGCGAAACGCTGGCGGCGACGAAGCTGCACTTCAAGCGCGGGGAGCCTATCGCGCGCGGCCACATCTCGTTGCCGATGGAAGTTCGCAATGCCACCGCCCGGATCGCGGTGGTGGGCGAAGACAGCGCCGGCGCGACGCAGTTGCTGGACAAGGGCGCGGCCCAGCGCAGCGCCGGCATCGTGTCGGAAAGCGCCACCAGCGAAGGCCAGCCGCTGCTGTCGGATGTCTATTACCTGGAACGCGCGCTCAGCCCCTATGCCGAGATCGCCAAGGGCTCGATCGGCACACTGCTCGACAAACATGTCTCGGTGTTGTTGCTGGCCGACGTGGCGCATATTCCGCAGGCCGACATGGGCCGGGTGAAGGATTTCATAGCCAAGGGCGGCGTATTGATCCGCTTTGCCGGCGCGCGCATGACCGGCGGCGCCGATGCGCTGGTGCCGGTACCCTTGCGCATCGGCGGGCGGTATCTGGGCAGCGCCATGTCCTGGGGCCAGCCCCAACATCTGGGCAGCTTCAGCGCCAATTCGCCTTTCAACGGGCTGGAGATCCCGGCCGAAGTCACGGTGACGCAACAGGTGCTGGCCGAACCGGGCGCCGAGATCGAAAGCCGCACCTGGGCGCGGCTGGCCGACGGCACGCCGCTGATCACCGCGCAGGGCATGGGCGCCGGCTGGAACGTGCTGTTCCACATCACAGCCAGCCCAAGCTGGTCCTCGCTGCCGCTGTCGGGATTGTATGTCGACATGCTCAAGCGGTTGCTGGCGCTGTCGGCGGGGACGCCAGCCCGCGACCTGGCGGGGCTGACCAGCCTGCCGCCGGTGTCGGTGCTGGATGGCTTCGGGCACATCGTCTCGCCCACGCCCGACATGACGCCGGTCCCGGCGCGCGATTTCACCCGCACCCGCGTGTCGCCGAAACATCCGCCGGGACTTTACGGCGCGCATGAGGTGGAAAGCGCGCTCAACCTGGTACGCGAAAAAGACCGGCTGTCGCCACTGATGGGCGAGAGTCTGCAGACCTATGGCAGCACCCATGCCCGCGCATTAGAGCCCTGGCTGCTGGCCGCCGCCATGCTGCTGCTGCTGCTGGATGCACTGGTCGCGCTGTTCCTGCGCGGCTTCACGCCGGGCAAGATGCGCTGGATCGGCGCGGCAGCGATGGTGATCCTTTTCATTCCGCACGCGCGGGCAGACGACGCCACCGCCATGAAGGCGGCGCTGGATACGCGGCTGGCCTATGTGAAGACCGGGCTGGCCGATGTGGATGCCACCAGCCAGATGGGCCTTACGGGGTTGGGCATGGCGCTGAAGGCGCGCACCTCCTATGAGCCGCTGGAGCCGATGGGCGTGGATCCGGAGCGCGACGATCTTTCGCTTTTCCCCCTGCTCTATTGGCCGATGGATCCGCGCGAGAAAAATCTTTCGCCCAGGGCGCTGTCGCGGGTCGCCGACTATATGCGCAACGGCGGCACCATCATGTTCGACACCCGCGACCTGACCTTGGGTGCGGCGCGCGGCGAGCTGTCGCCCGGCGAGCAGACCCTGCGGCGGCTGACGGCGGGGCTCGACCTGCCGCCGCTGGCACAGGTGCCGACCGATCACGTGCTGACCAAGACCTTCTATATCCTGCGCGATTTTCCGGGCCGCTGGACCGGCGGCAAATTGTGGGTGGAGGCTATTCCGCCCGCGGCGAAAGATGGTTCGCCGCCGGCGCGCGGCGGCGACGGGGTTTCGCCGGTTGTGATCGGCGGCAATGACTGGGCCGCGGCCTGGGCGATCGACCCAAGCGGCCACTTCCAGACATCGCCCTCGCCCGGCGGCGAAATCCAGCGCGAGATGGCCTTCCGCTTCGGCATCAACCTGGTGATGTATGCGCTGACCGGCAACTACAAGACCGATGTCGTGCATGCGCCGGCGCTTCTCCAGCGATTGGGGAATGAGCGCAAATGACCCGGCTGGCCTTCGCACCCGTGATCCCGTTCGAGCTGCTGGCGGCGCTGGCGGCGGTGGCCGTGCTGATCACGCTGTATGCATTCTATATGCGGGCACATGGCGCCTGGGCGCGCGGGCTGGCGTTTGCCGTGCTGCTGTTTGCCCTGTCAGGCCCGCTGCTGGTGAAGGAGAAACATGCCCCCCTGCCGGACGTGGCGGTGATCGTCACCGACCGCTCGCAAAGCATGAGCCTGGGCAAGCGCACGCAGCAGGCCGAAGCCGCCCGCGCCGCCATCAAGCGCATGCTGGCGCAGCAACCGGGGCTGATCGTGCGCGAGACCAGCATCACCACCACCGCCACCGGCGACAATAACGGCACCCAGGCCTTTGCGGCGCTCAATGCGGCGCTGGCGGACGTGCCGCAGGGCCGGGTGGCGGGCGCGGTGCTGATTACCGACGGCCAGGTGCATGACGCACCGCCGCCACAGAGCATGAGCCTGAAAGCGCCGCTGCAGGTGCTGGTGGCGGGCGGGCGCAAAGAACGCGACCGCAAGCTGTCGGTGCTGAATGCGGCGCGCTTTGCCATTGTCGGGCAATGGGCGACGATGCGCCTGCGGGTGGACGATCTTGGCGGCAGCGGCGAGACCAGCGCGCAATTGAACATTCGCATCGACGGCAAGCCCTTCGGCACGCGCGCCGTACCGGTGGGCAAGGACACCGACATAAAAGTGCCGGTGGCGCATGAAGGCGAAAACCTGATCGAACTTTCGGCGGCACAGGGCCCCGCCGAGCTGACCCTGCAGAACAACCATGCCGTGGTCACGATATCGGGCGTGCGCGATCGGCTGCGGGTGCTTTTGGTGTCGGGCGAACCCCATGCCGGCGAACGGGTATGGCGCAACCTGCTGAAGGCCGATCCATCCGTGGATTTGATCCATTTCACGATCTTGCGCCCGCCGGACAAGCAGGATTCCACGCCGATCAACGAATTGTCGCTGATCGCCTTTCCCTATCGCGAACTATTTCTGGAAAAACTGGGGTCGTTCGACCTGGTGGTGTTCGACCGCTATCGCGAGCGGGGCATCCTGCCGCTGGCCTATTTCCAGAATATCGCCAGCTATGTGCAGGACGGCGGTGCGCTGCTGATATCGTCGGGACCGGAATTTGCGGGCCCGGAAAGCGTCTATCGCACGCCGCTGTCGCAAGTGTTGCCGGCGCAACCGACGGGGCAGGTCATCACCGGCGGCTTCAAGCCGATGGTGACGGCCGATGGCATGGCGCATCCGGTAACGCGCGAACTGGCGGGCCGCAATACGGACACGGCCGCGCCGACCTGGGGCCGCTGGTTTCGCCTGATCGCCGCCAACCGCATCGCCGGGCAAACCGTAATGAGCGGCCCCGAAGGCAAGCCGCTGCTGGTTCTTGATCGTGTCGGCAAAGGCCGCGTCGCCGAGCTGATGAGCGACCAGACCTGGCTGTGGGCGCGCGGCTTCGAAGGCGGCGGACCACAGGCCGAACTGCTGCGGCGTCTGGCGCACTGGCTGATGAAGGAGCCGGAGCTGGAAGCGGAGGCGCTGTCGGCCAACATTGTCGGTAACACCATCCAGATCACCCGCCGCACCATGGCGGCGAAAACGCCGGACGTGACGCTGACCATGCCGTCGGGCAAGACAGTGGTGCTGCCGCTGACCCATGCCGAACCGGGCATCTGGCGGGCCAGCGCCAGGGCAGGCGAACTGGGGCTGTACCGCGCCACCGATGGCATTCTTTCCACCGTGACGGCGGCGGGGCCACTCAATCCCAAAGAAGTCGCCGACATGCGCGCGACAGACGAAGTGCTGGCACTCCAAGCCGCCGCGACTGGGGGAAGCACACACTGGCTGGAAGATGGCGTGCCGGAGGTAAGGCGCGTTGAGGCCGGCGCCACAGCACATGGCTCGAACTGGATCGGCTTGCGCAGCAACGGCGCCTATCGCGTCACGGCGCTTGAGCAGCAAAAGCTCATGCCGCAATGGCTGGCGCTGCTGCTGATCGTGGGCGCGCTGCTGCTCGCCTGGCGACTCGAAGGCCGCTGATTTTTTCCACCTTGCGTCCGGGGCGGGATCATCTATAATGAACCAAATGGTTCAGTATACGACAAATCAGCTAGATTTCTCCTTCGCCGCGCTTTCAGACGTGACCCGGCGCGGCGTGCTGGAACAATTGGGACGCGCAGACGCCTCGATCACCGACCTCGCCGAGAAGTTCCACATGACCCTGACGGGCATGAAGAAGCATGTCGGCGTCTTGGAAAAGGCCGGGCTGGTCACGACGGAAAAGATCGGGCGCGTGCGAACCTGCAAGCTGGGTCTGCGCGCCTTGGAGGAAGAAGCTGCCTGGATCGAGGGGCACCGCCTGATCTGGAGCGCACGCTTCGATGAACTGGACAAGGTGGTCGCGGAATTGAAACAGGCGGAAAAGCGCGGTGGGCGCAGGAAGCGAGCATGAGCCGATGACCAACAGCACCGCAGTGGAACGGACATCCGATCGCGAATTGGTCGTCACGCGAAGCGTCAATGGCCCGGCGCACCTCGTATTTCAAGCCTGGACCAACCCCACGCTATTCCTGCGGTGGTGGATCCCCAAGTCGAGTGGCGTATCCCTGCTGTCCTCGGAAATGGATATTCGCACCGGGGGTTCCTACCGCCTGGTGTTCAGCCACCCGTCCGCACCGCAGCCGATGGCATTCTTCGGCACCTACAAGGAAGTGACGCCGCCGTCGCGCATGGTCTGGACCAACGATGAAAGCCCGGACGGCGCGGTAACCACCGTGACCTTCGAGGAAAAAGACGGAAAGACGCTGGTGATGCTGACCGACCTCCATCCGTCAAAAGAAGCGCTCGACGCCGCCATCGCCTCGGGCAGCACCAGCGGCTTCGACGAACAGTTCGCACAACTGGACGCGCTGCTGGCCGGCGCGAAGGCTTAGGTCAGCGCGGTCTTGTACAGCGCGATCAGGTTGGTCCAGGCGCGTTCGGCTTCGGCCTGGTTGTAGACGGCGCCGCCGGGCACGCACCAGCCGTGATTGGCGGCATAGACTTCTACCGTCGCCGTCTTGGCCGAAGCCGCGAAAGCCGCCTTCAGGTCTTCCTTCATCTTGGGATTGGTGGCGTCATCATTCTGCGCCTGGCAGACCAGATAGGCGGCATGGGTCTTGGCGATCAGCAGATGCGGGCTGTCGGGCTTGTCCGTCACCAGGCCGTTGCCGCCATGAAAGCTGCCCACCGCCCAGATACGGTCGGTGGCGGCAGCGGTGCGGAACGACAGCGCCCCCCCCATGCAATAGCCCTGCACACCGGCCTTCCGGGTCTTGTCGGTCTGGGGCAGCGTGTCCAGGAAGGCGAGATAGGCGACGGCGTCCCGGTCAATGCCGTCATTGGTCATGGCGGCGCGATAGCCCATCAGCCTGGCGCGCGATTCCGGATTGCTGAAATCGAAATTGTCGCCGATCACCGGGGCGTGGGCGGAGCGGTAGAAGGGGTTCACCACCAGCACGGTGTAACCCTGGGCGGCGAGACGGCGGCCCATGTCGCGGAAGGCGGGCCTGAGACCCATGATGTCGGGCCAGATCAGGACGGCAGGCCATTTGCCTTTGGTGCTGGGGTGAAACACCACCGCGTCGCAGGTGCCATCCGGCGTTTTCACGCTGACGTCGGTTTCGGTGACATTGGATTGGGCATAGGCAGCCCCGCCGCTGCCGGCGACAGCCGCGGTCATAAGCCCGAAGGTGCGGCGGGAAAGCCGGGAGTCCGAAACGAGTCCGGGATGGATGAATTCATCACACATGATGCACCTCCTGTTTGGCCGTTCGCGGCAGCCTTGCGGAGGTGAGCAGAAGAGGACTGGTCGTCCCAGTCAAGTGTCAGCCGACACCCGCGCCGTCTGCGGTCACCGGATGGTCAATGCCGGCGCGGCGGATCTGGCCGGACAGCGTCAGCAATTCGCCCGCCTTCAGCGACAGGCCCAGGATGCGGTTCTGGTCCACTGGGCCGGGGAACTTCACCCGCCCGGGCGGCAGGCGGGAAAAACCGACCTTGGCGTAGTAAGGCTCGTCGCCCACCAGCAGGATGCCGCGCCAGGGGCCCTGTTTGGCGGCCTCGATGCCGGCCTGCATCAGAGCGATGCCGATGCCCTTGCCGCGCTGGCCGGTCTGCACCGCCAGGGGGCCCAGCAGCAGTTCCTCATGGCCGCCGACGCTGATGGGCCAGAAGCGCACCGAACCGCGCAGGATGTCGTTCTCCACCGCCACGAAGGACAAGGCGGCAATCGGGTCCACGCCTTCGCGCAGCCGGTAGGCGGATTTGGCGAAGCGGCCGGGGCCGAAGCTGTCGGCGTTCAGAACGTCCACAGCCAGCGCATCGGCGGGATTTTCCAGCCGGACCTGCCAGGAAGGAAGGGTCGCGTTCATGGGCGCTTGCGCTAATGGCAGCGACGGCAAAAGGCAAGCTACCAATAAGGCGAGACAGGTGCGCCCTGGAGTTCTGCCAGCCGCCGCAGAGTGGCGGCGCTGCAACCCGGCGGCGGTGAGGCCGGATCGGCAAAGCAGGTTTCCAGGATTTCCAGGCTGGGACGAAAATTTACCGTGGCGCCGGTGATGCGGTACAGCGCGATGACATTGGTCGCCCAGCCGGCGGAACGGGTGAAAAGGCCGAGAAACGCCGCCTCACCGCCGCTGAGGCCAACTTCCTCGCGCAATTCGCGCAACACCGCCAGCGCGGGCGGCTCCCCCCGGTCCACACCGCCGCCAGGCAGCTGCCAGCCCGGCATATAGCGGTGGCGGACCAGCAGGACCCGGCCGGCGCCGTCCACCACCGCCCCCGTCACGCCAAAAGCGGTCGGCGAGATCAGGGCCTTGACGGTGATGAACAGCCGGAACAAAAGCCGGCCCGCAAACCTTAACAAGACGGAAATTCTTTCCAACTGTTCACAGTCTGTAACGCTTCCATAACTGGCGGGATGTAACCTGCGGTGGAACATCTAGCATGATTGTGCATTTTTTGGGCGCCTGCCCGATACCTTGAGAGACGCATGTCCGAAGCCGGCTTCGAGAATTTGAAGGCGCTGATTGTCGAGGACAATGCGCACATGCGCGCCCTGCTGCGCGCCCTGCTGAACTCGGTCGGCATCAAGGACATCGCCGAAGCATCCCATGGCGGCAGCGCCCTCCAGATACTGCGCGAACGCAAGAGCGACCTGGTGCTTTCGGACCTGGCCATGAAGCCGATGGATGGCCTGGAATTCACGCGCCAGGTGCGCAATTCCGACGCCAGCCCCAATCCGTTCGTGCCCATCATCATGATCACCGGCCACACCGAAAAACACCGCGTCGAGGCGGCGCGCGATGCCGGCGTGACGGAATTCCTGGCCAAGCCGATCACCGCCGCCAACCTGTTTGCGCGTATCGCCGAGATCGTGGAGCGGCCCCGCGCCTTCGTGCGCTGCGAGAACTATTTCGGCCCCGATCGCCGCCGCCGCGTGGCCGAGGATTATGCCGGACCCTGGCGCCGCGCCGACGATTTCGCCGATACCGAGGTACGCTGACATGACCGCCGCAGCCAAACAGGCCCAGTTCATCGCGCCCGATGCCTATCCCCAGATGATGAGCAAACAGGATGCGGCGCGCGCGATGCAGACCCTTCGCTCTGCCACCACCGCGGCGAATGCCCAGGCCGCCATGGAGCAGGCAGCACCACCCATGAAGCTCGCCATCCTGCAATATGTCTGCGAGCTGGAGGAATCCGGCAACGACATGGAAAAGGTGTTCGACAAGGTGCATGACATCCGCTGCTTTGCGGAGACGGCAGGATTGATCACCACCGGGCGCATCTCCGAAATCCTGTGCCGCTACATGGACGACATGGCGCGCATCGGCCGGCCGGTGGACCGCGCCATCGTGGCGCTGCATGTCTCGGCCATCGCACAGGCGGCGCGTGCGGAGGATGACGATCTGGCGATGGGCGAGGTCGTGGCGGGCGAGCTTGCCGCGCTGGTGGCACGGCGCCTGGCGGACGCCGCGCGCCCTTGAGCAGATAAAACCCGGCGGCGGTCCTCGCGGTGCAGCACGTTATTGATGCGCCGCAACCAAGAATTGCGCTTGTGGCGCGCTCGAATTGATACAATATCGGATGGACGCTTCGCCAATCTGTGGGTTTCACCATGGCAACGCATTTGGAAGATCCCCTTGCCCTTGGCGCGCATGGCCGGGAAATTCCTGCTCATCGCCTGCGGTTGGGCATGCTGGGCGCGCTTGGCGTGTTCTGGGTGGTGGTTGCGGTCTGCCTCTGGGCGATCCTCTAACAGCGCGTTAACGCCTGAAAAGCGCCTTTTGGCTGGTTGGTTCATCCCTCCTTAAGCCCTGCCGTTAATAATGACCGCGATATTTACGCAGGTTCTTCCATGCTTCAGCTTGGCGGCATTGTTGTTCTTTTCGCCTGTGTGTTCGGCGGCTATCTGATGACGGGTGGTTCGCTGGCCGTGGTCATCGAGGCTGCGCCCCACGAAATGCTGACGATTTTCGGCGCCGCGATCGCCGCGATGCTGATTGCGGGGTCGGTTTACAACGTCAAGAAGATCTTCGGCGGCCTGGGCCAGGTCATCTCCGGCCCGCGCTGGAAGCCCAAGGACTATAACGACCTGCTGTGCCTGCTTTTCCTGCTGACCAAGACGATGAAGTCCAAGGGTCTGATCGCGCTGGAAGCACATATTGAAAATCCCGGCGAGTCGTCGATCTTCAAGCGCTTCCCCAAGATCTGCAAAGACCATTTCGCGCTGGATTTCATCTGCGACACGCTGCGCATGATGACCATGAGCCTGGAAGACCCCCACCAGGTCGAAACCGCCATGGAAAAGCAGCTGGAAAAACATCACCACGAAGCTTTGGTCGGCGCCAATGCGCTGCAGTCTATGGCCGACGGGCTGCCGGCGCTGGGCATCGTCGCGGCGGTGTTGGGCGTCATCAAGACCATGGGCGCCATCAGCGAACCTCCCGAAGTGCTGGGCGGCATGATCGGCTCGGCGCTGGTCGGCACCTTCCTGGGTGTGTTTCTGGCCTATGGCATCGTCGGCCCCATGGGTGTGCGACTGAAAGCCGTGATCGACGAGGACTCCCTGTTCTATCACGTCATCCGCGATATCCTGGTGGCGCACCTGCATGGCAATGCGGCGCAGGTGTCGGTCGAAATTGGCCGCGGCAGCGTGCCCAGCGAGTATCAGCCCAGCTTCGCCAAGCTGGAAGCTGCGCTCAATGCCATCCCGCCGGACGGCGCCTGACCTTTCGGCCGAATTCGCGCCGCGGCTCGTGCCAGGTGTCGCGATACGGCTCGCCCCAGCTCTGCTGTTCGCGCGGATCGCGATAAGGCGGCGGCTCGCGGGTTGACGATTTCTGGCGCACCACCCTGCGGCGCGGCGCCGGCTTGGCGTCCCAATAAAACAGGAACAGCGCCGTGAACGAGCCCGCGAAGACGCCCAGCGGGATCGCGACGAACAGATCGGAATCCGTGCCGAAGCCGACGATTCCAGCCACGACCACCCCCGTCAATTGCGCGATACTTCTTGGAAAAAATGATCCCAGGCCGCCCATCTGGCGGTTTTAGGAACACCCTGTCCCGATATGAAACAGATGTAAGGCACAAGGTTAATTGCGACAGTCCTTAACCCTATAGTGCGATGGTGCCATGTTCGCCCGCGTTTGGCTTTTTGCCCGTGGCGGCAGAGATAAGCATGTCGGTGTATGCCACCAGCTTTCCAGGACTCTCCCAATATTCACAGGAGCGCGGTGAAATGGTCAGCAGGCGGATGCGCGGGTCTTCCGGCCCGTCCCACCACGCCTTGTCAAACACGCTCCACAATTCCTTGATTTTGGCACGGTCGTTGGAAGCGCCGGCCTCGCCATAAACCACGATATAGGTCGCGCCCTTCTGGAAGGACAGCACGGCTTCGCTATCGGCCTGAATCTCGCGGTCGGAATCCTCGCGCTTGTTGGCCAGGATATAGATGCAGCCCTCGTCCTTCCTGGCGGTCGCAGCCATGGGACGGGCGTCAATATGTTCTCCGTCCTTGGTGATCAACAACGCCATGGGAATGCCGGCAATCAGATCCCAGATATGGTCCGGGTCGGCTGTTTTCTGGTGTTCGACCATGTCACGCTCCGTCTTGCGTTAAGCAAACACCGGGCAGCGTAGAGGGTTCCGTTCAGCGCTGCCGGAAACCGGCGTCCGCCAAGGCATTTCGGATTTCCTGGGCGTGTTCGGTATCGCGCGCTTCCACCACCAGGCCGAGGGTGGCGGACTTGGCGGAGATGTCCGCCATCATGCGATTATGGGAGACTTCCATCACATTGCCGCCGGCAGCCGCGATCAGCGCAGCGATCTGCGCGAGCTGGCCGGGACGATCCTCGATCTCCAGTTCCAGCGAGAAAATGCGGCCCTCGCGCGTCAGTTCGCGCAGAATGACGTTGGACAACAGCCGCATGTCGATATTGCCGCCCGACATCACGATGCCGACCCGGCGGCCCTTGAAGAGATCGACATTGGCCATCAGGGCGGCAAAGCCGGCGGCGGCGGCGCCTTCGATCAGGGTCTTTTCGATCTCCAGGATCATCGCCAATGCATGCTCGATGCGATCTTCGCCGACGATGAAAATATCCTTCGCCAGCTCGCGCACGATTTGGGTGGTCAGCCCGCCTGGCCGCTTGACCGCGATGCCTTCGGCAATGGTCTGGGCATGTGGCAGTTCGGTGAGCGGTTCGTTCCGCATCGCCTGGCGCATTGCCGGATACAGCGCGGTCTGGACGCCATAGATTTCGATGGCAGGCTTCATCGCCTGCGCGGCGATGGCACAGCCGGAAATCAGTCCGCCGCCGCCGACCGGCACGATCAGGGCATCGAGCTGCGGCACGTCTTCCAGCATCTCCAGCGCGCAGGTGCCCTGGCCGGCGATCACCAACGGATCGTCATAGGGGTGGATGAAGGTGAGATGCTGTTCGCCCGCGATGCGCTGCGCTTCGGCATAGGCTTCGTTGAGATCGCGGCCATGCTGGATCACGGTCGCGCCGAAATCGCGCGTATGCTTGACCTTGTTGAAGGGCGTCGTCACCGGCATCACGATGGCAGCGGGAATTCCCAGGCGGCCGGCATGATAGGCGACGCCCTGGGCATGGTTGCCCGCGCTCATCGCCGCCACGCCGCGGCGCTTTTCGTCCTCGGTCAGCGACAGGATGCGGTTCAGCGCGCCGCGTTCCTTGAAGCTGGCGGTGAACTGGCGGTTCTCGAATTTCAGCCACACCTCGCAGCCGGCGATCCCGGAAAGGGTGCGCGAATGGCGGGTGGGGGTACGTACCAGCGCGGGCTGAATGCGTGCGGCGGCGCGCTGGATGTCGGCGAAAGTGGGCGCGGCGGTCACGCTGGCTGCCTCAAAGGGGAACCGGTTGGTAGCAGCGGCAGGATTTGAACCTGCGACCAAAGGATTATGATTCCCCTACTCTACCACTGAGCTACGCTGCCAAACCGGGGTTCGGGCCGTTTTGCGGTCCGGGCGCGGGATTTAGGATGCGCCCCTGCCTGTGTCAAGTTTCGCCGGTTCCGCCGGCCCGGGGGGCGCGGACGGGCATCATTTCGGGATGCCCGGGCATGGAAACATGCGATAACCACCCCAGCCGCCATGAAAGACCAGGAATAATGACAAACGAGGCAGATGTTTTGGCCGCGCTGGAAAAGCCGATGGCGGTTTATCCGCTGCAGCAGCGCGTTGATCCCGGCAGCAAGAGCACGGACGCTCTGCAAGATCTGCTGATACGGATGAGAGCCGCCGGAAAGGTGAAGTTCGACATCAAGACCGGCAAATGGAGCAAGGCCTGAAGCCTTATGCTGCGGCGGCGCTTGCCGGCGCGGTGATCCAGCCGCCGCCCAAGACGCGGCTGTTGTCCATCTCATAGAACACGCAGGCCTGGCCCGGGGCGATGGCGTCTTCGGGCGCGGCCAGTTCGACCCGCGCGCCGTTGTTCGGCAAAGGCGTAACCATGGCGACCACGGGCGGGCGCATGGAGCGCACTTTCACACGTGCCTCGAACGGCGCCGCCTGCTCGCCCAGCCAGTTCACGTCCCGCAACTGCATGACCGACGAACCCAGCGCGCTGCGCGGCCCCACCACCACCCGTGCATTGACGGGATCCAGCTTCAACACGAACAGCGGCTCTTCATTGCCGGACAGGCCCAGGCCCTTGCGCTGGCCCACGGTAAAATTGACGATGCCATCATGGCGGCCGACCACGGCGCCTGCCATATCCACAATGTCGCCGGCGCGCGCCGCATCGGGCTTCACGCGGTTGACGATACTGGTATAGCGACCCTGCGGCACAAAGCAGATGTCCTGGCTGTCGGGCTTGGCGGCGTTGACCAGGCCCAGTTCGGCGGCGATGGCGCGAACTTCGCTTTTCTCCATGTCGCCCAGCGGAAAGCGCAGATAGTCGAGCTGCGCCTGGGTGGTGGCAAACAGGAAATAGCTTTGATCGCGCGCGGCATCCGCGGCGGCGTGAAGCTCTGCGCCGTGCGCGCCATCGACGCGGCGGACATAATGGCCGGTGGCCATGGCTTCGGCGCCCAGCTCTCGCGCGGTATCCAGAAGATCGGCGAACTTCACTTTCTGATTGCACTGAACGCAGGGAATCGGCGTCTCGCCCTTGGCATAGCTGTCGGCGAATTCCTCGATCACCGCCTTGCGAAAGCGGCTTTCGTAATCCAGCACGTAATGGGGAATGCCGATCTTCTGCGCCACCGCCTTGGCATCATAGATATCGGCGCCGGCGCAGCAGGCGCCCTTGCGCGCAGGGCTGTTGTCGGAGGGATAAAGCTGGAGCGTGATGCCGATCACGTCATAGCCCTGGCGCTTTAGCAGCGCGGCAGTCACGCTGGAATCCACGCCGCCGGACATGGCGGCGACCACGCGGCTGCCGGGCTTGAGGATGCTCATGGCGGCGATATAGGCGCGCACGCCGGGAACCGCAAGAATTAAGGCTTTTTAGCCTGTGACGGGCAAATAGTTCAGCAGCGACAGCTTGTTAAGCGAGGCCGTCACCTGCAAAGCCGCCTGCAACTGGGTCTGGTTCAGGCTCAGCTGGGTGGCGGCGTCCGCCATGTTGGTATCCTGGATATCGGATGCGAAGCCCTTGTACAGGGTATTCATCGAGGTCTGCTGGGTCTGGGCATCGGTCAGCCGGTTGGCGACAAAGCCGTTGGCCGACACCACGCCATTGAGGTCGCTGTCCACCGTCGTGGCGGTGGCGATGGCGCCGGTCAGGTAATTGGTCTGGGCTTGGGTGAGGTTGGTGGTGGCGCTGAAGTTGCCAGTGCCGCCGGCGTCGAAGGCTGCGATATCCTTGAGCTGTTGCATCAGACCGGTGCCGACGTCCGAAGCCGTGACACCGTAGGAAACGCTGATCCCGTCGGCGACCTGCACCGATTTCTTGAGGTCACCATTGGCGAAGGCGCCCGATGTGGCGGGCAGCGCGACCAGGTCGGCCAGCGAACTGACCGTCACGGGCGCGGTGTCGGTCTTGCCACCGCTGTAGATGTAGTCGCCGTTGGAATCCTTGGAATTCAGGATCGCGGTCGCCTGGTCAAAGATGCTCTGCACCTGGCTCATCAGGGTGGTGCCATCATTGTTGGCGACGGAGTCGGAGACCGCCTTCTTCAGCTTTGCCGCCAGGTCCGACAGGCTGGAGAGCTGGGTGTCCTGCACATCGACCTGGGTGGCGGCCAGCGTGGTGGCGTTGGAATAGGCGCCGTTGCGGGCATTGGCGGCCAGGGTGGCGGTGAGGACCTGGGTCTTGTCGCCGAAGCCGGCATAGGTGGTGGCGTTCTTGGTCGAGGCGATCTGCGCCTGGGTCTTGTCTAGCGCCGCGCCGGCATTCTGGATCTGGGTCAGCATGTAGGCGGTCTGGGCCGCGGTGGAAACGCGATTGATGGTCATGGTTCAATCCTACTGAATATCCAGAAGCGTCTTGTAGAGCTGGTCCACCACGGTCAGCATCCGCGCGCCGGCGGAATAGGCCTGCTGGTAGGCGGTCAGCGACATCAGTTCTTCGTCCAGGTTGACGCCGGAGTCCGAGGAGAGGCGCGCCTGCGCCTCGCTCAACCGTCCATCCTGCGTGGTCTGGTTGGCCGTCACATTGTTCGATTGGGTCGAGAGGTTCTGGTAGAAGGTCGCGGCATAATCAGACAGCGAAGATGCCTGGGCGGCGATGCCGCCGGCGGATTTGAAGCTCTGGGTCGTGGTGATGGCGTTCTGCAGCGCGATGGCGCCGGCATTGTCGCCCGACGACACGATGGTGTCACCGGCCACGCTGGCCGATGTCAGCATCGGCTTGGCAAAACCCACCCGCGCCGGATTGTTGGCGACCGTGCTGGTGACGGCAAAGTTTGTGGCCTGCGCGGCTTGTGCGTTGGCGCCCAGCCCGAACAGGGTGGAAAAGCTCATGCCAGTGGTGCCGCGCGACGTGGTGTCGGCGGTGACATTCACCGCATAGCCGGGATAAAGCGCCGAGTTGGTGGTGGTGATCGCACCGTCGCTGCCTAGCGTGAAGGTGGCGGCGCCGCCAAGCGCGGCGTTGAGGGCATTGACCACGTCACCGATGGTCTGGCCGGCGGTGGTGGTGATGGTGGTATTCTTGACGATGTCGCCATCGGGGCCCTTCAGCGACAGGCTGATCTTGCCGCCAACCGCCAGGCCGCTGGAATCGGAGGCCGAGAGGCCGGTTGCGGTGATTGTGGGCACCTGTGACTGGAACAGGTCGTTCAGGCCGAAGAATTGCGAGAAGCCCGCACCGCCGCGCGACGACGGGGTGGATGCATCGTCCTGCACCAGGATGCCGTTGCCGCTGTTGGCGGAGACGGAGAGCTGGCCGTTCGCAAAGCTGGCGGTGCCGGCACCGCCCAAGGCACTGTTCAACGCTGTGGTGAAGCTGCCGATGGTGGTGCCGATGCTCTGCGCCGCGCCGCCATTCACCGAAAGCGTACCGGCCGAAAAATCCACGTCGACGCGTGACACCAGCTTGCCGCTGGCATCGGTCACGGCCAGCGTGGTCTTGCCGCTGAAATTCAGGGCGTCGGTGCCCAGGAGGCCCGTATCGCGGCCCGTCAGGCTGGAGGGCGGCGGATAGGCGGCGTTGGCATTGGCCTGGGCGTTGAAGGTTTGTGCCGTCTGCTGTGCCAGGTTGCCCAGGGTCTGGTTCAGGCCACCCAGCACCTGGTCGCGCATGTCGATGAGGCCCTTGAGCGAGCCGCCCGACAGATGCGGGTCCAGCGCCTGGGCCGGGCCAATCGCCTGGCCGGTCTGGGGATTGGTGTCCTGGATGGAAATGCTGCCATAGCTGCCATTCTGTGCCCCGCCTGCATAGGAGAGTTGGGCGTAGGTGTTGGACACCAGGTTCATGCCGTCCGTGGTGGAGACATTCACGCTGCCATCGGCATTGGTCGAAGTCTTGATGCCCAGAGCCTGGGAGAGCTTCTGCAGCGCCACGTCGCGCTGGTCTTCCAGTCCCGAACCATCGCCGCCGCCAGCCTGGGCGTTGCGGATCTGGGTATTCAGGTCGAAGACCTGCTTGAGGAGCTGGTTGGTGCTGCCGATCGAGTTCACCGCCTGCTGGTCGATCTGTTTCTGCAGGGAGGTGATGGTGTTCGAGGCATTGGAAAAGCCGCTGGCCAGGTTGTTCAGCGCGTTCAGCACCCCGGTCCGGCTGGCGGCCGAGGTGGGCGACTGCGAGGCGATGGCGAAGGCGGAGGACAGATTGGTGAGGCCGGTGGCCAGGCTCTGATTGTCGCCCGGGCCACCGAGCAGGCCGTTGAGCTGGGAGAACAGGTTGGACATCGTGTCGTACTGCGCGGCGCCGCCGCCCGCCGACAGGACTTCCTGGCCGAGAAACTGGTTGGCCACGCGCTGCACGCTGGCCACGTCCACACCCATAAGCTGGCCGCCGGCGACCAGGGTTTGCAAATTGACGACCCGGCGCGCATAGCCGGGCGTGTTGAGGTTGGAGACGTTGCTCGACACGACGCTGAGCGCAGCGCTGTTGGTCTTGAGCGCGCTCATGGCACTGGCGGCGATTCCGTTCAGGCTCACGTCTTTGGTCCGGATGCTTTGTTCCGCACAGACTGTCGCAAGCCCCATGCCATGTTGAAGAGGCGATTTTTGCCCGGTTTTTCTGGGTTTTCACACCGTTCGCGCACCGCCTGACGGGCGGCAGAGTTTGCCGCACCGGCATCTTGTGCCTGTCTGTTTGTGCAGCGGCGGGCGGGGGCGAGAGCGAAAAATCCAGCGAAATCGCGGGCCGCAATCTGGCACCGCCCTTGCGATGGGATCTGCGGTTCATCATCGGAATTTGTTTTTTGCGCACCTCGGCAACATCGCGAATGTCCCACGCCAGCGTTCATGCGGCGCAGTCCGGCAATGCCCACAAGGCGGCAGACGGTGGCACGCCGTTTGAGCTGCTGCTGGCTTCGGCCTCGCCCAAAACGGCGAAGTCGGCGGCCACCGACATCAAGGGTGACATCAAGGGCGATGTGAAGGATGACGCAAAAGAGGCCGACAAGGCCGCCACACAGGACAACAAGGCCGATACCAGCAACGACACGGAAGCTGCCACGGACACATCGCCGGCAAAGGCCGCCACCAAGCCGGACAAGGATGCGAAACCAGAAGGCGATGCGGACACCCAAACCGCGTCCATGCCGGATGCCACCGCGCCGCAGCCCGACATGACTGCGATGCAGGCGCCCGCGCCGCAGCAGGCGGCGATCGACCCGGCTTCAAATGCCGCCATCGGCGAACTGGCCGCGACCCAGGCCGCCAAGGCATCCGCGCCGCAGGATCCTGCTTCCGACAACGCGCCGAACGCCGCCGCGGCCAAGGCCGGCAAGGACGACGCCAAGGCTGACCCGGCACAAGGCGTTAAAGGGGCCGCACGCAAGGCGCCTGCCGCCGATACCAAGACGGCGTCGGCCGACGACCTCAAGGCCGATGCGGCCAAGCCCGCCGCGCCGCAGCCGGTGGACGTCGCGCCCGCCAAGCCTGCGCCGCAGGCTGCGGGCACCGCCGCATCCGATACCAATGTCACCATCGCCCAGCCCCAGGCTGCCGCGCCGGCTGCTGCTGCGCCTGTCGTCACCCAGCATGTGCAGGTGAGCACCGAGCCCGCCACACCCAACATGCCAGCGCTGGCGGTGCAGATCGCCGTCAAGTCGCAGTCCGGCGCCCGCCAGTTCGACATCCGTCTCGACCCGCCCGAGCTGGGCCGTGTTGATGTGCGCCTGTCCATTGATGCCACCGGCAAGGCTTCGGCCCATCTGTCCGCAGACCAGCCGCAGACCCTGGACATGTTGCAGAAGGATTCCACCAGCCTGACGCGCGCACTGCGCGAGGCGGGACTGGACGTGTCGCAGGACGGGCTGAACTTCTCGCTGCGCCACCAGGGCCAGCAAGCCGGCCAGGACGGTGGCAATACACCCAACTTCTCGCGCGGCAGCGGTCTTTCGCTCACCGCCACCAAAAGCATCGATGCCACCGCCGTCAGTGTCGCATACCGCGCCCCTGCCGACGGGCGGCTGGACATCCGGGTTTAAGGACACAGCACCATGACCGTTACCCCCACTTCCTCGGCGACGACCCCGACCACCAGCACGACCGGCACCTCGTCGACCGACGCGATGAGCCAGTTGTCGGGCAATTTCTCGACCTTCCTCACCCTGCTCACCACGCAGCTGAAGAACCAGGACCCCACCAGCCCGATGGACTCCAATCAGTTCACCCAGCAGCTAGTGATGTACAGCCAGGTCGAGCAGCAGATTCAGTCCAACACCAACCTGAAGACGCTGATCAGCCAGGGCACCACCAATGCCGCCTCCATGACCAACAGCTATCTGGGCAAGAAGGTTTCGGTGACCAATGGCGAGGCCTCGCTGTCGGGGGGCGCCGCCAACTGGACCTACAATCTTGCGACTGCGACCGCGGCCGCCCAGCTCACCGTCACCAATGCCAGCGGCAAGGTCGTCTATACCGGCGCCGGCGCCACGACGATGGGCAACAACAGCTTTGCCTGGGACGGCAAGGACAATAACGGCAACGCGCTGTCCGACGGGTCGTACAAGCTGACCGTTACCGCCAACGACACCGCCGGCAACGCCGTGACCTCCTCGGTCGCCAGTGCCGGCACCGTCACCCAGATCGACATGACCAGCGGCACACCGCAGCTGGTGATCGGCAACATGGAAGTGGGCCTCGCGGACATCGCGGCGGTCGCCAACTGAGTTTTTTGATTTGAACCCACAGGCACCGAGAAGCGGCGCCACACCTCAAGGCGGAACGGTCGAATACCAGCCCCGCCCCGAAGGAACAGTAAGATGAGTCTGTATGGAGCTTTGAATATCGGCGTCGCCGGCCTGGCCGCCAACGCCCAGGCGCTGTCCGCCACCTCGGCCAACATCGCCAACGTCAATACCGTCGGCTACAAGACCCAGACGGCGAATTTCCAGACCTTCCTGAACGTCCAGGGCCAGACCAACAATGCCGGCGCCGGCGTGTCGGCCGTGATCAGCCAGGACGTGACGACCCAGGGGCTGCCCACCGCTACCTCCTCGCCCACCGACCTGTCCATCTCGGGCAACGGCTTCTTCGTGGTCGCCACCAACACCAGCGCCACCGCGCAGCAGGAATATACCCGCGCCGGCAGCTTCACCCCCGACGAGAGCGGCAACCTGAAGAATTCCGCGGGACTTTATCTGCTGGGCTACAAGCTGGATATCAACGGCAATGTGCCGACCGACACCAGCGCCCTGAGCCTGATCAATGTCTCCAGCCTGGCAGGCAAGGCCGAGGCGACTTCGTCGGTGGGCCTGCAGGCCAACCTGCAGTCCAGCTCCACCTTGGACGCCAGCTATACCGCCGGCGACATGTCCTCCGGCGCGGTGACGCCGGACTTCCAGCGCACCGTCAACATCTATGACAGCCAGGGTGGCACCCAGCCGCTGACCATGGCCTTCGTCAAGACCGGAGCCAACCAGTGGGCCTATGAAGCCTCCTATGCCGGCAACGCCGCCAATATCACCGGCACCAACCCCATCAAGTCGGGCACCATCAGCTTCAACTCCGATGGTTCGCTGGCCAATGTCGACGGCGCCACGCCGGCTTCGGGCTCGATCTCGCTGAACGTGCCGTGGGCCGCGTCCACGGGCCTGGCCAGCCAGAACATCGCGGTCAACCTGGGCACCGTGAACGGCACGTCCGGCCTCACCCAGTTCGACACAGCCTCGGCGCTGAACGGCACCGCCATCAACGGCTCCTCCTTCGGCAGCGTCACCGGCGTGACCGTGGCCAAGGACGGCACCGTGACGGCGCAGTTCTCCAACGGCCTGTCGCAGAATGTCTACAAGGTGCCGGTGGCGACCTTCACCAATCCTGACGGCCTCGCCCAGATGAACGGCAACGCCTATATCGCCACCAAGGGATCGGGCACCGCCAACGTCAACCTGGCGAATTCCGGCGGCGCCGGCGGCATCGCGGCCCAGTCGCTCGAAGCCTCGACCGTCGATCTGGCGACCGAGTTCACCAACCTCATCACCACGCAGCGTGCCTATTCCGCTTCGGCACGCATCGTGACCACCGCCGACCAGATGCTGCAGCAACTGGAACAGTTGCCGACGAACTAAGATGAGCGGGAAAAGCCCGTAAAACGGGCCTTTCCCGACTTTTCGCAGACGAGTTGAATGAAGCTTTTATGGGTTCGTTTACCACGTCCCTTGGCCCTTTATAAACGCGGAGCAACGTACTTTGGGCGTGGATATTGTTGGAGTTTGCACGATGGAAGAGCGCAAGGGACGCGTGAGCTATGTCATCGGGCCTGATGGGTCACCGCTGACGCTCGCCGATCTGCCGCCGCCCTCGACACGCCGCTGGGTCATCCGCCGCAAGGCCGAAGTCGTCGCGGCTGTGCGCGGCGGCCTGCTGAGCCTGGACGATGCCTGCAAGCGCTATACGCTGACGGTGGAGGAATTCCTTGCCTGGCAGCATGCAATCGACCGCTTCGGCCTGGCGGGCCTTCGTGCCACGCGAGTGCAGCAGTACAGAAACTGATTTCACGCGCATCCATGTGAAGTCGTAAACAGTCTGTTAAGCAAATAAAGCCGCGCGACAACTTCGCGCGGCTTTTGTTTTTAAGGCGGTGTTTACCGTACAGGCGGCAATGTTTGCCTAGCAGAACGGGCGAAGGGTTTTTCGTCCGCATGCCGGGAGGACATCTTGCAGGCGTTTTTCAAACAGGTCGGTGCGGCACGGTTCGGCGTCATGGCCGGCGTGGCCGCGGTGCTGACCGCCTTCTTCCTCTATATAGCGGGTGCCATCACCGAGGCCCCCAAGACTATCCTGTTCTCAGGACTGGAATCGCGCGACGCCGCCGCCGTGACCGGCAAGCTGGACGCCATGGCGGTCAAGTACGATGTCAAGGATGGCGGCACCATCATGGTGCCTGCCGACCAGGTGACCAAGCTGCGCATGGCGCTGGCCCAGGACAATCTGCCGGCCGCCGGCGTCGGCTACGAGATTTTCGACAAGTCCGACACCTTCGGCACCACCGCCTTCGTCCAGAACATCAATCACCTGCGCGCCCTGGAAGGCGAGCTGGCCCGCTCCATCCAGACCATCGAGGGCGTGGAAAGCGCCCGCATCCATCTCGTGATCCCCGAGCGCCAGATCTTTTCGCGCGACGACCAGACGCCGTCCGCCTCCGTCGTCCTGAAGACCCGCGGGCGCATGGACCGCGGCCAGGTCCAGGCCATCCAGCACCTGGTGGCGGCCGCCGTCGCCTCGCTGTCGGCCGACCGGGTCGCCATTGTCGATGACCGCGGCAACCTGCTGGCCGGGGGCGACGACAAGTCCGGCCCCGACGCGCTGGCCCGCAACCAGGACGAAGACACCACCAATTACGAGAATTCGCTACGCCAGCGCATCGAGGCGATCGTCACCTCCATCGTCGGCGCCGGGCATGTGCAGGTCCAGGTGGCGGCCGACATCAACTACAACCACACCCAGAC
Organism: uncultured Hyphomicrobiales bacterium; assembly: GCA_966211925.1. Lineage (GTDB taxonomy): Bacteria > Pseudomonadota > Alphaproteobacteria > Micropepsales > Micropepsaceae > Rhizomicrobium. The sequence continues at coordinate 31,355 of CBIHOI010000002.1, read as the reverse complement.
GACCAGCGAATCCTACGATCCCGACAGCAAGGTGGTGCGTTCGACCCAGACCGTGGAACGCAATGCCACCGACACGTCGGGCAGCGGCAATGCCGTGTCGGTCGCCAATGCGTTGCCCGGTGCGAATGCGGCCGGCGGCGGGGATACCACCAAGAACAGCTCAGGCTCGACCGAGGAAACCACCAACTACGAAATCTCCAAGAAGGTCACGACCTCCACCGTGGATGGCGGCGACGTCAAGAAGGTGTCGGTTGCCGTGGTCGTGGACGGCAGCGGCGAAGGCGCGACCTACAAGCCGCGCACCGCCGAAGAAATGAGCAAGATCACCGCCTTGGTTCGGTCCGCCATGGGTTATGACCAGGCGCGCGGCGACCAAGTGCAGGTTTCCAACATGCAGTTCGCCCGCATGGATACCGCCGTCGGCACCGAAGCCCCCAAGCCGCTGCTGGGGCTGGATGCGGGCTACTGGTTCAAGATCATCGAGGCCGCCATCCTGTGCCTGACCGCGCTGCTGATCGGCCTGTTCGTCGCAAAGCCCCTGATAAACCGCATGTTCGCGGCCCAGGCGGGCGCCGGCGGCACCTATGTGCTGGCGAACGCATCGCCCGTCGCAGGCGTGCTGGCGCCGCCCTCCGACGGCAGCGCACCCGCGAGCGAAGGCGCGCAGGCGGCGCTGCCCGCGCCGTCGGCCCCCCAGATCGACACCAGCCGCATCGATGGCCAGGTGCGTGAATCCGCCATCAAGAAGGTCGGTGAAGTGGTGCAGGCGCATCCCGAGGAAGCGCTGGCGCTCATTCGCACCTGGCTGCACCAACCGGCGTAAAGAAGCGAAACTTTCATGTCCAAGCCCGTCAAAGCGATCAAGGAAGATATCCGCTCCCTCTCCGGGGCCGAGCGCGCGGCGATCATCATGCTGTCGCTGGGCGAGGACCATTCCGAGCAGATCTGGAAGATGATGGACGAGGAGGAGATCAAGGAAATCTCCCAGGTCATGTCCAACCTCGGCTCGGTGTCGGCCACATTGATCGAAAAGCTGCTGGTGGACTTCGTCTCGCAAATGTCGGGCACCGGCTCGCTGATGGGCTCGTATGAATCCACCGAACGCCTGCTCTCCAATATTCTGCCGGACGAGAAAGTCGGCACGATCATGGAAGAAATCCGCGGTCCTGCCGGCCGCACCATGTGGGACAAGCTGGCGAATGTGAACGAAACCGTCCTGGCCAACTATCTGAAGAACGAATATCCCCAGACCGTCTCGGTGGTGTTGTCCAAGATCAAACCGGAACATGCCGCGCGTGTTCTTGGAGCCTTGCCGGAAGAGTTCGCGCTGGAAGTGGTGCAGCGCATGCTGCGCATGGAAAGCGTGCAGAAGGACATTCTGGACAAGGTCGAGCAGACCCTGCGGGTGGAATTCATGTCCAACCTGGCGCGCACCGCCAAGCGCGACTCCCACGAGCAGATGGCCGAAATCTTCAACAATTTCGACCGCCAGACCGAAAGCCGCTTCATCACTGCCCTGGAAGAACGCAGCCGCGACAGCGCCGAGCGCATCAAGGCGCTGATGTTCACCTTTGAAGACTTGAGCAAACTGGATCCGGGCTCGATCCAGACCCTGCTGCGCAGCGTGGACAAGGACAAGTTGGGCCTGGCACTGAAGGGCGCCACGGACGGCCTGCGCGACGTGTTCTTCTCGAATATGAGCGAGCGCGCCGGCAAGATTCTGCGCGACGACATGGAAGCCATGGGCCCGGTACGCCTGAAGGATGTCGATGAAGCCCAGATGCGCATGGTCAATGTTGCCAAGGACCTGGCCAACAAGGGCGAGATCATGATTGCCGGCGGCAGCGGCGAAGACGAGTTGGTGTATTGATGAGCCCCTCTTCCCAAAATAGCAGCCGCAAATTCACCTTCGACACCGAATTCGCCGGCGGAGAAACCCGCCCGACGGCGGCGGCTCGCGCCCGCCAGAAGCAGACCCTCACCACCGAGGAGCTGGAAAACCTGCAGGCCAGCGCCCGCAGCGAAGGCGAAAACAATGCCACCGTGCGCGCCGCCGAAGCCCTGGACCGCACCATTGCGGCCCTGACCATCACTATCCGCGCTGCCCTGGACAACAGCCATGCCCAGGTCGAGGCGCTGCGCGCCGAGGCCGCCGAACTGGCGCTGGCCATGGCCAAGAGAATTGCACCTGCCGCGCTTGCCGCGCTGCCGGCCGGCGATGTGGAAATCGCGCTGCGCCAGGCCATGCACCAGGCGATTGGCGAGCCCCGCATCACCTTGCGTGCCGCCCCTGCCGTGGTGGACGCGCTGGAAGCGCGCCTGACCGACATCGCCCATGAAGAAGGTTATGAAGGCCGCGTCATGATCGCTGCCGATGCCGCCATGACCGGCGCAGATTGCCGCATCGAATGGCGCGGCGGCGGCGCCGAGCGCAGCGAAAAAGCCATCGAGGATGCGCTGACCGCGCTGATCGCCCACCGTTTTTCACACAATGAAGACTTGAAAGGTTAGTTTCCATGGCCAGCGACAATGTCGACCTGCCCGATCTGAGCCACGATGCCGCCCCCGGCGCGGGCGCCGCACTGCTGAACAGCGACGCGCCACAGGCGGAAGTGTCCAAGCGTTCCGCCCATGACCTGGAAGCGGTGTTCGACGTGCCGGTCACGGTGTCCGCCGTGCTGGGCAAGAGCGCCATGGAAGTCAGCCAGCTTCTGAAGCTGGGCAAGGGCACCATCGTTGAGCTCGACCGCAAGGTCGGCGAAGCCATCGATATCTATGTCAACGACCGCCTGGTCGCACGCGGCGAAGTCGTGCTGGTCGAAGATCGGCTGGGCGTCACCATGACGGAAATCATCAAGGCTGGTTCGGGCTCGTAAATGTTGTTGAAGGCCCACTTCAAAGGATAAGTAGTCATGCGTCTTCTCATCGTCGGCGGACTCCAGGGCCAGATCGGCCTCGCCACCAAAATCGCCATGGACAAGGGTGCCAAGGTCACCCATGCCGTGGACATCGAACAGGCGCTGTCGAGCCTGCGCGGCGGTGTCGGCGCGGACCTGGTGTTCTGCGATGTGACCCTGGATATCGGCAGCTTGGTGCGGGGCCTCGCCGCAGAGCGCATCTGCACCCCTGTTGTCGCCTGTGGCATCGGCACGGATACCCGCCGCGCGGTGGACGCGATCCGCGCCGGCGCCAAGGAATATCTGCCCCTGCCCGCCGATGCCGAGCTGATCGCGGCCGTGCTGGCGGCGGTGGCTGATGAATCCCACCAGCTGGTGCATGAAGATGAGGCCATGACAGCGGTGCTGTCGCTGGCCGACCAGATCGCCACCAGCGAAGCCTCGATTCTGATCACCGGCGAAAGCGGCACGGGTAAGGAAGTGCTCGCGCGCTATGTTCACAGAAAGTCACTGCGCAACGACAAGCCGTTCATTTCGGTCAACTGCGCCGCGATTCCCGAAAACCTGCTGGAATCCGAGCTGTTCGGCCACGAAAAGGGCGCCTTCACCGGCGCCATTGCGCGGCGCATCGGCAAGTTCGAGGAAGCCAATGGCGGCACCCTGCTGCTGGACGAAATCAGCGAGATGGACGCCCGCCTGCAGGCCAAGCTGCTGCGTGCCATCCAGGAGCGCGAGATTGACCGCGTCGGCGGCACCAAGCCGGTCAAGGTGGACATCCGCATCATCGCCACCTCCAACCGCGACCTGGCCGAGGCGGTCAAGCACGGCACCTTCCGCGAGGACTTGCTGTATCGCCTGAATGTCGTGAACCTGCGCATTCCCGCCCTGCGCGAACGGCCCAAGGACATTCGCGCCTTGTCGCACCACTTCGCGCGCAAGTATGCCGAAGCCAATGGCGTGCCGTATCGCCAGATTTCCTCGCCCACCGAACGGCTGCTGCTGGGGCATTACTGGAAAGGCAATGTCCGCGAACTGGAAAACACCATCCATCGCGCGGTGCTGCTGGCCCAGGGTCCGGAAATCGGTCCGGAAGCCATTCGCCTGCCCGACGGCACCCAGGTTGGCGCCGGGACCCATGTGAACGTGCCGCAGAACACGTCGGTCGAAGGCGCCATGGCGTCGGCCACTGCCGTTACCCGCGGGCTGGTTGGCCGCACGGTGAGCGATGTGGAGCGCGACCTGATCCTGGACACGCTGGACCATTGCCTGGGCAATCGCACCCACGCCGCCAACATCCTGGGCATCTCGATACGCACCCTGCGCAACAAGCTGCGTGAATATTCGGACTCGGGCCTCAGCGTTCCTCAGCACGGCGAACAGCGGTTGGCCGGTTAATCTCCTAGGTATGATTTGAATGTCTGACATCGGTACCACTGCACCGCGCTTTGATTTTTCGCCCGGCAATGTCTGGGCGATCTTCAAGAAGGGCGAACTGGGCCTGGCCATCGGCATCATGGCCATCCTGGTCGTGCTGATCGTGCCGCTGCCGACCTGGTTGCTCGACGTCAGCCTTGCCTTCTCGCTGTCCTTCTCGATCCTGATCCTGATGACGGCGGTGTTCATCAGGAAGCCGCTGGAATTCTCGTCCTTCCCCACCATCCTGCTAATCACCACCATGATGCGGCTGGCGCTGAACCTGGCGTCCACGCGCCTGATCCTGGGCCATGGCAATGAAGGCACCGCCGCGTCGGGCTATGTCATCCAGGCCTTCGGCACCCTGATCATGCAGGGCAATTTCGTCATCGGCCTGATCGTGTTCGCCATTTTGATCGTGGTGAATTTCGTGGTCATCACCAAGGGCTCAGGCCGCATCGCCGAAGTGGCGGCGCGCTTCAGCCTGGACGCCATGCCCGGCAAGCAGATGGCGATCGACGCCGATTTGTCGGCCGGTTTGATCGATGAGAAGGAAGCCAAGATTCGTCGCAAGACGATCGAGGCGGAATCCAATTTCTTCGGCGCCATGGACGGTGCTTCCAAATTCGTGCGCGGTGACGCCATTGCCGGCCTGCTCATCGTCGGCATCAACATTGTCGGCGGCATCATCATCGGCGTGGCCCAGAAGGGTATGGGTTTTGGCGACGCCACCCACACCTTCACCCTGCTGACGGTCGGTGACGGCCTGGTGTCGCAGATGCCGGCGCTGATCGTGTCCACCGCTGCGGGCCTGATGGTCTCCAAGGCCGGCGTCGAAGGCGCCACAGACAAGGCGCTGATGAGCCAGCTTTCCTTCTATCCCCAGGCACTGGGCATGGCCGCCGCCGTGATGGGTGTGGTCGCGATACTGCCGGGCATGCCGACATTTGCCTTTGGCGGCCTGGCATTGGGTACCGGTTCGCTCGCCTGGTATGCCCACAAGCGCAAGAATCTGCGGGCCGCTGAAGCGGCCGCCGAAGTGGCGCAGGCCGAAGGCCCGGCCAAGGAAGAACCGATCTCCTCCGCCCTGGCGCTGGACCTGCTGCGCATCGAGCTGGGCTATGGCCTGCTGCCGCTGATCAATGACGTGCAGGGTCACCGCATCACCGACCAGATCAAGGCGCTGCGCCGCCAACTGGCGCAGGAGATGGGCTTTGTCATGCCGGCCGTCCGCATCCTGGACAACATGCAGCTGGGCGCGAACGAGTACCGTATCCGCATCAAGGAATTCGATTCCGGCAAGGGCGAGCTGTTCCCCGGCAGCTTCCTGATCATGGACCCCAAGGGCCTGCCCATCGACCTGCCCGGCACCCACACCACCGAACCGGCCTTCGGGCTGCCGGCCACCTGGGTTTCGGGTGCGCTGCGCGAGGAAGCCTCGTTCCGCGGTTTCACCGTGGTGGACCCCGGCACCGTGCTGACGACGCACCTGACCGAAGTGCTGAAGTCGCACATGGCCGAGCTGCTGTCCTATGCCGAGACCAAGAAGCTGCTGGACGATCTGCCGCCCGAGAACAAGAAGCTGGTGGAAGAACTGATCCCCTCGCAGATCTCGGTCACCGGTACCCAGCGCGTGCTGCAGACCTTGCTGGGCGAGCGCGTCTCGATCCGCGATCTGCCGGCCATCCTGGAAGGCATCGCCGAAGCGGTGGGCCACACCAAGAATGCGCTCTATATCACCGAGCATGTGCGCGCCCGCCTGGCCCGCCAGCTCTGCCACGCCAACCTGTCGCCGGGCGGCTATCTGCCGCTGATCGCGCTGTCGCCCAACTGGGAACAGGCTTTCGCCGAATCCATCATCGGCCAGGGCGAGGAACGCCAGCTCGCCATGGCGCCGTCGCAGCTGCAACAGTTCATCCAGCAGGTGCGCGAAAGCTTTGACGAGGCTTCGGCCAAGAACGAAGTGCCGGTGCTGCTGACCAGCCCGCAGATCCGCCCCTTCGTGCGCTCCATCATCGAACGCTTCCGGCCACAGACCGTGGTGATGAGCCAGAACGAAATCCATGCTTCCGTTCGTCTTCGTACATTGGGGCAGGTGTGATGGCGCAGGCCGCGAGCGATCATGGCGCCGTCCTCGCCTTCCCGCGCGCCGACCTGCGCGGATTGCTGAACAGCGCTCTCAAGCGTCACCGCCTGCCCGAAAGCCTCGCCGCCGCATTGGTGCGCGACGCCGCGAAATTTCCGGAAGTCTCCGCAGACGCCGCCCTCGCCTTTGCGCTGGACAGCCGCATGGCGCCGCAGCCGATCGACTTCGACAAGGCGCGCGGCATCCTGCTGGTGGGCCCCAGCGGCGCCGGCAAAAGCGCCGTGGCCGCCAAGATCATTCATGCTGCCAAGCTGGCCGGTCGCAGCACCGAATATGCCCGCGCCGATGGCGGGCTGGCGCTGTTCCGCACCAATTCCAATCCGCCAGAGCTGCTGACAGTGATGGAAGCCGATGGCTTCAATCCCTTGAATGCGCGGGCTGCCAGCGCCTTTTCCGCGCTGGGCGACATCGAAGGGGTTGAGACCATAGGCGTAGTGTCCGCCCTGAACGACGCCGAGGATGTCGGCGATATCGTCGCCGCCTTCCGATTCCGCCGCGTCATTGTCACCAACATGGATCGCACGCGCCGGCTAGGCGCGGCGCTGGCCGCCATGACCGGCGGTGCAGCCTTGGCCCATGTCACCCATGGTCCCCGCCCGGAAGATGCGCTGGAAATGCTGGCGCCAGGCGCCCTGGCGGCCCTACTTCTGGATATGCAGGCGCACTGATTTCGGTCGCGCGCCCTGACGCCGGATCTTTCGCATCGCCGGACCCGTCGCTTCTAGCGCCGTTTGCCGCCGCCATTGCCGCGATTGTCTATGGCAAAGGGGCCTGGCCCCATGCCCACCATCAGCAGCAGGCCCCCGCAAATCGCCACGTCGCGCGAGAAGATACCAAGTTCCGTGGCGCGGGCCGCGCCATCCGCGACATGCCAGAAATCATGCATGGTGACGGCCGCGACAATGGTCACACCGAACAGCATTACCGCGCCATAGCGGGTGTGATAGCCGAACAGCAGTGAAACACACCCCATGAAGATCACCAGCAGCGCGATCAGCAGCATCAATGGCGCGACCGGTACCTGCTTGGCGGCCAACTGTTCTGCGACGTGATGCCAGTTTCCCAGGATGTTCATGGCGGCGGTCAGATAGAACCAGACAAAGGCACAGCGCCCGAAGAAGGGCGAGATTGTTTCTGAAAATGACATTGGCGTGAGGCCCCCGACTCGATGGGACAATAATAAACCAGGGGTTCCCGATTCAACCAGCCGAAGCAATCCGGGCATTTCGTCCGGGTCGGCGGTTTAGCGCCTTTTTTGCAACAGCCGTACGGGCCAATACAGAAATCCGGGAACGAGGAATCTGTGGGATGCGTTAATCGGGCGGAGGGTCCTTGCAGATTAAGGGTCTAGGAAATGTCAGCCATTGGAATTGCCGCTCCGCGCGGAAACAAATTTGCCCCATCCGCCTTTGCCGATTACCGGCATGCGCATCTGTTTTTTGAACGCCAGCAATCCCAGGCGCTGCGCGCCCTGGAATGGGAAGGGCGTGTGCAGCCGCTGCTGCCCTGGAGCACACTGATCCTGCGCGGGCTTGGTGCCGTGACGCTGGGATAAGCCCTGCTGCTGTTTCTGATTTAAACTTTCAGGCCGAACGCAGGGTGTGCTTGCGCAGGTGGCGGACAAGGGCGACTTCGTCCATGCGTGCCTGGGCGCGGCGGGCCTGCATTTCAGCGAGGCGCTTTTCCTGCTGTTCGGTGGCGACTTCCAGAGACTTCAGGTCCTGGAAGGCGTTCGACAGGTCCAGTTGGGCGGCGGCATATTCCCGCTCGATTTCCTTCAGGGTCGTGCGCAGGTTTTCGCGGCGCGATTCAATGGAGCGCAGGAAGGACGGAAAGGCCAGGCGGCCGATATCGCTGTCGCCGGCGCGCTGCTTCTCGCGGGCGACATTGTCATCCAGGTCGGCCAGTTTCTTTTCCAGATCGGCCTTCATGGCGTCGATCGCGGCAATGCGACGTTTCATTTCATCGACGCGAAAGCGCTTGAGGCGCAGCAGCGTATCGGTCCGGTTCATCGCGCACTCCCTTCCGCGATGCCCATGATCTGGGCCAACGCGTCATAACCCTGGCTCAAACTCGCCGGCTCGTTCTTTCCCTGCGACAGGAAAGCCTCGAGGGCGGGATAGAGCCTGACTGCGTTGTCCACTTCAGGATTCGTGCCAGCCTTGTAGGCGCCGAGCCGGATCAGCTCTGCCATATCTTCGTAAACGGTGAGCGGCTTGCGGGCGCTGATAACCAGCTTTTGCTCGTCATCGGTGTTGCAGCCAGGCATGGCGCGGCTGACCGATTTCAGGATATTGATGGCCGGAAAGCGTCCGCGTTCCGCAATGGCACGTTCCAAAACGATATGGCCGTCCAGGATGCCGCGCACTGCGTCGGCCACCGGCTCGTTATGGTCGTCGCCTTCCACCAGCACGGTAAACAGGCCGGTGATCGAGCCGCCGCCCACGACGCCCGGACCCGCCCGCTCCAAAAGCCGCGGCAGTTCGGAAAAGACGGTGGGTGTATAGCCCTTGGAGGCCGGGGGTTCGCCCGCCGACAGGCCGATCTCGCGCTGGGCCATGGCAAAGCGGGTGACCGAATCCATCAGCAGCAGCACGTTCAGACCCTGGTCGCGCAGCTGTTCTGCCACCGTCATGGCAACATAGGCCGCCTGGCGGCGCACCAGCGGCGCCTCATCGGAGGTCGCGGCGACCACGACCGAGCGGGCCAGGCCTTCGGGGCCCAGATCGTCCTCGATGAATTCCTTCACTTCGCGGCCGCGCTCGCCGATCAGGCCAATCACGATGGCGTCGGCGTCGGAATTGCGCGCCAGCATGGCCATGAGGGTGGATTTGCCCACACCGGAACCTGAAAAGATGCCCATGCGCTGGCCGGCGCAACAGGTTGCAAAGGCATTCAGCGCCCGCACGCCCAGGTCGAGTTTCTTGCCGACCCGACCACGGCGAATGGCCAGAGGCGGCGGCGATTTGATCGGATAGGCGCGTGGCCCCTGGGGCAGCGGGCCCTTGTCGTCCATGGGTTCGCCAAAGCCGTTGACCACACGGCCCAGCCACGCGGTACACGGATAAATTGCGGCGGGGCGGTCCTCGAAATCGGCGCGGGCGCCTAGGGTTATTCCGTCCAGTTCCCCCAATGGCATGACCAAGGCACGGCCGTCGCGAAAGCCGACCACTTCGCAGGGAATTTTCCTGTTATTTCCGATGGTTATGCGACATTGGCCGCCCAGGCTGACGGCCCCGGAAGCCCCGGTGACTTCCACGGCCAGGCCCTCGATCCGCGCCACCCGGCCGAAGCGGGTCAGGGTGGGGATGGCCTCGATATCCTTGAGCAGCGCGCGCATTTAAATCCTTAGGAATCCGGAGATTTTTGCCCCTCCGGCGACACCATCCTGACCTCAACAATTTAAATGCCGGTAAACTTAACAAATCGAATCAATGCCCTTGGCGGGTTCCAACATGCTTTCCGGGCTTTAATCCGGGATGAGGAAGGGCTGAAGCCAGGGGCAGTTGTTAAAGCAGCTGTTAACTATTTGGCCTTAACGTCCGGAATGTAATTAACCGTGCCTTTCGCGAAGTTGGGCATGTCTGAACGTTAAGAGAGGGGCTTTTCATGCGCGTACTCCTTATTGAAGACGACAGCGCCATGGCGCGCAGCATCGAACTGATGCTGCGGAGCGAGGGACTCAACGTCTACACCACCGATCTGGGTGAAGAGGGCATCGACCTCGGCAAGCTCTACGATTACGACATCATCGTGCTCGACCTGCAGTTGCCGGACATGAGCGGCTTCGAGGTCTTGAAGGCCCTGCGCGTCGCCAAGGTGCAGACGCCGGTGCTGATCCTGTCCGGCAACGCCATCGTGGAGGCCAAGGTCAAGGCTTTGGGCTTCGGCGCCGACGACTACATGACCAAGCCGTTCCACAAGGACGAGCTGGTCGCCCGCATCCAGGCCGTGGTCCGCCGTTCCAAGGGTCACAGCCAGTCAGTCATCACCACCGGCAAGCTCACCGTCAATCTCGACGCCAAGACGGTCGAGGTTGACAATGCCCGCGTCCACCTGACGGGCAAGGAATACCAGATGCTGGAGCTGCTCTCCTTGAGGAAGGGCACCACCCTGACCAAGGAAATGTTCCTGAACCATCTGTATGGCGGCATGGACGAGCCGGAGTTGAAGATCATCGACGTCTTCATCTGCAAGCTGCGCAAGAAGCTATCGGCAGCCACCGAGGGCGCCAATTACATCGAAACAGTCTGGGGCCGCGGCTATGTGCTGCGCGATCCCAATGGCGAAGAGATCGTCCAGGTCGCGTAAGCGGTCGGACGGATAGTTGAAAAGGCGCCGCTTGCGGCGCCTTTTTTATTGGCTGCAGAGCAAAAGGCGGCCGTCCAGCGACGAGCCGATCAGCAGGTTGCGCCCGACGGGCAGCGCCACACTGGCGCCGGCGATCTGGGCACCGTCATTGCCATAGATCTGCTGGGTTTCTTCGCCGTCCAGCCGGACGCGGAAGACCTGCGAGCTGGCGCGCGTGCCCGGATCGGCAATCATCGCCTTCCAGCTCTGGATGTTGGCGTGACCGGCCAGCCAGACCTGGCCGCTGCCATCCACGCTCAACTTTTCAGGTCCGGTCGGCAGCACGATCACCTTGTCTTCGGTCAGGGTGCCGGCAAAGGGCTCGCGGCTGAAGCTGGTCAGCGAACGGCTGAGCAGCCCGCCCACCACCAGCTTGTTGCCATGGTCCGCCATGACCAGGCTGCGAGTGCCGTACAGACCGTCCGCCATTTCGCGGAACATCATGCCATTGAAATAGAGGATGTTGCCGCCCGACAGCACGCCCAAGGTTTGCAGCCAGTGCATCGGGGCGAATTTGCTGGCCGTGCCGTTGGCGACATAGAAGCTGTTGGGGCTTACCGCCGCCACATCCTGCGGATTGATGAGCTGGCCACCCTCGACCATGCCCAGCTGTACCAGTGATGGCGTCAGGCCGGCCGCGTTCCGGACCTCAAAAGAATCGATGCTGAAACGACCGTGGCGGTCCTTGTTCACTGCGAACAGGTACAGGCCCTTGCCATCGGGCATGCTGTAGAGACCGATGCCGCGCGGGTGGAAGTCCTTGGGGCCGCCCGCAAGCCGCAACGGCTTGCCGCCGTCCGGCGCCGCGGCATAGATGCCATCCGCTGGCCCTGGTCCCCGTGCATTGCCCACCGACAGGAAGACCAGGCCGCCTGCCAGTTCCATGTCCTGCACGCCGGGCAGGTTGGCGGTCACCTTGCAGACGCCGGAAAAGCCCGTTTTTGCTGAGGAAAACACCCCATTGGCCCAAATCGCGCGCCCGCCCGCGCTGAGGACGGCGACGATCACCAGCGCCAGCAGCGCGCGTCCCGGCCGGCGGGGGCGACTGATTTTCATGACGAGCCATTTCCTGTCGTTGTGTCGGAAAATTGCAGGTTCGCCAGGCGCGCATAAAGCCCCTCGCCCGCCATCAGATCGGCATGGCTGCCCTGCGCCACCACCTTGCCGTCCTGCATCACCACGATGCGCTTCAGGCGCTGGATGGTGGAGAAACGGTGCGCGATGACCAGCGTGGTGCGGCCCACCATCAGGTTGGCGAGCGCGGTCTGCACCAGTCTCTCATTTTCGGCATCCAGCGCGCTGGTGGCCTCGTCGAGCAGCAGCAACGGCGCATCGCGCAGGATGGCGCGGGCGATGGCGAGGCGCTGACGCTGGCCACCCGACAGGGTGACGCCACGCTCACCCACCAGGGTCTCGAAACCGTCCGGCAGCTTTTCGATGAATTCCGACGCGGCGGCGGCATCGGCCGCGGCCTTGACCTGTTCGTCTGTCGCATCCTCGCGGCCATAGCGGATATTGGCGGCAATGGTGCCGGAGAAGATCACCGGCTCCTGCGATACCACCGCGATGTTGCGTCGAAGCGCGACGGGATCGAGCTGGGTGATGTCAATTCCATCGAACTGGATCGTGCCGCTCTGTGCCTCGAAGAAACGCAGCATGAGCTGGAAGACGGTGGACTTGCCGGCGCCCGAGGGCCCGACCAGCGCCACCGCCTCGCCCGCCGCCACGTCCAGCGAAAAGCCATTCAGTGCCTTGAAATCGGGGCGGGTGGGATAGCGGAAAGTGACATTGTCGAACCGCACGGCGCCGCCCGCCGATGGCGGCAAGGTCAGGGGATGGGCAGGCGCTGCGATGACGGGCACCTCGTGCAGCAGTTCCATCAGTCTTTCGGTAGCCCCGGAGGCGCGCTGCAGATCGCCCCAGGTTTCGCTGAGGGCGCCAACGCCGCCGGCGACCAGACCGCCATAGATGATGAATTTGAGCAGGGCGCCGCCGGTGATCTGGTGGTTGATGATGTCGTGCAACCCCACCAGCGCAATGGTCGCCAATGCCGCTATCACGGTGAACAGCACCACCGCCGTCAGCACGGCGCGCGCCAGGGTCCGGCTTTTGGCGAAATCGAAGGCACGCTCCACCTGGGCGGCAAACGCGCGGCGTTCATAATCTTCCTGAGTGAAGGCCTGCACCGTGGACACCGCGTTCAGTGTCTCCGAGCCGCGCGCGGCAGTATCGGCGATGGAATCCTGGCTGGCGCGCGACAGGCTGCGTACCTTGCGACCGAACAACAGCATGGGCAGCATCACCAGCACCACGGCCCCCACCACCAGCGCCGCCAGCTTGAAGCTGGTGATGAACATCAGCGCCAGGCCGCCGGTCAGGGTGACAAGGTTGCGCAGCGCCAGCGACACCGAGGACCCCACCACCGTCTGGATCAGCGTGGTGTCGGCAGTCATGCGCGACAGCACTTCGCCGGTGCGGGTGACCTCGAAGAACTGGGGGGACAGCCCCAGCACATTGTTGAAGACGGCCTTGCGAATGTCCGCCACCACCCGCTCGCCCAGCCAGGTCACGGCATAGAAGCGGGTCGCCGCCGCCAGGCCCAGAAGGGCGCCAGCCGCGATGAAGGCCAGGTAAAAGCCGGACAGGGCATGGGCCTGGGCGGCGCTCATGCCCTTGGCGTCGATCAGACCGCCGGCGAACTGGGGCAGGGCCAGGGTGGCGGCCGAGGAGCAGATCAGCGCGAGCCCGGCCACCAGGATCCGTCCCCGATACGGCTTCAGGAAGGGCAGGACCTTGCGCAAGGGGGCCAGGGAGCGGCTTTTGGGCCGTCCGGCCGCCACCCGGGCGGTTTCGCTGGTAAAACTGGTCTCACCCCTGCTGGACAATGGGCACCCGCGTTAAGAATTTGCAGGCTGTATATAGGGATGATGGGCGGGAAGGAACCGGGGCGGGTGGTCCTATTGCCTCCCTGTGCACCCTGCCCTATAAGCCCGCCCTCGCGCGCCCGTCGGAATGGGTGCAGCGCCAAGAAAGGTACTGCGTCATGAAAAAGGGCATTCACCCCGATTATCACTTTGTCGATGTTCAGCTGAACGACGGCACCACCTATCGCACGCGTACCACCCATGGCACCGCGGGCCAGAAGATCACCCTCGACATAGACCCGTCCACGCACCCGGCCTGGACCGGCGGCCAGCAGCAGCTGATGGACCGCGGCGGTCGCCTGACGCGCTTCAACAAGAAGTTCGCCGGCTTCGTCGGGTCGTAAGCGACTTCGCACCAGATACGAAAACGCCGCCGGTCATCCCGGCGGCGTTTTTGTTTGCGGCGCGGCTACTGGCCGAAGGCTTGCGCCAACGCGTCCTGCTGCGCACGGGCACCGGGCGCCGGAACATGGCCGGCACCGAACAGGATGTCATCCAGGCGCGCGATGCGGCGATAGAGGTTGTCGCTGCGCACCAGCAATTCGTTCAATTCGATGGGCAGCTCGCCAGTGTCTTCGGCGCAGGCGCCCAAACAGATTTCGCGGCTGCCAAGGCGATAACGATCGCTCATGGCATCATCTTTTTCCATGTCGCCATCGCGCACCGCGCGCTGCACCAGGAGCCAGCTGGCCGCCTGCATCAGGCGTGTCGTGACGCGCATGCTTTCGCCGGCATAGAGCATGGCGGCCTTGCGCGGCAGTATCCGCGCTTCCTCGCGCCCCTTGCCGTCAAGATAGCGCGCAGTTTCTTCCACCAGCGACATGCCTTCGTCGAAGGTGCGGTCGAACATGGCGGATTCAGTAAAGCTTTCCGTTTCGGTGTTCATGCATTCCCCACTGGATAGCCGACGCTAGCAGCCGCTGCGCGCGCGTCCAAGCCATTTGCATTGGTAAACAGCGCGTTTTCGCATGCCGTGCCGATCAGGACACGTTTCTGCTGTGCGTATTAACGCTGCCTGTTCATCCATTCATCTCTTGAAGAAATTTTCCGCCGCCGATTTGGTGGCGTGGCGCGCCTTTATTGCGTCCTGGCAGCGCAACACTTCCGCTTCCAGCCGTGCAATACGCAATTCCAGTTCATGTGCGGAAAGGGCCGAAATATCCTCGCCCAGGACGATGTCCGGCAGTTTCTTGCGCGGCTGCAGGTCTTCGGTATCCATCGCTTCACCTCGCATTTGCCCCTAGTCTGTTTCCGCCATTTGAGCCGTGCAAGCCATGAAAAAGATCGCGATCGAAAATCCCGGACCCCATTATCGACTGACGGTGGATGAGGAACCGACGCCAAGCCCCTCGCCCGGCGCGATTTTGATCAAGGTCGCGGCAGCGGGGCTGAACAATGCCGACCTGTTGCAGGCGCGGGGAAAATACCCGCCGCCGCCCGGCGCTTCGCCCATACTGGGCATGGAAGTGTCGGGCATCGTCGCGGCGCTGGGCGATGGGGTCACGGATCTCACCGTCGGGATGCGCGTCTGTGCCCTGCTGCCGGGCGGCGGATACGCGGAATATGCGGTAGCGGACGCCGGCAGCGTCCTTCCCGTTCCGCACGGTGTCGACCTGGTGGAAGCGGCAGGTCTGCCCGAAGCGGCGTTTACCGCCTGGACCAACATCATGGATACGGGACGGCTGGCGCCGGGCGAAACCCTGCTGGTGCATGGCGGGACCAGCGGCATTGGCAGTCTGGCCATCCAGATATTTGCCGCGCGCGGCCATGCCGTGTTCGCAACCGCGGGTTCGGAGGCCAAGTGCGAAGCATGCCGGAAATTTGGCACGGCACGGGCGATCAATTACCACACCGAAGATTTTGTCGCCGCCGTGAAAGACGCCACCGGCGGAAAGGGCGTGGACGTGATCCTGGACATGGTCGGCGGCGATTACATCCAGCGCAACCTGGAAGCCGCAGGCGTCTGGGGCCGGATCGTCAACATCGCCTACCAGTCCGGCAGCAAGGCCGAGGTGAATTTCGCCCCCATGCTGGCCAAGCGACTGACCCTGGCTGCCACCACCCTGCGCGGGCGGACGCCGGCGCAGAAACGGACCATCCGCGACGCCCTGCAGCGCGAGGTCTGGCCAAGGGTCGGAAGCCTGGTGCGGCCGGTGATTGATCGGGTCTTTGCGCTGGAAAACGCCCAGAAAGCCCATGAATCCATGGCGGCCGGGGGGCATGTCGGCAAGATTCTGCTTTCCCTAGAGGCCCCACAAGGCTAAAACCCCCGACATTCCTAGAAAGCTAAAGCCTTCAAGGATCGGCGGGCCCGGTGAACGGGTTCCCGACACAGGAGAAGATCATGGCCGTTGAACTGAAGCCCCTGATGCCCAAGGCCACTGCCGTCTGGCTGGTGGACAATACCGGTCTGTCCTTTGAACAGATTGCAGATTTCTGCGGCCTGCATCCGCTGGAAGTGAAGGGCATTGCCGACGAGGATGTCGCCAAGGGCATCAAGGGCCAGGACCCGGTCGCCACCGGCCAGCTGACCCGCGAACAGATCGCGGACGCCGAGAAGAATCCGAACAAGCGCCTGAAGATGGCGGCGCCCAAGCACAAGATGCCCAGCGTGCGTCAGAAGCGCGCCCCGCGCTACACGCCGGTCAGCAAGCGCCAGGACAAGCCGGATGCGGTCTATTGGCTGATCCGCAACCATCCCGAATTCACCGACAGCGACATCATCAAGCTGATCGGCACCACCAAGGCGACCATCGCGAAGATCCGCGAACGCTCGCACTGGAACGCGGCCAACATCAAGGCGGTGGACCCGGTGACCTTGGGCCTGACCTCGCAGCTGGAACTGGACCTGGCCGTGACCCGCGCCGGCGCCAAGTTCGAACGCGCCCAGAAGCGCGCTGCCAAGAAGGGGGCTTCGCTCAAGACCATCTCCCAGACCACGGGCGTGCACGAACTGCCGCCGCGCGAGGAAGAGCCGTCGGAAGGCGTGCCGGCCTCGGACGACAACAACCTGTCGAGCGAACTCGAGCAGGATTAAGCAGCAGTTCGCCGACAGGCGAACGAAACGGTCGAGTGGACCGTTTCGAGCTGCGTATGCCGCGAGCTTGCGCGAGCGGCCGGACAGTTCTGCGCGGTCGTCCTTAAAACAGGTATTTGACGGCAACAACGCCCGCGATCACCACGCCCAGGAATACGAGCAGCGACACTTCCAGACGCTTCTCGATGAAGCGGCGCGCCACGTCGCCCTTCCAGTAGAGCAGTCCCGCCACCAGCAGGTAGCGGCCGCCGCGCGTGATCGCCGACATCAGCATGAAGGTCCAGAAGCTGTAATGGGCAAAGCCTGACGTAATAGTCACCAGCTTGTAGGGGATGGGGGTGAAGCCCTTGATCAGGATCACCCAGGCGCCATAGCGGGCGTACCAGCCCTGGAAGCTCTGCATGTCGCTGCCCAGGTGATAAAGCTGGATCAGCCACTGGCCCAGTGAATCGTAGAGAAAGGCGCCGATGGCATAGCCCAGCGCGCCGCCCAGTACCGACCAAAGCATGCACCAGCCCGCCAGAAGAAAGGCGCGCTTGCGGTCGGCCAGCACCATGGGGATCAGCATGATGTCGGTGGGAATGGGGAAAAAGGACGCTTCCGCGAAGGTCAGGCCCGCCAGCACGGCCCAGGCATTGCGGCCCTGGGCGTTGCGCATCATCCAGTTATAGATTTTGCGGATCACGCCGGGCTCCGGCTGGTCGATGATGCTCATGGGGACTTCTAACATCGCCGCCGCCAGCGTCAAACCTTGCCGCCCCTGGCAGGTTTGTCTAGCGTCGCTGTTCCATAATGCCGCGCATAAAACCACGCAAAACCGTCACAAACGCCGTCAGCTCCATGAACCGCGACTGGGCCGGGTGGCAGCCAATTGCCAGCCGCTGCCGGCATTGTCGTTCATGATGTGCGCGGGACTGAACTTCGAAGGCGAAAGGGCACCATGACCCAGACCGGCAGCAAGTACGCCATGGTCTTCATCTTCCTGACCATGATGATCGACGTCATCGGCCTGGGCGTGATCATTCCGGTGTCGCCGGGGCTGATCGCGGAGTTGACGCACACACCTATCAGCGACGCGGCGCGCTGGGGCGGCTGGTTGTTCTTCCTCTACGCCCTGATGCAGTTTCTCAGCGCGCCCGTAATCGGCAACCTGTCCGATCGTTTCGGACGCCGGCCGGTACTGATCCTGTCTCTGCTGATGCTGGGCGTCGATTATGTCATCACCGGCCTTTCGCCCAACATCGTGTGGCTGTTCGTCGGCCGTACCCTGTCGGGCATGGCCGGCGCCTCCTATCCCACCATCAATGCCTATATCGCCGACATTTCGCCGCCGGAAAAGCGAGCCGCCAATTTCGGCATGGTGGGCGCGGCCTTTGGGCTGGGCTTCATTCTGGGACCCGCTCTGGGTGGCTTCGTGGGGGAGCATTTCGGGTTGCGCGCGCCGTTCTTTGTCGCGGCGGGGCTCAGCGGCGCCAATGCGTTGTTCGGCCTGTTGGTGCTGAAGGAATCGCTGCCGCCGGAAAACCGGCGCAAGTTCGAATGGTGGCGCGCCAATCCGCTGGGCTCGCTGAAGGCGCTGTCGCGCTTTCCGTCGCTGACCGCGCTGATCGCAGTGCTGGTGCTGGCGCAGCTCGCGCACGACTCCCTGCCTTCCACCTGGACCTATTACACCATGCTGAAATTCGGGTGGGGACCAGGCGCGGTGGCCTGGTCGCTGGTCGCCATCGGGGCCTTGTCGGCGATTTCCTACGCCGTGCTGCCGGGCTTCATGGTGAAACGCTTCGGCGAGAAACGCACAGTGATCATCGGTTTTGTTTGCGGCGTGGCGGCCTATGCCGGTTATGCCTTCTCCGCCAAGGCGTGGGTTTTCTATACCTGGATGCTGCCCTTCATCTTCAGCGGCGTGGGTGGACCGGCGCTGAATGCAATTCTGACGCATGAGGTGCCGGCGACCGAGCAGGGCGAACTGCAGGGCGCGACATCCAGCGTCACCAGCTTGGCATCGGTGTTTGCGATGTGGGCGATGCCGACCTTGTTCGCCTGGTTCAGCGGGCCGTCGGCGCCGGTGCACTTCCCCGGCGCAGCCTTCTTCGCCGCCGCGCTATGCGAACTGGGCGGTCTGGCCCTGTTCGCACTGGCGCAACGGCGCAGGAACTAGTTCAAGGCGCGCAGCCGTTCCAGTTCGTCCTTGATTCGAAGTTTTTGTTTCTTGAGCGCGAGTACCCGCAGCTCATCCCAGTCGGGATTGGACATCTCGTGATCGATGATGTCTTCGATTTTCTTGTGCTGGTTGGACAGGTGATTGATATGTCCCTGTAGCGCCATGCATGCACCTCCGCGTTAAGAACTTCGGGTCGGCTGGCACGCACCGTGGCACGTGCCTGGCCCGAAAATTCAACCACCATTGCGGCGGGCTGTCATCCCCAAAAGCAGCGGGAACCGAAACTCTTTGCGCTTGACTTAAGAAGTGGTAACGCAGGGCCATGAGCGCACGGGGAACACCAAAAACACAGGCGGAACGGCTGGTTATCGGCATGTCCGGCGCGTCCGGCGCGGCCTATGGCATCCGGTTGCTGGAAGCCTGTCGCGACCTGGGGCTAGAATCCCATCTGGTGATGACTGGCCCTGCGGAAATGACCATCGGCTACGAAACCAAGCTAAAGCCCAAAGAGGTCGCCGCCAAGGCGGATTATGTTTATGGCGTGAACGATATCGCCGCGCCGATCTCCAGCGGCGGTTTCCGCACACGCGGCATGATCGTGGCGCCCTGTTCGGTGAAGGCGATGAGCGAGATCGCGACCGGCGTCTGCACCACCTTGCTGACCCGCGCCGCCGATGTCTGCCTGAAGGAGAAGCGCACGCTGGTGTTGATGGTGCGCGAGACGCCGCTGCATCTGGGCCACCTGCGCAACATGGCGGCGCTGGCGGAGATGGGCGCAATCCTGATGCCACCGGTGCCGGCCTTTTATGCCAAGCCGCACACGCTGGAAGACATTGTGGACCAGACCGTTGGACGGGCGCTGGACATGTTCGGCCATGACTGGCCGGCTGACGCGCCGCGCTGGGGCGAGACAATTCCCAAGAGCCGGCGGAAGAAGATGTCATGAGCCGCATCGTTGGACCCGATGAAGTCGGCGCGCGCGCCAAGCTGACGCAACTGACGCAGGAGCATCGCGACCTGGACACCGCCATCGCGGCCATGGTGCAGTCGGGCAATACCGACCTGATGGCGATGGCGCGGCTGAAAAAGCGCAAGCTTCAGCTGAAGGACGAGATCACCGAGATCAATAACGGGCTGCTGCCGGACATTATCGCCTAAGCAGGCGTCAGTTCGCCCAGCTTGGCACGGATGGCATCGAGCGCGGTCTTGGGGTTGCCATTGTCGGGGCCGCCGGCCTGGGCCATGTCGGGTCGTCCGCCGCCGCCCTTGCCGCCCAGCGCTTCCGCCGCCACGCGCACAAGATCAACGGCGCTGATGCGCGCGGTCAGGTCGTCGGTGACGCCGGCGACGATGGACACCTTGCCGTCGGCGACCGCCACGAAGGCGACCACGCCGGAGCCGATCTGCTGCTTGGCACCGTCGGCCAGGGACTTCAGGTCCTTGGGCGAGACACCTTCGACCAGGCGCAACACCGTCTTCAGGCCTGCAATGGTTTCGCCGGCATCGTCGCTTTGCGCAGGCCCGGCCAGCGCGAGCTGCTTTTTCGCTTCCGCCAGTTCGCGTTCCAGCTTGCGGCGGTCGTCGGCCAGTTGCGCCACCTTGGCAGTGAGTTCGCCCAGCGGCGTCTTGATGGCGGACGCGGCCTCGCGCGCGATCTCGGCCTGGCCGGACAGATAGCGGCGGGCATGTTCGCTTGTCAGCGCCTCAATCCGGCGGACGCCGGCGGCGACG
Organism: uncultured Hyphomicrobiales bacterium; assembly: GCA_966211925.1. Classification (GTDB taxonomy): domain Bacteria; phylum Pseudomonadota; class Alphaproteobacteria; order Micropepsales; family Micropepsaceae; genus Rhizomicrobium. The sequence continues at coordinate 10,696 of CBIHOI010000002.1, read as the reverse complement.
GCGGATTCACCGATCAGCGCGAAAAGCCCGATATCGCCCAGACGGTGCACGTGGGTGCCGCCGCACAGTTCGACCGAGTAATTCTTGTCTTCGTCGAGGTCTGTGCCCATCGAAAGCACGCGCACCTCGTCGCCATATTTTTCACCAAACAAGGCTTCGGCGCCGGCGGCGATGGCCTGGTCGGTGGGCAGCAGCCGGGTGGTGGTGTCGGAGTTCTGGCGGATGATGGCGTTGACCTGGGATTCGATCTTGTCCAGCTCTTCCGCCGTGACCGGCTTGGGATGCGAAAAGTCGAAGCGCAGGCGTTCGGCCGTGACCAGCGAACCCTTCTGGCTGACATGGGTGCCCAGCACGCGCTTCAGCGCGGCGTGCAGCAGATGGGTGGCGGAATGGTTGGCGCGGGTGGCGCGGCGGCGTTCTTCGTCCACCTTCAGGTCGACGGCGTCGCCGGGCGCAAAGGTGCCTTCGGTGATGCGCACGCTGTGCACATGCAGCGCGCCCAGCTTTTTCTGGGTATCGGTGACCTGGCCCTTGGCCTTGGCGGATTTGATGGTGCCCTGGTCGCCGGCCTGGCCGCCGCTTTCGCCATAGAAAGGTGTCTGGTTGGTGAGGATTTCCACCGCTTCGCCAGCGCCGGCCTGCATGACGCGGCCGCCATCCTTGAAGATGGCCAGGATCTGGCCTTCGGCGGTCTCGGTGTCATAGCCCAGGAATTCGGTACGGCCGACTTCGTCCAGCACGGCGAACCATTGCGCCTCGCTCTGGCCTTCGCCGGAGCCTGACCAAGAGGCGCGGGCTTCGGCCTTCTGCTTCTGCATCGAAGCGGCGAAGCCTTCGGTGTCCACGGTGACGCCGCGGGCGCGCAGGGATTCTTCGGTCAGGTCGAGCGGGAAGCCATAGGTATCATAGAGCTTGAAGGCGACATCGCCCTTGAGCTGGTCGCCCTTGGCAAGGCCGACACTCGCTTCGTCGAGCAGCTTGAGACCGCGCGCGAGCGTTTCGCGGAAGCGGATTTCCTCCAGCTTCAGGGTCTCGGCGATCAGGGCTTCGCTGCGCTTGAGTTCGCCGTAAGCCGAACCCATTTCCGCCACCAGGGCGGGGACCAGGCGGTGCATCAGCGGGTCCCTGGTGCCCAGCAGGTGCGCGTGGCGCATGGCGCGGCGCATGATGCGGCGCAGGACATAGCCGCGGCCTTCGTTGGACGGCAGCACGCCATCGGCGATCAGGAAAGAGGTCGCGCGCAGATGGTCCGCGATGATGCGATGGCTGAAGGTGGCCTCGCCGCTGGATTTGACGCCACTGGCGGATTCCGATGCCGCGATCAGGTGACGGAAAAGATCCACGTCATAATTGTTGGTGACGCCCTGCAGGATGGCGGCGATGCGCTCCAGCCCCATGCCGGTGTCGATCGAGGGCTTGGGCAGGTCGAGGCGGGTGTTTTCGTCCACCTGCTCGAACTGCATGAAAACGAGATTCCAGAATTCCAGGTAGCGGTCGCCGTCTTCGTCGGGAGAACCCGGGGGACCGCCGGCCACGCTGGGGCCCTGGTCGTAGAAGATTTCCGAGCAATAGCCGCAGGGGCCTGTGGGGCCCATGGCCCACAGATTGTCGGTGTGGCCGATGATGCGGTCGTCGGAGAAGCCGGCGATCTTCTTCCACAACTGACGGGCCTGGTCGTCGGTGGGATAGATGGTGACGAGCAGCTTGTCCTTGGGCAGGCCGATGACCTTGGAGACGAAGTCCCAGGCGAAGGTGATCGCCTCTTCCTTGAAATAGTCGCCGAAGGAGAAATTCCCCAGCATCTCGAAGAAAGTGTGGTGGCGGGCGGTATAGCCGACATTGTCCAGGTCGTTGTGCTTGCCGCCGGCGCGGACGCATTTCTGGACGGTGGTGGCGCGGGTGTAGGGGCGCTTTTCGGCGCCGGTGAACAGGTTCTTGAACTGGACCATGCCCGCATTGGTGAACAGCAGGGTGGGATCGTTGCGCGGCACCAGCGGCGAGGAGGGCAGCACCTGGTGGCCCCGCTCGGCAAAGAACTCCAGGAAGCCGGTGCGGACATCGGCCAGGCTGTTCATGGTCGTTTTCATGGGAACAGGTTGTAACGGCTGAAAAAAGCCGTGTCACGCCTCGCTTTTTCGGGAGCAGCCTTGCCTTGCGCACCACGCACTGTCCAACGCGGCGAAGGGGCGATTTCCAACTTTGGCGGGGGCATTCCCGGCACAAAAAGCGTACCCCCTCCCCCCTTGTCCACGCCGGTCTATCCACCCGCCTGAAAAACAGAAGGCGCCCCGCATTCACACGGAGCGCACCGGCGGAGGCGTGAGCCGGAGCCATGAAAAAAGGGGCGCCCGCAGGACCGGGCAAAACAAAGGGCGCCCGCATTCACACGGGCGCCCTTTGCCGAGGAGCTGAACCCCATGGCAGGGTATTCAGCTTTAGGGGTGGCCATGGGCGCCGGCGCGAGCCAGAGCCCACTCCAAAGAGCGCCTATTCTTCGATCTCGTCTGCCTTTTCGCTGGCGTTGAGGACCAGGTTTTCGCCGATCTGGCCGGCATTGGCGCGGATGGCGGCCTCGATCTTGTCGGCCACATCCTTGTTGGTGGTCAGGAAGGTCTTGGCGGATTCGCGGCCCTGGCCGATGCGGCTGCCGTCATAGGAGTACCAAGAGCCCGATTTCTCGACGATGCCGGCCTTCACCCCAAGATCCACCAGTTCGCCCACCTTGGAAACGCCCTGGCCGTACATGATGTCGAACTCGACCTGCTTGAAGGGCGGGGCGACCTTGTTCTTGACCACCTTCACGCGGGTCTGGTTGCCCACCACTTCGTCCCGGTCCTTGATGGCGCCGATGCGGCGGATGTCCAGGCGGACGGAGGCATAGAATTTCAGGGCATTGCCGCCGGTGGTGGTTTCCGGATTGCCGAACATGATGCCGATCTTCATGCGGATCTGGTTGATGAACAGCACGATGGTGTTGGACTTGGAAATGCTGCCCGTCAGCTTGCGCAGCGCCTGGCTCATCAGGCGGGCCTGCAGGCCCGGCAGGCTGTCGCCCATCTCGCCTTCCAGTTCGGCCTTGGGGGTCAGGGCGGCAACCGAGTCGATCACCACGATATCCACGCCGCCAGAACGCACCAGCGTGTCGCAGATTTCCAGGGCCTGTTCGCCGGTGTCGGGCTGGGAGACCAGCAGTTCATTGATGTCCACGCCCAGCTTGCCGGCATAGACCGGGTCCAGGGCATGTTCGGCGTCCACGAAAGCGGCGATGCCGCCCTTTTTCTGGATCTCGGCGATGACATGCAGCGCCAAGGTGGTCTTGCCGGAGGATTCGGGGCCATAAACCTCGATCACGCGGCCGCGCGGCAGGCCGCCGATGCCCAGCGCGATATCCAGGCCGAGGCTGCCGGTGGAGACGGAGTCGGTGGCCAGCCCCAGGTCGCGGCTGCCAAGTTTCATCACCGAGCCCTTGCCGAACGCCCGGTCGATCTGGCTCAGCGCCGCCTCAAGGGCACGCTTGCGATCCGAATTCTGTTCCTTGCCAACCACCCGCAAAGCCGCCTGTGACATGAGATGTCTCCCGTTATTCCACAGCGCCCGCCGATCCCCAAGCGAATCCGGCGCCGGTGTGGAGCGTCAAAAGTACATGCTTTGTTCTCTTTGGCAAGGCGGCACATAAGGTATTGAAATGAAGGAAAATAACAAGATTTCGTTCTCTTATTGTCCCGATGTGTTCTCCGCGATTAAACATACAAGGAGAACAAAATAGATATAGCAATAAGATATTATTGTATTGCGATAATAATATTCTTCGGTATAGAACAAAATCGCAGATATTGGAAAAAGACCATGACCATTGCCGAAGTTCCCACATTGTCCCCCGCCTTCGAACGCGCCCGCAGCCTGAGTCGCCTGCTTTCGACCCTGTTCGCCATCGGCTTTGGCCTGACCCTGTTCTATCTGGTGGTGGTGGCCTTTCTGATGGTCGTGCCCCTGGCCAAGAACATCGGCTGGGAGGATTCGGCGCTGGTGCCGCTGGCCGGAAGTTCGCTGGGGGCGCGCATTGTCGGCGCCTTTTCGCTGATGGTGGGGGTGTTGCCCGGCCTGTTCCTGCTGGTTCATGCGCGGCGGCTGTTCGGCGGCTTCGCGCAGGGCGAAGTGTTCACACAGCAGGCCATCGCCCATGTCCGCGCCATCGGCATATGGCTGATGGTGTCGTGTGTTGCCACCCTGATCGCCAAGATCGGGCTGGGCGCGGCCAATGGTGATCATATCGAAGCCAGTTTGCGCCTGGAAACGGCGATCTATGGCGTCGCCACCTTTGTTGCCGCCCATGTCATGGCCGAGGCGCGGCGCATCGCCGACGAGAATGCGAGCATCCTGTAATGATCGTGGTCAATCTCGATGTGATGCTGGCGCGCCGCAAGATGCGCTCCAAGGAGCTGGCCGAGCGCATCGGCTTCACCGAGGCCAATATCTCGCTGCTGAAGTCCGGCAAGGTTAAGGGCGTGCGCTTCGAGACACTGGAAAAGATCTGCGAGGCGCTGGATTGCCAGCCAGGGGACCTTTTGGAGTATCGGCCCGGCACCTAGCCCCCCTTTCCTGCCCCGGCGTGCGCCGCTAGGCTCCCGCCAACAAAAAACGGGGTTGGAAATGAAGGCAGTTGCGCTCGGTCTTTCAGCCTTGCTCGCCATGGCATCGGTGAGCTGGGCGGCGCCGTGGATGACCCTGACCTCGACCTCGATCAAGGATGGGCAGCGCATTCCCGTGCGCTTTGGCGGCGACGACCAGAAGCGCGCCTGCAGCCCCCGCAATCCCGCCATCTGCCCCTGCCCCGGCAAGAATGTGTCGCCGCAGCTCGCCTGGCACGATGCGCCGGCGGGGACCAAGAGTTTCGCCATCCTGATGTACGACATTGACGGCCAGTATGGCGCCGGCGTGTCGCACTGGGTGGCCTACAACATCCTTCCCACCACCACCGAGCTGAAGGAAGGCGACGGCACCGCCGGCATCGGCTTCACCGGCGGCGCCGGCACCCGCGCCAATGCCAACTATGTCGGCCCCTGCCCGCCCCAGGGTGACGGGCCGCATCACTACATGATCACCGTCATGGCCACCGACCTGGAGCCGACCCTGGCGCCCGGCCTGACGCGCGACCAGTTCCTGGCCGCGGCCAAGGGGCACCTGCTGACCAGCGCCACCATTGGCGGGCTGTTCGCCCGCGCCTACTGAACATTAAAAAGTCGCCAGGAATTTTCGAAAGGAAAAACGCATGCGCATCTTTGCATTGGTGCTTGGACTTGCTGTTGCTGCGTCACCGGCGCTGGCCAGGACGCACAAGACAGCGGCGCACAAGCCTGCCGCGCACAAGGTGGCGGCGGCGCCGAAGGCCAAGCCCAAGCCCGCCTCGCACATCACGCGTGCGGCCTGGGGCGAGGTCGGCGGGCAGAAGGTCGATCTCTATACCCTGACCAACGGGCACGGCATGACGGCGCGCATTACCAACTATGGCGCCTTCCTGGTGGACCTGATCGTGCCCGACCGGAAGGGTGACAAGGCCAATGTCGTGCTGGGTTATGACAATGTGGAGGCCTATAGCCATGGCACCACCTATGGCGCCGTCATCGGGCGTTTCGCCAACCGCATCGGCGGGGCGCAGTTCACGCTGGAGGGCAAGACCTATCACCTGAAGGCCAATGCCGGGCCCAACAACATCCATGGCGGGCCGGTGGGCTTTTCCTATCACGTCTATAACGCCACCGCAGTGGACGGGCCCAACCCCGCGCTGATCCTGCAGATGGTGTCGCCCGACGGCGATCAGGGCTTTCCGGGCCGGCTGGATTTCACCGTCACCTATACCCTGAAGGCCAACAACACGCTGCGCATCGACTATCGCGCCACCACCGACAAGCCGACGGTGCTGAACCCCACCAACCATTCCTATTTCAACCTGAAAGGCGCGGGGAATGGCGATGTGCTGAAGCACCGGCTGCAGGTGTTCTCCGATGCGGTGACGCCGACCGATGCCAACCACATGGCGACCGGCGAAGTGATGAAGGTGACGGGCACCGGGTTCGACTTCACCAAGCCCAAGGCGCTGGGCAAGGACATCAATGGCCCCGATCCGGCGATCGTGGCGACGCCAGGCTATGACATCAATTTCATCGTCAAGGGGCCGATGGGCAAGCTGCGGCCCGCCGCCAGGGTGACCGAGCCGGAGTCGGGCCGGGTGATGGAGGTGTGGACCACCCAGCCGGGCGTGCAGCTTTACCTGCCCAATAACGAGAAGCCGCTGCCGGGGCGGGGCGGCGAACAATATGTGAAGCGCGGCGCCTTCTGTCTGGAGACGCAGCATTTCGCCAATGCGCCGAATATTCCGTCCTTCCCGACCACCGAGCTGAAGCCGGGGCAGATTTTCTACCAGAGCACGGAATTCCGGTTCTCGACGGCGAAGTAAATCGGGCTTGACCCGCCCATCCAGAGCAACAAACTGCTAGCGAGGGCGGGTTGGCCCTGGATGGCCGGCTCGGAGGCCGGCCATGGTGAGGTTGAGATGGCGGAGCTACTCTTCTCCTACGGCACCTTGCAGCAGGACGGCGTGCAGATGGCGCAGTTCGGGCGAAAGCTTGAAGGGCGTGCCGATGCGCTGCCGGGCTGGCGCACCGCGATGGTGGAGATCACAGATCCCGACGTGCTGGCCAAGAGCGGCAAGACCCATCACCCCATCGTGATGCCGGGCCGCAAGGATGACAGCGTGCCGGGCATGGTGTTCGAGATCACGGCGGAAGAACTGGCGGCCGCCGATGCCTATGAGGTGGCGGACTACAAGCGTGTCGCGGCGCCGCTGGCGTCGGGTGTCACGGCCTGGGTTTATGTGAAGGCCTGAACATCCGTGTGACCAACAAAAGAAAAAGGCGCTGCGTTTCCGCAGCGCCTTTTCTGTTTCAGCCTTGAGAGGGCGGCTACTTCTTCGCAGCCCACGGACCCACTTCGGGCTTGCCCTGGGTGTTGGCCAAGTTGCCGAGTTCGGCCTGGGCGCCGCGTGCGATGGCGCCGGTTTCGCTGCCGGCCTGGAAGCAGGTGAAGTCGGGACGGTCGCGCCAGGCGAGCGGACCGCACAGGCGCACACCGGCCTTGATGGCGGCGTCGTGCACGATGTTGATCTCGCGCTCATAGTCCGGATCGTTCTGCTTGTAGCCGGAATGATTGCCGAGGTCGCCCGAGGCCGCGAACACCGCCGTCACGCCGGGGATTTTCGCGATGCGGTCGGCATCCTTGAGACCGGCCAGGGTCTCGATCATCAGGATCAGCACCAGGTTGTCGTTGATGGTGGCGCGATAGCCGCCCGGCACATTGCTGTAGAGGGCAAAAGCCTGGCCGCCGCCATTGGAGCGGCGCCCCAGCGGCGGAAAGTAGGCCCAATCGCGCGCCTTGATGGCTTCTTCGTAGGACCGCACCGTCGGCACCACCAGCACCAGCGCGCCGGCATCGAGGGCATGCTGTTCCTCGCGCTCGTCGGTATAGGCGACGCGCACACCCGGCACCGCCTTGGCATAGGGGCAGGTGGCCCACATCTTCTGGGTTTCGTCCCAGTTGCGGGCATTGTGCTGATGTTCGGTCCAGATGAAGTCGTAGCCGGCATTGGCCATGGCGCAGTAGGTGGACGGATCGCTGGCCGCAAACAGCGTGCCGCCGGTGACCTTTTCGCCCTTCATCATCTTCAGCTTCACCGGATTCCAGATCTTGGCACCGGGAGGCGCGTCCCAGGCCTTGCCGAACTTCCAGGTCTTGTCGTCGAACTTGCCCTGGTTCAGGGCGCCGGCCGGGGCCTTGTCGATGGCATGGCTGTCCACGCCGGCGGCAGCGGCCAGCGGATATTTCTTCATCGCGGTGGCGACTTCGTCCTCATTGGCCTGGCTGAAAGCGGCACCCCCGAAAAGGGTCAGCGTGCCAAGACCAACGGCCGCAACCAGCGCGGCGGAAAACAGCATGCGTTTCATTGAAATTCCTCTCCCTCGGGCGGCATTCTTGCGGCCGGTCGCGGGATATGACAGCTAATCAGCGATATGGTCAAACGCCAGTGGGCGCGCACCGGGTTCGCAGGCGCAACAAGAAACCGCCGGAAAAAATCAGGGAAAACGACATGAGAAAATTTGCACTTGCCGCCCTGTTGCTGCTGGCGATTGCGCCGGCCACGTCACCGGCCCTTGCCGCCATTTCCTCCGTCGCCTGGGGCGGGTTGGACGACAAGGGTGTCGACCTTTTCACCCTGACCAACAAGGCCGGCATGGAAGTGAAGATCACCAATTACGGCGGTATCATCACCTCCATCAAGGCGCCGGACCGCAACGGCAAAATGGCCCGCGTGGTGCTGGGCTATGAGAGCCTGGAGGATTACACCAGCATCGGCTATGGCGGGCGCTATGGCGCGCTGATCGGACGCTTCGCCAACCGGATCAAGAACAACAGCTTCGTGCTGGACGGCAAGAGCTACAAGATCAGCCGCGACGCCTATATCTATTCGGAAAGCCCCAGCAAGCCCTATGACGAACAGGTGTGGACGGCCAGGCCGGTGGACGGGGACGAGCCGCAACTGGAACTGACCCTGCTGGACCGCAATGGCGCCATGGGCTTTCCCGGCACCATGCATGTCACCGTCACCTACACTCTGACCGCCAACAATATCCTGCGCATCGCCTATCGCGCCGTCACCGACAAGGACACGGTGGTCAGCATGACCAACCATGCCTATTTCAACCTGGCGGGCGACACGTCGGGCAGCGTGCTGGATCACCTGCTGACGGTGAATGCGGATGCCATCACCGCGGGCGACGAAACCAACACGCCGACCGGCGAGATGCGCGCGGTGGCGGGGACCGCGTTCGATTTCCGCAAGCCCACGCCGATCGGGGCGCATATCAACGATCCCGATCCGGCGCTGGTGCGGGCCAAGGGCTATGACCAGAACTATGCGATTAACGGCACGCCGGGCACGCTGCGCCTGGCGGCGCGGCTGGAAGATCCGGCCTCGGGCCGTGTGCTGGAGGAATGGACCACCCAGCCGGGCCTGCAGGTCTATACCGCCAACTATTCCCCGCCGACGGTGGGACTGATCAAGGGCTACAAGCAGCACGGCGCGGTGGCATTGGAAGCGCAGGGCTTTCCCAATGCGCCCAACGTGCCGAGCTTTCCGTCAACCGTGCTGAAGCGCGACCAGCGTTATGACCAGGTGACGGAGTATCGCTTCAGCGTCCTGCGCTAGCGCGCGTTGAGCGCCATGCACTGCGCATAGCCTTGCGTCAGCATGCGCTGCTGGGTAGCGGTGTCGAACGCATTGTTGGTGGCGTCCTGGGTGGCCACGGCGCGGCAGAAGGCATCGCCAGCCGGCGGCGTGGCGGCCGCCTGGGGCGCAGGCGCTTCGGCCACGACGGTTTGCGGTTCGTCCGGGTCGTCGAAGGACAGAAGATGGTCCATGTCCATATCGGCACAGCCGGACAGGAGGGCAAGACATGCAAATGCAAAGAGCGTGTTCTTCATGGCGGGAACATACTGGCGGCGCGGCGATTTGCAATCGGCCCAAGCCTACAGCATCAGGCCGACAGAACTTCCTTGACCTTGGCGGCCAGCTGTTTCAGCCCGAAAGGCTTGGGCAGGAAGTGGATATCCTCGGAACTCTGGTCGTTGCGGCGGAAAGCCTCCTCCGCGTAACCTGACATGAAGATTACCGGCAGGTCAGGATTGGTGAGCTTTACGTTGCGCACCATGGTGGGGCCGTCCATGTTCGGCATGACAACATCGGTGATGATGAGATCGATCTTGCTGGCGCCGGCCTTGACGATCTCCAGCGCCTCTTCGCCGCCGCTGGCTTCCAGCACATTGTAGCCGCGCATGCGCAGCGCCCGTGCGGCAAAACTGCGCACCGCTTCTTCGTCTTCCACCAGAAGAATGGTGTCCTGGCCGGTGACGTCGCGCGCGACGGCAGGCACGGCTTCCACGGGCGCGGTGTCGGCGGCCTCCAGCTTGCGGCGCGGCAGGTAGATGTTGAAGGCGGTGCCCTTGCCCACTTCGCTGTCGACGGTGATGAAGCCGCCGGACTGCTTGACGATGCCATAGACGGTCGCAAGACCGAGGCCGGTGCCCTGGCCGATCGGCTTGGTGGTGAAAAAGGGATCGAAGATCTTGCTCTGGATTTCCTTCGACATGCCGGTGCCGGTATCGGCGACCTCGATGCGGACATAGTCGCCCGCCGGCATGATCGCTGTGCCCAGCGCCGAAGATTGCGTGACGGTCTGGTTCGCCGTGCGGATGGCGACGGTGCCGCCCGACGGCATGGCGTCGCGGGCATTGACCACCAGATTGATGATGGCGTTGCCGAGCTGGGCTTCGTCGGCATGCACGGCCCACAGGTCCGGCTCGCGCTCGACCGTCAGGGTGATGCCCTCGCCCACCAGGCGGCGCAGCATCTGGGCCAGTTCGCCGATGACATCGCCCAGCGCCAGCACCTTGGGCTGCATGGTCTGCTTGCGGCTGAAAGCGAGGAGCTGGCTGACCAGGGCGGCGGCGCGCAGCGCGTTCTGGTGGACTTCGTTGATTTCCTTGAAGGACGGATCGCCCGCCTGGTGGCGCATCAGCAGGAATTCGCAATTGCCGATGATGACGGTGAGCAGGTTGTTGAAGTCATGCGCCACGCCGCCCGCCA
>CBIHOI010000001.1:0-209713 GCA_966211925.1 uncultured Hyphomicrobiales bacterium | reverse complement strand
GTTCGGCGGCGCGAACTGAGAACTCTTTCCGACAACCACTATGTGCTACGACGCGCGGAGTTCGATTTCCAGCGCAGCGATGGACGTTGGCAAAATGAACAGCGCCGGGAATCCTATGACATGGGGGATGGCGCGGCCGTCTTGCTGTGGGACCAGGCTCGGGACAAGGTGTTGCTGATCAAGCAGTTCCGCTGGCCGCCATTCGAGCGCGGCTATCGCCAGCTGCTGATCGAAGTGGTGGCGGGGAAACTGGACGGTGACGATCCCGAAGCCTGCGTGCGCCGAGAGGCCTTGGAGGAAGCGGGCGCAAAGATCGGCAAGGTCGAGCTGGTGAGTTGGTGCTTTGCCAGCCCTGGTGCGGTGACGGAGCGCCTGTCGCTGTTCATTGGCGCATATGACAGCGCAGCGCCGCGCGAAACAGGTGGCGGCCACGAATCCGAAGGCGAGGACATCGAAACACTGGAAGTTTCGCTCGATGCCGCGCTGGCGATGGCGACGAACGGTGAGATCGTGGACATGAAAACCATCCTGCTGCTGCAGGCGGCAAAGCTGCAGGCAAACGCCCGCCTGATCAGTCCGCAGGACCTTCGATAGCAGTACGCTGCGCCTTCAGCCGCTCCAGCACGCCGCCCTTGCGCAGCAGTTGCGCGATATTCATCACCGCGACGGCCTTGCCGGGCTTGTCCAGTGCCTTGTCGATCGCGGCGGCGTAACCAGAAGCGCCGCGCGCGCTGATGTCGGCGATCCGCCCGACCGCTGCTGTCATGCAGTCGAACAAGCGTGACTGGGTATAGTTCGCCTTCACGCCGCGTATGTCGCCCACGGCCCAGGCCTGCGCAGCGGGGTGGGCATGGACCAGCGCCCATTGCACGTCTTCCACGGCTTCCGCCAGACAGGCGCGCTGCTGCGCCGCATCCAGCTTCAGCACGTCACGAATAGAATCCATCGCCGAGACCTGTAGCACCGGCGCATTCGGAATGCGGGCGCGGTTCGCCATCTTCTCGATGGTCTGGCGTGGTTCGCCATAACGCAGCTTCTCCCTTTTTACGAGATTCTGCTGCAGCCGGAAGGCGGCGCGGATGGGAATGTCAGTGTTGTAGTCGTCCGGGTCGCCGCCAACAGCCGTGCGCGCGGCAATGAAGCGGCTCCTCAGCGGTTCAGGCAGGCTGGGTTCCAGCGTCTGGCCGCGCGGCAGGCTGAGCTCGCTGCCATGCCACAGCAGGAACCAGGCGGCGTCCACCAATCCAACATCGGCTTGCGGCGGCATCAGAATGGCGCGGGCGCCGGTCAGGAGCTCGGCGACATAGTCGCGGTTCCAGTCCAGGTTTTCCGGCAGCGGGCCGGCCAGTCCCAGAATCCAGACTTCGGAATCGCCGCGCGTCAGATGCCAGACGGCGGGGCCGGGCCGCGCATTGACCTCGACCGTTTCGATGTCGGACCAGGCCGGCACGTCCTGTGCTCCGGCAGGGCCGCACAGCAGCGCCAGCAGCAGCGCGGCGGCGGCCGGTTTCACCGTTACTGTCCGCCGGGATGATAGTTGGGGGCTTCGCGCGTCACCGTCACGTCGTGGACATGACTTTCGCGCAGGCCTGCGCCGGTGATGCGAACGAACTGCGCCTTCTTGTGGAAGTCCGCGATGGTGGCGCAGCCGGTATAGCCCATTGCGGCACGCAGGCCGCCGATGATCTGGTGTACCACGCTGCCCACCGGGCCCTTGTAGGGGACTTGGCCCTCAACGCCTTCGGGCACCAGCTTCAGGGCGTCGCGCACTTCGGACTGGAAATAGCGATCGGCCGAGCCGCGCGCCATGGCGCCGACGCTGCCCATGCCGCGATAGCCCTTATAGGAACGGCCCTGGTAGAGGAACACCTCGCCGGGGCTTTCCTCGGTGCCCGCCAGCAGCGAGCCGACCATGGCGACGCTGGCGCCGGCGGCCAGCGCCTTGGCCAGGTCGCCGGAATATTTGATGCCGCCATCGCCGATCACCGGCACGCCGGCGTCCCGCGCCGCCGACACCGCGTCCATGATGGCGGTCAGCTGCGGCACGCCGACGCCCGCCACGATGCGGGTGGTGCAGATGGAGCCCGGGCCGATGCCGACCTTGACCGCATCGGCGCCGGCATCAATGAGCGCACGCGCGCCTTCGGCCGTGGCGACATTGCCGCCCGCGACCTGGATATAGTTCGACGCCTTCTTGATGCGGGTGATGGCATCCAGCACGCCGCGCGAATGGCCATGCGCGGTGTCCACCATGATGACATCGCATTCCGCCTCGATCAGCGCCATGGCGCGGGCATAGCCGTCCTCGCCCACGCCGGTGGCGGCAGCGACGCGCAGGCGGCCGCGCTCGTCCTTGCAGCTGTTGGGATACTTCTGCGCCTTCTCGATGTCCTTCACGGTGATCAGGCCGACGCAACGATAGGCGTCGTCCACCACGATGATCTTCTCGATGCGGTGCTGGTGCAGCAGCCGCTTGGCCTCGTCCGGCTTGACGCCTTCGCGCACCGTGACCAGGCCGTCCTTTGTCATCAGTTCGGCCACCTTCTGGCGCGGATCGGCGGCGAAGCGCACATCGCGGTTGGTGAGGATGCCCACCAGCTTGCCAGCACCCTTGGCGTCCAGACCTTCGGTCACCGGCACGCCGGAAATGCGGTGGCGCTCCATCAACGCCAGGGCTTCGGCCAGGGTGGCATCCGGGGTGATCGTGACGGGGTTCACCACCATGCCGCTTTCATAGCGCTTCACGCGGCGCACATGCTCGGCCTGTTCCTCGATGCCCAGATTCTTGTGGATCACGCCCATGCCGCCGGCCTGGGCCATGGCGATGGCGAGGCCAGCCTCGGTCACGGTGTCCATGGCGGCGGAAACCAGCGGGATGCCCAGCTCGATGGTCTTGGTCAGCCGGGTGCGGGTATCGACGCCGCCGGGCAGGACTTCGGAGGCGCCAGGCACCAGCAGGACATCGTCGAAGGTCAGGGCTTCGCGGATGGTCGAGCTGGTCATGAGGGGAGACGCTCCTTCGCTGGAGCGCCGAGCCTGTACCAGCCGTCCCGGCCCCATGCAAGGCCCGTGAAATCTGCCCCCTTAAATCGTTGTAAAGTCAGGATTTTGGTGTTTTTGGCACCCAGAGGTACGGAACCGCTCCCCGTCCGGAACGTTCTGCTTCCTGCGACCGGCATTTTGCCGAGTCTCCCTTTTTTCCAGGAGAACATTATGAAGACATTTCGTTTGATGATCGGCGCGGCGATTGCCGTGACCGGCCTTGCCATGGCCAGCGCCGCCGACGCCGCACCCGCTGGCGTCAAGGTCGGCACCCTGACCTGCAACGTCGCCAGCGGCATGGGCTTCGTTTTCGGCTCCAGCAAGGACCTGCGCTGCAACTATGAGCCAACCAAGGCCGTGGTCGAGCACTATTCGGGTACCATTTCCAAGTGGGGCGTGGACATTGGGTATACTGGCAAGGGCAAGCTGATCTGGGCCGTGTTTGCGCCCACCTCTGACGTGCGCCCCGGCGCCCTGGAAGGCGAATATGCCGGCGCGACCGCTCAGGCGAATATCGGCGTCGGCCTTGGCGCCAACGTCCTGATCGGCGGCCTGGACAAGTCCATCGCCCTGCAGCCGCTCAGCGTGGAAGGCTCCACCGGCCTGAACGTGGCGGCGGGCATTGGCCAGATCAGCCTGAAGCACACCCGTTAAGCAACGGACGTCTATCAAGAGCAAAGGCCCCGGCGTTCCGCGCCGGGGCCTTTTGCGTGCCTGTCCGGTGGACAGGCTTACGTGGACAGGGCGTCCGCCGGCGCGTTCGGAACCATCATCCGTCTGGTGCCGATTCCAGGAATGTCGTTTCGCATCATCCGCTTGGCGATTATTCGTTTTGATGAACGGCGCCATCCCCCCTCCCCCTCCGGCGTGGACAAGAGCGGGTGGACAAGTTGCGGAGATGGCGATCGCAATCTTCATGCGGCCAGCATCGCAGAAACGCATGTTGGAGAGGAAGGTGGACAGCACCTCGGCGATTACCCGCCCTCAAGGGGCGGATGAAGGCGTGCCTTTAAAGCCAAGCGCCACGACATACAGCTCGACCGATTCCGCGCGCGATGCCGGCGGCTTGACGTGCTTCACGTCGCGAAAGCTTTTCTTCAGCCGCGCCAGCAGCTCGTTGGACGAGCCGCCCTGAAACACCTTGCCGACAAAAGCGCCGCCCGGACGCAGCGTGTCTTCCGCCACCTCCAGCGCGATCTCCACCAGCGCGATGGTGCGGATATGGTCGGTGGCGCGGTGGCCGGTGGTGGGGGCGGCCATGTCAGTCAGTACCAGGTCGGCGGGACCATCCAGCGCGGCCTTCAACATCGCCGGCACATCCGGATCGGTCAGGTCAGCCTGGAAAAAGGTGACGCCGGGAATTTCCTCGATCATCAGCACATCGGCGGCAACGACCGTGGCGCCCTTGGCCGCGGCCACCTGGCTCCAGCCGCCCGGCGCAGCACCGAGGTCGAGCACCTTGGCGCCCTTTTTCAGGAAATGGAATTTCTGGTCCATTTCCACCAGCTTGAAGGCTGCGCGGCTGCGATAGCCGGCGGACCGTGCCTTGGCGACATAGGGATCATTAAGCTGGCGCTGCAGCCAGGCGCGCGAGGACTGGGTGCGGGTGGCATCCTTGTGGACCTTGACCGGCACGCGGCCGCGGCCGGATTTGTCGCCTGTGTTCGTACTCATATCTGTTCCGCCAGTTGCCGCAGCATGCCTTCGCGCAAGCCGCGGTCGGCGACGCGTAGCACGGGCGCGGGCCAGAGCGAACAGATGGCGGCGAAAATCGCGCAGCCCGGCAGCATCAGGTCGGCCCGTTCCTGGCCGATGCTGCCGATCTGGGCCAGAGCCGCGACATCAAGCCCGGCCAGCCGGTCCACCACCTTCAGCATGTGCGCGGTCTCGTGCCAGCTTCCATCCACGCGGGCGCGGTTGTAGCGCGGCAGCTTCAGCGCGATCGCCGCGAGGGTGGTGACGGTGCCCGAGGTGCCCAGGAGATGGTTGCGCGCGATGTCGAAGCCTTCCATCTGCCGCGCAAAGGGTTCGAAACGGGCGATCAGCTCGTCGCGCATGGTTTCAAACCCTTCCCGGCTGGCGGCGCCGGCGCCGTGATGTTCCGCCAGGCTGACCACACCCATCGGCACGGATGTGGCAAGCCGCGCTTTCGGGCCTTGCGCCGCCTTTTCGAGCCATATGATCTCGGTCGAGCCGCCGCCGATGTCGAATACCAGCGCGCCGCGATATTTGCGCCCGATCAGCGGCGCGCAACCTATCGCGGCAAGATTGGCTTCCTCCTCGGCGGAGATAACGGACAGCGCCAGCCCCGCCTCGTCCCTGGCGCGCGCTACCAGCACATCGGCATTGCCGGCCAGCCGGGCCGCCTGGGTGGCGATGGCCCGAACCCGCACATCTTTATAGCGGGCGATCCGGTCGGCGCAGATTTTCAGGGCAGCGATGGTGCGGTCCAGCGCGGCGGGCGAAAGCATGCCGGTCTGCCCGACACCCTCCCCCAGCCGCACGATGCGCGAAAAGGAGTCGACCACCCGGAAACCGCCCCTGGTATCCGGGGTGGCGATCAGCAGGCGGCAATTGTTGGTGCCCAGATCAAGCACCGCCAGCAGGGGACTGACCCTGTCTTTTTCCCCTGCTTTTTCGCGGTTCCCGTGCAACCCGACCCCGTTCCGGGGCGCATGGCCCCGGTGCAGGCTAGCACGGCCCCCGCCCCGGCCGGTGGGGCAAAATGGACCAAAATCCTGTCCTTGCAAGGGGTTTGCGGCTGGTCTAAACGGGCGGTCCCGCAGGGCTGTGACGCCTTTGCAGGCCCTTCTGGTGGGGGATCGTCTAACGGTAGGACTGCAGACTCTGACTCTGCCTGTCTAGGTTCGAATCCTAGTCCCCCAGCCACCTTTCTAGAGCTTTAGTTTTCAACTACTTACCTGGGGCGGACGTTCGAGAGTGGGTGCCACTTATGGGGCATATCCCTTTGGCAGACACGACCTACCTCAAACGCCGCCGTGGCAAAGGGCGGAGCGGTTTTCGCTGGTACGTGCGGATGGTTGTGCCGTCCGATTTACAGGATCTCTTAGGTAAGAAGACGGTAGAGCACTCCCTCAATACGAGTGATCTAAAAGAAGCGCAGCGTCACAAACATGCAGTCGTTGCCAGCATCCTTGAAAGCTTTGACCGCGCACGCCTCGGCGAAATTACATCGGCCGATATAGAGCATGAAGCTCACACTTATTTGCGCGAACGCTTCACGGCAATTCAAAAGAAAGCTGATACTCTATTTGAGACGAACACGGATCAGCTCGACAGGGAATTTCCGTCTGGAGGCGAGTTAGCGCTTTTCGAACTTTACCAGCTTCTGGAAGATAAAGACTGGCCCCCCAATATCGAACGCAGGGCGCTAGAGATTGCGAAGAGTTATGGCACAACGCTGACTGAACAACGGCGGCAAGAGACCTGCCAAGCACTACTCCACGCCGAAATAGAGGCGATGTCACGCGCATTAGCAGCTTATAAAGGCGAACTTATCTCGCCCGTCTCAGTCCTCAATGCCCGCGCACTTGACCCGATCACCGGCACAGTTCAGTTGCCGCGTCGGCTATCTCGCTCCAAAGGCGCCGGCCTTCCTATAAACGATGCGGCAGCCGCCTACATTGCCGATCGAAACAGAAAAAGCAGCAATGCATGGACAAAGCAGACTTTGGGGCAAGCAGAGACTACGCTGCGCCTCTTTTCTGAATACATGAATAATAGCTCAATTGAGGCGGTCACGCGAAGCAATGTGGCGTCATTCCTCGCGACCATCGCTAAGTTGAACCCGAACTACGGTCGCCGAATTTCTGGCAAGCAGTTAAACCTTGCTGACCTACTTAAACTTTTTCCCGCCTCAGAAGGAGACGGGCTCAGTGACAAAACCCTTAATCGGCATGTTGGCATCATAGCAGCAATGTTCGAATGGGCCATCCGAACCGGCAAATACGAAAGCAACAATCCAGCAAAAGGGCATCATCACTCACAGAGTGAGCATGAAGTCGTAAACGGCAGTGTAAGGCGTCCATTCACTACCGACGAATTGCAGAAATTATTCAACGGCTCGCTGTTTACGACGGCTTACCAAGAGCGCGCACGCCCCCACCAACATACCCATGCGACCGCGCTGGCTTGGCTCTTGCCAATAGCGTTGTATTCTGGAATGCGCTTAGATGAAGCGTGCGGTCTACGCGCCATTGATATTGGCGATGATAATTCCGGTAAGTTTTTTAATGTCGCATCATATGAAGGCCGGCGGCTAAAAACCGCTGCATCCCACCGCAGAGTACCGGTCCATTCGGAATTGTTCCTATTGGGCTTTGGTGAATATGTCGCCCATGTCAAACAGTCCGGACATGAGTATCTCTTCCCGGCCCTAAAAATGGGCGGACCGGATAAAAAGCGCGGCTGGTACTTAAGCA
The DNA here is from genome assembly GCA_966211925.1 of uncultured Hyphomicrobiales bacterium. Taxonomy (GTDB): domain Bacteria; phylum Pseudomonadota; class Alphaproteobacteria; order Micropepsales; family Micropepsaceae; genus Rhizomicrobium. The sequence continues at coordinate 202,229 of CBIHOI010000001.1, read as the reverse complement.
AGAGATTCACGACCTATCGGCGTTCGGTAGGTGTGACGGATAGCGCAACCGTCTTCCACAGTCTGCGCAATACCGTTGCCACTGCGCTAGAGCGTGCTCACATTCCCGAGAATGAAGCAGCTCAAATAATAGGGCATAAAAAGCTGACGATGAGCTACGGAGTTTATAGCGGCGGTCTAGATCTCGCGGCACTCAAACAGGTTGTCGAGGCCATCAAATACCCAGGGCTCAACCTATCATCACTTTACGGGCCTAGATGAGGATTTAATAAGGGGCGAATATCTAAGTTGAGCCATGCACGAACTCTATGAATCGAAGTCTGATAGGCGAACGAGAAATATTGAAAAATGTTGCGGTCGAGAACCGTTGCCTAAATCGGATTTTTCCAAGCTTTCTGCGGCATTTTCCACGATTTGCTCTGCACCCTGAAAGTCAAAAAGACGCTTTGAAGCATAAAGGCTTTTCGGTATGCGCCCGCCTTTGCATCAGCCCAGTTTGCGGCGATATTGATGGATCAGCCTATCCATGCATAAATCTACAGGGGACTGGACTTTTGAAGCCAGGTGCTGAGATGGGCGGGCCGGAGGCATCATGGAATGCCGATTGGTTAGAGGCCGCGCTTGCGCGCCTTTACAGTGATGATTCGCATCTCGTCGACGTTGGCCGCGAAAGGCCAGCAGCAGCACGGCTCGCCGCTCATTTAAGAGACGTGCTTTTGGAAGCCGGCTACCTTGGGATGTTTCCAGACATACGAATAGATACCGACGTGGGCCATGAAGGCGATGACCTAAAAAGAGACGCCGAGGGGAAACAGGTAATCCCAGATATCATTGTCCATGTACCAGGAAAAGCGGGCCCGAACGTAGCTGCATTGGAGATCAAAGGATGGTGGAATCCTGCCACACCAGAGCGCGATCTCACCAAGCTGAAAGGCTATATGCAAAATCAACTATATTCGTCGGCCTACTTCATTCGATTAGAAAAAAGGGCCGCCACAATTACTGCGGTGAAATAGCGTGATCAATTACCCAATCATCTCTGAATTAGAAGTCAACGACTACGGGCTTTATCCTGGCCCCAAGGGCGAAGGATTGCACGTACATTTCCGCCAAGGTCTCACATTGATTTTAGGATCGAATGGGCTTGGTAAGACCACATTGATCAACATGTTGTATCGCATGATAGCAGGCCCTTGGGACATTCCCGGGCTGGCGTCCCGATCCGAACTAGGAAATGCAGATTTAAGCCCCAAGCGCATCCCACCTTCAGGGCGCCAGATGTTCGCGAACCGGGTGGCGGACCGCGCTAGAGATGCGAAGGCATCACTTAAATTTAAAATTGGCGAAACTCAAATATCAATCACGCGAAATCTGTCTGACCTTTCAATCATCTCACTAAAGATAGATCATGACGAATGGGATAATGATGAGCTGGACTACCAGACCGAACTCGCACGCCTCGTAGGAGTCTGGTCATTTGGCGACGTCATATTGCTTTTGCGGCACCTCGTTTTTTACTTTGAAGATCGGCGAGCGCTCGTATGGGATGCATCGGCACAACGACAAATACTGCGCGCTTTGTTCCTTTCACAAGCAACCGCTCGCAAATGGTCGGAATGGGAACGGTCAATTCTTCAAGCAGATAGTCGCGTTAGAAACTTGAGCGCTGCTCTTTATCAAGAAGAACAGCAATTGCTGACTAACCAAAAAAAGCTAGAGGCAAGCCCAAGCATCAAGGCAGAACTGAATACCCTTGAGCGGCTCCAAAAGAATGATCTCAAGAAGCGCGAGAAAATCCAAGACGAGCTAACAGACGCCGACAAGCTTCGCACCTCCCTGCGCCTCAGATTTCTAAAATCGCAACAAGGGCGGGATTCAGTTTTTCGCGACCTGGAGCGTGCGAAGCTTCATGCAATAAACGCGCGATTTCCCAGCCATTCAGACACTGCAAAATATATTCTTGCGCAACTTATGACGGACGGCGAATGCCTGGCGTGCGAAAACAATGCTCCACAAGCAGCCAAGGTTTTGGAGCGGCGCATTCAAGAAGGCAAATGCGTTGTCTGCGGAACACCACTTTCTGATACTTCGCATGACCCGCACAAAGTTGCTGATACGCGTGTCAAAAAGTTGATTGATAAACTCGGTAAAGCCGATATTGAAATGGAGGCCAATCAGGCCGCAAGTGACAGCGCCGAGTCCACCTACAACAAGCAAGTTCTCGAATTTGCCCGACTTGATGCTGAATTAGCCAATAGATCGCAAAGAATTGACTCGCTGATCCGTCAAATGCCTCCTGGTGAAATTGACTTACATCAGCAGCGCGATGAGCTCAGCACGATGCGCGCCAGGCTAGAAAAAGAACGAGCCGATCTAAAAGACGAGCGGAGTCGGTTTTCGTCATTTGTAAAATCACATAATCGATCCCTTGTAGGGCATTCGCAAAATGTCATTCAGGCATTTAAAGATTACGCTCAAGGATTTCTGTTCGAGAGCTGCAGTCTCACATGGGCACCCCAAGGTGCCCAACTCGGTCAAGGTGGCGATCTAATTGATTTCCCAGCTTACGAACTGGATATGACCGGCACAGATTTTCCCAGCCCCGTAAGGCGAGAAGGGCCTGAGCAAGTGTCAGAGAGTCAGCGCGAGTTCATTGATCTCGCGTTTCGCATGGCTCTAATGGAAACTTCAGGTGGAGGCGGTTCGGGTAGCCTTGTAATGGATGCACCCGAGTCCTCACTCGACGCAATTTTCGTCAAGCGTGCGGTGGTGGTCCTGGGTCGCTTTGCGCACCCTCGGCGTAAAAATAGACTCATCATCGCTTCCAATGTCGTAGAGGGAGGATTGATCCCCGCTTTAGTTGGAATCACGAGCTCGCCCGAAGACCAAATCGTAAATCTGTTCGACATTGCAACGCCGACTGCTGCAGTAAGGGAGAACAAACCAGAGTATAGCCGACTTATGCGGAAACTATTGAAGCAGAGCGACCCAAATTGACAACCGAGTCCCCTGAATTACTTGGCTCTTTGCGGCGGCGCACAAGGCTCGTCGTATTGCTGGATGCCGCTGAACATGCCGGTCTGGCGCCGTTAAAGTTGTCATGGCTTCATGCATTCGCATATTTATGTAATGTGCTGTCACCTGTTTGGAATATGCCTGCATTTGACGGCAAAGTTCTCAAACGACGCGGCGGTCCATTTTATCCAGACTTGCAGCGAGACCTCGATTGTTTAGTTGGTCAAGGTATCGCCACCGTGCGAAACCTCGGACATTACCAAGACGAAGATAAAAACTGGCGACTCGAAGGCAGCTACGCCCTTCGGCATGAATTTGCTAACGCCATCCTCAAGCAAATCCATTCCTATGCCGACGAACAAAAGATTACCTCTTTTATAAGAGAGTTGGCCTTTGCTTTAGCATCACTTGATCAAAACGCGGTGGATCAAGCTGTTGCACAAGATGCTACCTATTCCGACCCGGGAGTGTCAGTCGGCAACGTTGTGGACTTTGACGAATGGCGCAAAGAAAATTATAGCGCCGATGTTGCCGAATATTTCGAAAATATTGCGCCATCGGGAAAATCGACTACCGCAGCAGAGAAAATTCATCTGTATGTGCGCCATCTTTATAGGCGGGCAAATGCCAGCCGGTGATCCACAAGACCTTCCCGCCAATTGGACAGAAGCCGAACTTAAAAGCACGGTTCAAAGTTCGTTTGGAATTGGATCTGACAACGACCTTCCACCTGAAACTCGATTTGTTAAGAACGTCGCTCAGCTTGTCCGGCGCCGCCTGGCAAGACATGGCGAGGACGCCAGTGCAGTCGCTGTTTTTTTTATGTCCCCGTCAGCCCCAGAGCCAGTAGCAGGTAATTCCCAGCGAGTTCCAATGCTAGATAACGCTCTCACACAGCTCTCAGGATACTTCTGGTTTGTCTCTGAGGTCGTGGCATCAGGCCTAAAGCACCCGATTGCTGAAACGTTGGACGATCAAGGCATTTTTGACTTCGCTACTACAACGTTGGAGCTCGGTAGTACGCCGGCGATAATTGCAGACTTTCGTACCGACCCGCCTACCGTGCGCCTATATTCCGCCGGCCTTTCGTCCCCAGATAATTTTGAAGTTGTCTCAATCACCAGCACGAACATCACGTTTATAGAAATCTTTGCTTCTCTAGATCGCACCTACAAAGACGGCCTATCCTCGCCCAACGTTCAAGGAAAGGGGGGCAAGTTATGGCGAAATGCTAAGAAGAATTACCCAATTTCTGACGCAGAACAAAAAATACAATTTGCTCTGAAGATCGGTTTGGCAAATGCTTTCCCGACTTGCACGATACGGGAAGAACAAGGCATGCCTGTCGGTAGGCTCGATTTGGAGATTGAGGAAGCCGATCCGCTCGACCGGACGAAGATCACTCGTCACGCGATATTGGAGTTGAAGGTTCTTCGTAGTTTTTATGCTACCGGCAAAGCGATTCCAGAAAGCACGACAAAAACTTGGGTGAAAGATGGAGTTGTTCAGGCCGCGGAGTACAAGAGAGATAGAGGGGCAATGGCTGCTGCGCTTTGCTGTTTTGACATGCGAAAAGATGACAGCAAAGACACTTGCTTTAAGCACGTCGCAACTATGGCTAAGGATAGTGAAGTGCTGTTACGGCGCTGGATGCTATTTACAGACGCAAAAAGCTATCGAACTTCTATCGCCGCTTAGGCCGTAACACGAGCAACGTTTCCGCTAGTCCCCGACGCCCGCCCTGCTGTGCGGATGTGCGCATCGAGCGAAAGTGCTCCATACGACGAATTGTGAAGCCATTAAGCTCACTCAATTCACCAAGTATTTTTGCAGTTGGAATTAGAACGTCAGCATAACGGCTGCTTCCTACCACTATCCAAACCGCGCCATTGTCGTCCAACTTTTCTCGAACGCCCTCTAATATTTTCTGCATGTCCGCGAAATACCCGCCGACCATCTCGGGAAGGTGCGGGCTCCACAAATCATCCCGGCACCGTGTTAGACGGCGCATTACAGATACAAGCGACTTTGATCCATCAGGAGCCCGTGCAAACTCACGTGCTACTTGTACGTGGGAGGATAGAGTGCGTGACCTCAGGCGCCGGTTTTCGCCAAAATCGCTTAAATATCCTAACATCCACAGTTCGATATTATAGATATCTGTATAGTCGAATGAGTTTGGATACGGTGGAGAAAATACACAAAGTTGCTGTTGCGGTACTTTACTGATTAGGCGTCTACTGTCCCCCCTTAGTAACGTAAACTCCGAGCTACGTCGGTTTCCGAATCTTCCTATATCCGCAATAATCTGTTCGGCCGCAGATGAAAATCTGGGAAGAATATCAGCCGAGTTATCAGGGCGGCCCTCCCAATTCTTTCTATACCGGCGCCCCTTTCCGCTAACCAGTACGTTGCTAAACTCGACAAGCAAGCCGCCTAATATAACGCGGAACAACCTTCGGTGGGTTTGCGGACTGATGTTTTCAATCGCGGTAACGAGCCTCGCCAATCCATCTGCTGTAGTTTTATCAAACAGCCAACGCTCCCCATTGCCAGGCTCAATAAAGGAAGTGGGCAAGGAACGAAACACAGACCGGGCTGTTCGCCTGCTCGCCATAGCCCCTTCGATCACCGCGCCGAGATTTTTTGCAAGGGCGTCCGGATTGTATGTTGTAAGCTTGGCCTCAATGAGGTCAGCCAAAAATGGATTAACTTCAATCGTTGTGGGGTGTACGCCACTGAATTGGCAGGCTAAGGCCGTCGTTCCAGAGCCGCCGAAGGGGTCCAGGCAGCGCCTCACTACAACTTTGCTATCTTCCAGCGCATCCGCAATTATTTCAGGCGCGAAAGCCTCTTTGAAGTGTCTCCATTTTTGGAAAGGTAGATCGGGGGCGCCCGCATTAGTGCCTATCGAGCGAATTTTCCGCTGACCCGTCCACTCATCAAAGCTTATGTAGTTCATCCGCCCTGCGGCCCTCTCCCAAGAGGGGTAGTTAGCTCGATTTGCTACCGTTGCGAAGAGGTTTTTCCGAAGCTTCTGCCCTCGGCTCCTAGGCGGCCCAGCAGATTTTTCACCGACTGGGCGCCCCATTTGCCGCCACGCGGTGGCTTACTATGGCTTTCGTTGAGCCTCGCGGCGATCTTGCGGAGCGACAGCCCTTCACGGACCAAGGGCTCGACATCTTCCCGGATTTCTTCGGCAGTTTCAGTTGCCTTGGCGGTGCGGGCCGCAACGCCCAATTTCTGATAATTTCGAATGTCCGCAGCGCCTTCCCGGAAGCCACCCAGCGGCAGTTTGCCTTCAGCAGCCCTGCGGACCTTCGCGGCGGCAAGCGCCGCTTTTGTGCGCTCGCTGACAGCCTTAGCCTCCTGTCGCGCCACCAGCGCCATAACCCCGACTGTCATCTCATTCGCGTCGGGCATGTCGGCGGCGATGAACTGCACCTTGCCCTCCTGGAGTTTCAACAGAAAGGCAGCGTTCCGTGACAGCCTGTCTAGCTTCGCGACAACCAGAACGCTGCGGGTAATCCGGCACCGCTTCAAAGCTTTTTCTAATTGGGGGCGTTCGTTGTTCCTGCCGCTCTCCACTTCGACGAACTCGGGAGCGATAATCTCCCCTCCACGGCTGGCGACAAACTTCCGAACCGCGTCTTGCTGGGCCTCCAATCCGAGGCCCGACCGACCCTGCTTTTGTGTTGATACCCGAAGATAGGCGACAAATTTGGGAGCCAGGCAAACCATGTCAAATAATACTCAACGTTCGTTGAGTCTTTTTTGACACTTCGGGCAGCTGCCGTCAATGAGTCGCTGGCTACCATGCCCAGTGCGACCCTGGACGCCCGAAAACTCGCCTCAGAGGCCTATAAAGAGCCCTACAGCGCTATCGCTGGAACACGGCGGCGCGCTTAGCACCTACGTGACGGTTCGGCGCGGCCGGGTGCGAGCAGGCCGGCCGCTCCGAAGCGGCTTTGGCCGCTTGGCGCCCGCCTCGGGCTCTTGAAAAAACTCAGCTAGCCCTACCCCAAGGGCAGCCGCAAGACGGTCTAGCAAATCGACAGTCGCGTTGCCCCGCTTGCGCTCCAGTTCACTAACATATGCGCGGTCCACTTCCGCGTCGGCCGCAAGCCGCTCCTGAGAAATTTCGCGCTCAGTCCGAATTCGTCGAAGATTCCAAGCTAAGAGAGACCTTCCATTCATACTGGAAGGGCACCACTAGACGGGCTATAAACCCACTGGCTATAGCCTACATATTATCGCCATGATGGGAGCGCCAATGCCTAAACACTGCCCACTAAGGGCCTCGGCCCACGTCGTCTCGTTGCTATTAATGTTCATTGCAATCGCATCTATTCTTCCAATTCCCCAAGCAAAAGCAGCCGGGAAGACAGACACCATCACCTATCTTATGGAAACGGTGTGCCATGTCGAAGGCGACGGATACTGCGAAAAGCGTATCTTCGCGATGCCTGTTCGCTTCGGAAACTGCACAGTCATGCGCGCATTCGGGCTCGACAAGTTGAACGCCAACAAACTTCTGGTTGGCACAGATGGCAAAGTCGGACGGGTCTACACTGAAGAATGTTTCGAGTCTTCCGTAGTACCGAAGGGAGCAGACATGGGGCAATATCCCGGACCTGCACGTTAGTCCGGACTCTTGACCGAAACCCAAGCAGTAACCCGGGGGGCGCCCGACAATGCCCGCCATATAGCAACGAGGGTTTCAATTCGCGGCGTTGACAGTTCGTGTACTACCGCTGCTTCAATTGACAGATAGCGAAACGGGTTTTTGGGCAGCTCAGCCATCCGCGCAATTGACAGGAAGCGCACATCGCCTCCCTGCGCCAAACCACAAAAACCTCTCAGAATCAGTGATTCTGCCATATTTTGATCGCAGCAAATTCAAGCGGTTAACGCCCGATGGAGACGACTTTGGGCCCATTGTGGCCAAATGAAAAGACCATGCCGGCGACACCAACGCCGGCGGGTGCAGCGCGGATGTTAGTCGGATGCGCGTCGGATGCAGCTCGGATGCAGGTCGAGTGTCGCCTAAATCCGAGCTGTTGGCAGTCCGCAAATCAACACCAATGTTTTGCGCGATGCGAAGCAAAGCGAAGCATGGCGCAGACAATACCCGAAGGGGTCCTCCCTCGTTACACTTCCTTCCTCCTTTCCTAGGGAGCACCCCGACGATATCCGCTACATTCCAAGATCAGATGACCTCACCCGCATTCCAACTCGCTATGTCCCGCTTACTCAACGATTCCATCGTCAGAAAACACTCTTCCAGCGATCCCTTCGTGATTAGCGTTTCAGCCTGGTTCGCAGCTTTCGCTGACTTCCAGTAGCGCGAAAGCCGCCAGCCATCTTTGCCAACAGAGGTGCATGAAAATTCGGCATCTCTCGTTTGGCGGTTTTTGAGGGTCCATATCTGTGCCGCCCCGTCGCTACTATCGGCTGCCCAAGACCAGACTGCGGCGTCGATATCTGGGCCTTTCTTTATATCGGCCGGCTTCGGACCAGACTTTCTTACCGCGTCTTTCCTCCAGCGCGCTTGGGCTGCTGCGGACGCTTTCTCCTTTCGGGCCGCCGCTGACCTCTGGGCACTTGCCAAAAGCTCAGGCGGCGGGCCTTCCTCGACCATGAACGATCCCGCCCTAAAAGCGGCCGCGTAGTTTTCTTCCCGAGTGGGATACGTCGACACCTCGAAAACCTTGAACGCAGTCGCCTTCCAAGAGTCGCAGGACCTCCATATCAACGCGACATCCCTGCCGATTGCTTGCAACGATAGCCAAGCGCCTGTGATATGCGGCCAAGCATGCAAAACTTGGATGGCCATAATCGCCTGATGGCCTGGCGGTACAAACCCGTAACGTATGTCGGCATTCATGTTGATCTCCATTTCCAGCTGACGATGAACCGCTGAGAATTCAGCAGCACTGCAGCTGGACGTAGATTTTCTCACGACACCCATATTTCGACCACCGCGTGCGCCTAGGTAGAGATGGCAGTAGCAACGCTAACTCGTTGATTGGGTGCCAATAATGGGTACCGGCCCGCTCCGTAACGTGCTAAGAGTGCTGAACTATTCGATAAACCTGCACACTGCTTTGGCGTCCTAGTCCCCCAGCCAGCTTTCCCTGAGTCCAATCAAGAGGTTGGCTGCCACCGCCGGCATCGTGCATGCCGTGGGTATTGTGCAGGTCCCGGTCCCCAGGTTTCGCGAATAACGGCCAGAAGGCGTCGGGCGGTCCGCCGGTCGGCTTAAAAGTGCCGGTCCGGATGAAAGGGGCCGTGGCGGGTCGCAGCGCCGACCAGATAGGCCGTGGACCAGCCTATCAGAATGAACCCGTTGATCGCTTCCAGCGAAACGAACAGCCGCCAGGCGGGCACGATGACGACCTCGCCATAGCCCACGGTGGAGAACATGATGGTCGAGATGAAAAGGGCGTTTTCGAATCCGCGCACGGCGCCGACCCAATCCATGGCCATGGCCCAAACCCAGATTTCCACCGTGTGAACGGCGAAGATGCCCAGCACGATGGTGACCATGGTCAGCGAGCGGCCGACGTCATGGCGATGCAGATGCAACCTGTTGACCAGGTGCGGCGTCCACCGGGACAGCGCGACCAGCCCGACGGTGTGAACCAGGACCGTGATCGCCACCAGCAGGCTGCCGATTGTGAGTTCCAGCGCCATGCCGCCCCTAGGGCTCGTCGTCGATCAGGATGCGTTCGGCATCGCCCTCGGGATCATCATATTGGCCGCTGGCCAGCGCCCACAACAGGACGCCCAGCGCGATCAGCCCGACCAGCAGCGCGGAGGCGATGACCAGCGCGATGCCGCTCATGGCATTTTCCGCAGCGACAGGCGCAGGGCGTTCAGCGTCACAAGCAGCGAAGAGCCCGCCATGGTGGCGGCGGCAATCAGGGGCGTGACCAGGCCCAGCGCCGCCATGGGAATGGCCGTGAGATTGTAGAGCGCGGCCAGCCAGAAATTCTGCAGCACCAGGCTGCGGGCCTTGCGCGCGACGTCCACAGCTTCCACCAGCGGCATCAGGCTTTCGCCCCGCAGCACCATGTCGGAGGCGAGCTGGCTGACATCAGTGGCGCTGCCCGGCGCGATGGAGACATGGGCCAGCGCCATGGCAGCTGCATCGTTGATGCCGTCTCCCACCATCAGCACGCGCCGGCCGCGGTCGCGCAGTTGCGTGAGGTAAGCGGCCTTTTCGCGCGGGCCGACGCCGGCGCACCAGTTGGCGATGCCGGCCTGGGTCGCGATCAGCGCGGCGGGGCCGCCGCGATCGCCGGTCAGCATTTCCACAGCGATGCCGCGCATCGCCAGGGCTGCGATCAGCTTGCGCACGTCCGGCCGGAGGGTTTCCTGAAATTCAAACGCCACCGGCGCATCATCGCCGCGCCGGAACCATAGCCGCGCATCCTGTGGCGCGTCGCACCAGGCAGCGCTTCCCAGACGGCAGCGATCGCCTTCCACCGTGCCCTCGATGCCGGCGCCCGGCGTTTCCTGCGTGTCCCGGGCCACCGGTCCGCCGCCCGCAGCAGCCGCGACGGCACGGGCCAGCGGATGGCGGCTGGCGCGTGCCAGCTTGGCGGCCTTTTCCAGCACGCAGAAAGGTATGGCATCGATGTTGCTGAGCGCCGGCACACCGGTGGTCAGGGTACCGGTCTTGTCGAACACGGCCAGGTCGATTTCCGCCAGGCGCTCCAGCGCATCGCCGGACTTGACGAAGATGCCGTGGCGGAACAAACGGCCCGTGGCCACCACTTGCACAGCAGGCACCGCCAGCCCCAGCGCGCAGGGACAGGTGATGATAAGGATCGCGATGGCGTTGGTGGTCGCTGTCACCAGCGGCGCCCCGGCCAGCAGCCAGCCCGCCAGCACCAGCAGCGCGAGTCCCGTCACCACCGGCACGTAGAGGCGCGCGGCGCGATCGGCCAGTTTCACATAACGGCTGCGGATCTGTTGACCGGCCTCCAGCAGGCGCGCCAGGTCGGCGACCAGCGAATCCTCCACCCGCGCGGTGGCGCGCAGGATGGCAGCCGGACCGGTAACGATGGCGCCGGCCTGCATCGCCGCCCCGGTCAGCAGCGGCACCGCAACGCTTTCGCCCGTCACCAGGGAATTGTCCACTTCAGTGGCGGCGCTTTCCAGCACGCCATTGACCGGCGCCCGCTCGCCGCTGGCCAGAACCAGGCGGTCGCCGGGTACAAGATCGCGGGCGCTGACGGTTTCGCTGTCGCCATTGGGCTTCAGGCGGCGGGCGAGAAGCGACTGCATCGCCAGCAGATGGCGGGCGGCGTCCCGCGCCCTGTCGCGCAGGCGGAAATCGAGATAGCGGCCCACCAGCAGCAGCAGCACCAGCATAACCGCGGCATCGAAATAGATGTCGCGGCCGCGCTGGACGGTTTGATAGACACTGAGGCCCAGCGACAGCAGCAAGGCGGCACTGATGGGTACGTCCATGTTGGTGCGCCGATGAGACAGGCTGGACCAGGCGGAGCGGAAGAAAGGCTGACCGGCATAGAGCGTCACGGGAATGGCGACGGCGGCGGCCAGCCAATAAAAGGCATCGCGCATGGCGGCGCCCATGTCGTCGCCGCCATACCACAGCGCGTCCGTCAGCCCCATGGTGAAGACGGTGCCGAACGCGGCCAGCGCCAGGCAACGCAGCAGAAGGCGACCATATGCGGCATCGCCCGCCAGTGTCGTGCCGGCATCGAAAGGCTGCGCGCCATAGCCCAGGTCGCGGACGCGCTTCAGGATCGCCTGCGGCGACACCGACACGCCGTCCCAGCCGACGCTGAGCTTGCCGGTGGAAAGATTGAGCCGCGCCTCGCGCACACCTTCGATACCGCGCACCCCGGTTTCGATCTTGGCGATGCAGCCGGCACAGCGCGCGCCCTGCACCGCCACCTCGAACGACCGCGCGCCGCCATCGGCATGGACATAGCGGGTAAGGTCGTCAGCGATGTCGGCGGGGCGCAGCGGCAGGGTCATTTGAGCAGGACCCGGCGAACGGCTTCGAAGGGCGCATTACCCTTGTCGGATTTCAGCACCACGTCCCAGATGCCGCGGGAAACATTCGGCAGATCGGCGTGGTAGGCGCCTCCGCCTTCGGATACCAGACGCAGTACCTGGTCCCGGTTCTCGTCGGAAGGATGGCGCAGCTCGCCGCTGATGCGCTCGGCTGGGGGCGCCTTGCCGTTGGGCTGGCGCAGGGAAACGCCGACACGGACGCTGCCGTCAGGATGGCGCACGGCCGAGATGGTGGCCTGCCAGCCCAGCTTTTTCTGCAGCGCACGATGCGCCAGCGTGTCGTTGTATTCGACGCCCTGCAGGTAGGGCAGCTGCTCATCTTCGCCGCGGAAGGTCTTGACGGCGACGGTGATGAAGGCCGCATTGGTTGCAAAAATGAGGCCGAAAAATCCTGTCAGCCACAGCAACACGCCGCGACCTGTCAGTGTCCTGGTCATCTCGCTCTCCCTGAAACAAACACGGTTTCCACCTTGCGGCTTTCGCCGAGGGCCGGATCGGCCAGCACGAAGGTTACCGGCTGCGGCCCCGCCGCGAGATGCGCGCGGTCCACCGTGACCAGGACGCGCAGCGTGCGGACTTTGTCGGTCGCGACCTCGAGCGACGCCGGCAGCGTCACCCGGCCCAGGCCGATGATGTTGACCTCGCGCATCGCAAGGCCGGTGACGGACAACGCCAGGGTGCGCGGCTTGCCCATGCGGTTCATCAGCTTGAGGGTATAGCCGTTGCGCACATTGCCATTGGCCAGGGTCACGAAGTCGGGGTTGCGGTCGCGCAGCACGTCCAGGTCGACCGTGCGGCGGGTGTTGAAGCTGAACAGCATCACCAGCCCGACAAGCAGCAGGACGGCGGCATAGAGAATGGTGCGTGGACGTACGAAGCGGAACCGCATGGGACCGCCATCGATCCGCCGCTGGATATTGGCCTCGGTATCGAAGGCGATCAGCGCCGGCGGCTGGTGGATGCGCACCATGACATCGTCACAGGCGTCGATGCAGAGGGCGCAGTTGATGCATTCAAGCTGCGCGCCGTCGCGGATATCGATGCCCATGGGGCATGCGGCGACGCACTGGTTGCAATCGATGCAGGCGCCGCGACCATCCCAGCTCTCCCCTTTTTTGTGGGGGCCGCGCGGTTCGCCCCGGTCGCGGCGATAGGTAACGGAGAGCGCCTCATTGTCAGTCATCGCCGCCTGGATGCGCGGCCAGGGACACATATAAGTGCAGACCTGCTCGCGCATCAGGCCGCCCAGCGTATAGGTGGTGAAGGCAAGACCGGCGATGAAGGCATAGACGCCAAAACTGGCGGTGCCGTTCAGCAACTGGTGCAGCAGGGTGGGTGCGTCGTGAAAATAGAACACCCAGGCGCCGCCCGTGGCGATGGCGAACAGCAGCCAGACCGCATGCTTGGACACGCGCTTGGCGATCTTGCCGGCGGTCCAGGGTGCGGCGGCGAGCCGGATGCGGGCGCCGCGATCTCCCTCGATCTTGGTCTCGACCCAGATGAACAGGTCGGTCCACACCGTCTGGGGGCAGGAATAACCGCACCACAGCCGGCCGAACAGCGCATTGATCAGGAACAGCGACACGGCCGCCAGGATCAGCAGCCCGGTGAGGTAATAAACTTCCTGCGGCCAGATCTCGATGAAGAAGAAATACAGGCGCTCATGGGCCATATCCACCAGCACCGCCTGATGCGGCGCGCCCGGCCCGCGGTCCCAGCGCAGCCACGGCACCAGATAGTAGATGCTGAGGGTGAAGGCCATCATTCCCCATTTGATGGAACGATAGAGACCCTCGACTTCCTTGGGATAGATCGGCACCCGCGACTTGTAGAGCTTGCGGTTGAGGGCGCTGTTTGTGGCCTCGGCTTCCGACCGCGCCACGCCGTCGGCGGCCATGGTGGGATTGGCCTCTGCAGGCGCGGCGCGGGAAAGCAGGTTCATCGCTATTCACCGCCACCAAGGCCATGGACATAGACCGCCAGGGACTTGATTGTTTCGGGCGAGAGCCGTCCACCCCAGGTGGGCATCACGCCACCATGGCCGTTCCAGATCTGGCCCTGGATGTCGTCGCGGGCGGACCCGTACAGCCATTCATTGTCGGTGAGGTTGGGGGCGCCGAACTGGCGGTCGCCCTTGCCTTGCGCACCGTGGCAGGCGGCGCAATTCTCCGCAAACAAGGGCGCGGCGCGCTTGATGGCGCCGGCGTCCGCCGGCCGGCCCGACAGATGCACGACATATTCAGTCAGATCGCCAACCTGCTGCGGCTTGAGGATGGCATCGCGGCCAAAGGCCGGCATTTGCGACGTGCGGGTATCCGGCGCGGTTGAGCGCACGCCCACCGTGATGGTGTGCTGGATGTCGGTGAGCTTGCCGCCCCACAGCCAGACATCGTCATTCAGGTTGGGATAGCCGTGCGCCCCCTGTCCGCCCGAGCCGTGGCACGGTGCGCAATTGTCGCCGAACGCGGCCTTGCCTTCGGCCTGGGCGAACTGCAGCAGTTCGGGATTGGACTGGATCTGCGCCAAGCTGGCATGGGCGAGTTCCTTCTCGCGGCCCGCACGGGCCGACTGCAAGGCCCCGACCTTGGCCGTCACGTCATCGCGCTGGGAGTGATTGAACAGGCCATGGGTATAGCCGTTCAGGGTCGGCCAGGCCGGCATCACGATCCAATAGCCGATCGCCCAGACGATGCAGGCATAGAAGATGGTGATCCACCAGCGCGGCAGCGGAGTGTTGAGCTCCTTGATGCCGTCCCATTCATGGCCGGTGGTTTCCGTACCGGTGACGTCATCAATTTCTTTCTTCTTGGACATCAGAAATCCTCGTCATCAAGCGGGATATGCTTGGCGCGCTGGAAACCCTGCTGGTTGCGGGGCCAGAAGGCATAAACAAGCACCACCGCGAACATCGCCGTGAAATAGACGGCGCCCCAGCTTTGCGCGAAGGCCAACACATCTTCATAAGCCCAGGTTTCCATGGCCTATCTCCGGTTCTCTGGCGCCTTGGCGCGGTAGGTCTTGAAGTCTACCAGCGTGCCCAGCATCTGCAGATAGGCGATCAGGGCATCGCTCTCGGTGATCCGCGAAGGATCGCCGTCAAAATCGCGGGCCTGCGCCTTGGGGTAGCGCTTCTGGAAGGCGTCGAGGCCGTCGCTATCCGGAGTTGCCTGCGCCTCCAGATCATCCTTGGCGTGGGCGATCTCATCATCGGTGTAGGGCACGCCGACGGTGCGATTTGCCATCAGCAGTTTCTGGACATCGCGATAGTCAAGCGGCGTCTGGGCCAGCATCTTGTAGGGTGGCATGATGGATTCCGGAACGACCGAGCGGGGGTTGACCAGATGAGCCCGATGCCATTCGTCGGAATATTTGCCGCCCACCCGCGCCAAGTCCGGGCCGGTGCGCTCCGAGCCCCACTGGAAAGGGTGGTCATACTCGCTCTCGGCCGCCAGGCTGTAATGGCCATAGCGTTCCACCTCGTCGCGCAGGGTGCGGATCTGCTGGCTGTGGCAGACATAGCAGCCTTCACGGACATAGATGTTGCGGCCCGCGAGTTCCAGCGGCGTATAGGGGCGCATGCCGCTGACATGCTCCACGGTGCCGTTAACCCAGAACAGCGGGGCGATCTCCACCGCGCCGCCAATGGCGACGACGACAAGGATGCCGATCAGCAGAAGGATTGAATTGCGTTCCAGCCAATCGTGCATCACGCGGCCTCCCCGGCAAGAGTGTTCGAGATGGGCTGAGGAAGCGCGGCAGCGACAGGCTCGCCGCTGCGAACCGTCTTCCACAGATTGTAGGCCATGATCAGGGTACCGGCGAGATAGAGCGCCCCGCCGACGGCACGGATGATGTAGTAGGGGTGCATGGCCTGCACGACTTCGACGAAGGAATATTCCAGGAAGCCGTAGTCGTTATAGGCGCGCCACATCAGGCCCTGCATGATACCGGCGACCCACAAGGCGGTGATGTAGAGCACGATGCCCAGGGTCGAGATCCAGAAGTGCCATTCCACCAGCGCGTTGGAATAGAGCTTCTTCTTCCACAGCCACGGCGTCAGGCAGTAGAGGGCGCCAAAGCTGACATAGCCGACCCAGCCCAGCGCACCGGAATGCACGTGGCCGACGGTCCAGTTGGTATAGTGCGACAGTGCGTTGACAGTCTTGATCGACATGGCGGGACCTTCGAACGTGGCCATGCCGTAGAAGGCCAGCGACACGATCATCATGCGCAACACGGGATCGGTGCGCAGCTTGTCCCACGCGCCAGACAGCGTCATCAGCCCGTTGATCATGCCGCCCCAGCTCGGCATCCACAGGATGATCGAGAAGGTCATGCCCAGGGTCTGCGCCCATTCGGGCAGCGCGGTGTAGAGCAGGTGATGCGGGCCCGCCCAGATATAGATGAAGATCAGGCTCCAGAAATGGATGATGGAGAGCCGGTAGGAATAGACCGGCCGCTCTGCCCGCTTGGGAATGAAGTAATAGACGATGCCCAGGAAGCCGGCAGTCAGGAAGAAGCCGACCGCATTATGGCCATACCACCACTGGATCAGCGCATCCTGTACGCCCGAGAACAGCGAATAGCTCTTGGATTCCAGCAGCGAGACCGGCATGGCCAGGTTGTTGACGATGTGCAGCACCGCGATGGTGGCGATGAAGGCAAGATAGAACCAGTTGGCGACATAGATGTGCGGCTCCTTGCGCTTCCAGATGGTGCCGAGGAAGGTCAGCAGGTAGCAGACCCACACAATGGTGAGCCACAGGTCCATGTACCATTCCGGCTCGGCATATTCGCGGCTCTGGGTGATGCCCAGCAGATAGCCGGTGCCCGCCATGAGAATGAAGATGTTGTAGCCCCAGAACACGAACCAGGGCAGCGAGCCGCCCCACAGTCGGGCCTTGCAGGTACGCTGCACGACATAGAACGAGGTAGCGATCAGGACATTGCCGCCAAAGGCGAAGATCACGGCCGAGGTGTGCAACGGACGCAGGCGCCCAAAGCTGCTCCACACCCAGTCGGGGAAATAGAACTGGTTGGGAAAGGAGAGCTGCAACGCAATGATCAGACCGACCAGCATGCCGGCAACGCCCCAGAACACGGACGCCGCGACGCCGGCCTTGATGACGCCGTCGGTATAGAGGCCGCGCTCGTCCGCCGGCTGGCGACCGGAATACATCCACAGGTACCAGCAGCCCAGGGCCGCCATGCAGACGGCAAAGGTCCAGCCCTGGACCACCATCGCCGCATCGGGAGAACGCGCCGCCTCGATGATGCCGGCGCAACAGCCCAGCCCAACGATGAGCGGAAGGAGGAACAGGTCAAAGCGCCACGGCGCGGACGCTTCAGTGTGCGTTTGCATGATCGTCCTTCCGGTGCCCGCCCCGGGGCTGTTCAAGTTCGACGGCGGCGCGCGCGGTCTGCGCGAAGCGGCAGTAGGCCAGCCAGCCGACTGGCGGCAGCGCCTGACGCGTTTCCTGCTTTTCCTGCATGTGATTCCCCATATCGACTTTCAAACTCTAGGCAGCGCGCGGCCTGTTCGCCTTGCGCGCAATCAATTCGGCTTCCCCGCCTGCAATCCGAACACGGTGCAAATGGGCCAGGCCCGCAATGCGGCGGGCCGCGGGCCCAGGACCATCAGGGCCAGCAGCACGCATACGAGCATCGCGCCGAGCCCCAGTATCGTGATGGTCAGCCATGGCACCGGGGTCCGACAGCAGTCCGCCGCGCCCGATCGCGCGCGCCACGACGCCAGGGAAACCCCCAGCGGCGCGAGCAGCGCGATCAGGATGCAGCAAAGCACTGCGGCCTCAGAACCGGATGCCGATGCCGGTACCCACCAGCCAGGGGTCCAGGTTGGCGGACGCGCGCACGGTGCCGGCGGCCGCGTTGATGGTGGTGTGCAGGAAGATTTTCTTGACGTCCAGGTTCAGGAAATACGGACCGTCACCGAGCGGCACGTCCGCGCCGGCCTGCAACGCCCAGCCGAAATTGTTCTTGAAATCGAGGTTCGGCAGCCCGTTGCTGACCTTGTAGAACATTGTGTAATTGACGCCTGCCCCGACATAGGGACGGATCGGGCCGGTGGGGTCGAAGTGATACTGCACGGTCACGGTCGGCGGCAGAAGCGACACGCTGCCCACGCGGCCGGCCACACTGTTGCTGACGGTGTGCTTGGTCACCGCCGCGATGGCTTCGACGCCGATATGGTCGGTGATGAAATAGGTGACGTCGGCCTCGGGCACGGCGGAATCGGAGATGCTGGTCTTGCCGCCGATGGGTGCGCCGGAAACGGTGATGTTGGCCGACGGATCGGGCAGGACGCCGACGGCGCGCAGGCGCACCTGGAAGCGGCCGGCCACCGACGGCAGCTCATCGGCCATGGCCGGCGCGACGGCCGACAGCATCAGGAGAGATGCAAATGCTGATCTGGTAATCATGGTACCCCGCTTTGTTGACGGGGTACTGCTAGGCCTGCGTGCCTGGTCGCGATTTGATCGCGCGCAATTTACATCGAATGCCGCGACGCCAGATTGTCGCACTGCAATATTTCCTGCTTGCGCGCGATCAAGGCAAGCCTCGGCGTTCGTTGCTCATCTGCGGCGAGTTTGAAAAGTTTGCAGCATGTCCAAAATCGCAGCTCTGTTCTCAACCAATGTGCCGCGCTACACGAGTTATCCGACAGCGCCACATTTCCATGCCGGAATAGACGGCGCCCGCTATGCTGAATGGCTTGCAGCATTGCCACCCGAAATGCCGCTTTCGCTGTATCTCCACATACCCTTCTGCGACACGCTGTGCTGGTTCTGCGGTTGCCATACCAGCGTGGTCAACAATTACGCGCCGGTGCGCGATTATTGCGACCTGTTGCGGGCGGAAATCGCGCTGGTGGGCGCGGCGCTGGGGGCACGGCGCCAGGTCAGCCACATCCATTGGGGCGGCGGCTCGCCCACCATGCTCGCCGTGGACGATATCGCGCAGCTCGGCAACGCCATTCGCACGCATTTCGATGTCTTGCCGCAAGCCGAATTCGGGATAGAGATCGATCCGCGCGGGCTGACACAATCCACGGTAAGGGCGCTGCAATCGGCCGGCGTGACACGCGCCAGCATCGGCCTGCAGGATTGCGATCCCCAGGTTCAGAAAGCCATCAACAGGATCCAGAGCGACGAGGAGACCCATCACGCGGTCCGCATGTTGCGCGAGATTGGCGTCAACAGCCTGAATTTGGACCTGGTCTACGGTCTACCCAGACAGACATTGCAGGGCTGGGAACGCACGCTGGAGTTCGCCGTCAGCCTGGAGCCGGAGCGGCTGTCGGTGTTCGGCTATGCGCATGTGCCGCAGTTCAAAAAGCATCAGGCACTGATCCCTGCCGACACCCTGCCCTCTCTGGAAGAACGCTTTCGTCAGGCGGAACGGGCGCGCGACATCCTTTGCGGCCGTGGCTACGCCGCGATCGGACTGGACCATTTTGCCCGACCGCAGGATTCGCTCGCGCGGGCGGCGGCATCCGGTGCACTGCACCGCAATTTCCAGGGCTATACCACCGACGCCGCGCCGGCCTTGCTGGGCCTGGGCGCCTCTGCGATCGGGTCGCTGCCGCAGGGCTATGTACAGAATTTCCCCAGCGTTCCCGCCTACCGCGCAGCAATCGCGGCGGGACGGCTGCCCACGGCCCGCGGTATTGCGATTACGGATACCGACCGCATGCGCCGGGAGGTGATCGAAAGGCTGATGTGCGACCTGGCGGTCGACCTCGATGCCGTTGCCGCACAATACGGAAAATCACGCGCGGTTTTCAGCGACGCCCTGCTCGCGCTATGGGAATTGATCCGCGACGGCATTGTGGCGCTGGACGGGGGGAAAGTGACCGTTGACCCGCAGTGGCGGCCCGCCGTCCGGCTGGTCTGTGCGAGCTTCGACGAATATCTGCCGCAGAACGCGGTGCGTCATTCCGTGGCGGTGTGACGGGCTACCAGGTGCGAACGCGCCCCACATCCACATGGACGAAGTCGGACGCGGGATAATAGCCGACGCCGCCGCTGCGCAGAAGCAGGGCCGCATCGTGCACCGATGTCAGCGAACGCCCGGCAACCCGGATATCGATCGCCATGCCCTGCATGTGCAGGCTTTTGGAGGCGACGCCGGAATGTTCGTGCTCGGACCTGAGCCGGGCGTTGGTCAAAGGTGAGCGATAGCCGGAGATCACCGTGATCGGCGCGCTGGTTTCGAGCTGGCCGCGCAGGGTGACGAGAAGGTCCAGCAGGCCGGGTGCGATGGGATGCACTTCGCCGGAGCGAAAATCGCGCAGTACGTGATTCACTTCCGACAATGCGTCCGGCAGGTACTGCCCGTCCGCCCAATATTCCACCTTCAACTTCTCGCCGGTATGAATATTGTCAAAGGCCAGCGCGCGCGCGCCCGTGTTGGCCAAGGCAGGCCGAGGCAAGACAAAGCTGAGACCAGCCGCAGCCAGGAAGCGGCGGCGTCCGATAAGGGATGTCATGCCGGTGTTGTCGCGCGACACACGCGGTTTGGCAAGCCTGGACTTCAAGAGCATGGGATCAACCTCGGCCGCAGTTGGCGGCGGCGCTGGCGATCCGCAGCGGTTGCGACTGCATCGCGGAAATCAGCCTGCGATCGCGGCCATAAATGTCTGCTGCCATTTCCATCGCGCCTGACGGTCCGGAGAATGCCGTCCAATAGAGAAAATAAACCGGCAAAGTCCTTTTCAAAGGCAGATATTCCGTTTGGCCACCCGCGATGGACTGGCCAATGCGGTCCACGGCGCTGAGATCGCCCGCCAGCATATAGGACGCCAGCGGCATGATCTGTTCCACCCGCACGCAGCCATGACTGAGGGTCCGCCTGGGCTTTGCAAAAAGTGTCCGTGCGGGCGTGTCATGCAGATAGACATCGAACTGATTGGGAAGTTCCAGCTTGACGCGCCCCAGCGCGTTGTGCGGGCCTGGCACCTGCCGAACGCGGTAAGGGAAAGTGCCCGCGCGAATTCCGCGCCAGTTGATATGCAGGCCCTGTGGATCGCCCGGCGGCCCGTCCAGCAACACCATGCCCTCCTTGGCCAGATAGCGGGGGTTGGATTTGAGCTTGGGCAGGATTTCTTTCACTGCGATGGAGTGGGGAACCGTCCAGGGCGGGTTGATGGTAACCCCTGCTCCCTCTGCCCGCAGGATCGGGGTGGGATTGGCTGGCCGGCCCACGATCACGCGGGAGGTCAGCGCGACCTTCCCGCTAAGCCACAATTCCAGCCTGGCCGTCGCGGCGTTGATGACAATCCGGTCCGGTTCCAGCTGCGCCGGCATCCAGCGCCAGCGTTCCATATTGGCGGCGACGACGGCCGCATCGCCTGTTGTGAGCTGGCGCGCCAGCGCCGCCTTCAAGGCGCGATATTCGGCGTGGGGCGGGCCCAGATTTTCCAGCACCGCAACGAGCCTGCCGTCGCGCAGGGCCGTGTTCAGGATCGTGGCGGCATCGAATTCGCGCGGCGGCAGCGCGACGTCGGCATCCATTGCCTCCAGGGCCGGTCTGCCGATCGCCACATCGCGGATATAGGTCAGAACCGCCACGCTGATGGCCACATCGTCGGCGACCGGGTCGCCGCTGTGGTACACGCCATAACGATCGGCGTTCAGCCCCTGGGTGCCGGCCCGCGACAGCACATCCAACGCAAGTCGCGCATCTTCCGCCGCACGGGGCGAGCCGCTCCATGCCAATGCGCCGGCGCGCTGCTGGTAGAAGGCGGTGGTAACGCCCCCGTCATCGACCATCGCAAGCATGTCCGGCAGAACCTTGCCGTTCGGTTGCGCCAGCGCCGACGTCACCAGGGCGAACAGGATCAGGGCAATCATGGTGCGCAGCAGCGGCATAAGCACTATCTCAAGGATAGCACATGGTAGCCGGTCTGCGACGTGGCGCGCTTGATCGAACGCAAATGGCGCCATTTGATCCGGCGCAAGGCCCGCGGCGCCTTCCCCGTACAGCATGGCCGGGAAAGGCAATGCCATGCAGCACGCCGTCATATTCGCCCATCCTGGAACGACCAGTTTTACCGCTTCTGTCGCCGATACCTATGCGGCGGCGGTCCAGCGGCTGGGCCACACCGTCCTTCGCCGCGACTTGTATCAGATAGGCTTTGATCCCTGCCTGAAAGCCGAGGAACTGCCGCGCGACGACAGTTTTCTGCCGGCACCGGATGTGGTGCGGGAACGGGCCCTGCTCAAGGCCTGCGATGTGTTCGCCTTCGTCTATCCCCTCTGGCTGAACAGCCCGCCGGCCATCGTCAAGGGCTATATGGAGCGCGTGTTCGGCTTCGGCTTCGCCTATGGCGCCGGGGGACACAGCAGCAACCCGCTGCTGCATGGACGCCGCCTCATCAGTTTCAGTTCCTCGGGGGCACCCAGCAGCTGGGTGAGCGAGACCGGCGCCTACGATGCAGTCCGCCGGCTCCATGACACCTACTTCGCGGAACTCTGCGGGATGACCGCGCTGGAACATGTTCATTCCGGCGGCATCCGGTCTGGCGCGAGCGAATTCTACATCCAGGCGCGGCTGGAGGAGGTTTCCGCCGCCGTCACAAGACATTTTGGGAGAGCCGCATGACACTGATGAACATTCGCCTGGAACTGGGCCGGACGCGGGATTTCCCGCAAGGCGACCCGCGGTATGGTTACGAATTCATCGCCCCCCTGGACGCAAACGGGCACCTGGATGCCATCGCATGGGCAGCCGCGAAACAGCACTGCATAGCCCGGAGCTTCCGGCCGGGTCACGAGGACCGTACGGGCATGCTGCGTCACGTTGGGCACGGCTGGCGCTTCGACTATGTTCCCGGCCGCAGCGATGATGACGAGCCTTTCTTCAAGCTGGATCGCCATCTGATTGCGCCCGGCCTGTATGTGACCCTGACGGAAGAAGGCCAGCAGCTGCCTTTCCGCATCGTCTCTGTTTCGCCCGTTCCGGTGAATGCATGAGCGCGGCCGCTTTCCACAAGCTGGTCTGGATCGACCATGCCGCCGCCCATGTCTATGCGTTGTCGCGCGAGAGCATGACAGAACTGGCCAGCATACGCGCCCGCGACACCGGCAAGGGCCACCTTCATCACAAGGCGGGAACGCCAGGGCCAGGCCATAACGAAATCGACCGACAGCTTCTGGAACAGACCGCCGATGCCCTGGAGGGGGCGAGCGAGATATTGATCGTGGGGCCGGGCCAGGCGCGCCATGCACTCAGCGACTTCCTGGATACCCATCGTCCCGCGACGGCGCAGCGCGTGGTCGGCGTGGAAGCGGCGGATCGGTGTAGCGATTCCGATCTGCACACCCTAGCACGGGACTTTTTTCTGCGGACCGACCGCATGAAGCGCCGGCCGTGACAAGGAAACACGTCCTGATACTCAACGGAAACCCCGACCCCGGGGCGGACCGGTTGACCCATGCACTGGCCCGTGCCTATCACGAAGGCGCGGAACAGGCCGGTCACATCGTTCGTCACATCAATATCGGCGGTGTTGAATTCCCGCTATTGCGCAACGCCCGGGATTTCGAAACCGAGCCTGCGGAAAAGGCCGTAATCGAGGCACAAGGTGCGTTCCTTTCCGCCGACCATATCGTGATTGTCTATCCGTTATGGCTGGGCGGTCCGCCAGCGTTGCTCAAGGCCTATATGGAGCAGTTGGCGCGCGACAATTTCCTCCTGGGAAAGAGCGACGGCGGGTTGCCCAAAGGAAGGCTGAAAGGACGCAGCGCCCGGGTGATCGTTACCATGGGGATGCCCGCATTGATCTACCGGTTGATGTATGGCGCGCACGGCGTGAAGGCATTCAATCGCGGCATCCTGAACCTGGCCGGCATCAAACCCGTGGCGACCACCCTGTTCGGGGGGCGCCAGATCCAGCCGCCGCAGAGCGCCAAAACGATCCAAACAGTCCGCGAGATGGGACGGCGGCTGGCCTGACGAAACCAGCACGATAATGCGCCGCCGCCAGAATCCCCGCCTCCGTCGCTTTCAATGCGAGAAGAGGACGCAGAAGTCAGGGTCCAGCAGAACGTCTTGCGTGACGCCACCGAATATCCATTCGGACAGGCGCGCGTGCCCGTAAGCACCGGCCACCAGCAGATCGCATTTGCGCTCCAAAAGCTCTGCGTGCAGGTAGCCGGCCTCTGTACCGCTCTTTGCGATGGCCTGCGGAGTGGCTGCAATGCCGTGCCGGCCGAGCCAGGCCGCGACGTCCGCAAGGCGCTTCTGGTTGGAAAGCTGTGCTTCCTGCGAACCGACCTGGACCACTGTCACCGTCTGGGCGCTCTCAAGCAGTGGCAAGGCATCGGCGATCGCCCGGCGCGCCTCGCGGCTTTCCTTCCAGCCGACATAGACGTTGCGCAGCCTGAGCTGGGTGACGCCCTGGGGCACCAGCAGAACGGGACGGCCGGCGCGCATCACAAGGTCCCCGATTTGAACCCGGCGCGTCTGGTCCAGAAGCTTCGCGCCCATGTCCCGGCCCGTTAAAATCAGGTCGGCGGCACGGGCTTCGTCGGCGATGAAATCGGCCAGCGATCCGTAGGCGACGCTGGAGCGCCACTGCAGCGCCTTTGCGCGCCCGGACAGGGCCTTGCGGAATTGCTCTTCCGCAGTCTTCATCTCCCGCGCGATTTCGGCGCGATCCTGCGCGATGGCGTCGTCGGCGCCCAGTCCCTCATTGTACAGGATCTGGATCGGCTGACAGGCGGCGATACCGATGACGTCGGCGTTGAACCGCTCTGCCAGGTCGCCGGCGATCCGCAGCACGCCTTCATTGTCGCCGCCCAGCTCCAGATGCACCATTATGCTTTTGTACGTCATGGCCGGCTCCGTTTCGATCACATCACGATGAGCCGGAATCGCGGTGGGGGACATTGATCCTGCTCAAGCCACCGCGTGAAGAATATTCTGCAGCAGGACGCCATTGCTGAGCGGTTTTTCCAGGATGCTGAAGGCGCCTGCTTTCTCGGCTTGCCTGCGAAGCGCGCCTGTAAGCGGTGCCGTGATCATGATGGTGGGGATATTGATCCGGCGCTCGGCGAGCGCGGCCATGACGGCAAACCCATCCATCTCAGGCATCTGACAATCCAGGACGAGGCAATCGGCCTTCAAATCCAGGTTGCGCAGCAGGTCCGCCCCGCAGGCAACCGCGTCCACCGCCAGCCCCTCGAGCTGAAGGGCAAACTTGAGCGAATCCCGCACCGCCTGGTCGTCATCCACGATGAATACGTGCTTGCGGTTCTGCACCGGGGGGAATTCCATCGGGGTGTTTTTTCTGGGTTGCGAATGCTGTTTGCCACCTCCGCGAGCAGGCAGCCTTGATCCGACGCAACCTCAGGCGTTACCGCACTGCAATGTTATACGCACCAGTTCCGACAGGCTGGCCGCCGCCATCTTGGTCATGACATTGGCGCGATGTACCTCGACTGTGCGCGGGCTCAGCCCCAGATCGTAGGCGATGGTCTTGTTGGGATGTCCGGCCAGGAGGCCGTTCAGTACGTCTCGCTCCCGCGGGGACAATGTCGCAAGGCGGGCACGCACCTGGGCGCTCTCTCCGTCCGCCTGCCCCATCCTGCTGCCGCGCGCGACAGCCATCTGGATCGCCGCCAGCAGAATCTCGTCGGCAAACGGCTTTTCGATGAAATCCACCGCCCCCGCCTTCATCGCCTCCACGGCCAGCGGCACGTCGGCATGGCCGGTCATCACCACCACCGGAAGCCGTATCCCGCCCGCCGTCAGGCGCTTGAGAAGCTCCAGGCCGTCGATCCCCGGCATGCGCACGTCGGTCACCACGCAGCCGGACAATGACGGCAAATCCTGGCCCAGGAATTCCGAGGCGCTTTCATAAATACGCACGGTCAGCCCCGCGGTACCCAGCAGGAATGCGAGTGCGCGGCGTACATCCGCGTCATCGTCGATAAGATGGACGACGCTATTGGACATGCTTCACATCCTCCCGGCTTACGTTTTTCAAGGTCAGACGAAAGATCGTACCGCCTTCATGATTGGCCTCAACCCACAGGCGCCCGCCATGCGCCTCGACAATGGTCCGCGAGATGGAAAGCCCCACCCCCATGCCCTGCCGCTTCGTGGTTACGAAAGGCTGGAACAGCTTTGCGGCGATTTCCGGCGCGATACCCGGGCCGGTGTCGGCCACCGATATTTCCACCATGTCATCATCCACCCGATGCGTGGCAATGCGCAGATCGCGCCGCGCCACCTCCTGCATTGCCTCGATGGCATTGCGCATCAGGTTGAGTATGACCTGCTGGATCTGAATGCGATCCACCAGCACGAAATTGGCCTCAGGATCATAGGTAAAATCGACATTCACGCCCATTTCCCTGATTCCCACCAACGCAAGTGCGCCGGCTTCCTCGACCAGCTTGCGCAGATTTTCCACCTGGCGGTCGCTTTCGCCCCGCGCCACGAACTCGCGCAGGCGCTTGATGATCTGGCCCGCGCGCAAAGCCTGCTCTGCGGCGCTTTCTATGGCGCCGCGGGCCGTGGCTATGTCTTCCGGCTTGCCGCTATCCAACAGCCGCCGCGCGCCATTGAGATAGCTGGTAGCTGCCGTCAAAGGCTGGTTGAGTTCGTGGGCCAGCGTGGACGCCATTTCGCCCAGCGCGGTGAAGCGCGACATGAATATCAGCTCTGCCTGCAGGTCCTGCAGGCGCTGCTGGGTCTGCTGGCGTTCCGTGAGGTCGCGCACAAAGCCGGTGAAGAAACGCCGCTCGCCCGAGCGCATCTCTCCCACCGCAAGCTCCATGGGAAAGGTCGAACCGTCACTGCGCAGGCCAACGACCAGCCGACCGATGCCGATGATCCGCTTTTCGCCTGTCGCCATATAGCGTGCCAGGAAGGCATCATGCTGGCCGCTATAGGGCTGTGGCATCAGCAGGCTTACATTGCGTCCGATCACTTCCTGCGCGGTATAGCCGAACAGCTTTTCCGCAGTCGCGCTGAAGGAATGCATGACGCCGCGCGTATCGATCACGATCATGGCGTCGGGAACCGTATCCAGCACCGACTGCAGATGCGCCTCGCGCTCCAGCAATGCCGCCCGCGCCTGCCTGGCGGCCGTGATGTCGCGCGCAACCTTGGAGGCGCCGATAAGTACACCCTGATCGTCCCAGACCGGCGAAACGGTCACCGAAACGTCGATGACCGTCCCATCCTTGCGGCGACGGCGCGTTTCGAAATGGTCGACCTTTTCGCCGGAGCGAACACGCTCCAAGATCGCGCGCTCCTCCTCCTCCAGATCCGGCGGCAGCAGCAATGTGATCGGCTGCCCGATCATTTCGTCCGCCGAATAGCCAAAGATCAACTGCGCGGCAATATTCCAGTCCGTCACGATGCCGTCGATGGTCTTTCCGATAATGGCGTCGTCGGACGAAGATACGATGGCCGCCAGCCTGGTGTTGGTCAGCTGCTCGGACCGCCGGTTGCCGATATCGATCAGGATGCCATGCGCTTGGCCGCCGGCGGACGCACCGCCATGCATTCGCCGCCAATGGCCCCCGCGCGCAATGCGAAAATCCAGGTCGAGCGGACGCCCCGCGGCAAGACCGTCCTCCAGCGCCGCTTTCATGATCTTGCGATCATGCGGATGAACCAGCTCCAGAAGCTGGCTCTCGAATATCTCCCGGCTGTCCGTTCCCAGAAGCACGGCGGCCTGTGGCGCCAGGGAAAAGGCCCGCTCTTGGGGGTGCCACTGCCATACCCCCACGCCCGCAGCTGCCAGCGCGGCAGAGTTCCAAAGGGATTCGGTGACGGCAGAATCGGCAGCGGAGTTCATCGGGGGCAAGATAACTCGGGCGGACGAATGGCCGCTACAAGGCGAGCGACGGTCGGCGGGATAATTCTGTGCGGTTGTATAAGTCGACTACCGGTCTCGAAAATGGCGGAAATGGTGCATTTTTCGCCAGCTAAGTAGGTTTACTTAGGAGCAAACCGAATATTTCCGGCGCCCGCCCATGTCTAGAAGGAGGAACACCTTCTGAACGGAGCCCGCCATGACCGCCCAGCCCGCCTTCAGCGCCGCAACCAACGCCCCCGCCCATCCGAGCTGGATGGCCGGCCAGGCTACCCCCGAACCGCTCCGCGCCGCCGGCACCGTGATGCACATCATCGCCGGGCGCGAGATTTTTGCCGAGGGCGAGGCGACCGACGTCTTTTACAAGGTGATTTCCGGCGTGGTGCGGGTCTGCAAGTTCCTGAACGACGGTCGCCGCCAGATCGAAGCCTTCCATGTCGCGGGTGAGGTTTTCGGTTTCGAAGTGGGCAGCGAGCACAGCATGTCGGCGGAAGCAGTCAGCGACTGCAGCCTGGTTTCCTATCGCCGTCGCAACGTCGAGTCCCTGGCGCTCACGGACGGCAGCATCAATCGCCAGATGTTCCAGTTCGCCATGCAGAACCTGGCGCAGGCGCAGTCTCATTCCCTGCTGCTGGGCCGGCGGGGCGCGGCAGAAAAGGTCGCCTCCTTCCTGTTGTCCTGGTCGGAGCATTGCACCGACCGCCGCGTCATCCACCTGGCCATGACCCGCCAGGACATCGCCGACTACCTGGGCCTGACCATCGAATCGGTATCACGCAGCCTGTCGCAGATGGAGCGTGATGGCGTGATCGCAATCCCCAATATCCGCGAAGTGCGCCTTACCAATGTCGAGGCGCTCGAAGACCTGGCGGCGTAGCCATGAACACTTTTCCCCGAGCGGATATGGGCTTCTTTCACCTGACCCCAAAGGGGTGGCTGCGCCGCGACCAGCAGCCTTTTCCACACGACCGTATAGAAACCTGGGCTTATGCCATGGAACAGCCTGCGGAGGATGCAAAGGAGGCTGTACGCCTGACGCGCACCTGGGTGCAGCCCGGCACAAAGCCACAGAGCAGGCAAGCTTTTCACGATTTCTTCGGCGAACCCGTTTGTCCGACGCCCGAACGCAACCTGACCCTGACATGCGAGGACTGAGGAGGCCTTTCGGGGCTCAATCAACCGCTCGGGATGCAGGGCACTGTGGCCTTCGATCCTTTCGCGACGGCGCAACATCGATCGTGCGCGACCGGACATGTTGATCGAAATCAACGCCGTCGCCGAGACGGGATGCAAAACTTCAATTTTCCAGGGAGAGAAACATGGCAATATCGGACTTCGCGCTTCTGACACTGATCGTGGGCGCCTTCACCCTGTTTGGCGGCGTGCTGGCCTGGGCATCCTGGGATGAAAGCCGTCGCAAGAGCCGCCGGACCCATCAATGAAAGCCTGGCGGTTCAGGCATCCGATCGCGGTGGTTTCGGGCTTCGCCTGCTTCGCCGCGATATATGCCCATGCCGGCGATGTCGACATTTTCATCATTCTCGCATCCGTCATGGGCATGAGCGCAATGTCCTACATGGCCGCATATCTCGCGCTTACCTTGCAAATCCCTGCGGACTGAAATGAATATTGGAACCGCCATTCGCAGTCGCCGCGCGGTACGCGATTACGCGCCACGGCCCGTTCCCATGTCCGTGCTTCATCAGCTGATTACCGCCGCGAGCTGGGCGCCAAGCGCCATGAACGAACAGCCCTGTCATTATACGGTTGTTACCGATGCGGCCGTACTGGACGAAATTTCCCGCAACGCCAAGGACTGGCTGTTGAACAAGGTGGGCGAGCTGCCGCGATCCGACCATTTCCGCGATCTTCTGTCGGACCCGCATTATCACCTTTTCTACCACGCGCCCGCCCTGGTGGTGATTTCCGCCCCCGACGACCGGCAATGGGGCGCCGAAGACTGTGCCCTGGCAGCGCAAAACCTGATGCTGGCGGCGGTGGAACATGGCGTGGGCAGCTGCTGGATCGGCTTTGCCCAGGGGTGGCTCGACACCGACGATGGCCGACGAATACTGGGCCTGACCGCCCATAGTCATGTCGTCGCCCCCATCATACTGGGCTATTCCAAGGCGGCACCGCCACCAGTGCCCCGCAAGGCTCCCATCGTGAACTGGATTGGGGACATGGCCCCGTCCCTGCCAACGCGCGGAAATATCTGATGCGCCGCACGCTTGCCACCAAAGAACGGCTTGGCGGGCTTCTGGTGGTGCTGATTGTTGTCGGCGCCGCCATTCTGCTACTCATATACCTGCTCGGGGCATCTTCCCCGCCTTGAACGGTTTGATGAACGACGTTGAACTCCTGCAGCGGGTCAGTCTGGCCGCCAGCATCGGCCTTTTGATCGGCATTGAGCGCGGCTGGCAGGCGCGCCAGGTGCGCGATGGCGGGCGTGTCGCCGGTATCCGCACCTTCACCTTGATAGCAGCAATGGGTGGCATCTGTGCCCTGTTGCCGGGCGATGCCACATTGGGCCTCGGCCTCGCAGGGTTCGCGGTACCATTCGGCTTTTTTGAATGGCGGCGCGCCGGGTTGACCAACAGCCGCTCGGCCACGGATTTCATTGCGGGTCTTCTGACCTTCATCCTGGGTGCCTATGCGGTGCGGGGCAGCATGGCGGTGGCCGGCGCCGCCGGCGTGCTGACGGCCGCGATTCTGGCCGAGAGGAAAGTTCTGCACGCGTTTCTGCTGCGACTGAAATGGACGGAGCTGCGCGCGGCACTGGTCTTGCTGGTGATGACGGCCGTGCTGCTGCCGGTCCTGCCCGACCGCACCGTGGACCCCTGGAATGCGCTCAATCCCCACCAGATCTGGCTGACGACCATCCTGGTGGGCGCGGTCTGCTATGCCGGCTATATCGCAGTGCGGGTCGCCGGCGAGCGGCGCGGCCTGCTGTTCGCCGCCATCATGGGCGGCATCGCCAGCTCCACCACGGTGACCTGGACCTTCGCGCGTCTCGTGCGGCGTGATGCGGCTGCATTCGCACCTGTGATGGCATCCATCCTCGCCGCCTGGATTGTTTCACTGCTGCGCATGACGAGCCTGGCCGTGGCCCTGGCGCCGCAGCTTCTGGCGCCCCTGGCGCGACCGATGGCGGCGGCGTCACTGATACTGCTGGTGCCCGCAGCGATGGCCTATCGCGCGGCGGCAAAAGCGGGCGCCAAGGACCTGGCCCTGCAGGACCCGTTCGATCTGCCGTTGCTGCTGCGGTTCACGGCGCTGTTCG
Organism: uncultured Hyphomicrobiales bacterium; assembly: GCA_966211925.1. GTDB lineage: Bacteria > Pseudomonadota > Alphaproteobacteria > Micropepsales > Micropepsaceae > Rhizomicrobium. The sequence goes on along the minus strand of CBIHOI010000001.1, from coordinate 171,025 downwards.
CCGCAATCCTGCTGGCAGCCAAGTTGTTCGGCAACAAGCCCTCCGACTTTTTCCTGCTGGCCGGTGTTTCCGGCCTGCTGGACGTGGATCCCATTACGCTGTCCATGGCGAAGATGTCAGGAACAGGCGTGGCCCAATCGGTCGCCGTTCTCACAATCCTGATAGCAGCGGCGGCCAATGCGCTGGCCAAGTCGGTACTGGCGGCTGCTTTTGGCGGCGCGCGGCTGGGGTTGAGCCTTGGTGCCTGCGGACTTCTTGCATGCGGCGCTGGCGGCCTGGTTTATCTCAGCGCCATCTAATCGCCGCCCAGATAGGCAACAAGCGCGGCGACATCGTCCTGAGACAGCGTTCGTGCGCGCGATCCCATCTGCGGATGCACGCGGACGGAAAGCGAGAGACTGTTGAGCTGCTGGCTGAGATAGAGATTGTGTTGCCCCGCAAGACGCGGTGCGGGGCCCCTGTCGCCGCCATCTGCAACAATTCCGTGGCAGGACTCGCAGGAGGGTGTGCCGTCGGATTTGGCCTGGTAAAGCTGCCTGCCTTTTTCCCACAGGGGGCCGGCACCGCGGGCGCGCGGAGGGTCCTGCCGACCGAAATAGTCCGCGATCGCGGCGGCCTTGGCCGCGCCCAGGCTTGAGGCCGTGTCAAACATGAACTTCGTCGCAGCGGGTGTCTGGCTCGCAGGCGAATGAAAGCCCTTCAGTCGCGCCAGAATATAATCGGGCCGCTGACCGTTCAGGCGCGGCGCGTCGGCAAGGCCCCCGCCGTGGCAAGTTTCACATCGCGCCGCCTCCGCCGCGATCTCGGCCGGCATGCCTGCGGCCGGGGGAACCTGGGCCTGGGCGGACGAGACGGTCAGCAGCAAGCCGGTGGCAAAAATGAACCGCCCCGCAATTCTGTACGCTGTCGGCGAGCGAAACTGGAAAGCCATGGGGGCCTGACATCAAAGGACGTGGCAAACGCAGTTGAAGCGATATCCACGCGCGTAACTTTGATCCAGATCAATAAGCCTCACACAACATCATTCCAGGTGAATTTGGCGCGGGCACGACCATGAACAGACCGCCTCATGCCTCCACGCCCCGCGGAATGACATAGCCGGCGCGCGGCAGCAGCACGCGCAACAGCGGACCTGTCATCACCGTGGTCACCACCGCCATGATCACCAGCATGGTGAAAACCTTCTGGGGGATGAAGCCCATGTCGAAGCCGATGTTGAGCACGATCAGCTCCATCAGGGCACGGGTGTTCATCAGCGAACCCAGGATGCTGGATTCCTTGTGATCGAACCCGGAGAGGCGGCAGGCGACATAGACCGGAATGATCTTGCCGCCGATGGCGGCTGCCAGGACGATGGCCAGCCATCCCCAGTCGCTGGCACTGGTCAGGCCCAGCACATTGGTGCGCAACCCCGTGAAGGTGAAAAACACCGGCAGGAAGAAGACCAGTACGAAACGGCCGACCTGGCGGCGCCAAGCTTCCACAAACACCTTGTCATGGTGGAACAGCAGGCCGCAGAGAAAGCCGCCGAAGATCGTGAAAATGCCGAGAAAATAGGTGCAGATGCCCATTACGAAGATCAGGCAGATCACCATGGTCATCAGGTTGGGCGGCAGCTCGTCATCGTGCACCGGCAGTGCCAGCAGCATGCGATGGATCAATGGACGCAGCACGAACAGCGATACCAGCAGCAGGGCGAGGATGCCGCCCACCTGCAGGGACATGCTGGACGCATCGAAATGGGCGGCGGCATAGGCGCTGATCGCCGCCAGCAGCACCCAGCCAACCACATCATTGACGGCCGCGGCGGAAATGGCGACCACACCGATTTCAGTGCGGGTGAGATCGAACTCCCGCAGGATGCGACCCAGGATGGGCACTGCAGTGATGGCAAGGCCGACACCGCAGAACAGGCTGTAGGTGAGCGGATCGATCGCGGGCGCCAGGATATTTCCGGTAACCTGCCCGATGATGAAGCCAAGCGCAAAGGGAATGGCGATGGAGGCGGAGGCAATGCCGATCACCGCGTTGCGGTTGCGCTTGCGCGCCAGATGCGCGAATTCGAAATCCATGCCGATCTGGAACATCAGCAGCACCAGCCCGATCTGGCTGATGATGACGATGGGGGTGGAGGGCTTGGCGCCGAACAGGAATACCGATGCATCGGGGAAGAAATGCCCGAACAGCGAAGGGCCCAGCAGCAGGCCGGCGACGATCTCGCCGATGACGCCGGGCTGACCCAGCCGCCGCGACAACTGGTTGCCGGCGCGCGCCGCCAGGATCATGGCGATCAACTGGAGCAGCGTGATGAAGAGAAGATTTTCTGTTGCGTGTACCGACGAATGCATGAAGCCCCCTGAAAGCGGATCTGCACACCGCGCAAAACGCAGTGATCCTGATAATATTTTTTGGATTTTCGCCGCGGCCCTCGAGCACGCCGACACAGGCATGATAGTGTTATCGCGCGGCGCGATGCAATGGCAGATTGTCGAAAATCGACGGCCGACGCCTTTCTAACATACTGTTTTTGCTATATAAAATATCGGGCATCGGGGGGTGTTGGGCATGGCGGAAAATCAGATTCGCAGCATCGTGATTGTGGGCGGTGGCACCGCCGGATGGATGGCTGCGGCAAGCCTGGTGAAGATGCTGGCCGGGATGAATTGCACCATCCGGCTGATTGAATCCGAGCAGATCGGCACCGTCGGTGTCGGTGAAGCGACCATCCCGCCCATCATTGATTTCATCCGCCTGCTGGGCATCGACGAGAATGATCTGGTGCGCCAGACCAGGGCGACCTTCAAGCTGGGCATCGGTTATCGCGACTGGACGCGGCCAGGGGATTATTACTTTCATCCGTTCGGGCCCACCGGGTTTGGCATGGGGCCGATCTCTTTTCCTGCCTACTGGCTGAAGATGTATCTGGAAGGCAAGGCTGCGCGGCTGGAGGATTATTCCATGCAATGCGTGGCGGCGGCGCAGAACAAGTTCATGCGGCCGGTGCACGCGCCCAATACCCCGCTGAACAAGATCACCTACGCCCTGCATTTCGACGCCTCGCTGTTCGCGCGGTACCTGCGCAAGTTTGCAGAAGATCGCGGCGTGACGCGCACCGAAGGCAAGGTGCGTATCGTGACATTGAAGCCGGAAAACGGCTTTATCGAATCCGTGACGCTGGACAATGGCGAAACGGCAGCAGCCGACCTGTTCATCGATTGCAGCGGCTTTCGCGGCGTGCTGATCGAAGAGGCGCTGAAGACTGGATATGAAGACTGGACGAAGTGGTTGCCCTGCGACCGCGCCTTGGCAGTGCCCAGCGCGGTCAGCGGGCCGCCGCCGTCTTTCACGCAGGTCACGGCGCGCGACGCCGGCTGGCAATGGCGCATCCCGCTGCAGCACCGTGTCGGCAATGGTCATGTCTATTGCAGCGGCTTCACCACCGATGACGCGGCGCGTGACACCCTGCTCGCCAACCTGGAAGGACAACCATTGGCTGATCCGCTGCCGCTGCGGTTCACTACGGGGCGGCGCACCAAGGCCTGGAACAAGAACTGTGTTGCGCTGGGGCTGGCGTCCGGTTTCCTGGAACCGCTGGAATCCACCAGCATTCACCTGATCCAGCGCGGCATCGCCATGCTGCTGAAATTCTTTCCCGACCGCAATTTCGAACAGGCGGATATCGACCGCTACAACAGGATCTTCGAGTTCGAGTTTGGACGGGTCCGCGATTTCCTTTTGCTGCATTACACCCATACCGAGCGCAAGGGCGCCTTCTGGGAGCATTGCCGCAACATTCCCCTGACCGACAGCCTGCAGGAAAAGGTCGACCTTTTCCGCAGCCATGGCCGCATCCTGCGCGAGGATACCGAACTGTTTCCTGCGCAGAGCTGGCTCTACATCATGATCGGACAGAGTATTCGCCCGCGCGGGTATGAGCCGACCGTGGACACGATCGACCGCAAGGCAATCCTGGCCAATCTGGAAGACATTCGCGGCGTGGTGAAGAAGTGTGCCGATGCCATGCCGCTGCATCAGCAATTCATCGACCAGAACTGCGCCAGCTAGCTGCCGCGGAGCAGGTGCATGATACGGGCGCGCAGCTTGCCGTAATTTTCCGCCAACGGCCCCAGCAGGCCGTGGCGATCGGGCGGCAGGTGCGCCAACGGGTGACCATGCTCGCGGAAGACATAATGGTCGAACAGCGCCTTCCAGGCCCGGCGTTCGGGCACGGGACGCTCGGCGATTGCGATCATCGACAGCAGCATCGCGGTATAGGGCGCATCGGGGCCGGCCGGGAAGGCATCCCACCAGTAATTGACCAGAACATTGAAGGGCGCGGTCGCTTCCACCTGGTGCCACCACAGCTTGGGCAGATACAGCGCATCGCCAGGCCCAAGTTCGGCTGTCAGTGCCTGATCGCGGATGCCAGCGAAACGCGGATAGCGTTCGTCATCCGGCGATGATGCCGCCAGGCTGACCGGCTGGCCCGCCATGGTATTGTCGATGGGCCCGACATAAAGCTCGCCGATCAATTCGGGCGCGTAGAGCGTGAAACGGCGCCTGCCCGCGACCACGCATGCCAGGTTATCGACCGTGTCATAGTGGGAAGACACATTGGAGGCGTGGCCGAGCCAGATGCGCGGCGCGACCGCGGGCGGCAGCAGCGGCATCGGGTTCTGCGCCGAAAAACCCGGCAGGTAATCGTCGATGGGGATGGAGCCGACATAGACGGACTGCGCATCGGCCCTGCCGAGGAGGGACAGCATGGTGTCCAGTGCGGCGGCGAAGCGCATCTTGCGGCGCTCGAAATTGAAGCCGTTCAGGCCTTCGGCATAATAGTATTTTCCCGCGATCTGCGGCTCGCCGAAGAAGGCATCCATTTCGCCGCCGACATCGAAACGGGCGAGATAGTCACGAAACGCCGCCGGCGCTGCGGCACGCACCGCGGGCCACTCGCGCACCAGGCCACGAATGACCAAAGGACGACAAGGAAGGACAATGTCCTGCAGAAAATCGCGCGGGCCGCAGATGGCGGCGGCGTCGATTTCGGCGACTGATGTCATAATCCCAGGCTGGCGCTGGCGGCCAGCAGGCGACGGTTTTTCTTCTGCGCCAGGACCGGCACCTGTTTCAGGGACGCGATCATCAGATAGATCAACTGCAAATAGCCCTTGCGGAACAGATCGACCACCGCGGCGTCTGGCAATGCGCGCAAGGCGTCCTGATTGATGGTGTAGAGATCGGTCAGCACACGCTTGCCGCCATCGTCGAAACTGGCACTGATGTCGATCGGCTCAACCAGCTTATGGCGGATCAAGGTTTCGATGAACAGGCGCGTGGCTTCGCTGCCCGGCACCAGGTCACGGAACAGAGACATCATGCGTTGCAGGTATGGCGCGGCCTCGCCCGTGTCGGTGAACAGAAGTTCGCCGTCGCCGATGCGGGGATGATCCATGTCGATCGCCAGGTCGCTGCCGGCCGCGAAGAATGGCCCGCGTTGCAGATTGAGCGGACGATAGCTTTCCATGCCCTTGTCATCCAGGAACAGGTTTTCGCCTTCGTCAAAACCCAACATGGCGCCGACCAGGAAGCCGCCGGTCTGCGCATCCTTGGTCAGCAGGATGGGATAGTGAGCGGCGAGGAAAGGAAACTCGCCAACGATCGCGGCAACGAAACGCTTGTCGTCGCCGAGCCGCGATGACGCGCCCGGCTGGACGCGCAGGGTGCGATGCTCAAGGTTGTTCAGAACGACGATGTTGGCCATGTCAGATCGGCTGCAATCCGTAATCGTGAATCTTCTTCACCAGATCACGGTTGGTGGGCAATTGTGCGCGCAGTCTTTTGGTCAGGCTCATCGCCTCGTTCAGGAAGCCTGCGGCCATGGTGCGGGTATTGTCATTGTCGGCGGCCGCGACTTCGGTGCGAAAACCCATGCCGTACAGCACATATTGATAACTGGCAGCGGGAAAGACTTCCTCGATGCGGTCGAATTCGTCGAAGAACCAGGGCGGCTGGTATTTCCACAGATGCAGCAGATTCTGCAACCGCGCGGGAATGGAGGCGGGGTCGAGATTGTCCTGCCAGAACTTCTCCGGCCGCCGCGTCAGCACATAATGCAGTTTCAGGAAATCGATGATGCGGCCCCAGCGATACTGGTTCACATCATTGAAGCGGGCGGCGATGATGTCCATCACCCCGCGGTTGGCCGGCATCTGTTCGGCGATCAGCTTGGCGGACAGCTCGATCAGGACGATCGCGGAGGATTCCAGCGGCTCCAGGAATCCGGCCGCCAGGCCCACCGCCACAACATTGTTCTTCCAAAAGGTTTCGCGGTGGCCGGAGCGGATGGAAATCTTGCGCGGTGTCAGCCCTTTGGCCGCCGAGCCGACATAGCGGCGCAGCTCGGCTTCCGCTTCGTCATCGCTGATGTGGCGGCTGGAATAGACATAACCGGTGCCGCGCCGCGTCGGCAGTCCGATGTCCCAGGTCCAGCCGGCGGAATGGGCGGTGGAAATAGTATGCGACGCCATCGGCGCGTCCGGCGTGTCGTACGGCACTTGCATGGCAAGCGCGGTGTCGCAGAACAGCACCTCGTTGCAATCCTTGAACGGCACGCCCAGCGTCTGCCCCAGCAACAGCGAACGGAATCCGGTGCAATCCACAAAAAGGTCACCGGCGATGTCGCCCGCCTGCTGGGTCGTGACGCTTTCAATGTCACCATTCTCGCGCTGGTTTACAGTCTGCACATCCGCAAGCACATGGCGCACGCCCAGCTTCGAGGTGCAGTGCGTCTGCAGGAATGGCGCGAACTTTCCCGCATCCAGATGATAGGCATAGTTCGCCACCGCCTGGTATTCCGGGGTGGTAATCATCTTGGGCGCCAGGCCATCGTCGCACAGCGCACCCTGGGGCGTGACGGCGTCGCAAAAACTCTGGCCATTGCTTCCGGCCAGCCAGTGCGGTGCCAAGTTTACCTGGGTAAAGCCCTGCGGCAACATCAACGGATGATAATAGGCGTCATCCTCGGCGCCGGTGGTCCACCGCGCAAACTTCGCGCCCTGTTTGAAGGCGGCGTCGCAGTGGCGGAACAGGTCGGTTTCCGAAACGCCGATTTTTTCCAACGTTGAGCGTAGCGTGGGCCACGTCCCCTCGCCCACGCCGATGATCGGGACATTGGGAGATTCGATCAGGGTGACGGAAAAGGTACCCGCCTTGATGCGGCCCTGGTGACGCGCAGCGATCACGCCGGCCGTCAGCCAGCCCGCCGTGCCGCCCCCCACAATGACGACATTCCTCACCGAATTCATCATGCCGATTTTATACCATGCGCCGTCGTTGCCGACCAAAGAAAAAGGGGCCGCCCTGTGGTGGGACGGCCCCAGTTGCTGCGTGTGGACGCAGTTAGAGCTTGAAGTGAAGCCCCAGGGTAAAACGCCTGCCATAGTCGACGACATCCAGCAGCTGCTCGGAGAAGCGGCCATGGGTGCTGAACGTCGCGTCGTTCAAATTCTGTGCGGTGAAGTACACATTGAACTGGGATGTGATGTCATAGCTGGTGCTGAAGTCGATCTGCGTGTTCGCATTCACGAAGGTCGGTTCGGTGCCGAACTTGGAACCGTTCTGCTGCTGACCGAAGTGATCGAGATACGCATCGCGCCAGTTGGCTGCGACGCGGGCCTGGAAGCCGTCCATTTCATAGAAGGCCACGAGATTGGCGGAGTCCGCCAGGCCGGTAACCGCAAAGCCCGACACCGTGAGGTCGTTCGGATTGTAGGGCTTGTTGGTGCCGACCACGGTGGCGTTGGCCTGGATACCGAAGCCGCTGTCGCCGAACACATGCTGCACCGCAAATTCGGCGCCATAGACGTTGGCGGTCGGGCCGTTGACCTGAGAGGTGACCGAGAACACCGCCGGCAGCCCGGTGGTGGGATCGATCACGCCGTTGATGCCCTGCTGCACCGTGCCACCCACGATGAAGTTGGTGACGTTCTTGTTGAAGACGTCGATCGAGGCATAGGAGTTCTGGGCGTAATACCATTCCGCACCCAGATCCACCGAGTCCGACAGATATGGCATCAGGCCCGGATTGCCGCCGGTGGCGGTCAGGGCATTGACGCGCGGGCTGGTCGGCACGTTCAGCACCGGCGTGATCTGTCCCAGCGCCGGGCGCGTCAGGGTGCGCGAGGCGTCGAAACGGATCTGCAGGTCATCGGCCACCTGGAGGTTCAGGTCCAGGTTGGGCAGCAGATACTGATAGCTGTTCTTGCCCGTAACCTGTGCCTGGGGACCGAAAGTGGTGACGAAGGCGGTGTGGTCAGACGGCTGTACCGTCAGCGCGGTGGGCTGCTGGCCGATACCGATGGCCGTCAGGTTCGTGAACTCCTGCCGGACGCCGATATTGATGCGCAGCGGCATGTTGGCGATGCTGGTATCGGAGGCAAGGCTGACATAGGCGGAGTTCGAATTTTCGATGATCTGCTGGTAGCTGCCGGCATTGAGGATGGTGCGATAGACACCGTCGAAAGCCGGGTTACAGCAGCCCACATTGTAGCCTGGGATGGCGGTATTCTGCGGATTGCCCAGGCCCTGCAGGTAGTTCAGGACCTTGTAGGGATCGAAGGCAAGGACCGCCGGCGGCAGGCCGTTGCCGTTCCAGCCGTTGATGAAGCTGCTTCCGGTCGAGAAGGAGTTCGTGAAGTACTCCTGCGGCAGCGCGGCGCCATGGGTGCCATTGTTGTTCGATGCCGGACCGTAGCCGGCATAGGCCTGCCAGTCATTGTTGGCGAAGTCGTCATAGTTGCGGGCGTTGTCATGATCGCCGACATACTGGTAGCCGAAGGTGATCTTGAGGTGGTCGTTTTCTGTCCAGGTACCCTCGGCCTTGAACTGCTGCACCTTGTCGACGCGATTGTTCTGACCGATGGGGAAGACGTGGCTGCCGATGATGCCATTGCCCAGGAAATTGCCGGCATTGCCGTTGGGGCCGACGCCGGTGGGGAACGGCAGAGCATGGCCGCCGGGCAAGGTGATACCGATATTGCTGGCGTTGGTACCACCGGGCGTAGACGGACCGTAACCGACATCCGCATCGATGGAGGAAAGCTGGCCGCCGGGATTGAGCTGGGACAGCGCCTGGTCGGCGTCCAGCATGATGCCCAACTTGGGCGTCACATCCCACTTCACATTGATGCCGTATTCGTTGTTCTGCAGCACCGAGCCATTGATCTGCGACTGGAAATCGGTCGGCGTGCCGTTTTGCACGAAGCTGGTGATGGTGCCGTCCGGTGCGGTCGCGACATTTCGCAGTGACCCGGAGTTGAACCAGACCGAATAGCCGTACTGGACCTGGTGCAGGGTATCGCGCGAATAATCGTCATTCACCGTGACCAGCACGGATTCCGCCGGACGCCACTGCATCGCCAGGCGACCGTCCAGGCGCGTATCGGTGGTGGTTTCCTGGTACAGGCCATAGTCCTGGATGAACCAGGCCGGCTTGGCGTCGCCCGTCAGGGTGGCGCCGCAGGCCGGACCGCCGGTGCGCTGGCAGGGATCCAGATAGGTGCCTTCCCAACCCTGGATATTCACGTGGTTGCCGCGGGTGCGGCTGGAGGTATAGGCCGCGTCCACCAGGATGCCGAAGGTGTCGTGGTTGAAGGTGTCGCTGAACAGGAAGTCGGCGCTGGGCATTGGATCGCCCTGCTCGGGCGAAAGCGTGCCGTTCACCGCACCCACCAGCTGCAGGCCGGGATGGTCGAACGGCTTGGGATACTTGATATTGATGGTGGCGCCGATGGCGCCGGCGGACAGCGAAGCGTCCGGCGATTTCAGCACATCGATTTCACTGACAAAGTCGGCGCTGACGGCACTGAAGTCGAAGGAGCGGCCGGTGCCGCTGGACATCTTGCGGCCGTCATACAGGGTTTCGTTGAAGGCGGGGCCGAAGCCGCGCACCGTGATCTGGGTGGCGGTGCCGGTGGAGGTCGGCACGCCGCCCATGCTGGAGGTACCGCGGCTGACGGTGACGCCGGGAACGTGCTGCAAGGCGGCGGCGATGTCGCTGTCAGGGAACTTGCCGATATCTTCCATCGAGATGGCGTCAACCAGTCCGGGGGAGTCGCGCTTGATGTCCAGGTTCTTTTGCAGTGAGCTGATCAGGCCGGTGACCGTCACGCTTTCGACCTGGTCGTTGGCGGCAACAGACTGCGCCGACGCAGGCACCGCGGCGATGGCCAGCATGCAAGCTCCGCCCAGCAGAACCGCGCGAATTCCGTGATTGGCATAAACCTTCTTGGACATCCTATTCCACTTGTACCGCCCCCCGGGGGCTGGCGCTTAAACCCCCTAAAATTCTTCCCACACACCCTCCCCCACCCACTTTTCCCAAAAACCACAAGCGACCGCATCGGCGTTCCATGCTTTTTGGAAAACCGCGGCCACCGACCTGGCGACCTATTTCTTCTTTGATGACGGAGCCGGAAAATGCCCGGCGATCATCTCCCTTTTCGGGCGCCTGTCTTTCGCAGGACCCTTAACAAGGAAAACGATGGGCCCCGCGAAACCCTCCATGATTTCTTCACGAAGCTGCCTTTTTTTGCCGGTTTCACTGACAAGCAATCAATTGCAGATGGTTCAGGCCGGGACAAGATTTTCTTGTGCGCCGCAGCAGACACGGAGGGCACATGGAAAATACGAAACATTTCCAACCCATTGTCTTGTCGCCGATCTGTCGTAGTATCGCAGCGGGCGAGGGCAATGCTGTGCACGTAAGGGATACGATACCGAAATACGGCGCGATCAAAGAAGAATTGAGCGCGCGCTTTCGCAGTTCCCTTGTCGCCTATTTCATGCGCCGCACCGGCAACCTGCAGGAAGCCGAAGACCTGACCCAGGAGACATTCGTGCGGTTGATCGGATCCAACACATTTGAAAATGCAGAGGAGCCGCACGCTTTTGTTTTTCGCGTCGCCAGCAATCTGTTGCGCGACCGGGCGCGGTCCGCGACCCGCCTGCAACGGTTTCCCGCTGTGCAGATCGACGCTCTGCCGAACCCGGACTTTGAACCCAGACTGGTGGAGGGTTTGGACCCCGAGCGCGTCTTAATAGCGAGGGAGAACCTCTCCGAGGTTCTGGCCTGCCTGGACGAGCTCGGCGAGCGGACCAAGAGCATATTCATTCTATTCCGGCTTGAGGGCATGAAACAGAAAGGCATCGCCGCGATCTATGGCATCAGCCATTCGACGGTGGAAAAACACGTCATGGCTGCCGTCCTGCACCTGGCCAAGCGATTCAGGACGATACGATGAGCGGTAATGGCGATTTGCGCGGCGCCGCGGAACGGCGCCTGGACGAAGCTGCGGCCTGGCAGATGCGGCTGGCCGAAGCAGGCGTGCGCAGCACCCCGCAGTTCGAATCCTGGCTGCGCGAAGCAGGCAACCAGGACGCCTGGCGAGAGATCTCGGCTGCCTGGAACTATTTTGACGCTGTTGGGGATGCACCGGAGCTTGATGCCGTTCGGCATGCCGCCTGGGAAGATGCCAAGCGCGGCGCGCTGCCCGAGGAACCGAAGCGCCGCATCCCCGCCTGGGCGACGCTTGCCGCGGCGGCGCTGGTGATCGGGCTGACCAGCCTGGGTGGTTACTGGTGGACCTCCCGTCCTGACGATTATCGCACCGCGATCGGCGAACGCCGCGTGGTCACGCTTGCCGACGGGTCGCGCCTGTCGCTGGACGCCAACAGCGAAGTGACGGTCCGCTACAGGGCGCATGCCCGCGCGCTGCACCTGCTGAAAGGCCAGGCACGCTTTGACGTGGCACATGACAAGTCGCGGCCGTTCTCGGTGGTTGCCGGAAACCAGAAGGTGATCGCCACCGGCACCGCGTTCAACATCGACATGGCCGGCAGCAAGATTCTGGTGACGTTGATCGAAGGCCATGTCGTCGTGCAGGACGAGAACAGCACGCTGTTGCACCCGCTGGAACTGCGCGCGGGTCAGCAGATGACGGCGCGGCCGGCCTCAAAGCCGCAGATCGCGCAGGTAAACCTGCAACGGGTCACAGCCTGGACGGTCGGCCACGTCATGTTCGACGACGAGCCGCTGTCCTCGGTCGTGGAGCGCATCAACCGCTATGGCGGCACGCAGATCGTCATCGCCGACCCGCAGGTGGGGGCGATGAAGATCAGCGGCGTATTCAATACCGGCGATGTGTCGGGCTTCGTGGAAATCGTTACCCATTACCTTCCGGTACGGGCGGTATCGGAGGATCCGCACACGATCGCCCTGCAGAGCCAGGCCAGGAAAAGTGGGGCTTTGTGACGGCTTCGGATTTTCCGGGGCGCATCACAAACCATAATAACAAGACGCAGCGCCAGCGCATGCGTTCGAATACCCGGGAAGGAATGCATGCCGAGGGGGAAGTCACGGCATTGGCTGTTGCGGACGGTGTCTGCCGGCAGCCTGTGCGTCGCGCTGTGGACTAGCGACGCCTTTGCCCAGCAACCGCAATATTTCTTCGACCTGCCCCAACAGCCGCTTTCCTCGTCGCTGAACGCCTATGCGCGGGTGTCCGGTCAGCAGATCATCTTCACCGAAGACCTCGTCCTGGGGCAGGTCGGCAAACCGCTGCACGGAAACCTGAGCGCGCCAGATGCGCTGACCATGCTGTTGGAAGGCACCGGCCTGTATGGCGAGCGCACCCTGGCGGGCGCCGTGATGATCCGGCGCGAGCGGCGCGCGGATGAAGACATGCCCGACCCGGAAGGACATTCCGTTATCGCGCAGACCATCGGCGAACCGGAACAGATCGTCGTGACGGGGCTGATCAATTCGCTGCAAAAAAGCCTGAACATCAAGCGCGCCGCCGGCGGGCTGGTGGACGTCATCACTGCAGAGGATATCGGCAAGTTTCCCGATGTGGATGTGGCGGCCGCCATGCAGCGCATTCCCGGCGTGACCGTCAGCCGCGGGGTGTCCAGCCTGGGCGGAATACCCACGTCCGCGGGCACCGCCACCCAGATCACGGTGCGCGGGTTTGGCCCTTCGTTCAACGAAACCCTGTATGGCGGCCGCAAGATCGCATCCGGGATCGGCCGCGCGTTCGATTTCAGCACCGTGGGGGCGGATTTCGTCAGCGAGATTGACGTTCTGAAATCGCCCGACGCCACCCTGTCGTCCGGCGCGATCGGCGCGACGGTGGATATCAAGTTTCCCAAGCCCTTCGATCATCCGGGCCTGCGGATCGTGGGAGCATCGTCGGCTACCTTCTCGCCCGAGGAAGGCAACGCCACGCCCAATATCAATGCCCTGTTCAGCAACACCTTTGCGGGCGACACGTTCGGCATTCTGGTGGACGGCGCCTTTTCGCAGAGCCGCACGCGGGGCCATCATGTCAACAATCAGGGCTGGGAGGGCACGCGGATCAATGCCGCGCAACTGGCCGGCGCGCCGGCGGGGGCTTCGACCGCCGACAGCATCAATGCCTGGTACTCCCAGGACTATGGCATCTACCAGGAGACGACACAGGACACCCGCATCAATGGCCGCGCGGTGTTGCAGTGGCGCCCGTCGCCCGGGCTGGTCATCACCCTGGATGACAATTATTCGCGCGATACGCTGCATGCGCTGCAGTACGGGTTCAGTGTCTGGTTCAACGCCGCCAGCCTGCGCAATGTCGCCCAGAACAGCAATGGCACCATTACCAGCTTCATCCAGCCCAACACCCCGACGGACTTCCAGTCCCAGGTCAATGGTTCGATCCTGCAGAACAATGACACCGGCCTGAACGTGAAGTGGGATGTCGATGACAGGCTGGCGGTGAACCTGGACTATGACCATTCACAGGCCTGGCAGAATCCCGGCGGCAAGCTGGCATCGATTGACGCGGATGTGGGTTACGGGCCTTCGACACCGGGGGGCACCTTCGGCAGCAATCTGGGCCTGGTGCTGCCCGGTGGGCATGACCTGCCTTATCCCGTCAATTACGGGCCCAGCGGCGACGCCGCAAATTTCCTGAACAATGGGCTGATCGGCAGCCATGTGCTTCCCATGACGGCACCACAGCGGTTCGACCGCGTGCAGCAGTTCAAGGCCGAGGCGAGCTGGACCGCCAGCCCGGATTTCCGCATCACGGCCGGGTACCAGTTCGTCGGCGACCATGACAACGCCCTGAGTCGCGACGACTTCACCAACAACCAGTGGCAGGCCTTTGCCGGTTATGGCCCCGCGTCCAACAACAACGGCACACATGGCGCCGCCCTGCCCCAGAGCCTGTTCACCGGCTCGTTCAGCACCGCGGATTTCATCAGCGGCTTTGCCGGATCCGGCAAGCTGCCGCCGCAGATCCTGGTATTCAACGCCTATTCGGTCCTGGATTATCTGCAGGGCCTGGGCAACCCGCAGCTTGGCACGGTGCCCGGCTTCAATACCGGCTGCTGTGATCCCGCCTATAACGGCAGGTTCCGCCTGTCGAATGTTCCGGGCGCCTATTCGCAGGTGGTGGAAAATACCAATGCCGCCTATGTCAGCATGACCGCCAAGGTCTCCGTCGCCGGCATGCCGCTGAAGATCTATGCGGGATTGCGTCAGGAATTCACCGATGTCACCACTATCGGCATTTCCAATCCCCTCGTTTCCCTGACCGTGCAGCCTTCCGACCACACCGCGCTGCTGGAAGGCTTCGGACCGCAAATGCCGGTCACTGGCGCAAACAGTTACCAGTTCCTGCTGCCGAACCTGGATTTCAGCTTGCAGGCGACGGACGACATCCAGCTCAGGCTCGATGTTTCGCGCACCCTGACGCGGCCACCGCTGAACCAGATCACCCCGGTGCTCAACCTTGGGACGGGCCAGCGCGTCGGGGCGATGACGGCCTCCGGCGGCAATCCGAACCTGATGCCTTATATGTCGGACAACATCGATGCGAGCGCGGAATGGTACTACCAATCCAACTCCTATTTCTCGGTCGACATCTTCAGCAAGAATGTCGCCAATTTCGTCGTCCAGGGTTCGACGCAGCAGACCATCAATGGCGTCATCGATCCCACGACGGGCGCCGCAGGCGTGTTCACCGTATCAACCAACGTCAATGGCCCCACCGCGAATGTCTATGGTGCGGAATTCGCGCTGCAGCATGTTTTCGGGGACACGGGCTTCGGGTTTCAGGCCAATGCCACCCTGGCGGGAACCAACAAGCCCTATGATCGCGGCGATTTGACCATGAGCGGGTTCGCGGTGACGGGCCTCGCAGACTCCGCCAATCTTGTCGCCTTTTATGACAAGGGCGGTTTCCAGGCCCGCATCGCCGCCAATTGGCGCGACGAATACCTGGATCACTTCGGCCAGCAGCAGAACACGTCCATGTTCGGTTCCGAGCCCACCTTCGTGAATGCCACGACACAAGTGGATTTCAGCACCAGCTATGACATCACGCCCCAGCTGAACGTCTATTTCTCGGCCCAGAACCTGAATGATGCCAATTACAGCACCCATGGGCGCTATTCCGAGCAGCTTCTGGACATGGTGGATTTCGGCCGGCGGTTCACGCTGGGCTTCCATTTCAAATACTGAAATTTCCCGCGCACCGAATGCCGGCACGCCGGCAAGGATGCTTCAGTGCGCCAAAAATTCCCTGTCGGCGAAGGCGATGAAATAGGGCCAGTTCGGCGCGGGCGTGTGACCATAAGGATGCTGGCGGAAGGCGACATCCCCTGCATCAACAAGCGTTCCCATGGGCGGGAACGTCTTGGTGCCCAGGCCCTTGGCGCCCAGCAGGGTCCAGGCCGGGCTGGCGGCGACGGCTGCCATGAACATGCCTTGTGTGTCCTGCCACGCATCACCCGGCGCGTATTGCGGATCGGTGATCAGCGCACCGCCGCCGATGAAGAGTGGTCGTGGCGCCACTAGGGCGATGAACTCGTGGGAATCCACGGGCAGCTCATCGGCCGAATGGCCCTTGGCGGCGTATTTCAGGAAATTGCCGGCGAACCAATGAAACTCGTTGGTGCCGGCGATATTGGCGATCGTCTCGCCATAGTTGCGACGATAGAGGTTCGCGCCGCCCGCCCCCGACGACGAGATGTAGCCTATCGCAAAGCGCGGATCGTCCACCATCGCCACCAGCGCCGCCTTGCCGCCGCGCGAGTGACCCATGATGCCGACATGGCGCCCATCGACATGCGGGTCGGTCTGCAGATAGTCCAGCGCCCTGCTGTCGGCCCAAGCCCAGGCGCGTAAAACGCCCCAGTCCGACAGGCTGCGGGGCCTGCCCCTGTTCACCAGGCCGATGATGCCGGTTGTCAAACCGGCGCCATTGTCGGCCTGCACCTGGTTCGTATTCACCGCGACAAAGCCCCAGCCATGCTCCAGCAGCAGCCTGGCGGAATCGGCAACGTCGGTGGGCGCCGAAAGCAGGTGCACGGGCTGACCGGGAGGGGGCGCGGGAAATGATGGGCGCGGGCGCAGCGAGCCGCCGCCGATGATGACCGGCACCTTCCTGTCCCTGGTGGCAGCCGGTGTGACGACATCCAGCTGAATCTCGACGGTGATAGCAGGCCAGGCCGAATTGTCGACATGGCCCGTGACATGACGCACCAGCGCCGGCACACCCTGGATATCCATGGGCTCTTGCGCCTCCACCTTCCAGATCACGCCCGGAATGTGTGCGGGATATTTGCCATAGACCTCGTTGTCGAACAGCGCAGCAATCTCGGCGCGACGCTTTTGCCATTGCGCGGCTGTCTTCACCTTTGTCCCGTCCTTCAGGACCATCAGTTCGGGCAGATGCGGATAGGGATTGGCTTCTTCCTCTTCATAGTTGGCGTTGCCGGGCTTGCCGATGTCATAGGCTGTGGCGGGTTTCTGCATCTGGGTGATGCCCAGCAGGCCGAGCTCGCGATCCCGTTCGGCGCTGGAGGCGGCCACAAGCATGGCCCGCTCCGCAGCATTGGGCACAGGCTGCGCCGGCGCGCCGGAGCACACAGAGGCGCCCACCAGCAGCAGCAGCAAAGTGCATTTCCCTGGGCGCATGACGGCCTTTCCCTTGCGCTGACTTTTTCTCATAACTGGCTCTGAATGGGCGCGCATTGGCATGTTAGCCTCACGCGCCGGAAAACAGGAGCCTTGCCATGGCCGTCAGCCGCAGAGAAATGATCGCATCGGGCGCTGCGGGGCTGGCGCTGGCGACGACATCGGCCCGCGCTGTCACGTCCCTAACTGTGGCACAGGTGCTGGAGCGCATGCACGGCCAGATCGGCACGCCCTGGCGGGAGGGTGGCGTGGACCGGATCGTTGCAGGCGATGCCGACACACGGGTTACCGGCATCGCCACCGTGATGATGGGCACATTCGATGCCCTGAAAGCGGCAGTGGCGGCAAACCTCAACCTGGTGATCACCCACGAGCCGACCTGGTGGTCGCATCCCGATACCGTGACCCAACTGCAGGACGATCCGCTCTACAAGACCAAGCTGGACTACATCCGTGCGCACAAGCTGGTGAGCTTTCATTTTCACGATCACTGGCATGCGCGGCTGCCGGTGGACGGCATCAATGAAGGCATGGCGCGACAGATGGGGTGGGTGGCCCATCGCGATCCCGAAAACAGCAAGCGCTATATCCTGCCGCCCACCACGCTGTCGGCGCTGGCGAAGGATTTTCGCAGGAAGCTCGGCGACCGTACCTTGCGCGTGGTGGGAAGCCCCGACATGCCGGTGTCGCGGGTGATGACGAGCTGGGGCTATTGCAGCGCCTTTCCGGGCATCCAGTTCCTGAACGGCGATGCCGACGTGCTGGTGATCGGCGAGGCACAGGACTGGGACCTGATCGCCTATGCCCAGGACCTGGTGACGTCCGGCCGCAAGAAGGGTCTGATCGTGCTGGGCCATGTGCTGTCCGAGCAATGGGGCATGAAGTATGCCGCCGAATGGCTGACAGGCTTTGTGCCCGAAGTCCCGGTGCGTTTTGTGCCGATCATCGAACCTTATTGGAATCCCCGGCAGCCCGTGTTTGAAATCAGCACCAGGATCTGAGCGCCATGGCCGATCAACCCCTGTCCGCCATGCCGCTGCACACCGGGCCCATCACGGCACTGCAATTCATCCAGCGCATCCTGGCAAAAACCGGCGCGGCCAATCGCCCGCAGAGCGTCGATCACGTCTCGGCAGGCGATCCGACCCAGGCCATCACCGGCATCGCCGTCATGGCGATGGCATCACTGGCCGCCATAAAGGCCGCCGCCGCATCGGGCAGCAACCTGGTCGTGACATACGATCCCGCCTTCTGGTCCGGCAATGACGATCTGGACCGGCTGGAAGGCGATGCGCTGTTTGCGGAAAAACGCGACTTCCTGCGGACGCACAACATGGTGGTGTTCAATCTGCACGATCATTGGCGTGACCGCATGCCCGACGGGATTGCCACAGGCATGGCGCAGGCCTTGGGGTGGGAGAAACAAGCGGCCGCCGATCCCAACCTGTTCCGCCTGCCTCCCACCAGTCTGCTGGCGCTGGCGCGCCTGTTGGGTGAAAAGCTGGATGACCGGACCCTGCGCGTTGTGGGCGATCCAAAATTGCGTGTTGCGACTGTCGCAACCGCATGGGGCAATGCCGCGCAGATGCCGACCATCGGCCTGCTGAACGGGCCTGCCGATGTGGTGATCTGCGGCTATAGCCATGAATGGGAAGCGGTCGAATATTGCCAGGACATGATCGCAGCCGGCGGCAAGAAAGGCATGATCCTGCTGGGGCAAGCGGCGTCGGTTCAGGCGGGCATGAAATATTGCGCTGATTGGCTGGGCAGCTTCATACCTGAAGTGCCTGTGCGGTTCGTGCCCTTGCCCGAACCCTACTGGAGCCCGTGAAGGTTCAAACCCGCGCCAACAGCGCTTGCGCCTGTTTCAGGTGTGGCGCATCCAGCATCCGGCCGTCGAGCTGGATGGCACCCGCGCCGGGCGTGCGCGCAAATGCGTCCACCACGCGCTGCGCCTCTTCGATTTCTGCGGGGCTGGGTGTGAAGGCGGCGTTGATGATCGGAACCTGGGCGGGATGAATGGCCAACATGCCGGAAAAGCCGTCGCGCCGGCCGCGTGCGGCATAGTCGGACAGGCCGGCTTCATCCTTGATGGCGGGATAGACGGTTTCGAGCGCCGCGACCCCGGCGGCGTGGGCGCCGAACAGGGCCAGGGACCGCAGCATGTCATAGGGCGGCGTGAAGCTGCCGTCCGGCAGGCGCGACGTGACGGCGCCAATGGCGGTCGGCAAATCTTCGGCGCCCCATGTGACGCCGCACAGGCGCGGGCTGACGCCGCCATAGCTTCCCAGCGCAAACACCGCTTTGGGCGTCTCCGTGGCGATGGGCAGGATTTTCGCATCGGTATTTCCAAGCCGGGTGAGCCGCGCTGCCAGATCGGCAATGCAAGATCCGCCCTCTGCCTTGGGCAGCACGATTCCGTCAGGCGCCTGCGGCACCACAGCAGCCAGGTCTTCGTCGGTCATGGGGCCCAGCGGATTGATCCGCACAAACAGCGGCGCCGTGCGCGGCCTGGCGAGGAACGCGGCGACGGCGGTGCGCGCTGCCGGCTTGGCATCGGGCCGCACGGCATCCTCCAGATCCAGGATCAGCGCATCAGCACCGGCGCCCAGCGCCTTCTCCATCCGGTCGGGCCGGTCACCGGGTACGAAAAGCAGGGAGCGCAGTTTCATGACCGCTGCACCAGCGCCGTGCGCAGGGCTTCGCACACAAGCTGATCCTTCTGATTGAACGCGCGGTGGCGGAAGGTGACAATGCCGGCGTTGGGCCGCGATTTGGAGGTGCGCAGTTCCATCACTTCGGTTTCCACCCGCAGGGTGTCGCCCAGGAAGACGGGGTGGGGCATCACAACCTTGTCATAGCCCAGATTGGCGATCAGCGTGCCCAGCGTGGTTTCGGCAACGGACATCCCCACCATCAGCGCAAAGGTGAAAAGACCATTCACAACGATCTGGCCAAATTCGGTGGTGGCGGCATAGTCCGCGTCCAGATGCAGCGGCTGGGGATTGTGGGTCATGAGGGTGAGTTGCCGGTTTTCGGCATCGGTCACGGTATGGCGCAAGGCGTGTTCGATGCGATCGCCGATCTTCCACTGCCCAAATGTCCGGCCCGTCATCAACCTGTGCCTTTTTCTGTCTGCGCCGGATCGATGCGCGCCAGCACCATGCCTTCGCGTACCTGCGCGCCCAGGGTGACATCCAGGCTGGTCACCACGCCATCGAAGGGCGCGACAAGACTGTTTTCCATCTTCATCGCTTCCAGCACCAGAAGGAATTCGCCGCGCCGGACTGCCTGGCCCGCCGTCACTGCCAAGGCTGTCACCATTCCAGGCATGGGCGCAACAAGGACTCCATCTGCCGCGCCGACGGTGGCGCCGCCCTCGAAGCGGGGCACCGAGAATGGCCAGGCCTGGCCGTCGGCAAACAGGACATGGGTTTCGCCATCCTGCCACACCGCTTCCGGGGCTTCGGCCGGCACCCCTTTGTAGATGTGCCCACCGATGGCGACGGACACCTCTGCCATGGCGGAGGCCCCAACGCGAAAGCCGCGCAATCCGGTCCAGGGGCCGGCCCCCGCCGGCAAAAGCGCCTGGGCGGCGCGCGCCACAATCTGCGCGTCAGGCCGGTCGGGAGGAATCAAACCCGGATGGCGGTCGATGAAGCCGGTATCGATGCGGCCCCCGACGAAATCCGGATCGGCGGCCGCGCGGGCCAGAAAGGCGGCATTGGTCTTGACGGGCCACACTTCAACGGCGCCGCAGGCGGCAGCCAGGCGTGCGGCGGCCGCTTCGCGGGTGTCCGCATGTACGATCAGCTTGGCGATCATGGGATCGTAGGAAGGCGTCACCGCGCCGCCCTCGTCCACGCCGCTGTCCACGCGGATATCCGCAGGCAGCCGCAGATGGGTAAGCGGACCTATGGATGGCAGGAAGCCGGCGGACGGATTTTCCGCATACAGCCGCGCCTCCATGGCCCAGCCCCCTATGGAAAGTTCGCCCTGAGACTTGGGGAGCGGTTCGCCCGACGCGACACGCAACTGCCATTCCACCAGGTCCTGTCCGGTGATCGCCTCGGTTACGGGGTGTTCGACCTGCAGGCGGGTGTTCATCTCCATGAACCAGATGCGGTCGGCACGCAGGCCACCGGAGGCATCGGCGATAAATTCGATGGTGCCGGCGCCGACATAGTTCACGGCCTTCGCGGCTTTCACCGCCGTGGCGCACAGCGCGTCGCGGGTGGCGGCATCCATGCCGGGTGCGGGGGCTTCCTCGATCACTTTCTGGTGGCGGCGCTGCAAGGAACAGTCGCGCTCAAACAGGTGAACACAGTTGCCGTGGCTATCGGCAAAAACCTGCACTTCGATATGACGGGGACTGGTAATGTATTTTTCCAGCAAAACCCGGTCGTCGCCGAAGGAGGACATCGCCTCGCGCTTGCACGAAGCCAGTGCGTCGGCGAACTCGCCCGGCGCATCGACCCGGCGCATGCCCTTGCCGCCACCGCCCGCGACGGCCTTGATCAGGACGGGATAGCCGATCGCATCGGCCTCATTCTGCAGGCGCGTCGGCGACTGGTCTTCGCCAAGATAGCCCGGCGTCACCGGCACGCCGGCCGCCTGCATCAGTGTCTTGGCGGCATCCTTCAGGCCCATGGCGCGGATGGCGGAGGGCGGCGCACCCACCCAGACCAGGCCGGCATTCATCACGCTCTGCGCGAAATCCGCATTCTCGGACAGGAAGCCATAGCCGGGATGGATCGCCGCTGCTCCGCTGGCTTTCGCCGCCGCCAGGATTTTCGCGCCGTTGAGATAGCTTTCGCGCGCCGGCGCGGGGCCGATGGCAATGGCCTGGTCGGCCTCCAGAACGAATGGCGCAGTCACGTCGGCATCCGAATGGACCGCGAAGGTGCGCACCCCCAGCCGCCGCGCCGTGCGAATGATGCGCCGCGCGATCTCTCCCCGGTTGGCGATCAGGAGACTTTCCAGCACGGCTACATCCGGAACAGACCGAAGCGCGGATGCTCCGGAATGGGGGCGTTCAGGCTGGCGGCCAATGCCAGTCCCAGAACGTCGCGGGTCTGCACCGGATCGATCACACCATCGTCCCACAGCCGCGCCGTGGCATAATAGGGATTGCCCTCGTCTTCGTATTTCTGGCGGATGGGCGCCTTGAAGGCCTCTTCCTGTTCCCTGGTCCAGGATTCGGCATCGCGATTAACGGTGGCCAATACGGACGCCGCCTGTTCGCCGCCCATCACGCTGATGCGGCTGTTCGGCCAGGTGAAGAGAAAGCGCGGCGAGAAGGCGCGGCCGCACATGCCATAATTGCCGGCGCCGAAGCTTCCGCCGATCAGCACGGTGATCTTTGGGACCGTCGTGGTGGAAACCGCCGTCACCAGCTTGGCGCCATCCTTGGCGATGCCGCCAGCTTCGTATTTTCCGCCCACCATAAAGCCGGAGACATTCTGCAAAAAGAGAAGCGGCGTGCGGCGCTGACAGGCCAGCTCGATAAAATGCGCGCCCTTCTGGGCGCTTTCGGAAAACAGCACGCCATTGTTGGCCAGGATCGCCACCGGCATGCCCCAGACATGGGCGAAGCCGCAGACCAGCGTCGAACCGTAAAGCGGCTTGAATTCGTGGAAGTCCGAGCCATCGACGATGCGGGCAATCACCTCATGCACGTCATAGGGCGCGCGGACATCACGCGGAATGATGCCATAAAGGTCTTCGGCCGCGAACTTGGGCGGGCGCGGCGGCGCCAGCGCCACATCGGGCTTGTGGGCCGGCGGCAGGGTACCCACGATCTGGCGCAGCAGGTCGATGGCGTGCTGGTCATTCTCGGCCACATGATCCACCACCCCGGACTTGCGGCCATGGGTATCGGCGCCGCCGAGTTCTTCGGCGGTAATCACTTCGCCGGTGGCAGCCTTCACCAGCGGCGGCCCCGCCAAAAAGATGGTGCCCTGGCCGCGCACGATGATGCTTTCGTCCGACATGGCGGGGACATAGGCGCCGCCGGCGGTGCAGCTTCCCATCACGCAGGCAATCTGGGCGATCCCCTGGGCGGACATGTTGGCCTGGTTGAAGAAGATGCGCCCGAAGTGATCGCGGTCAGGAAATACTTCGGCCTGATGCGGCAGGTTGGCGCCGCCGGAATCCACCAGATACAGGCACGGCAGCCGGTTCTGTTGCGCGATTTCCTGGGCGCGCAGATGCTTCTTCACCGTCATGGGGAAATAGGCGCCGCCCTTCACCGTGGCGTCGTTGGCGGCAATCATGACTTCGCGGCCACGGACGCGCCCGATGCCGGCGATGATGCCGGCGGCGGGCGCGGCATCGTCATACAGGCCGTTCGCGGCCAGGGCCCCGATCTCCAGGAAAGGCGAGCCGGGGTCGAGCAGGCGCATCACCCGCTCGCGCGGCAGCAGTTTGCCGCGATCGATATGTTTTTGGCGCGCACTTTCGCTGCCGCCCAGGGCGGCCCGTGCAATGCGTGCGCGCAGGTCTTCCGCCAGGGCACGGTTGTGGGCGGCGTTGGCCGCAAAGGCGGCGCTGGATTGATCGACCAGGCTGGTCAGTTCGCTCATGCGCCAATCAGCTCCCGGCCGATCAGAAAGCGGCGAATTTCGTTGGTACCGGCGCCGATGTCGTACAGCTTGGCATCGCGCAGGAAACGTTCGACCGGCCATTCCCTGGTATAGCCCGCGCCGCCCAGCGCCTGGATCGCTTCCAGAGAAGTTTTCACCGCATTTTCGCTGGCCAGCAGGATGGCGCCGGCCGCATCGTATCGTGTCGCCTTGCCGGCGTCACAGGCCCGCGCCACGGCATAGACATAGGCGCGCGCGGAATTCAGCGCCACATACATGTCGGCGACCTTGGCCTGCATCAACTGGAAGGAGCCAATCGCCGCACCGAACTGCTTGCGCTCGCGCACATAGGGAACGACGACATCGAGACAGGCCTGCATGATGCCCAGCGGGCCGCCTGCCAGGACAGCGCGTTCATAGTCCAGACCGGACATCAGCACCTTCACACCGCCACCTTCGACGCCCATGACGTGGCTGGCAGGAATTTCGCAGTCCTGGAATACCAGTTCAGCCGTGTCGCTGCCGCGCATGCCCATCTTGTCCAGCTTCTGGGATACCGAAAAGCCCGTCATGCCGCGTTCGACCAGGAAGGCGGTGATGCCCTTGGGGCCCGCCGCCATGTCGGTCTTGGCATAGACCACCAGCACATCGGCCTCCGGCGCATTGGTGATCCAGAATTTCGTGCCGTTCAGGACATAACGGTCGCCGCGCTTTTCGGCCTTCAGCCGCATGGAGACCACATCCGAGCCGGAGCCAGCTTCGGACATGGCGAGCGAGCCGACATGCTCGCCCGAGATCAGCCCTGGCAGGTATCTGCGCTTCTGCTCTTCGGTTCCCCAGCGGCGGATCTGGTTGATGCAGAGATTGGAATGCGCGCCATAGGAAAGCCCGACGGAGGCACTGGCGCGGCTGACTTCCTCCATCGCCACCACATGTTCAAGATAGCCCAGGCCGAGGCCGCCATAGTCTTCCTCGACGGTGATGCCATGCAGACCCAGCGCGCCCATTTCTGGCCACAGGTGACGGGGGAACTTGTTGCTGGCGTCGATCTCAGCCGCCAGCGGCGCGATACGGTCGGCGGAAAAACGCCGCGCGGTGTCGCGCAGCATGTCGGCGGTTTCACCCAACTGAAAATCGAGATGGCCGAAATCCAGCGACGCCATCATGGCCTGCTGTCCGGCGGCACCGGGCGCGGGCGACCTTCAAGGTCTATCGCGACGAAGGTGAAGGTGGCGGACGTCACTTTCGAGGTGCTATCGCCGGCGCGGGCGCGCTGCCAAGCTTCCACCGCGATCTTCATGGAGGTACGGCCAACCGACGTTACCTTGGCCCAGACCGACAGCTCATCGCCGATATGGACCGGGTGGTGGAAGCTGACGGCGTCAATCGCCACCGTCACGGCGCGGCCCCGGCTGCGCCGGCTGGCGGTGTTGCCGGCCGCCAGATCCATCCAACTCATGATCCAGCCGCCGAAAATGTCGCCATTGAAATTGGCATCGGCCGGCATGGCGGTGACACGGATGGCGGGTTGCTCATCGGGGGGCGTGGTCATGGTGACTCCAGGAACAGCAAGGCGGGATGTTCCAGCAGCCGCTTGAGCTGCTGCACAAACCGTGCGGCATCGTAACCATCGATGATGCGGTGATCAAAGGAGGCCGACAGGTTCATCAGCTTGCGGCGGGCAATGAATGCGCCCTCGATCACCGGCCGCTCCACCAGCTTGTTGGGGCCGATAATGGCGACTTCGGGGTGGTTGATGATGGGGGTGGCGGCAATACCGCCCAGAGGACCGAGGCTTGTCAGGGTGATGGTAGAGCCACTGAGCTCGTCCCGGCCGGCCTTGCCGTCGCGCGCCGCCTGGGTGACGCGGGCCAATTCGCGGGCGCAGTCCCACAGGTCGCGCTGCTCGGCATGACGCACCACCGGCACCATCAGGCCGCCCGGCGTCTGGGCGGCGATGCCAACATGGACGGCGGAGAAGCGTTCCAGCTCGCCATCGGCTTCGTGATAATGGGCATTGATGTTGGGGAAGTCGGGCACCAGCCGCACCAGGGCACGCATGAAGAAGGGCAGCAAAGTCAGCTTGGGTTTTTCGCCGCGATCCTCATTCAGCGTGCGGCGCAGAGCTTCCAGTTCGGTGAGGTCGAATTCCTCGACATAGGTGAAGTGGGGAATGTGGCGCTTGGAGTCCTGCATCTTCTCGGCGATGCGGCGGCGCAGACCGGTAATTCTGATCTTTTCGCTGGCCGCTCGCGGCGTGGCGGCGGGCCTGGTTGCGCCGCCACGATGACGCTCCAGATCTTCTGTCAGGATGCGCCCGCGGGGGCCAGTGCCCTGCACGTCTTCCAGCCGGATGCCCCATTCCATGGCGCGGCGGCGCGTGGCGGGTGAGGCGGTGGGGTCAGGATTGGCTGCAACGGCCGGCACGGGCGCCGGCTTCGCGTCACCGGCGCGGGCATGCCTGGTCACGTCATTCTGGGCAGGCGGCGCTGCGGCCGGCGCTTCTGCCGCCACATCCATTTCCACCAGCACCGATCCCACCGGCGCCATGCAGCCGATATCGCCGTGCAGGGCGACCACGGTGCCATCCACGGGCGAGGTCATGTCGACCGTCGCCTTGTCGGTCATCACGTCCAGCAGCGGCTGGTCCTCATGCACATGATCGCCCGGCTTGATGTGCCAGGCCACGATCTCGGCCTCGGCCACGCCTTCGCCGATATCCGGCAGACGGAAGAGATACTGGCCCATCAGTCCTCCATCGCGCGGCGCAAGGCGGCAACGACGCGCCCCGGTCCGGGAAAGTAATCCCACTCGAACGCATGCGGATAGGGCGTATCCCAGCCCGCGACGCGCTGTACGGGCGATTTCAGGTGGAAGAAGCAGCGCTCCTGCACCAGCGCCGACAGTTCGCCGCCAAAGCCGGCAAAGCGCGAGGCTTCATGCACGATCACGCAGCGCCCCGTCCTGGTGACGGAGGCTACGACGGCGTCGATGTCGAGCGGCACGATAGAGCGCAGGTCGATCAGCTCGGCATCGATGCCGGCTTCCGCGATCGCGGTCTCAGCCACATGGACCATGGTGCCATAGGCCAGCACGGTGACGTCGCGGCCCTCGCGGACCGTTGCGGCCTTGCCCAGCGGCACGGTGTAATGGCCTTCCGGCACGTCAGCTTTGTCGTGGTCGGCCCAGGTTTTCATCTGGCGTTCGTGATGGCCGTCAAAGGGCCCGTTATAGATGCGCTTGGGCTCCAGGAAGATCACCGGATCGTTGCTTTCGATGCTGGCGATCAACAGCCCCTTGGCATCATAGGGATTGGATGGGATCACCGTGCAAAGCCCCGTGACATGGGCGAACAGCGCTTCGGGGCTCTGGCTGTGGGTCTGGCCACCGAAGATGCCGCCGCCATAAGGCGCGCGCACCGTGATCGGCGCCCAGAACTCGCCATTGGAGCGATAGCGCAGCCGCGCGGCTTCCGACACAAGCTGGTCGAAGGCCGGCAGGATGTAATCGGCGAACTGGATTTCGGCCACGGGGCGCAGGCCATAGGCGCCCATGCCGATGGCCGTGGCAATGATCCCGCCTTCGGATATAGGCGTATCGAAACAGCGTTTCAGGCCGTGTTTCTTCTGCAATCCTTCAGTGACGCGGAAGACGCCACCGAAATAGCCGATATCCTCGCCGAACATCAGCACGTCGGGATCACGCGTCAGCATCACATCAAGGGCGGAATTCAGCGCCTGGATCATGGACATGGTTGCCATGGTCAGACCCCCAGCTCCCGGCGCTGTTCGCGCACGCGCCAGTCGGGTGTCTCGAACACGCCTTCAAACATCTCGCTGACCGGCGGCTTGGATTTGCCCAAGGTGCCCACCGCCTCGCCCTCCTTGGCGGCGACGCGCACGCGCTCCACCAGTTCGGCTTCAAATTGTGTATGCCGGGCCTCGTCCCATTCCCCGATAGTGATCAGGTGCTGCTTCAGCCGTTCAATGGGATCGCCCAGCGGCCAGCGCGCAGCCTCATCGGCGGGACGATAGCGGGTGGGATCGTCGCTGGTGGAATGGCCGGCCGCGCGATAGGTGAAGAACTCGATCAGGGTGGCGCCCAGATTGGCGCGGGCGCGGGCCACGGCCCACTCGGTGGCTGCCACCACCGCCAGAAAATCGTTGCCGTCCACGCGCAAGCCCGGCAGGCCATAGCCCGCGGCCTTGGCGGCGAATGTGGTTTCGTCCGCGCCGGCGATGCCGGCGTAGCTGGAAATGGCCCACTGGTTGTTGGTGATGCAGAGGATGACGGGCGCGTGATAGACCGACGCGAAGGTCAGGGCCTCGTGAAAGTCGCCTTCGGCGGTGGAGCCTTCGCCGATATAGGCCAGCGCCAGGCTGTCGTCATTCTTGTAGGCGCTCGCCATCGCCCAGCCAACCGCATGGCCGAAACGGCTGCCCAGATTGCCCGACAGCGAATAGAACCCGTAATCGCGCGCCGAATACAGGATGGGGAGCTGGCGACCTCTCAGGGGGTCGCGCGCGTTGGAGAAAATCTGGTTGACCAGGTCTATCAGGGGAAAATCGCGCGCCATGAGCCAGCTGAGCACCCGATAGGTGGGAAAGCACATGTCGCGCGGACCCAAGACCATGGACTGTGCCGCACCGATGGCTTCCTCGCCGGTGGACTTCATGAAGAAGCTGGTCTTGCCCTGGCGATGCGAGCGGAACATGCGGTCTTCGAAAATGCGGGTTACCAGCATGGCGGACAGGCCCTGGCGAAGCTGGTCAGGCGACACGTCAGGCGCCCAGGGGCCCACCGCGTTGCCGGCATCGTCCAGCACCCGTACCAGGCCATAGGCCATGTCGCGCAGGGCTTCGGCGGGGGCGTCGGTCGGGGGGCCCGGCATGGTACCGGCGGCCGGAATTTTCAAATGGCTGAAATCCGGCGCGTCGCCGGGCCGGGTCGGCGGTTCGGGAATATAGAGCGTCAGACCGTCCGTCATGCGCCTCACCTGGATTGGCGCTTTTAGAACGCCTTGGCGAGGAGCATGGCACAGCCTGCCCGGTACGAAATTGCCATTTCTTGCACCTGAGGTGCCCATAATATGATAGGATTTTTCAAAGGTGCTGCTTGCTAGGATGAAATCCTATGGATGAGACAGATTTAAAAATCCTGCGAATCCTGCAGGCGGACAGCACCACCTCCATGGTCGATCTGGCGCTCAAGGTCGGGCTGTCGCACACCCCCTGCTGGCGACGGGTGAAGCAGTTGGAGGAAGCCGGGGTCATCATGGGGCGCGCGGTGCTGCTCGACCCTGCCAAGATGGGCCTGTCGGTGAACATCCTGGCCAACATCAAGCTGAAGGCCCATGACGAGGAAACGCTGGAGGCCTTTGAGCAGGCCGCGCTTGCCCGTCCCGAAATCGTGGAATGTTTCGTCACCAGCGGCGACAGCGACTATGCTGTGCGCATCGTGGTGCGCAGCATTGACGACTATGAACATCTGTTGAAGAAAGTGCTTCTGCATTTCCCGGGCGTAGCCTCGGTTAATTCGCACTTCGCCTTGAAATGCGTGAAGAACACCACACGTCTGCCCATATGAGCGATCCGGTTGTCATTGTTTCCGCTGTCCGCACGCCTTTGGGGCGTTTCCTAGGCGCACTGTCGCCGCTGGCAGCGCATCAACTGGGCGCGCATGCGATTGCGGCGTCACTGGCGCGCAGCGGTGTGACGGCTGAGGCGATAGACGAAGTGCTGATGGGCTGTGTTTTGCCCGCGGGCCAAGGCCAGGCCCCGGCGCGACAGGCAGCGCGCGGCGCGGGCCTTCCGGACAGTGTCGGCGCCACCACCGTGAACAAGGTTTGCGGCTCGGGCATGAAGGCGGTGATGCTGGCGCATGACCTGCTCCTGGCCGGATCGGCGCAAAGGGTGGTCGCGGGCGGCATGGAATCCATGTCCAACGCGCCGTATCTTTTGTCCAAGGCGCGCACCGGCTATCGCGCGGGGCATGAACGTATCCTCGATCACATGATGCTGGACGGGCTGGAAGACGCCTATGAGCCCGGCCGCCCGATGGGCGATTTCGGCGAGATGTGCGCCCAGGCCTTCCAGTTCACGCGCGCCGACCAGGATGCCTACGCCATCGAAACCTTGACCCGCGCCCGCGCTGCCATCACCGGCGGAGACTTCCGCGCCGAGATCGTGCCGGTGGAGACGAAGGCCGGACCGGTGGCGGACGACGAACACGCCATGAAGGTATCGCCGGAGAAGATTCCGAACCTCAAGCCCGCTTTCCGCTCCGATGGCACCATCACCGCCGCCAGCGCCAGCGCCAATGCGGACGGAGCCGCCGCGCTGATACTGATGCGGCGTTCGGCGGCGCTGGCCGAAGGTTTGCCGGTCCTGGCCGAGATCAGGGCCCATGCCACGCACGCGCAGGAGCCAGCCTGGTATTCCACTGCGCCAATCCCTGCGATCCGCAAGCTTCTGTCGAAGACCGGCTGGGGTGTTGCTGACGTTGATCTTTTCGAAATAAACGAAGCCTTTGCCGTGGTCCCCATGGCGGCGGCAAAGGAACTGGGCATTGCGCGCGAGCGGTTGAATATCGGTGGCGGCGCCTGCGCGCTGGGCCATCCGATCGGCGCAACCGGGGCGCGCATCATCGTCACCTTGCTGCATGCGCTGATCCGCACCGGCGGCACGCGCGGCGTCGCGTCTCTCTGCATCGGCGGCGGCGAAGCCACCGCCATCGCGATTGAACGGGTCTAGGACCAGTCCATCACGACCTTGCCGGATTCACCCGATAGCGCGGCATCGAAGCCCGCCTGGAAATTGGCGGCGGCGACGCGGTGGGTAATCAGCGGCGAAATATCCAGCCCGGCATGCAGCAGGGCCAGCATCTTGCGCCAGGTCTCGAACATCTGGCGGCCATAAACGCCCTTGATGGTGATGGCCTTGAGGATGATATCGGACCAGTTCACTTCCATCGCCTTGGAGGGGATACCCAGCATGGCGAGCCGACCGCCCATCGCCAAATGCGTGATGCATTGGGCGATGGCGGCTTGTGCGCCGGACATCTCCAGCGCCACGCCGAAACCGTCCTCAATCCCCTCTTCCGCCATCACGCTCCTGAGATCCTCGCGCGTCACGTTGACGGTACGGACATCTGCCATCTTCGCCGCCAGACCCAGGCGAAAATCGTTGCGGTCAGTCAAAACCACGCTCCGAGCGCCGGCGCGGCGTGCCACCATGGCAGCCATGATGCCGATGGGGCCGGCGCCGGTGACCAGCACATCCTCGCCCATCAGGTCGAATTGCTGCACGGTATGCACGGCGTTGCCGAACGGATCGAGCAGCGCCCCGATCTCGAAATCCACATTTTGCGGCAGCGGCACGACATTGAAGGCGGGAAGCACGAGATATTCGGCAAAGGCGCCCTGGCGGTTGACCCCAATGCCCTGGGTATGGGGATCGAGATGATACTGGCCGGCCCGCGCCGCGGGGGAGTTGGGATCGACGATATGGCCTTCGCCCGAAACGCGCTGGCCGATGAACAGTGGCCGGGTCACGCCCTTGCCGATCTCCACGATCTCGCCGGCAAATTCGTGGCCAGTAATCATGGGGGGCAGAATCGTCTTTTGCGCCCATTCATCCCAGTTGTAGATGTGCAGGTCCGTACCGCAGATCGCGGTACGGCGCACCCGTATCAAAACGTCTTCCGCGCCGATCCTGGGTGTCTGCGCTTCGATCATCGTAAGGCCAGGAGCGGCTATTGTCTTGGAGAGTGCTCTCACTTGGCGGTCTCCAGTCTGTCGCGGACGCGGGTGAAGGCGGCAACGGCGCGGTCGACCTGTTCGCCGCTGTGCGCGGCTGAAAGCTGGGTCCGGATGCGGGCAAGTCCCTTGGGCACCACCGGAAACGAAAAACCGATCACATAGATTCCTTCTTCCAGAAGCTGGGCCGCCATGGTCTGGGCCAGGCGGGCATCGCCCAACATCACGGGCACGATGGGATGTTCGCCAGGCACCAGATCGAACTTCGCGGCTGTCATGCCGGCGCGGAACCGCGCGGCATTATCGATGAGCCTGGCGCGCAGGGTGTCGCCTTCCGCCGACCGCGCAATGCGGATCGCTTCCAACGCCGCGCCGCAGACGGACGGCGCCAAGGCGTTGGAAAACAGATAGGGCCTCGCGCGCTGGCGCAGCAGCGCCACGACTTCCTTTCTGGCGCAGATAAAGCCGCCCATGGCGCCGCCCAGCGCCTTGCCGAAGGTGCCACTGAGAAAGTCGATACGGCCTTCCACCCGACGGAACGCGGCGGAGCCCCTGCCCTGCGGCCCAAGGAAGCCGGTGGCGTGGCAGTCATCCACCATCACCATGGCGTCATACTTGTCGGCCAGCGCGGTGATGGCGCCCAGATCGGCGATATGGCCATCCATGGAGAAGACGCCGTCGGTGGCGATAACGATGCTGCGTGCGCCGTCCGCCCGCGCCTGCTTCAGATTGTCTTCCAACGCGCCCATGTCGCCGTTGGGAAAGCGGTAGCGCTTGGCCTTGCAAAGGCGCACGCCGTCGATGATCGAGGCGTGATTGAGGCTGTCGGAGATGATGGCATCCTTATCATCCAACAGAGGCTCGAACAGCCCGCCATTGGCGTCGAAGGCCGCGGGAAACAGGATGGCGTCTTCGTAACCCAGATAGTCCGCGATAGCGGCTTCCAGTTGCTTGTGCAGGGTCTGGGTGCCGCAGATGAAGCGCACCGAGGCCATGCCGGCGCCGAAGTCGCGGGCGGCCTTTGCGGCGGCTTCCGAAACGCGCGCGTCCCCGCCCAGGCCCAAGTAATTGTTGGCGCAGAAATTCAGCACCGACTTTCCGCCCACCGTAATTTCGGGGCCCTGGCGCGAAGAAATCACCCGCTCCGGCTTGGTCAGCCCGCCGGCCTCGATCTCGTCCAGCGTGGCGCGGACCCGGTTGTAGAAATCGTCCGACATGGAAACTCCGGTCAGGTGAAAGATGTCATGTCTGTAATGCCGCCCGACAGCTTTTCCAGCAGCGCGTCAAACGCCTTGCGTTCCGAGGCAGACAGCACAGAGAGGAACTGCCGTTCAAGTGCCAGGGCAAATGGCACCACCTCGTTGTAGATCGCCCGCCCCTGCGCAGACAGCGCAAGATGCGCAACCCTGCCATCGCGGGCATGCGCGGCGCGCGTGATGCGACGCGCTGCCAGCAGCGACGAAACCGCCCGGCTGACCTGCACCTTGTCCATGGCGGTGCGCTCGGTCACCTGGCGCGCCGACAGGCCGGGCGTCTGCCCCAGCACCGCCATCACGCGCCACTCCGGGATGGTCAGGCCGAAACGATCGGAATAGTGCCGCGCAATGGCGCCCGAGACACGATTTGTGAGCACCGACAGCCGATACGGTGTGAAAGCGTCAAGATCGAGCTGCGCCTTATTCGGCATCGGGCTGGTTCTCCGGCCGGGCGTCGATGAAGGCGGGCAGACGGTAGGCGGCCTCCTCGATGCGCAGGAGAGTGGGATAAGGCGCCAACTCCAATCCGGCGCGCCGCGCATTGGTCATCTGCGGGATCAGGCAAATGTCGGCCAGGGTGGGCGCTTCGCCGTGGCAGAAAGTTCCGGTGTCTTTCGACAGCATGGCTTCCAACGCGTTGAAACCCTCGGCGATCCAGTGTTGCTGCCAGGCTTTGCGAGCGGCTTCATCGGCGCCAAAGCTTTCCTTAAGATACTGCAGCACCCGCAAATTGTTCAGCGGATGAATATCGCAGGCGACGGCAAGCGCGATCTGGCGCACCCGCGCGCGGCCCGCGGCGTCCGGCGGCAGCAGCGGCGGCTGCGGCACCACCTCATCCAGATATTCGATGATCGCCAGCGACTGGCCCAAGGTATGGCCGTCATGGGTCAGTGCCGGTATCAATTGTTGCGGATTGACCATTTTGTAGTCCGCCGCATGCTGCTGGCCGCCATCCTTTAGAAGATGCACGAAGCGCAGATCGGCACGAAGGCCCTTCAGGTTCAGCGCAATCCGCACCCGGAAGGCGGCGGAAGACCGGAAATAGCCGTAAAGGATAAAGTCAGGCGCGGCGGACATGCTGGTCGATCGCTCCAAAAATGCTGCGGCCCTCGGCATCGTGCATATCGATTCGCACGCGGTCGCCGAAAGCCAGATACGGCGTCGCCGGCGCGCCAGCTTCGATGGTCTCCAGCATGCGCCGCTCGGCGATGCAGGCCGAGCCGACACTGCGATCCTTGTTGGACACAGTGCCGGAGCCGATGATGGTGCCCGCTGCCAAGGCGCGCGTTCTGGCGGCGTGTGCGATCAAATCGGCAAACGAAAATACCATGTCGGTGCCGGCACCGGGCGCACCGAAGCGCCGGCCATTCAATTCCACCAACAATGGCCGATGCAGCTTGCTGCCTTGCCAGGCTGGGCCCAGTTCGTCGGGCGTGACCGCCACCGGGGAAAAAGCCGACGCCGGCTTGGAATGGAAAAATCCGAAACCCTTGGCCAACTCGCCCGGAATCAGGTTGCGCAGCGAGACATCGTTGCACAGCATCACCAAACGAATGTGGTGCGGCGCCTCAGCAGCCGTGCAGCCATAAGGCACGTCGTCAGTGATCACAGCCACCTCGCCTTCCAGGTCTATGCCCCAGGCTTCATCGCCCGCCACGATGTCATCCATCGGCCCCAGGAAACCGTCGCTGCCGCCCTGATACATCAGGGGATCGGTCCAGAAACTGGCGGGCATCTCCGCGCCCCGCGCCTTGCGCACCAGTTCGACATGCGTGACATAAGCGGAGCCGTCGGCCCACTGGTAGGCACGGGGCAGCGGGCTGGCGCACCCCGCGGCGCCGAACGGCATGCCGTCGCCGCCCGAATTCAGCGCATCGTAAGCGATCTGCAGCTTCGGTGCGGTGGTGTCCCAGCTATCGAGCGCAGCCTGAAGCGTTGCGGCGATCTGCGGAACTTCCATGGCCCTCGACAGGTCGCGCGATACTACCACCAGCCGCCCGTCACGGCCGCCTTTCAGCGAAGCCAGCTTCATTTCTGTGTCCAGCTTTCGGCGTAGGTTTTCACTTCGGTCGTTTCAGCGGCCTCGCTCATGTCCAGCGGATCGCGGGCGTCGATCATCACCGCCACCTCGTCGGTCATGGTCTTTGCGGCTCTGGCGCCGGCCGCGAAGGCCTTGGGATGGGGGCCGTGGGTGAAGCCATTGGGGTGGAAGGTCATCATGCCGGGCTTGATATTGTCGCGGCTGAAGAATTCGCCGGCGTGATAAAAGATCACTTCGTCGAAATCCTCGTTGGAATGGAAGAAGGGCACTTTCAACGCCCCCGGATCGCTTTCTATCGGGCGCGGCACGAATGTGCAGACCACGAAACGATCAGCGACAAAGGTGGAATGGACGCTTGGCGGGATGTGGTAGCGATGGCTCATCACCGGGCGGATGTCGCGCCAGTTGAGCTTCAACGCCGTCAGGTTGCCCTTCCAGCCCACCGCATCCAGCGGATTGAAGGGATAGGTGATGGTGGAAAGCCGGCCGCGGCGCTTGACGCTGACCTGCCATTCGCCATCCCGCTGGGCCTTGAAGGCTTCGTCCAGCTTCGGCGTTTCCAGCGCGGCGGGATCGAAAATGGCATGCGGCCCCAGGATGCCGCGCTCAGGCAACCGATAGCCGCCATTGGTGGCCTCGATGCGGAGGAAGGTTGATGGGGCGCTGGGCTCCAGCCGCCACATGGTGCCGCGCGGCATCAGCAGATAGTCACCGTCTCGATAGGTCATATGGCCGAAATCGCAGAACAGATCGCCGGCGCCTTGATGCACGAACATCAGCAGGTCGCCGTCGGCGTTGCGCGCCAGCACCGGCATGGCGAGCGGCAAATGCCAGATTTCGATCCTGCAGTTCGGATTGCTGAGCAGCGGAACGAATTTGAACGGCTCGCCGTGGGCCAGCGCACCCACAGCATCAAAGGCACGCGGCCGCAACGGGCCTTCGAAGTGCGTCCAGCCGGTAGGGGGGTGCCGGTGATAGATATGGGTGGCGGGACCGAAAAAGCCGTCGCGGCCGATCTCGCGCTCATAGGTGCCGGCCGGCAGGTCGGCATGGGCCTGGCGGGAGGTTTCGCCTTCGATGCGGGGAAACTCGATCCAGTTGCGCATGGTCAGGCCAGCACGCCACGGCGGATCTGGTCCGCCTCGATGCTCTCGAACAGGGCCTTGAAATTGCCTTCGCCGAAGCCCTGGTTGCCCTTGCGCTGGATCAGTTCGAAGAAGATGGGGCCGATGGCGTTCTGGGTGAATATCTGGAGCAGCAGATCGTCTTTCGCGCCATCCATCAGGATATTGTTGGTCTTCAGGCGCGGGACGTCCTCGCCGTGGCCCTGTATGCGGTTGTCCAGCCGTTCGTAATAGGTCTGCGGCGTTTCCTGGAAGGCCACGCCGCTTTTGCGCAAGGCTTCGACTGAGGCATAGATGTCGCCGGTCGCCAGCGCGATATGCTGGATGCCTTCGCCATGGTAGGCGTGCAGATACTCCTCGATCTGCGACTTGTCGTCGGAGGATTCGTTTATCGGAATGCGTATCTGGCCGTCCGGACTGGTCATGGCGCGGGACTTGAGGCCGGTCAGCTGGCCCTCGATGTCGAAATACCGCACTTCGCGGAAGTTGAAGAGCTTTTCATAGAAACCGGCCCACTTGTCCATGTTGCCGCGAAAGACATTGTGGGTGACGTGGTCGATCGCCGTCAGGCCGGCACCCGGATGGACAAAACCCCGCGCGGGATCGGTGGGGAGGAAGTCCACGTCATAGATGCTTTGCGCGCCATAGCGGTCCACCAGATAGATGACGCTGCCGCCAATGCCTTCGATGGCGGGGATGTTCAGCTCCATTGGCCCCACGGTGCCCGCGAAGCGCGTCGCGCCGCGCGCCAGCAATTCGCGATAGGCCGTGCCGGCATCGGCGACGCGGAATGCCATGGCGCAGGCGCTGGGACCATGTTCGGCCGCGAATCGCGCGCCATGGCTGCCCGGCTCGGCATTGACGATGAAATTGGTGTCGCCCTGGCGGTAGAGCGTCACCGCCTTGGAACGGTGGCGGCCGACGGCGCGAAAGCCCATGGTTTCGAACAGCGATTGCAGCTGTGTCACATCCGGCGCGGTATATTCGACAAATTCGAATCCGTCGGTGCCGATGGGATTGTCCCACAGTTCCATTTTGCGCATCTCCCGGCTTGTCCGAGATGGTTTCATATGTAACCATCTGGAGTCAAGATGACCTCCTCTGGCGATCCGCCGCCCGGCGCCCATCCCGACTGGACCATCCCGCAGGCCTGGGACAGCTATACGGCTGACGAACATGGCGTGTGGGACACGCTGTTCGCACGCCAGAGCGCCATGCTGACGGGGCGGGTCAGCGACGCTTTCCTGCGCGGGCTGGATGTGCTGCGACTGTCCAGGGCGGGCATCCCCGATTTCGCGGAACTGTCGGAACGGCTGATGGCCCTCACCGGCTGGCAGGTGGTGGCGGTGCCGGGCCTGGTGCCGGATGATGTCTTTTTCGACCATCTCGCCAACCGGCGCTTCGTGGCCGGGCGCTTCATTCGCCGGCCCGACCAGTTGGACTATCTGGAAGAGCCGGACGTTTTCCACGATGTGTTCGGGCATGTGCCGCTGCTGAGCGATCCCGCCTTTGCCGACTACATGCAAGCCTATGGCATGGGCGGCCAGCGCGCGATCCGGTTCGGCGCGCTGGAGAAACTGGCGCGGCTCTATTGGTACACGGTGGAATTCGGCTTGATCCGCCAGCGTGGCGAGTTGAAATTGTACGGTGCCGGCATCGTTTCCAGTTTCGCGGAATCTGTTTTTGCACTGGATGATCCCTCGCCCAACCGTATCGCCTTCGACCTGGAGCGGGTGATGCGCACGGATTACCGCATTGATGACTATCAGCAGAGCTATTTCGTCATCGACAGCTTCGAGGAACTGCGCCACCAGACCGCCGACGCTGATTTCGCGCCGCTCTATGCCCGGCTCGCCGGCCAGCCGGACATTGCGCCGGACGCACTTCTGCCAGAAGACCGGATTCTGAACCGGGGCACGCAGCGTTACCACCGCAAATAATGGCTCCCGCCCTGTTCCGCACGTTCCGCCTGAGGGGTAGGGTATGACAAACAGGGAGGGACAAATGAAAAGAACCATCATCCTGGCGCTGGCGGCGGCCGGTATCTGCGGACTTGCAGCGCGAGCACAGGATGCCGTGGACCCGGCCGAACTGCAGCGCATCGTGGCCGAGCATCCGGCCTGGGCGAAGTGGCTGGCCGACCCCAAGCTGGCGAAGCTGACCCTGGCCGGTCCCAAGATGCCCAACTCTCCGTGGCGCGTCGATGACATTCGCCGGCCCCAGCCGCCGGCGGTGGATACCGGCACGCATTGCGCCGCACCGCCGCCTGGCGACGCCGATATTCTGTTCGACGGCAAAAACCTCGACAAATGGACCGGCGATCATCTCGAGGAATGGACAGTGAAGGATGGCGTCGTCACCACCGGGGCGCGCGTCTACAACTTCCTCAAGACCAAGGCTTTGTATGGCGACGCACAGATCCATGTTGAATTCCGCGAACCGCAGCAGCCGCACCCGCCGCTCAATCCGCAATATCACGGCAACAGCGGCATCTTTCCCATGGGCCTGTACGAAGTACAGATTCTGGACGCCACCAACAACGAGACCTATCCCGACGGCATGGTGGGCGCGATCTATTCCCAAAGCCCGCCGCTGGTGAATGCGGGACGGCCGCCGGGTGTCTGGCAATGCTACGACATTGTCTTCCATGCGCCGCATTTCGACGGCGACAAGGTCACACAGCCTGCGCGCATGACGGTGGTGCTGAACGGCGTGCTCGTGCAGGACAATACCGTGCTGATCGGTGCCACGGTACATGGCAAGGTGGCGAGCTATGCGCCGCATGCGGCCGAACTGCCGCTGGCCTTGCAGGATCATGGCAATCCCGACAGCCACGTCTCCTTCCGCAATATCTGGATACGCAGACTGAAGCCTAGCTGACCGTCTTCAGGCCCAGCTTGGTGAGAGCGGCGTTGAGATGCGCGATCGCCTCCCTGGGCGGGCCGGGATAGGGCTCCAGGCTGGGCGTGTTTCCGATATACCCGATATCGGCGATGCCTTCGGGCAAGGAATAGAAGCCGGCCAGCATGAGCGCGCGCAGGCGGGTGAAAAACGAGGCCGGGCGCTCATAGCCGGGCTTCACGCGCCCACGGAAGGCGATGTCGTCGAAGATAGCCCGACGTTCCGTTTCGCTGGCAGTGGCGAAATCGTGCTGAAAACGGGCGGCGCTCTCGACGTCCAGCCACGCCAGACCATGCAGGATCAGCCCGCGATCGCGCTGTTGCTGGGGATAAGGTGCGCTGACCCATTCGTCGATAAAAGCGTCTATCGGCAGCGATGCGGCGGACGGCGAATGGGCGTCAGCCGGCAGCATCAGGCCGGCGATCGTTTTCAGATTGCCGCGCTGCGCAGTTGAAAGTGTCAATGGCCAGGGCACCACTGGCTTGACCAGATTGGGATCCTGCCCGTAACCGGCGGCCGAGATCGGCGGCAGTTCGCCCTGCGGCCAAGCACCCGGCAGGGCCGCATCGGGTGCGGCTTCGGCGTTGGCCCACGGGCCGGCGGCAGCGGCCGCAACCCAGGCCAGCGTCGTGCGGCGGGAAATCTGGGTCATATCTCGCCCTTCTTCATGCGGCCCGCCAGGTGATCCATGCTGCGCCAGGCCAGCGCCATGATGGTGAGGGTGGGGTTCTTGTGGGCATTGGACGTGAAGACGGCGCCATCGGCGACGACAACATTGTCAACGTCCCAGGTGCGGCCATACTGGTCCGTGACCGAGTTCGATGCCTTGGTGCCCATGCGGGCGGCGCCGACCTCGTGGATGATCCAGCCGCCAACCGCGATGGCCTGCTCCGGCGGCTGGTCCGGGGTCAGAACGGTGCCGCCCAGCTTGTGCACGATGTCGCGCGCGGTTTTCATGCCGTGCGCGATCTGGCGGATTTCATGGTCCGACCATTTCCAGTGGAAGCGGGCCACCGGCAGGCCGAACTTGTCCTTCACGGTGGGGTCCAGCTCCAGATAGCTGTCGCTGTTGGGAATCATTTCGCCACGTACGGTGAGCGATATCTGCGCGCCGTAATAGCGCCGCGCGTCTTCCTTCAAAGACATGCCATAGCCGTCTTCCAGGCCCACCGCAGGATTGCCGCCCGGTGTACTGAACCGGCCGCCGATTTCGTAGTGATAGCCGCGCGGGAAATCGAGCTTGCCGGCCGCCTGCTCCTTGTACAGCCACCACGGAATATAAAGATGGGCAACATCCTTGCCGTCTTCGTTGTAGCGCGGCCTATTTTCCAGCGACGGAATATGGCCGGTGATGTTGGTGCCGGTGGTGTCCATCAGATTCTTGCCCAGCTCGCCGCTGGAATTTGCGAGGCCGCCGTCCTTGGAATTCAGCAGGATGCGCGCGCTTTCCACGGCACTGGCCGCCAGCACCACCGCCCGTGCCTTCACCAGGTGCAGGGCGCCGTCCTTGAAATATTCCACGCCGGTTGCCTTGCCATTGGCGCCGACGACGATGCGCGCGGCAAAGGCATTGCTGACCAGACGCATGCGCCCGGTTGCCATGGCCATGGGCAGCAACGAAGTCGTGGTCTGGAACGCGGCGCCGATGGCGCAGCCGCGGCCGCAAGGGCTGGCATAGAAACAGGCTTGGCGCGGGGCGTGGGGGTGGTCGATGTCGCGCGTCAGCACGGCATAGCGCGACGACACACATGGAATTCCCAGCGCCTCGGCCCCGGCCTTGATCGCCAGTTCATTGATGCGCGGCGGCGAAGCCGGCTGCAGAACGCCAGGCGAGGAGTCGGGGTGGTTTTCCAGCCCACTATTGGCGCCGGAAACGCCGATCAGCTTTTCCGTCCGATCATACCAGGGCGAGAGATCGGCGTAGGAAAGGGGCCAGTCCATGCCCAGGCCGTCACGGCTATAGGCCTTGAAGTCATAAGGCCCGAACCGCGGCACGTGACGGCCCCAGTGATTGGTGCGTCCGCCGACCATGCGCGAGCGCCACCACTTGAAGGCCGAGCCCGGCGCATTGGTATAGGGCTCGCCGGGCACGTCCCAGCCGCCATTGGCGGTGGCGTCGTAATAGCCGAAATGCTTGTCGGGGGTGGAAGACCCGCGCAGGGGCGCTTCATAATTCCACTTGAGCATGCTGTTTTCGCGGGCGGGGTCGTAGTCTCGCCCTGCCTCCAGCACCAGAACCTTGACGCCCGCGCGCGTCAGCGCATAGGCCGCCATGCCGCCCCCCGCGCCTGAGCCGACGATCACGACGTCGGGCTCAAAGGCGGCGGTGCGGGAAGGTGCGGACTTGCGCTGCGTCATGTGGCCTGACTGGTTTGTATCAGCAGGCGAGAAAGCTATTGCATCACCGCGATGCGATCCAGCGCTATTTGCCCCCACGCAGATAGGAAAGCACGGCGGTTTCGGCGGCAGTCAACCCGGTTCGCGCGCGCTTGGGCAAACGGAGATTCAGGCCACCACTTTCCACGCCTGCGATGATCTTGGGATGGATATAACATTTGCGACAGACCGCGACCGTATTGCCCAGCTCGTCGGCCACGGCGGCGATGACGGCACGCACCGACTTCTTGCTGGCGGCGCCTTCCATTGCGTGGAAGGCCATGGCGGCCTTCACGGTGCCCGCCCAGGTGCGAAAATCCTTGGCCGAAATGTCGCGGCCCGTGATTTCGCGAAGATAGGCATTCACATCGGAGGACGTCACGGCATGCACCTTGCCGTCCGCGTCGCGGTATTCGAACAGGTGCTGACCCGGCAATTCCTGGCAAGAGCGGACGACATGCGCCACCCGTCGATCCTGCAGTGACAGATTCCATCGCTTGCCGCTCTTGCCCTGGAACAGGAAGCGCAGCTCTTCCCCCTTCACCTTGACATGGCGATTGCGCAGGGTGGTGAGGCCAAAGCTCTGGTTGGCGCGGGCATAATCTTCGTTGCCGATTCGGATCAGGGTTTTTTCCAGCAGGGTCACGACGGTGGCGAGGATTTTCTGGCCCGGCAGACCCGGCCGCTTCAGGTCGCGCTTCAATTGCGCCCGCAGCGCCGGCAGGCCGGCCGCAAATTCGGCAAGATGGGCATATTTGTCGGCATCACGCACGGCGGCAAAGCCGGGATGATAGCGATACTGCTTGCGCCCCCTTGCATCACGTCCCGTTGCCGCGAGATGCACATCGGCAGCAGGCGCAATCCAGACCTGGGTCCAGGCGGGAGGTATGACCAGCGCACGGATGCGCTTGAGAATGATGCGGTCGCGCACCACCCGACCCGAGGGCAACTTGTAGTGAAAGCGGCCCGGCGGGCCGTGACGGGTAATGCCCGGCAGTCGCTCGTCACTGATATAGCGCAGACCGGCCGCGCGGGCCGCCTGTTTGGGATCGTGGCTATCGCTCATGCCGCGCGGTAGGTCCAGACATGGGCCGGAGGGAAATTCCGCCACACGGTCTTCTTGTGCAGCGTCATGCCGGGTTCAACCGGTACAGGAGGCAGCCAGCTGTAGGAAAGCTGGATGAAAAGCCCACCAGCGTCCTGGCAGGCCAGCGCCCGGCGCAGCAGCGAGCGCCGCGTCGCGATCGGCAATTGCAGCAGGGGCAGGCCGGAGACGATAGCCGCAACCTTGGTGCCAAACGGCAGGTGACTTTCGAAGGTCACCGCATCACCGTGATGAACGGTCACGGCGGGAAAGCGGCCTTGCACCAATCGCGCAAAGCCGGCTTCCAGCTCGATCGCCACCAGCCGGTCGGGATGCACACCATGTTCCAGAAGCGCCTGGGTGACTACGCCCGTGCCCGGCCCCAGTTCGATCACCAGGCCATCACGGCCGAGATCGACCTGGGCCGCGATGGCGCGGGCCAAGGTGGGACTGGAAGGGGTCGGGGCGGAGACGGCGCGGGGATTGCTGATCAACCCCTTTAGAAAGTCCCCATAGGCGGCTGTGCTGGTCATTGTCTCTCCTGCGTTCCCCGCTTCATCAATGCGGGGCGGCGCAGGAGGTTCCATGCAGGAGCCGTCAGGTCATGCCGGAACGGGTGCCAGCTTTTCCTTCAGCCGGTCCAGATTGCGCAGCGAGAACAGGTGGAGATAGACCAGCTCCAGCTCGTCCTCGCGCAACATCTGCGCCATGACATCGGTGGGGATGGATTTCAGCCGCTCGCGGTTGACGATCTTGAAGCCGGTCAGCTTGCGATCGGGATCGGACGGGAGGGGCAGATTGGCTTCCACCGGGTCGAGTACCCCCAGCTCCGCCAGGCGGGCGCCGAACACCTTGGTCCGCGCAAACATGCCCTGATATTCCTGCAGGAAGGCCAGCATGGTTTCCAACAGGGACGTGTTGGAGCCATCGGCGTTGAACAGCCTTTCGCCTTCATCCTTGCTGTTGAACCCGCTATAGCCGGGGTCGATCATCACGGTGAATCTCTCGCCTTTCTCGTCAGTGGCGAAGGCGAAGGGATAACGGCGCACAAAGGCGGGAATATAGGTGGCGTTCCACTTGCCATCGGCGCCGACAAACAGATTTTCCGCGTTGCGCGCCCCCAGCACCACGGCAGGCACGATGCCTTCCTCGGTATCGGTGAAGATGATGGCGTAGTCGGCGGCTGCCAGCGGGAATTCCGCCGCCACCAGCGGCACCGCGTTGGTCTCGCGCGCGAATTCGAAAGTCTCCGGCCTGCGCAGCGACAGGTTGCCATGGGCCTGGCGTGTCAGGGGGGTAATATTGTCGTAGATCAGAAGTTGTTTCATCGTGCCCTCCAGGCGCATCCGGCGGACTGTTTTTGCGGGGGCTGACGGCACTTTGCAACCGCTATTTGCACCCTTATTTGCACCCTGGCCAGAACGCCGCTTATGCTCTCGCTGCCGCCATTCGGATCGTCTGATGCGCCCTCTTGTTGCTGCCGTTGCAATCCTGATCCTGGGCGCCGCGGCCCCGCCGTCCTCGCCGGAAGCAATCTGGAAGGACGACATCGCCGGCCAAAACAAGGCTTATGCGCAGACGCCCCACGCCATGCTGAAGATCCAGGATTCCGCTTACCTGGGCGACGGCCAAGCAGCGGTGCTGCAAGGGCATAAAGGCCGGCCGGAAAGCTGGCGCTGGAGTCATGATGCCCGGGCACAGGGCGTGCTGCGGGTGTTGGTGGCGGGCGGCAAGATAACCGTGCTGCAGGACGGCAAGCCTGTCGCTCCCGCGCAACTGGAAAAGAGCGTGGCGATCGATGCCGATGTGGATGCTGTCGGCCATCCGACCCAGGTTGGACCGGGCATCCCGGGCTGGCGCATTTTTGTCTACAACCAGCAGAATCAGGCGGCCAAAGCCTTCAAAGGCGTGTCCTATTATCCCTATGACGCGACGTATCGCGTCACGGCGCATTTCGGTCCGGACCCCAATCTGCCGCCACGCGTCTTTCGCACTTCGCGCGGCACA
The DNA here is from genome assembly GCA_966211925.1 of uncultured Hyphomicrobiales bacterium. Classification (GTDB taxonomy): domain Bacteria; phylum Pseudomonadota; class Alphaproteobacteria; order Micropepsales; family Micropepsaceae; genus Rhizomicrobium. The sequence continues at coordinate 126,876 of CBIHOI010000001.1, read as the reverse complement.
GACAAACAATTCTTCCATGCCGGCGACGCGACCTTCAGCCTGAAGGGAAAGACGGTCACCCTGCCCTTTTATACCGACAGCCATGACCCGGCGAAGATCAGCGACATGTCGGCCTTCTTCACCGACGACCTCACTGGGAAAGGCGCATACGGCGCGGGACGCTATATCGACGTCGATGGCTTTGGAAGATTTCCGCCGTCAACGGTCACGATCGACTTCAACCAGGCCTACAATCCCAATTGCGCCCGTTCGGCACACTTCACTTGCCCAGTCGCGGTGGACAATATCGCGCTGGCCATGCAGGCGGGCGAGCGGGACCCGCATCTGACACACTAGATGCGAAAACGCGCCATCCACCCCATATCATCACAGATATACATGTGATCGCCCACCAGCTTGGCGCCGTGGATCACGGGCGAATCGTCTGGCAGCTGCACCTTTTCAAAGATATTCCCGGTCGTTACATCGTGGTGGAAGAAGGCATTGAGGTTGGAATCCGATGACCAGACGGTCTTGCGATCCCTGTTCCAGCTCATGTCATGGGGACGGTTGCCCGGCACCGGCCAGCTTGTCTTCACCTTCCAGGTCTTCTTGTGGATCCAGAATATCTGCCGCGCCGGCGGAACGGCTGTGACCAGGTAATCGCCATCCACCAGGATTGCATGGGCACCGGTGCCGCCCGAGCCTTCTTCCTCGGTCAGTGGCAATTGTCCGGGCGGCAGTCCCTTGCCGGTGTCGTTGCCGACATTGCCAGCCTGGGCCGGGCCAATGCCGCGCGGCTTGTCCGGCCAGGCAGGCTTCAGTGGCGAGCGGCGCCCCGGCGGATCATCCTCACGCTCATAGATGCGGCCGGCGCCGGGTGTCACATACTTGGCAATGGTTTTGCCGTTCAGGTCGCAATGCAGGATGATGGAATTGTGGGTCGAGGTGATCCACATGGTATCGCCGTCCTGCACCAGCCCGCTGGGGCCAACGACATCGGCCTGGAATTCGCGCAGCGTTTCACCCGACTTGAGGTTGATGAGCGAAATCCAGTGCTGGGCGCCCTGGTCCACGATCCACATCTGTCCGGGGTTGTCCGCCAGCGCCAGGCCATTGGGCTGGCCGTGCTTGGTCTTGTAGAGAATTTCGATCTTGCCCGCAGGGCGTGTCTTGATGGTGCCATAGGCCGGCAGACAGGACGGATGCGTCGGCTGGGCATTCGCCTGCACGGCCAGCGGCGCGGCTGCAGCAGCGGCAAGAAAACTTCTGCGCTTCATCACACCACCTCGATCTTGAAGATCCAGCCGTGGGAGGGGCTGTCATAGTTGGGCCAGCCGGGATGGATGCCGGCGTCGCAGCTGATCAGGCTGCCATTGTGGAATTCCAGGCCGTGCGGGTCGCAGGACCCCGGTTCGAAGTCATAGGTCATCAGCACCTGTCCGGTCCTGCCGTCATACTTGACCAGGCCGGGCGTGCCTTCCTTGTAGCTCTTGCTGTCGTTGCCGGTGACCATCCAGATATTGCCGTCGGCGTCGAAGGTCATGTCGTGCCAGCGCGGCTTGTCCGGCGCGACATAGATCGGGATCGCCACTTCCGGCGTCCAGGTCTTGGGATCGACCCGCAGCATCAGGCGCGGGCGGTTGGCGACGATCCACAATTTGCCGTCGCGCCACTGTGCGCCATGGCTGCCGCCGCCATCCTGACCGGGCAGACCCAGCGGAATCTGGCGGTGGCTGATCTGTTTGCCGGTCATGTCGTGCTGGAAGCAGCCTTGCGGTTCCTGGTTCGCCATCATCCACACACAGCCATCGCCATAGGCCATGCCGGAGGTGTTGCGTGAATTGGTCATCACCGTCTTCAGCAGCTTGCCGTTCCAGTCCACCAGCCAGGCGGCTTCGCGCAGGTCGGCGGGATCCGGCAGGTGATAGGACTGTGCGGCCTTGCCCGACAGCTTCTGCTGACCCAGCCACAGGCCCTCCGGCGCGACCGCCAATGCATTGACGAAGCCGGGCGGCGACTGGAACAACTTGGTCGTCTTGACCCTGCCGCGCGAAATGTCCGGCTTCTGCGGACCATAGGTTACGGTCGCGGTGGTCTGCGCCATGGCGCTGCCGATCCCCGCCAGTCCGGCAATGCCCGCGCCCAGCAATTCGCGCTTGTTCAAGCCCATATCTTCCTCCCAGCGTGTTCTTGTTGCAGCGATGCTGTCGCAAATCCGGCAATTGGCCAAGCCCGATCGGCCCTGATGCACTGCACAAAGTTTGACGGGGTGAGACGCGCCACTTACCGTTGGCATGTGCTGGAACAAATTCTCTCCCTACCCCCGGGTGCAATCGCTATCGCCGATATCGGCGCGGCCTTCCTGGGCGAAACACCACCCTACCAGCCGCTGCTGGACAGCGGTGCGGGAAGACTGTTCGCGTTCGAACCTGACGCGCGGCAGCTCGAAGCACTGCGGCGGCGCCTGGGGGCGACGGGCACAGTGTTTGCCGAGGCCGTCGGTGACGGGGCCGAGCACACGCTGCATGTCTGCAATTATGGCTGGAGCTCGGTCTTTGAGCCCGATCCGGCCGCGCTGGCGTTCTTCAACAGTTTTGCGCAACTGGGCCGGGTGGAATCCAAGATGTCCATCCAGACGCGACGGCTGGACGATATGGCCGAACTGCCACAGATCGATTTCCTCAAGATGGATGTGCAGGGCGCCGAGCTAATGGTGCTGCAGAACGGACGCGGCAAGCTCGCCGACTGCGTGGCGGTGCAACTGGAGGCCTCGTTCGTCACGTTATACAAGAACCAGCCACCTTTGGGCGCGGTTGACCTCGAAATGCGCGCGCAGGGTTTTATCCCACACCGTTTCATGGACGTGAAACGCTGGTCCATTGCGCCGGCCATCGCGGGCAACGACCCGCGCGTGGCACTGAACCAGTTGCTGGAGTCCGACATTGTCTATATCCGCGACCTGACGCATCCGGAGGGGTTCAGCGACCCGCAACTGAAAAAGCTGGCGGCGATCGCGCATGTGTACCGGTCACCGGACCTGGCGACGCGCTGCCTGACCGAACTGCAAAAGCGCGGCGCGGTGCCGGATAGCGACGTGCTGCGCTATCTCGCGGCGCAGGGCCTGAAGCGCTAGGCTTTCTTGCGCATCCGGTCGGCAACCGCAACGCCGATAAAGATCACGATCAGGCACAGCGGGATCAGCGCGATGGCCTGAAAAGATACTGTCGCGGCGGTCTGCAATATCTGCCCGGCCGTCTGGCCTTGCGACGCCGCGGTCAGCTTGGCCTGGTCGGACAAAGCTCCAATATAGGGCAGCACCACGAAGGTGGACGCCGCGCCCGCCGCGCCCATGGTGCCGAACACGATGGTGCCGCTGCGCGGATAACGCTCAGCCACGGTGGCCAGCATGGTGGGCCAGAAATAAGCGACGCCCAGCCCCCACAGCACCGCGGCCAGGATCGCGGTGGCCGGGCTGTTGGCAAAACTTAACGCATAAAGTCCCAGGGTGGCGAAGACAGACGAAAAGATCAGCAGGCCGATATTGCCGAAGCGATGGGCCAGGGGACCGGCGAAATGGCGCAGCACGAACATAAGTGCGCTGACGAACACCAACAGCCAGATACCGCGCATGCCCACGATCTGGCTGAGCGCCACATCCACCCACTGGCCGGGCGCGAATTCGGTGGAGGCGGTGAACATCATCAGCACCACCCAGAAGATCAGAATGGGGCTGTGCAACGTGGCCTTGATCATTTCGCCGGGCGAGACAGGCGCATCGGTGGAGGCACTGACCGGGGGAAACTTCTCGATCCAGGCAAGGCCGGCGAACAGAAGCGCAAAGGCGCCCACGATCACGAACTCGAACCGCCAGGGCCAGCCTGCGCCGTCAGCTGCCAGGCCGATCAGCGCGCCGCCGACCACGCCCGCTGGGTACCAGGCGTGCAGTATACCCAGCCGGCCGACGCGGTCTTCAGGATACAGCGCGCTGGTCAGCGGGTTGATCACGGTCTCGACCAGCCCCCAGCCCAGGCCCTGTACGACCATGCCGATCAGCAGGCCAGTATAGGGCGATACGCCCAGGGAGGCGGCGTGACCCACCATGACGAAACCGGCCACCAGCAGGGCCGCGGCCGCGATCAGCGCGCGGCGAAAGCCGATGGCCGCCAGCACGGGACTGACAAAGAAAAGCGTCAGCGCAAAGCCGATGAAGGCCGCGCCCAGCACGGTGCCCAGCATCTCGCCGGCCCGGACCTTGTCGATGGCGTCGAGGTAATCGGTACGCATGTGCACGGCGGTGACGGCGCGCAAGCTGACGGCGGCGCCTGCGGTGAACAGGGCCAGCAAGGTGACGATGAAAATCCGGCCGCGGCGGAGCGGCGTGGCATTGTCGGTCATCTTTTCATCCCCGTCGTTTCCCTGAGCCTATTAGGCCAGATTGCCGGCGCCGAGGCAAAGGTGATCAGGCCCGCATTGGTGCGTTGCGAAAGGCGTCCGCGATGGCCTGGCGGAGCAGCTTGGGCCGGTAATCATCGTCATAGAGCGTCGGACGCTTGAGCATGCCGTCGGGACGCTTGCCGCCAAAATTCTGCAGCCAGGAATAATGATCCAGCATGCCCCAGGCCATCAGGTAATCGGTCTGCTTGTAGGCAAACATGAAATCGAGGTAGCGATGGGCGAGATCGGCGATGAAACGGTCGCGCTCGCCTATATCGGATGGCGTGCCGCGCTCGCCCACATCGAATTCGGTGAGGCACAGCCGCAGGTCCATCGCCACCACGGCATCCAGGAACTGCTTCCAGGCCGCCTGGTCGGCACCGCCAAAGGTGTTGGGGCCCTGCGATTCGACAGTCGTGCCGGGTCCGATATGGCTCTGCACGCCCAGCAGATGCACCGGCACCTTGCGCGACTTCAGCCCGGAAAGCAGTTTCAGAACACCGTCACGATGGCGCGCGCTGGTGGGTCCCCAGCCCATATAATCGTTATAGACCAGCCTGGCATGGGGCGCGGCCTTGCGGGCGGCGTCAAAGCAGATGTCGATGGTGGCGTCGCCAAGGAGCTTGGAAAATGGCGTGATGCGTGGCTCCCCGGTGATCTCGTCCACCGTTTCGTTCACCACGTCATAGGTGAAGATGCGCTTGCCGTAATGGGTGCAGACGGTGGTGATGTGCTCGCGCAGCAGGCGTTCAGCTTCCGTGGCCGGCCGCGTGCCAAAGTCGTAATTCTGCAACCATTTGGGGAAATACTGCGTCTTCTGCCACAGCAGCGTATGTCCGCGCATCATCATGCCGTGGCTTTCGGCCCAGTCCACCACGCGGTCGGCAAGATAGAAGGAGTATTCCTTCGGGTTGGGGCGTAGCGCCACCCATTTGGTTTCATTCTCGCAGACCGCGATGCCGCATTCGCGTTCGTGGATGGCACGCACGCCGGCGTCATTGAAAGAGGACGCGAAATCCTCCGCCCCGCCGCCGATGCAGCTTCCAAACCCCGTGAAGCCCTTGGCTTTGGCCAGCGCGTCCAGCGAGCCTGGCGCAGCGGCCCGCGCCGTGCTGCCCAGTGCGCCCATCGCAGCCGCACCGGCCGCCGCGCCCATCAGTCCACGCCTTGTGAAACCGTTCATCGCCACCTCCCTTGCGCAGCCCTTTTTGTCTTTGCGGGCCCGTCCCGTTAGCGTTACCATTTCCCGTGCGACGGCTCAATCGGGCACAATGCAGAACAAGCCCACCAACGGGCGCGAGGAGGAAAAATGCGCCGCTTCATGGGCCTTCGCTGGTTTACCATTGGCCTGATCATGCTGGGGGCGATGGTCAACTTCCTGTCGCGCCAATCACTGTCGATCGCCGCGCCCACCGTGATCCACGACCTGCACATCACCACCCAGCAATATGGCTGGGTGACCTCGGCCTTCCAGGGCGCAATCATGCTGCAGCCCGCGGTCGGCTACATAATCGACATATTGGGCGTGAAGACCGGCTTCGCGCTGTTCGCCTTCTTGTGGTCGATCTTCTGCATGGCGCATGGCCTGGCGACCAACTGGCAGATGCTGGCCGGCTTTCGCGGATTGTTGGGTTTTGCCGAGGGCGCTTTTTCACCAGGCGGCTTGAAAGTTGTGTCGGAATGGTTTCCCGCCAGGGAGCGCGGTTTGGCCGGCGGGCTTTACAATATAGGGCCGTCGATCGGGTCGATGATCGCCCCGCCCTTGGTCGCCTGGTCGATCCTGAATTATTCCTGGCAAGCGTCCTTCGTGATTGTGGGCGTGGTCAGCCTGGCGTGGGTGGCGCTGTGGCTGATCTTTTACAAGCCGGTTGCGAAGCATCCCGGACTGTCGGCGGAAGAGCGCAATTATATCGTTTCGGGGCAGGAAGATTTCCTGCAGGCCCAGGGCGCCAAACCATCGATTTTTTCCATTTTGAAGCGGCGCAACTTCTGGGGCATCGCCCTGCCCCGCTTCCTGACCGATCCGACCTGGGGCATGCTGAGCTTCTGGGTGCCGCTGTATCTCACGACCGTGCGGCACTTCGATCTCAAGCATATCGCCATGTATGCCTGGCTGCCGTTCCTGGCGGCTGACTTGGGCTGCATTTTCGGGCCTTTCGCCGTGCTGTTCCTGCAGAAGCGCGGACTGGACCTGATTGATGCGCGTCGCGGCGCCTTCACCCTGGGCGCCATCATGATGATCGGTGTCGCTTTCACCGGCTTTGTCCAGGATCCGCTGATGGCGGTGGCGCTGATCAGCCTGGCCGGCTTTGCGCACCAGACCTTGAGCGTCACCATGATCACCATGGCCACCGACCTGTTTCCGCGCAATGAAGTTGGCACGGTGGCGGGCATGGCCGGCACCTGCGCCAATCTGGGCATCCTGATCTTCACCCTCGAGCTGGGGCAGCGCGTCGACCAGATCGGCTATACGCCCGTATTCGTGCTCCTGGCTGCGCTGGACCTTCTGGCGGCGGTCGTGGCATGGACGGTGATCCGCAAACCCAAGCCGGCCGCGATAAAAGCATGATCCGCAATCCGATCCTCAAGGGCTTCAATCCAGATCCGTCGATCCTGCGGGTGGGCGATGACTATTACATCGCCACCTCCACCTTCGAATGGTATCCGGGGGTGCAGATTCATCATTCCCGCGACCTGGTGAACTGGCGGCTGCTGACAAGGCCGCTGCGTCGGCCCAGCCAGCTCAACATGCTGGGCGATGCGGATTCCTGCGGCGTCTGGGCGCCATGCCTTTCGCATGACGGCAAACAGTTTTACCTGATCTATACGGACGTGAAGCGCTATGGCCGCACTTCGGTGGGCGGCGCAGCGGGCGCATCGCTGCGCGATTTTCACAATTACATAGTGACTTGCGACACGGTTGACGGCGAATGGTCGGACCCCTTGTACATGAACAGCAGCGGCTTTGACCCTTCGCTGTTCCATGACGATGATGGCCGCAAGTGGTTCGTCAACATGCTGTGGGACCACCGCCCCGGCCAGAACCGCTTTGCCGGCATTGTGGCGCAGGAATATTCACCGCGCGCTCAGAAGCTGATCGGCGAGCGCGTCAATATCTTCAAAGGCACACCGCTGGGTCTGACCGAGGCGCCGCATTTGTACAAGCGGGGCGGTTATTACTACCTGATCACCGCGGAAGGCGGGACGGCGTGGAACCATGCCGTGACGCTTTGCCGGTCGAAAAACCTGATGGGGCCATACGAACTCCATCCTGATGCTTACATACTAAGCGCCCGCAACCGCCCCGACGCGCCGCTGCAACGCGCCGGCCATGCCGATCTGGTCGAGACGCAATCGGGCGATACCTACATGGCCTATCTGTGTGGCCGCCCCTTGAAAAATCGCGGCCGCTGCACCCTGGGCCGCGAAACGGCGATCCAGAAGATGCAGTGGGGCCCAGACGGCTGGCTTTACACCCTGGACAGCAGCGGTACGCCGGAACTGACGACGCCAGCGCCCGACCTTCCGGCACATCCCTTTCCTGCCGCGCCGGAACGGGACGACTTCGATTCCGCGCAGCTTGCCATCGACTGGCAGTGGCTGCGCACGCCCTACCCGGACAAGATTTTCAGCCTCACCGCACGGCCAGGCCACTTGCGCCTGTTCGGCCGCGAGAGCATCGGCAGCCTGTTCACCCAGGCGCTGGTGGCGCGCAGGCAGCAGGCCCATTGCTACAGCGCGGAAACGGTTCTGGACTTCGAGCCGGCGCATTTTCAGCAGGCGGCGGGACTGGTCTGCTATTACGGTCAGAACAAGTTCCACTACCTTCATGTCAGCCATGATGAAGGGACCGGCAAGCACATCCGCGTGATGTCAGCGCTGCCCGATGCGCCCGTGGGCGATGCCTTCACCGCCCCCATCGCCATCCCGTCCGGCCAGCCGGTCGGTCTGCGCGTCGAGGTGGACGAGGAGCGACTCTATTTTGCATACCGCATCGGTGACGGTGCCTGGCAGCGCCTGGCCCAGACCTTCGACACCTCCATCCTGTCGGACGAGGCCCAAATGCCGGGATCGCCCAATTTCACGGGCGCCTTTGTGGGCATGGCCTGCCAGGACATGGCCGGCACCGCGCTGGCTGCGGACTTTGACTGGTTCACCTATCGCGAACGCGGTTTCCTGGTCGATCCTTTTCAGGACTGAAGGGCCGTAATTTTTGGCGCGCCGCCCGCATCTGCCGCTATAAGACGTCCCTGTTTCAAAGGGGATTGCAGCCGTGCTCAAGATCGTTTCCGCCAAGGTGATCATCACCTGTCCCGGGCGCAATTTCGTGACCCTGAAGATCGAGACCTCGGACGGCCTCACCGGCATCGGGGACGCGACGCTCAACGGCCGCGAACTGTCGGTGGCGAGTTACCTGACCGACCATGTCATCCCCTGCTTGATCGGGCGCGACGCCCACAATATCGAGGATACCTGGCAGTATCTGTATCGCGGTGCCTATTGGCGGCGCGGGCCGGTCACCATGTCGGCCATCGCGGCGGTGGACATGGCCCTGTGGGATATCAAGGCCAAGGCGGCGGGCCTGCCGCTGTACCAGCTCCTGGGCGGACGGTGTCGTGACGGCGCGATGGTCTATTGCCACGCCAACGGCACAACCATCGAGGAGACGCTGGAACAGGCCGTCTCCTACAGAGAGATGGGGTATAAGGCTATCCGGTTGCAGTCGGGGGTGCCGGGTCTCAAATCCACCTATGGCGTTTCGGGCGAACGACTTTTCTACGAACCCGCCGATGCCGACCTGCCGAAAGAAAACATCTGGTCAAGCGAGAAGTACCTTCGCGCGGTGCCGGAACTGTTCAAGGCGGCGCGGGACGTGCTGGGCTGGGACGTCCATCTGCTGCACGACGTCCATCACCGCCTGACGCCGATCGAGGCCGGGCGGCTGGGCAAGGATCTGGAGCCCTATCGCCCATTCTGGCTGGAAGACACGGTGGTGGCCGAGAACCAGGCCAATTTCCGCCTGATCCGCCAGCACACCACAACGCCGCTGGCGGTGGGCGAGATTTTCAACAGCATCTGGGACTGCAAGCAGCTGATCGAGGAACAGCTGATCGACTATATCCGCGCCACGGTGGTCCATGCCGGCGGCATCACCCATCTGCGCCGCATCGCGGCGCTGGCCGACCTGTACAATGTGCGCACCGGCTGTCATGGCGCCACCGACCTGTCGCCGGTCTGTATGTCGGCGGCGCTGCATTTCGATGTGTCGATTCCCAATTTCGGCATCCAGGAATACATGATCCATACCAGGGAAACCGATGAGGTCTTCCCGCACGCCTATACCTATCGCGACGGCGCCCTCCATCCCGGCGACGTGCCGGGCCTGGGGGTGGAGATCAATGAAGAGCTGGCTGCCAGATTCCCCTACAAGCGCGCCTTCCTGCCGGTGAACCGGTTGGAGGACGGCACGCTGTACAACTGGTAATCGCCGCAGCTATCGCGCGGCGCGAAGGATGCCTTGCGGCTGGCCCGGCACGTCAACCGCGAAACAAAACAGCCCGCCAGCCAGTGGCTGTGCGGCCAGCGACGCAGCGTCCAGGCCCTTGCGTGCGGTGGTGGCGTAAACCGTTTTGCGGTCAGCGCCGCCGAACGCGATCTTGGTGACATTGGCAACGGGAAAGCGGACGCATTGCAGCAGTTCGCCCTGCGGGGAATAGCGGCGCACGCCCCAGCCGCCGAACAGTCCCGTCCACAGGCACCCGTCCTGATCCACCACCGGCCCATCGGGATAGCCAGCTCCTTCTTCGATTTGAACGAATATCCGCCTGCCAGACAAAGCGCCGTTATCCGCCACGGCGAAGGCGTAGATCAGCTTCTGCAGGGTGTCGGTGTGATAGAGTGTACGTCCGTCGGGGCTGAAAGCGGGGCCATTGGTGATGACATAGCCGTCGTCCATCGTCCGCAGCGCGCTACCGTCCAGGCAATAGAGCCGGCCGGTGGCTGCAACCTCGCCATCGTCCATGGAGCCGAACCACAGCCGCCCCCTGGCATCAACCGCGCCATCATTCAGGCGATTGCCGGGAAGGTCGGGTTCGACCGTGCGGATCAGCGTGAAGCTGCCGCCGGCGGGATTGAAATCATGGAGCCCGGTCTTGGTGCCGGCCAGGAAATGCCCGTTGTTGAAAGGCGCAATGAAGCCAACCTCGGATGGCGCGTCCCAGCTTTGCGGCGCGCCATCGGGATCGAAGCGGTGAATTTTCCTGGATTTGATATCGGTGAACCACAGCGCCGCGTCGTGCCATACCGGACCTTCCCCCAGCACAGCCGTGATAGGCCATACGCATTCGGGCATCAGCCCCATCCTGCGTCGATCCAGTATTCATGGCCGGTGCAGAAGCGGCCGTCATCCGACGCCAGAAACAGTACCAGCGATGCGACGTGTTCGGGCAAGACGCGGCCTTTCAGGCACTGTGCCGCCACGATCTCGGCTTCGCCTTCGGGCGTGTACCATTTTTCCTGGCGCGGGGTTTTCACATTGCCGGGCACCACAGTGGTGACGCGGATATTGTCGCCGCCCAGCTCGCGCGCCAGGGCACGTGTCATGCCTTCGATGGCCGCCTTGGCCGTTTCATAGAGCAGCAGCCCCGGCAGGCCGAGGTGCCAGGAAATCGAACCCAGATTGACGATGGCACCGCCACCCCGCGCCTTCATGCCGGGCGCGACCGACTTGGCCGCAAACAGCATGTGGCGCAAATTGACCGCCATGCGCGCGTCCCAATAGGCGGGTGTGATGTCGTCCAGTGCGTGGCGATCGTCATTGCCGGCATTGTTCACCAGCACATCCACCGAACCCACGTCATGGAAGAAAGTGTCGATGGCAGCGAGATCGGTGAGATCCACACGGTGAAACACCACCCTGCCCGGCGCATCCTTGAGCCGCGCAACGAGCGCCGTGCTTTCCGTTTCCATGATGTCGAGAAAAAACGTCTCAGCGCCCTGCCGCGCAAAGGCTTCCACCAGCCCGGCGCCGATACCCGAGCCCCCGCCCGTCACCACGACACGCTTGCCCTTCAGGCTGGGATAGATGGCGGATGACACCTGGCTGGCTACCATTTTTGCTGATTGCGCTAACAATAGCAGCTTGTGGACGGTGTCAAGACTTGGCGGGCGCGCGCGGCTTGCGCGCCGGGGGCGGAGCCGGCGTCGCCGTGGATTCCCGCTTGATGAGCGTGAATTTCAGCGATTTATGCGTGACCTGCGCGGGTTTGCCGGCCCGGCGGCCCCGTATCTGCTCGATCAACAGCCGCACCGCCTCGCGCGCCATATCCGCGATGGGCTGGCGCACCGTGGTCAGCTCCGGCCACACCGTGGTCGCCAGCGGCGTGTCATCGAATCCGGCAATGGCGACGTCACCGGGCACCTCCAGGCCCCTGCGATGGGCCACGGCCACCGTGGCGGCAGCCATGTCGTCGTTGGACGCGAAGATAGCAGTAGGACTGTAACGGCCCAGTAGGCGTTCGGCCGCCTCCATGCCCGAGCGATAGGTGAAATAGCCCTGGGCCACCTGGTCTGTGCCGACCGACAGCCCCGCCTCTGTCATGCCTTCGATGAAGCCGCGGAAACGCTGGCCCGAAGCGGTCTGGTTGGGATGACCATTGATGAAGCCGATGCGCTTGTGCCCCAGCGACAGCAGGTGCCGCGTCATGGCGCGCGAGGCTTCGAAGTCATTGATGCTGACGGCCGACAGCCCCGCCGCCGGGCGGCCCGATGCCACCAGTACCGCCGGAATTCCGGCTTCTTCCACCGCTTTCAGCGCTTCTTCGGAATCGCACAAGGGTGCCGGCAAGATGACGCCGTCTATGCCGCCATTGATCAGTCGCTGGATGGCCTCGCGCTCGGTCTCGATCCTTTCGCATTGCTCGATCACCAGCTGGCTGCCGGACAGGCTGGACTGCTCCAAACTGCCCAGCAGGAATTCGCTCAGATAGGCGGCGCTGGGATTGGAATAGAGAATGCCCAGATGCATGGCGTCAGCCGATGCCAGGCTACGCGCCGCCAGGTTGGGGGAATAGCGCAACGCCTTTACCGAGGCTGCGACCTTGAGGCGAGTCTCCTCGCGCACATTCGGTTCGGAGTTGATCACGCGCGACACCGTCATGGGCGAGACGCCCGCATGTTTGGCCACGTCATGAATGGTGACGACGCTGCCGCTTTTGCGACTGTTCTTCTTGGCCATTGCCCCCTCCTGACAGGGCGTCAGCCTAGCAGGCGCATGGCGGCGCGTCAGCCCTGCGCCAGTTGACGAATGTGCTGGGGGCGGAATATCGCTTTTGGCCGCGATCCAGGATGCGCCATGACCCTTTACGGCAACAAAAGCGACGGCATGGCGGTGACCGCCCACACGCTGCGAAACGGGCGCCTGTCCGCCACGGTGCTGGACATGGGCGGCACCATCACGGCGATCACCATAGACGGGCGCAATGTGGTGCTGGGGCTGGACGGGCTGGGCGCATATGAAGCCAGCGGCTGGTGGAACTGCCTGATCGGCCGCTATGCCAACCGGCTGCGGAACGGCTTCACACTGGATGGCAGGCATTACCCGCTGGCACAGGATGCCAATGGCGTGACCCTGCATGGTGGCCGCAGCCAGTCCTGGGGCGTGCGAAGGTGGGCAACGGTGACGGTCAGCGAACGCTTCCTGGCGCTGCGACTGGTCAGCCCGGATGGCGACCAGGGCTTTCCCGGCACCGTGACGGTGGATGTGACCTATACTTTGACGGATGACGGGCTGCGGCTGGACTATGCCGCCGTCACCGACGCACCCACGCCCATCAATCTCACCAACCATCTCTATTTCAATCTTGCAGGCGAGGGTTCGGTCACAGCGCAGATGCTGCAGCTGAATGCCGACGCCATGACGCCAACCGACGAATACCAGATTCCCACGGGCGAGATTGCGCCAGTCGCGGGAACGGCGTTTGATTTTCGCGAACCCGTGGCGATCGGCGCGCGGGTGGATTCCGAAGAGGCCCAGATGAGACTGGCGCGCGGGCTGGATCATAACGTCGTGCTGAACCGGACGGCGCCGGACGCACTGGACTGGGCGGCGCGCCTGACAGACCCGGCAACCGGCCTGGCGTTGGAAGTACTGACCACCGAGCCGGGGATGCAGGTCTATTCGACCAACAATGTGAAGGGCACCCAGCGCAACACAGCTGGTGCGATCATTCAGCCGCGCGACGGGCTGGCACTGGAAACCCAGCATTTCCCGGATAGCCCGAACCAGCCGGAATTTCCATCAACCATCCTGCGGCCAGGCAAGACATTCCGCTCGACCACCCTATTCCGTTTCCCCTAAGCTCGGACCATGCCCTTGCACCCCCAGGCGGCGCTGGCCATTCAGCGCGCAGGCGATCTGCCGACCGACCTTTCGCCGGCCGAACTGCGCCTTGCGTATGAGAAGCAGCGCTTGACGCTGCTGCCGGAAAAGCCCGTAGTGGCGGTGACCTACCAGCTTTCCATCCCCAGCGACTACGGCCCGATTCCGGCGCGCTTTTATCGTGCAAAGAAAGACTCGGCGCCGTGTCCACTGCTGGTCTATTTCCATGGCGGCGGCTTCATGCTGGGAACGCTCGCCTTGTACGACACCGCCTGCCGCCGCCTGGCGGTGCAGGGCAACTGCGCGGTGCTGTCGGTGGATTACCGCATGGCGCCGGAGACGATTTTCCCGGGCGCGGTGCTGGATGCCTATGCCGCAACGCGCTGGGCCAGCGAGCATGCGGCGCTGTTGAATATCGATCCTGCGAAGATCGCAGTGGGCGGCGACAGCGCAGGCGGCAACCTGGCGGCGGTGGTGGCGCAGATGGCGCAGGATTCACGCGAGTTCAGCGTGGCGCTGCAAGTCCTGATCTATCCCATGACCGACCAGAGCCGCGAGTATCCCTCCTACGAGCGCAACGAAAGCGGCTACATGCTGACGCGCAAGGCGCTGCACTGGTTCATGGACAATTACATTCCCGACCACGCCGACCGGCTGGATACTCGCGCGTCGCCCATGCTGCGCGAAAGCCTGAAGGGGCTGCCGCCGGCGGTGGTGATCAGCGCCGAATTCGATCCGCTGGTGGACGAGAATGAAGCCTATGCCAGGCGGCTGACAGAGGCTGGCGTGGCAACCGACTATGTTTGCTTTCCCGGCATGATCCACCCCTTTTTCACCCTGGGCGGTGTCGTCGAAGACGCGGCGAAGGCCGAAGCCCTGGTCGCCAAACATCTGCGCCGGTTGTCGCCATGAGGCTTTACCCCGTTGCCCTGGCGCTGCTGGTCCTGATGATACCCGCAGGGGCGCGCAATCTGACCAGCACGGTGACGGAAAGCGACAGGATCGAGCGGCTGCGACCGGAATTCAAGACGCCCGATGAACCCAACCAGCTTTTCTATGTCCAGCGCTCGCCCAATGCCAATACCGTCATCTATGTCGCAAAGCTGGATGGCCACGGCGAGATCAACCGTGGCGATCCGGTGGAAGGCTTCTGGCGCAAATTCAACATTGACGGCAGCAAGCAGCCACTGAATTTCATCGAGCGCAACATCGCTTATGGCGCACATGCGGATCGCGCGGTCCAGGGCAAGCCCATAACCTTCACCATCGCCGCCTTGCCCGAGCGCAAACTGACCCTGGCGCTGGACGCAAACAGGAAGCCGGAGGCGCTGATGCAGATCGGCACCCACACCGTCAAGGTGGCTTACGTCTATCTGCAGGTAGTGGAAGGCGGACTGATGCCCGACGTGCCGTCACTCGATGTCTTCGGCACAGACATCGTCAGCGGCAAGGTAATTCACGAGCATATCGTCAAGAGTTAAGCTCTGGCGCATCCTGCAGCGTGATGCCCAGTCCGCGCTTTTGCTGGATACGCACCAGCACACCAACTACCGCTGCCAGCAGCAGACCCGGCACAACCCATGTTGCCATCACGGACGAGATGTAGCCGAACTCGCCCATCAGGTAGAACGCCCGCGAGGCGAAATGGGCGAGATAACCGGCCAGCAAGACGCCCACCAGCGCCAGCCAGCGCGTGCGGTAGGCAAAGAACAGCATCGACAGAGACGCACCCAGGAGTGCCATGGCGATGGCCAGCAGCGGTTCGGAATAAACCGCCTGGAGCCTGGTGCGATAGCCATATTCATCGCGCGAGACCAGGTGGGCGCGAGATAGCGTCTTCAATTCGCCCAGCCGCAGATATTGCGGCGACAGGCCGAGGTTGCGCAGCCACTGTTCGTTCAGCACCATCACGATCGTGCGGGTGCGGAATGGCAGCTCGGCTTCCTGGCTGGTGGGGCCGGTGGACAACACATTGCCCTGGTCGGCGAAATCGGCGCGCCAGTAGTGCCCCTCTTCCAGCAGCCAGCGCCCGCCCGGCAGCGGCGTGGCGCGCGCCGCTGTATCCACCTCATAGAGATGGCCCTGGCTGTCCAGCTTGTAGATAGTGGTGTTGCGAAGCCTGGCGGGCGGACCATATTCGATCTCGGCGCGCAGCAACCCATCCTGCAGCGCGATCCAGTGATTGCCCCCGCTCTGGCTGCGGTCCAGCCTGATGCCTTCGCGGCCCAGTTTCTCGGCGATCTGGACATGGATGGCGGCGGGCCGCAGCAGAGCGTCCACCACGAACAAGGTGGCCCCCATCGCCAGCCCCACCAGCGCGGCCGGCACCAGGCAGAGCAGCGGCGAGCGGCCGCTGTTCCAGACCAGCATGCGCTCACGCGACTCGGTGAAGGTGCTTTCGCTCCACACCACGCCCAGAAAGGTGGCAAAAGGCAGGAAGGGCGGCAGCAGGTCGGGCAGCCGCAACGCCGCCAGCTTGACGACCTCCAGCACTGCCAACGGGCCGCTGCCCGGCAGCAGCGCCACCTGCGGCCACAGATCGATGGTCAGCGCGATGGTCATCAGCGCCGCGGCCACCATCAGGATATGGCGCAGATAGCTGCCCAGCATATAGCGGGTGTGGATTCCCAATGGCGCAAGGAAGATGGGGCGGGCGCCGCGCCGCTGCGGAACGCTCATGACCGGCCCAGCTGCGGACGGACAAAATCATTATGCCGCCAAACCATCACGGCCAGCACGGCCCCGCCCACCACCGCATAGAGCAGCAGCACCGGCAGCAATGCCGCCGCCACGCTCAGCGGCGCCACCGCATTGATCAGGGCTTCCACCCCAAGATTTACCGACATCAGCGCCAGACAGGACAAGGGCAGCGCGAACCAGTTGGTGAGGCGGGTGGTGAAAGCCACCCCCAAAAGCGCTACCAGCGGCGCCAGAAACGACAGCAGGCTGCGCGAGAAACGCTCCGCCAGCAGCCGCATCTGGTCCGCGCGTGCTTGCGCGGTGTGGGTGTCGGGTACGAACAACTGCTCGACCACCGTCTGCTCCGCCGTGTTGCTGCTGCGATCGGTGAAGGGCAGCAATTGGTCGACCATCATGAGCTGGCTCATGTCGCGCACCTTCATGTTGATGCGCGGGACTTTCAGGTCCTCCAGCCCGGTGGATCTCAGCGCCTCTGTATGGGCAGGGGCATCGCCCGCGCTGGGCATGGGGTGGGCGTCGGCGAAGGTGTGGGAGGTGAAGTCGTTAAGGTTCAGCACGATGCGGCCGTTGCGGTCGGGCCCGTCCAGCCGCGCCTGGGCGGCCGTGACAACGCGCGAGGTGTGGGGCGCGATCTGCTGATAGACGAACAAGGTACGGTCCTTTCCGGGCGCCCGGGCGTCGATGACCGGTATGCCGCCCGGCACGGTCGGGGGCGGTGCACCGTCCACCACATGGTCCATGGCGTAGGCGACATAGGACGGAAAATAATAGAACTCGCCCTTGGCCACCCCCCTCTTCAGCGAGTGCAGTTCGGATGAAAACAGGATGGCGCGCTGGGCATAGTGCGACATGGGATCGACCAGGCCTGAGCCGACGGTGCTGACCAGTTGTCCCGCCAGCGCCACCACCAGGATCAGGCTGGACAGCTGCCAAGGGCCAAGACCGGAGGCGAACAGCACCAGCATCTCGCGGTTCTCGCGCATGCGCAGCAAGGTGACATAGGCGGCCATCAGGATAGCGATGGCCAGCGCCAGGTCGAAGATCTCGGTGGAGGTGCAGATCAGGATCAGCGAAATGCCGAACAGGTCAGCCTCGTGGCGCACGGCGTCCTTGAACACCCAGGTGAAATGTTCGGCCAGGAAGATTGCCTCGATCAGGACGATGACGGCAAAGGCCTGGCCGGCGACGCGCCAGAAAAAGCCGCGCGCATAGTCACCGCGCACAAAACTGGTCAAGGTGACATGGGGGGCGGCGCGCAGCCCGGTGGACGCGCGGATTCGCGGCGTGTGGGATGCGGTGCTCAAAGCCGAAACGCCTCGCCCAGATAGACGCGGCGTACCGCCTCGTTGCTGACAATGCTGGCGGCCTCGCCTTCGGCCAGCACCCGGCCGCTTTCGATCACATAGGCGCGGTCCACCATACCCAGGAGTTCGCGTGCCTTGTGATCGGTGATCAGGACTCCGATATCGCGGTCTGCCAGATGGCGGATCAGGCCGATGATCTCGTCTGTATTGTTGGGGTCCACGCCGGCGAAAGGTTCGTCCAGCATGGCGAAGCCGGGCTCACAGGCCACTGTGATGGCGATCTCGCAGCGCCGCCGCTGGCCGCCCGACAGTTCGCCAACGCGCTTGGTGCACACATCCTCCAGGCGGAATTCCGTCACCAGTTCGTCCAGCCGCGCGGCGCGCCCGGTGGCCATGCGCGCTTCCAGCACCATCAGGATATTCTGCCGGACCGTCAGACCGCGCGGCACAAAAGGCGCCTGGGGCAGATAGGCGATGCCGAAACGGGCGCGGTCATAGAACGGCATGCCGGTGATGGGTTGGCCATCAAGCGTAATTGCACCTGCATCGGGCGTGAGCATTCCGGTCAGCATCTGAAATGTGGTGGTTTTGCCTGCGCCGTTGGGGCCCAGCAGGCCCACGATCTCCCCGCGCTCCAGCGACAGGGTGACGTCTTCTATAACCCGGCGCCCGGCGAAGGACTTCACCAGATGCTGCGCTGAAAGCATGGCTTGCTCTTTGAATCGGCCTTGAATCTGCCGGGTTCGCGTCTGGGGCGGGGCGGCCGAATCGGGCGTCCTTGCGGGGCATTTGCCCCGGCAGGGATACTATGACGCGGCTTTTTGCCTGTACAGGCATGGCCGCCCAGCAAAAAAGCCCGGTCCCGTTTGGAATGGATCGGCTGGTTTACCGCCCAAATGCTACCGAATATTACGCACATCCTCCCCCGAAACCGGGCAATCAGGCGTCCGGGACCCCGTTTTCGTGAACCAAGTCGGGCCAAAAACAGGGTTTTATGCGCCGGATACTTGGACTTACCGTGATGGCGAAGGTTGTGGCATATAGATTTCCGGTTATGCTCCGTTAAAGCCGGCCAGTCGGCCGCGGGGGCAGGTTTTTAGAGATCGCTTAGATCAAGTCCGAGGGGCAATGACGACCCATTTTGCGGCCGCCGAACAAACGGCCATTCCGGCCGAAACCGATCTACCCGAACGCAAGAGCGTTGTGGATGACTTTGCCGGCTACCGCGCCCTGCGCCGCCGGATCGAGGATCTGCAAACCAGCGGTCATGCCATTCCGTTCTTCGCGCCACGCGACGGCGTCAGCCACAGCGTCATCCGCCGCGATGGACAGAGCCTGATCAGCTTTTCCGGCTACAATTACCTGGGCCTGAACGGCCATCCCGCAGTTACCGCCGCCGCCAAGAACGCCGTGGACAAGTACGGCACCTCCGCTTCCGCCAGCCGCATCGTTGCCGGGCAGATCGAGTTGCACGGCGAACTGGAACGCAAGCTGGCCAGCTTCCTGGGCACCGACGACGCGCTGATCTTCATCAGCGGCTACCTGACCAATGTCAGCGTCATCTCGCACCTTCTGACCCGCCCCGACGCCGTCATCTATGACTCTGGCGCGCACAACAGCATCATCACCGGCGCGCGCCTGTCAGGTGCCAAGACCTTCACCTATCAGAATGGCGACTGGGACGCGCTGGACGCGCTGCTTGAAAAGGAACGTGCCGGCTTCCGCCGCGGATTGATCGTCGCCGAAGGCGTCTATTCCATGGACGGCCAAATCCTGGACCTGCCCCGCCTGGTGGAGATCAAGAAGAAGCATGACGTGCTGCTGATGGTCGATGAAGCCCACAGCTTCGGCATTGTCGGCGACACGGGCCGCGGCGTCTGCGAGGGCGCCGGCATGCCTGTAGACTCGATCGACGTCTATATGGGCACCCTGTCCAAGACCCTGGCGTCCAGCGGCGGCTACATCGCCGGCGACGCGGGCCTGATCGAATATATGCGCTTCCTGTGCCCCGGACTGGTGTTCAGCGTGGGACTGTCCCCCGCCGATACCGGCGCGGCCATCGCGGCCCTGGACATCCTGGAGCGCGAGCCGCATCGCCCGCGCCGCCTGCGCGAACGTGCCCGCTTCTTCCGCAAGGTCGCGCGTGAGAATGGCCTGGATATCTGCGGCGACGAGGAATCGCCTGTCGCCTCGCTGATCGTGGGTGACGACAAGCTGGCTGTCGCGCTGTCGCACAACCTGCTGGAATACGGCATCGAGGTGCAGCCCATCGTGCGTCCGGCGGTGTCGGCCACCACGGCGCGGTTGCGCTTTTTCCTCACCGCCAACCACACCGAGGAGCAGATACTGGAAACGGTGCCGGTGGTGGCGCGGGAACTGGAAAAGCTGCGCCGCAGCGCCGAGTAAGCGATTTTCGTGGACCGGCCGCTGCGTGCTGCGCCCCTTCGGGTTGCACTTGTTACCAGCTCATACAACTTCATTGCCGATGGCGTTGCGCTGACGCTTAACCGCCTGGTGGGCTATCTGCTGTCCCATGGCGTCGAGGTACTGGTCTTCGCTCCCACCGCCGACAAGCCCGCTTTCGCGCACCAGGGCACGATGGTGCCGGTACCTTCCCGCCCCCTGCCCCAACGCCCCGAATACAGGCTCGTGCTGGGCATGCCGTCGGATGTGAAACGGCAGTTGTTGGAATTTGCGCCTGACGTCATCCACATCGCGGTGCCGGACCTGCTCGGCCGCGCCGCGCTGAAGCTGGCACAGGCGCACGGTATTCCCGCGGTGGCGACCTACCACACGCGCTACGAGACCTATCTCAAGCACTATTGGTATCTGACATGGCTGGAAGGCTGGCTGAAACGCTATCTGCGCGATTTCTACGCCGCTTGCCGCGAGGTCTATGTGCCGTCGGAATCGACACGCGCGGCACTGCTGGCGGATGGCCTGCGCGACAACCTCAAGCCTTGGCCGCGCGGCATAGATACCGCGCGATTCACGCCCGACAAGCGCAGCGATGCCTGGCGCGCCCGACTGGGCATTGGCGCCGATGAAATCGTCATCCTGCATGTCTCGCGACTGGTGCGCGAAAAACGGCTGGACACCTTAACGGGCGCTCTGAAACAAGTGCCGCACCGGGTTGTGATCGCGGGCGATGGCCCAGATCGCGCAGCGACGGAGCGCGAGCTGCCGGGCGCCATCTTTCTGGGCTTCCAGGACGGTGAAAATCTTGCCGCCGCCTATGCCTCGTCCGACATCTTCATCTTCCCCAGCGACAGTGAAAGCTTCGGCAATGTCACCCTCGAGGCCATGGCATCGGGATTGCCCTGCGTCTGCGCCGACGCCACCGGCAGCCGCTCGCTGGTGTTGGAGGGCGAGACGGGATTTCTGGTCGATGCCGACAATGCTGCTGGCTTTGCCCGTGCGGTGTTGCGACTGGCCGACAATCCGGACTTGCGCCACCGCATGGGCCGGGCCGGGCGCCAGCGGGCACTGACGTTCGGCTGGGACGAGACGCTGGGGCGCATGCTGGGCTACTATCGCGCCGTGCTGAGCGAAAAGAACACCAACCCGTGAAGATCGCGCCATGAAAATCGTGGACGTCTGCGAATTCTATTCGCCCACCGGGGGCGGGGTACGGCGCTATATCAACCAGAAGCTGGAATTTGCGCCGCGCTTCGGCCATGAGCTGACCATCATCGCGCCGGGCACCGAAAGCCGCCGCGAAGAGGCCAAGGGCGGCGTCATTATCTGGATCAAGAGTCCACAACTCCCCTTCGACGCCAACTACCGCATGTTCTGGCGCGCCCAGGACGTGTGGCGGGTGCTGGACGAATTGAAGCCCGACCTGGTGGAAGGCTCCTCGCCGTGGCGCGGCGGTTGGCTGACGGCGCGATGGCGCAGCAATGTGCCCAAGGCGTTCTTCATGCACATGGATCCAGTATCGGTCTACCCGCAGACATTCCTGGGCAACCTTCTGGGCGAGGAGCGGGTGGATCGCATGTTCGGCTGGTTCTGGACCTATCTCAATCGGCTGAACGGATTCTATGACGCGGCCATCGTCACCAATCCGGCCATGGCGCAGCGCTTCGGCAAATTCGGGCTGAAGAACATCGAGGTGGCACCGTTCGGCGTGGAGCGTGAAAAGTTCTCGCCCCTATTTGCCGATGTGGCGATGCGGCGCGACATGTTGCGGTCCTGCGGGCTGGACGAAGATGCCACCCTTCTGATCGCGGTCGGACGTCACCATCCCGAGAAGCGGCTGAATGTGGTGATCGACGCGGTAAGCCGCGCCCAACCACACCGCAAGATCGGGCTCTACATCGTGGGCAACGGGCTGATCCGCAAATCGGTCGAGAAATGGGCCCGCCGCGCAAAACATGTTTTCGTGGCGGGGCAGATCAACGACCAGGCGCGGCTGGCGCGGGTGATCGCATCTGCCGATGCGCTGATCCATGGCTCCGCAGCGGAAACCTTCGGACTGGTGCTGGCGGAAGCGCTTTGTTCGGGCACCCCGGTGATCGTGCCCGACGTCGGCGCGTCGGCGACCTTTGCCGGCCCCGGCTATGCCGAGACCTACAAGCCCGGCGATGCGGCCGATGCTGCGGCCGCCATCCTGGCACTGGTGGCCGGCGACCGCGCGGCGCAGGCGCGCGCCGCGCTGGCCGCGGCGGACGCCCGCGTCAACAGTGTGGAACAGCATTTCGAGACCCTGTTCGGGCTTTACGAACGGATCGTGGCGGAGCGTTCGAGCCGGTAGAGTGTGTACCAGTGAAGCGGCAGCAGCTTGAGGAAGCGGGCTTTTGCCGAGAATTCTTCATAACCACGTATGAAATTCGCGCCGGCCGCGCCATAGCCAAAACGCGTCAGCGGAAATTCCGAATAGAGCAGCGTCGCCTTGATGCCGGGAGGCGGCAATGGCGTGTCTGCCATGAACAGGACCGGTCCGTTGTTCAGAAGCGTGGCGAGCTGCGCCCCCTGCACCTGCTGCGGCCGATAACCGGCCGGGCGAACCATCGGGTAGGATTCAAACACAGGCGCCAGGCTGACCACCGTGCCCGGATGATGGCGGTAGATATAGCGCGCCATCGGCATGTGCGGCCGCACGCCAAAAGGATAGACGGCGAGATAGGCCATGAAGACAAGCGACATGGCGGTGGTCGCCTTCGCGGGCCAGGAACGACGCCACTGCCAGATACGGTCAAACAATCCACGCCACCGCGGCAGCAGGGGCGAAAAGCCCAGCACGGGGAAGCTGGTGGCCAGGATCACCAGCGGGAACAGGAAGCGCGCCTCCTTGTGCGCGACGGCGACATGCAGCGCCACGAAAGGCAGCGTGGCCCAGCTGACGGGGTGGCGCGGATTGCGCAGCCACATCAGGATCATGCCCGCCATCACCACCAGCGTGATGGCAAAGAATCCGGTTGCGGGCAGCAGGTAGAGATAGGCGAAGAAAGGTTCGCGACCAAAGGTGCTCGCAGCAACGCCCTGTAGAATATTAACGTCGAAATAGCCCCAGGGCGGAAAAACCCAGGCCCCATAACCCCAACGATCTGCCAGCGCCCCCAGCGCCAGCGCGGCGACGCCACCCGCGACGAACGCAGTCAACAGACGGATACGGATGCGCGCGATGATCACCAGCCAGGCAAAGAGCCCCAGCGTCATGAGGGCGGTCTGGTAGCGGCATTCAAAGGCCAGTCCACACAAAATGCCCGCCAAGGCCAATCGCACGGCCGTCCGCGGCCCCATTGCCACAGCCAAACCCAGGGCGAAAAAGGCGGCGGAAAAAGCCTCCGACGAGGTGCGCACAAAGAGATAGGGCAGAAAGCCAAAGAGCGGCAGGTAGCGCAGGAAGGCGCGCTTTTCCTCTTCGCCCGGCAGCGTCGGCAAAATCGCACGGGCAAACGCCACCAGCGCCGCGAGACTGAACAGGCCCGTCAGAAGGCGCAGAACAAATGTAAGCGCAAACATGTCGCCCATCCCAAGCCCGCGCAGCGGATCAGCAATGGCATAGTAGATGGCCGGCTGAAGCCAGGGCCTGATGCGGGCAGCAAATTCCCACGGCAGCGCCGCGGCCGGCGTTATGCCCATCTTATGGGCCATGAACTCCAGCACCTGGTAATGTTCATCGGGGAAATAGAAGAGGTCGCTGAACCATGCGGTGACCAAGGTCACCAGTCCCAGCAGCAGCAGGCTGCGTTTCAGATCCCTGGTCATAGGATAGCGAACCAGTTGAGATAGGCGCGGGCGCAGACATTCGCTTCGAAACGGTCTGTCAGGCCTCGCAGCAACCCAAGCGGCGGGCGCGGCGCACCAATTACGGCGATCAACGCCTCTGCCAGCATGGCGGGATCGCGCGACGGCACGATGCGCCCGGCCTCCGGGATCGTCAGCAATTCGTGCAACAGATAAGAGCAATCCGTGCTGACCACCGGCAAACCCTGCGCCAGCGCCTCGACCGCCACGGCGGGCCCCCCCTCATAGCGCGAGGTGATCAACAATGCGTCGGCCTCCGCCAGACAGGGCGCGACATCGGACACTTGTGGAATGTGCCGCACATCGGCGTCGGCCAGCAGTCCACGGTCCGTGCCGTCGCCGATGACGGTCAGGCGCGCGCCCGGCATTTGCCGCATGACGGCCAGCGCCAGCCCCAGGTCCTTCTGCGGTTCCAGCCGCCCGATCCAGAGGATATGCGGCCCGTCGCCCCCTGCGGCGCGCGGCGCATCACCCATGCGCACCGGGTCATAAAGTGTGCCCACCACACGACCCGGCACGATGCTGCGGATCTGGCGCGCCAGGCCCGCATTCATGGCGGCGAAGGCATCTACCGTGCGGGTGGCGCGGCGAAAGAAGGGTGCAGCCAGCTTGCCCATAAATCCCGCCGGCACCGGGGGGTTGGAAATCTTGAGCACGATCTTCGCGCGCGGCATCGCCTTGCGAAGATAGGGCGCCAGGAAGAAGTGGAAATTTCCGGGCAGGAAAATCACATCCGGATCCAGCCGCAGGCTCGACACCGCCTGCCCCATGGTCACGCGCGACATCGGCCCGCGCGGCACCGGCGGGTTCAAAGCCATGACCTTGATGCCGGGCGCAACCTCCTCGCGCAGGCCGCCGCCCTGGTCGCCGCAAAGGATAGTGACGTCAGCGCCCAGCGTGCGCCATTGCGCCGCCAGCATGAGGGCAACCCGTTCAGTGCCACCGCGGTGAAAATCATGCAGGCAGATCAGAATGCGCGGCTTGCTCATGGCAGGCGCTCATAGATGCCGATGGGCTCGCCCAGGCTGTCATGAATGTGTATGGCCGGCCAGAAACGAGCTTGGTATCGCGCGACATGCACGAGCCGGTAGGGCAGGCGGCCGCCATCCAACGCCGCGAAATGGACGCGCGCGTCCGTGTTGCGGAAATCCGCCTGCTGCAGGGGCGAATAGATATGGCCGGACTTCAAGGGCAGCTCCGGGCGAAGATAGCGGCGCACCCAGACACCACTGACAACGATAAAGCGCGGTGCCCGCGGTGCGCTGAAGGACTGGCGCAGCTCGGTCACGCCTGGCAGGGGATTGCGCAGTTTGAGGTCGCCCTGCCCCACCCGGCTGACATGAGCACCTTGGGGGAAGCGCGGCAGGAAACAGTTCTGGCCATAGGTCTCTATCGTGTCGCCCGGCCGCATATGCGCCGCCATCCAGCGTTCCGCATCGTAGCGAGGGTCCAGCAGCATGACGGCGTCAACCGCCATCGCCTGGTGCAGCGACAGCAGGCCGGTCACCGTCAGCGCCGCAACCGCCACCGGCCGCAGCCGGGGCCGCGCCTTCAGCACGAAGGCGGCGGCGATGCCGATATAGATGCAGGCCATCAGCGCCTGCGGGAGGAGAAAGCGGTCGTCGGTGCGCAGCGCCGTGAGATTGAAGCAGAACGTGAAGGAGATGGCTGCGAGCGCCGGCAGCAAACCCGCGATCCGCAGCGCACCTCGCGCCTGCAGCGCAAATGCGACCAATCCCATTGCCGCCAGTGCCAAGGTCACGGCACCGACGCCGTCCCCATAGTGATGAAACATGTCGTCCAGCAGCGCAAACGTACCAACCATGCCACGGTGATATTCCGCATAGTCCTGGCTGGCCGGGCCTGCCAGGAAGGCCACACGCTTCAGGAAGCCGGCTATGTTGGTGATGGCGCCATCTACCAATAGCAATACGAGGATGGCAGCGGCCGCTGCGAGCGCAAGCGTGACCAGAACCGTACGTGCATTCCGGCGCGGCCAGGGATCGGCAACAAACCACAGTGCCACGAACAGCGGCAGGCTCACGGCGAAAATCGCATAGGCCTGGTCCTTGGTGGCGATGGCCGCAGCCGCGAACAGGGCCGCCACCCAAAAGCGCCTCGGTTTCCGTTCCAGCACCCCGCGCATGCAGAACAGCAGCGACAGCATGGCCCAGAACAGGTACGGCACATCGAGGTTGCTGACCTGCCCGTAATAAGTCAGACCGACATTGAGGGCTGCGGCGCCTGCCGCGAACAGGCCAGCCCGCTTGCCCGCAACCAGCCGCGCCATCGTGCCAATGGTCCAGATGATGCCCAGCGACATGGCGATGCCAACCAGGCGCGCGACTACGGAAAAATACGTCATGTAGGCCGGCTTGGTGATTTCGGCAATCACGTCATGTTGAGACAGCGACGGTGCATGCGCCAGTGCCCAGCCGGCCACTGGCAAGCTGGGCAGCGCCAGCAGCAAAGCGTGCAGCGGTGGGTAGGTGAAATAGGATCCAGGCTTCCAGGTGAGCGCCAGGGCAGTGAGGAAATTGCGCGGCGCGAAACCGTCATCATCCCAGCCATCGCTGGCGGGCAGGCCCCAGAACAGGCCCGACAGCCGCAACGTCGCCGCCGCTAGCAGAATCCAAAATAGAGGTTCGCGCAGCCAGCCTTTCATGTGCGGTTCCTGCGCATCAGGTCGAAAATCCAGGGCAGGCTGGCAACGCCCGTCGCCAAAACCAGATCCGCCGCCGCCAAGATCACCAGCACTGTGGCCACCGGCGTTACTGATGTTGCGGCCGCGCCAGCGGCAGCGATTCCAGCGCCGACAAAAATCAGGTCCTTGTTGGGCACCAGCGGCAGGCGCGTGATCACCAGCCGCAGCGCCACGAATTGCAGTGACGCCAGCGCCGATGGGAGCGCGCCGGACAATTGCCACAGGCCAAACTCAATCCCCAGAACCAGGCAGACGCGCAGGAAATGGATGGCGAAGGTCGCCGCCAATTGCCGGCGGCTCAGCACCGTCACCTTGCGATGCGCCAGAACCAGCACGACACAGGCAATCAGGGGCACGACGCCGACCAGAACATACAGCCAGCTCTGGCCGGGCAACACAGGGAGATTCAGGCCGCCGCTCGCCAATAGAACCGTGCCCAGGATCCACACCATGACCAGGCTTGCCCCGCCCGACAGGAGATTGCTGTCCTTGATGCCATGCACCAGCATGCCGGGCGCCAGGGTCAGGTTCTTCTGGGCCCAGAAATAGAAAAAGGCCTCGCCGGAATAATCCAGCATGAAGGTGTTCATCACCCGCTTGCGCAGGATCACCGCCATGGTCGGGGTCGCTCCTCTGCCCCACAGGTTTCGGTAGACGAGATAATCCCCAAAAGGCTGCATGAAGAACTGCGCCATCAGCAACAGATAGAACCCCGCATTGCCGGGACGTGCCTGCCAGATGTCGCGCCAGCCCAGAACGGTCAGGCGGTGCGCGACGATAACCAGCAGCGCCAGCGGAATGCCCCAGCGCACCAACAGGACCAGGACTTTGCCGAGGCGGCTGGATTTCAGCCGTGCCAACAAGCCGGACTCGGGGCCAAGGTCGGGCGTCATGCGCGCGACAGGATCAGCCGCAGCACGGCGCGCGGCAGCAACCGGGCCAGGGCGCGCAGGGGAATGAACTGCCACGGCAACACGATGCGGCGGGCGCGGCGCGCAATCCGTACCGCTATGATGCGCGCGGCATCATCGGCGCTCATCAGGAAGGGTTTGGGCGGCGGCACTTGGCGGCTCATGGGTGTGTCGATGAAGCCTGGAGACACCAGTGTGACGGCGACATTGTGTTTCGCCATGCGGATGGATAGCGCCTCGGCGAACATCGCCAGCCCGGCCTTGGTGGCGGCATAGGTCGGCGCCATCGGCAGGGGAAAGGATTCGGCAATGGAGCCTATCAACACAATATGGCCGCGGCCGCGCCGGGCCATCGTATCGGCAATGGCGCTGGCGCCGACCACAGGTGACACAAAATTTACCTCGGCCGTCGCCTGCGCCGCCTGCGGGCTTTCAGCCACCGCGCCGTCGGCCACCGTGCCGCCCAGACCGGCATTGAAGATGGCCAGGTCGATCGGCGACGCCACATCGGCCACTGAGAGATTCGCAGTCAGCGAGGCCAGGTCGCGAATGTCAAAGGCCAGCACCTGCGCTGACGCGCCCTGTGCCGTGCATTGTGCGGCGGTTTCCCGCAGCCGCGCTTCGTCACGACCCCACAGCAGCAAAATCACCCCGGGCGCCGCATGGGCGCGGGCCAGTGCCGCCCCCAGGCCGCCGGATGCACCGGTAATCAGGATGGTTCTTGCGGCCATTTTGCAGGCAGAACTCATTGGCGAAAACCGCGCAAAATGCGGCTGTTATTACTATCAAATCCAAGCCCCCGACGCTATGGTTCCGCGCCTTTTGCAAAGGGTTTTGCCTTGAACGCAGTACTCCAAATTGTCCCCGTCGAGACTGCCGCACAGTGGCATGATTTCCACCATCTGCTGTTCAAGATCTACGCGAATGACCCGCAATGGGTTGCCCCGCTGCTGCTGGAGCGCAAATTCCACTTCCAGGCCAAGCATAATCCGTTCTTCCAGCACGCCAAGGCAGCGTTCTTCCTGGCCTATCGCGGCAAGGAGCCGGTAGGGCGCATCACCGCCCAGATCGATGCGCTGCACCTGGAGCGCTACAACGACGCCACTGGGCATTTCGGCTTTCTCGAAGCGATCGACGATGCGGAAGTTTTCGCCGCACTGATCGCAAAGGCCGAAGACTGGTTGCGCAGTAACGGCATGAAACGGGCAATCGGTCCGGTGAGCTTTTCGCTGTGGGACCAGCCGGGCCTGTTGGTGGATGGCTTTGACACCCCGCCCTCGGTGATGATGGGCCATCACCTGCCCTATTACGAAAAACACATTCTCGCCAGCGGCTACCAAAAAGCGGAAGACCTGATCGCCTATCGCTATGGTCCGGACGCTTCTACCGCCACACTGGACAAACTGCTGGCACGGGCGATGCGCGGCGGCGACGTCACCTTGCGCAATATCCGCATGGACAAGGCACATTTCGATTCTGAAATCGCCATGATGCTGGACATCATCAACGATGCCTGGTCCGACAATTGGGGTTATGTGCCCATGACCAAGGCGGAAATCGACGACATGGCGGGCATCCTGAAACTGCTGCTGCGCCCTGGCGATGTCGCCATTGCCGAATATCAGGGCAAGCCGGCCGCCTTTGCTGCCATCTTTCCCAATCTCAACGAAGCCATCCGCGACATGAATGGACGGCTGTTCCCGTTCAACATCTTCAAGCTGCTCTGGCGCATGAAAGTGACGCGCACCAGGTCGGCACGCATGCCGATGATGGGCGTGCGCAAGGCGCTGCAAACCTCCCCCATCGGCGCCGCACTGGCCCTGTCGGTAATCAAGTCGGTGCGCCAGTTCAATTTCGAGCATGGCGTGGTGGATAGCGAGCTCAGCTGGATCCTGGCGCGCAATACCCGCGTGCGCCATGTGATCGAGATGGTGGGCGGTGAGCCCTACAAAACCTATCGGGTCTATGAAAAGCCGCTCTAGAGGCCGGACTACCCGTCCCCGGCAACCGGCGCTATAAGACGCCCGCAAAAACGCAGGTCCCGCATATGGAATTCAAGGAAAGCCTCAAGGCCACACGGCTGGTGCCGGTCATCGTGATCAAGGACCTGGTCCATGCCGTACCGCTGGCAAAGGCGCTGGTAGAGGGCGGGCTTAATATCCTGGAAGTGACTATGCGCACGTCCGCGGCGCTGGACGCCATTCGCGCCATCGCGGCCGAGGTGAAAGGTGCCATCGTGGGCGCGGGGACCGTGATCAACGCCGATCAGTTCGCCGCCGCCGCCCAAGCCGGATCGCAGTTCGTGGTCAGCCCCGGCCTGACCGAAGAGGTGGCGCGCGCCAGCCGGAACCATAACGTTCCGATCCTGCCCGGCATCGCCACCGCGTCGGACATCATGCGCGGCCTGGCGCTGGGGCTGGATACGTTCAAGTTCTTCCCGGCGGAAACCAGCGGCGGCGCGCCTGCCATCAAGGCATTCGGCGGACCGTTTCCGCAGGTTCGCTTCTGCCCCACCGGCGGCGTTTCACCCAAGAATCTCGCCGCTTACCTGTCGCTGCCCAATGTGATCTGCGCGGGCGGATCGTGGATGGTGCCGTCGGACTTGAACGAAGCCGACGCCTTTGTGAAAGCCGCCACCTTGGCGCGCGAAGCCTCTGGACTGGCCCGCGCATGACCACCGCGATCTGCATCGGCGAATGCATGGTGGAGCTGCGGCCGGTCGATGACGGCCACCTGAAGCGCGGCTTCGCCGGCGATGCCTTCAACACCGCCGTCTATCTGAAGCGCAGCGCACCGGATGTGGACGTCGCATTCCTCACCGCCACCGGCGACGAGGCCCTTAGCAACGCCATGGTCGAGACTTGGCGCGCCGAAGGCCTGAGTGACCGGCTGGTGTTCCGCATTCCCGGCCAGCGGCCTGCCCTTTACCTGATCGAGACCAATGAAAAGGGTGACCGCAAATTTCACTATTGGCGGAGCGAGACGCCAGCCAAAGAATGGCTGCGGCTTTTGCTGGCCGCCGGCGGCACATCGGTGCTGGACAGCGCCGATCTTGTCTATGTCTCGGGCATTTCGCTGGCGATCCTCAGCTATGCCGATCGCCAGGCCGCGATCGATCTGCTGGGAACGGTAAAGACCAAGATCGCTTTCGATCCCAATATCCGACCGGCCCTGTGGAAGTCCATGGATGAAGCGCGGCACTGTTTCGAGGCGATGGTGAAGATCGCGTCCATCGTATTACCCAGCCGCCAAGACTATCAGCTGATGTACGACATGGACGACCCCGACGAGCAAATCCATTTCACCGCCGGACTCACTCAAGGCGAGATCGCGCTGACCTGCGACGCCGATGGCTGCCGGTTGCGCGCCGATGGCAAGACCGTGGCACTGCCCACCCAAGCGGCGAAGGTGGTAGATACCTCCGGCGCCGGCGACAGCTTCAACGGTGCCTATCTGGCGGCACGGCTGCGGGGGGAGGACGCCATCACGGCCGCGAAAGCAGGATTGGCGCTGGCAGCCAAAGTGGTCGCTCAGCCGGGCGCCATCATTCCGCGCTAGCTATTTCGCCTTCACATATTTGACCACCTGCTTCTGCTCGACCTGGGCGCTGTAGACCGCGCCGTTGCCGTCGGCCCAGATGCCTTCGCCGCCGCTGGTGGTGTTGGCGTCGGGGGTTGGGTGGGTGTCAGGAATGAAGTCGGTGACAACGCCGTCCTTCAGGCTGCCAATACGAATACCGCGCTTCCAGCCAGGATGATGCCCATAACCGGGCGCGTTGCGGGATTCCGAATCCGTCACATACAGCACGTCATTCTGGTCTATCGCGATGCCGCTGGGGCGGCCGAACTGGGTTAATTGCCCCAGCAGCTTGCCATCCTGGGTGAATATCTGGATGCGGTTGTTGTCGCGGTCGCCGACATAGAGGCGGCCTTTGGAATCCATCGCCAGGCAATGCGGCATCTCGAACTCGCCGGGGCCGCGGCCATGACCACCCCACTGCTTGATGAACTTGCCGTTCTTGTCGAACTTGATGACTCGCGCGCTGCCCACCACTGGCAGATGGCCTTCGGCGACAAATATGCTGCCGTCGGGTGCGACCAGGACAGCATTGGGTTCGTGGAAGGTGTCGGGGCCGGTGCCGGACACGCCTGGTTTGCCGAGTGTGCGCAGCAGTTTTCCGTCCGGCGTGAATTCCATCACTGTCTCGCCTTTTCCTTTGGCGACGTGATTATCGGTGATCCAAAGATGGTCATTGCGGTCGATGAAGAAGCCGTGCGGAAACAGGAACAGCCCGGCGCCCCAAGATCGCAACAGGTTGCCTTTTGCATCGAACTCCATCACCGGGTTCAGCTTGCTGCCGGCGCAGTCATTGGCGCCGCAGCGATCCACCACCCAGATATGACCCTTGCTGTCGCCGGACACGGCACTGGAAGAGCCCATGGTCCGCCCCACCGGCAGCTTGAAGAAACCCCGAAGGGCGGCGTAACGGTCGATAACCGAATTCGCCGTCGCCTTGGGACGGTCGGCCGGCTGGGCGACGGCGGCCAACGGCAACATCAGCAGCAGCGCGATATGAAGTTTCATAATCAGCCTCCGATTTCGGCCAAGATAGCAGCCAATTGGCGCCTGACAGCCATTTTCGAACGAAATTCTGCGACTGACTCGCAAATATCGCGGGCGGAATGCCGCGACCATGCCCCAATTCCGTGAAAAACCTTGCCTTGAGAAAGTCGAAACATTCTAATCCGGCCAAACCGGCGAAGCCCTTGGCGGGCTTTGAGTATTTCGGGAAAGAGGACCGTCTATGAAGATCAATCCGAAGAAGTGCGTCGCCTGCGGCAATTGCACTTACGTCTGCCCCATGGGAGCGATCTATATCGACCCCGTGCTGCAGCGGGCCACCATCAACCGCGATGAGTGTGTCGAATGCTATGCCTGCTACAACGGGCTTTCCAAGGAAGTACTGCCGCCTGCTACCGTGCGTTTCGTCCGCCGCACCCTGGCCAATTTCCGCGTCCGCTTCGAGCCGGAACCCGACGTCTGCCCAACCACCGCCTTCGAACCCGACAAGCTGGAATGGCCGCGCGTCGTGCGCCGCGCCTTCAGTGATCCGCGCGTGCCGCATGAATCCACCGGCGTTTCGGGCCGTGGTACCGAGGAAGTGAAGACCAATGACGTCACCGACCGCGTGTCGGTAGGCGAAGTCGGCTTTACCATCGAACTGGGCCGCCCCGGCATCGGCGCCCGCTTCCGCGACTTCCAGGAAATGAGCCGCGCTTTGGCCAAGGCTGGCGTGTCGTTCGAGAAGAACAACCCCATTTCGACCCTGATGACCAATGTCGAGACCGGCGATATCCGCGAAGACATCCTGAATGAAAAGGTGATGAGCGCCATCATCGAGATCAAGGTGCCGGTGGAACGCACCGAGGAAATCATCCGCATCATCTGGGACGTGGAAAAGCGCATCCCCACCCAGGTGGTGATCGGCGTCGGTGTTCGCTGCGATGCTGAAGGCGAGGAAACCCTGGTTGCCCCGATCCTGGAAAAGCTGGGCTACAACCCGCAGCGCGCCAAGACCAATATCGGCCTGGGCCGCAAGGTCATCCGTGACCTGACCGCCGCCCCCGCTGCCACAACTACCGTCAAGGAATCGGTGTCCGCATGACCAACACCCTGCATCGCTACGGCAAGGCCGAAACCTTCGTCGACGACTACATCGTCTTTTCGCTGCCCGCCAAGAGCAAGGCCGCCGGCCAGACCGGCGACGCGCTGGCAGCGCAGAAGCGCTTCATGCAGATCGCGGCCGAATACAAGCCGGCCAGCCTGGGCGACGCCTTGCATGGCGGTTCGCTGCGCCCCACCCGCAGCAAATCCATCTTCGGCCACTGGGGCAAGCGCAACAAGCCGAATTTCAAGAAGGTTCTGGAAGGCATGAGCAAGGCCGGCACCATGGCGGCCGTGTTCGACAACCGCACCGCGGCGGAAGCCTTCGTCAAGCGCATCAAGGAAGAAGATCTGGGCCTGTCGGTCAACATCTCCTCCTCGATCGAGAACGCCAAGAATGCCTGCAAGAACGCCGGTATCCCGCGCCACTCCATCGCCTATTCGCTGGGCTTTGAGGATGTGGGCGACAACCTGCCGGGCAAACAGGCCATCATGCTGTCCACCATGTGCGGCCATGGCATGCTGTCCATAAATTTCGCCCAGAAGATGATGAGCTTCGTGAAGGAAAATCGCCGCACCCCCAAGGAAGCAGCCGAGACCATGGCGCGCTTCTGCTCTTGCGGCATCTTCAACACGACGCGCGCCGCCCGCATCCTGGAAGATGTGCGTCACGGCGTGAAATAGACTGATTTTATTGGATTAAAAGAGCGCGTCAGGCTTTGCTCGGCGCGCTTTTTCTTTAGCCGCCCAGAGCCGCAAATTCCGCATCGGTGAGCTCGATCTTCGCCGCACCGGCATTTTCCTCCAGATGCGCCACCTTTGAGGTTCCCGGGATCGGCAGTATGCAGACCGAACGCTTCAACAGCCAGGCCAGCGCCACCTGCCCCGCCGTGGCCCCATGCGCCTTCGCGACCTTCGCCAACTTCGCGCTGCGGGCCAGTTCACCGCCACCACCTAGCGGATAATAGGGAATAAAGCCGATGCCGTTGGCCTCGCAATAGTCCACCACATCATCGCTGCCGCAGTCGGCCATGTTGTAGGCATTCTGTACCGTGGCGACACGGAAGACCTGCGACGCCTGCTTGATATCCTCAACAGAAACTTCCGAAAGTCCGGCATGGGCAATCACGCCCTCGTCCAGTAGCTGCCTCACGGCACCGAATTGATCGGCGCGCGGCACCCGGCTATCGATGCGGTGCAGCTGCCACAGGCCGATCTGTTCGACACCCAACTGGCGCCGGCTTTTATGAGCCTGGGTGATCAGATGATCGGGGCGGCAGTTGACGTGCCACATATTGGGGCCGCTGCGGGTGAAGCCGGCCTTGGTGGCGATCAGCAATCCGTCAAAGGGATGCAACGCCTCGCGGATCAGTTGTTCGGAGACGTCAGGGCCGTAGGAATCGGCAGTGTCGATGAAGTTGATGCCAAGCTCCGGCAGCCGCTTCAGCACTCGCAATGCCTCGGCGCGATCCTTCGGCGGACCCCACACGCCTCTGCCGGTGATCTGCATGGCACCATAACCAAGTCGGTTGACCGTGAGGCTGCCGCCGATCTGGAAGGTTTTGGCCATCGGATATCCTTATGAGGTCTGGCCACGCGAGCCGCGCAGCAATTGGCGGATGGAGCGGGTGCGCGGGGTATGCCCACTGATCTCGCGGCCCGCCTCTTGGCTGAAACGGGCGTTCCAGATGGTGGCCGACAGGGACACAGCCGCTACAACCCAGAAAGCAGCCGTAAAATCGGTAAACTGCGGCACATGATGCCCCCGCAACACCATCGCACCCTGCAAGGCGGCTGCGCCGGCACAGATGCCGATCGACAGCATGAGCTGCTGGAAGGTTGTGTAGAAGCTGGTGGCCGACCCCATGCGCTCAGGCGGGATCTCGTCATAGGCGATGGTGTTGTAGCCGGTGAACTGCAGCGACATGAAGAAGCCACTCAGCGCCATCATGGCGAACATGGCGGGCAGCGGCCAGCCAGGCCGGAACAGACCGCAGATGGCGTAGCCGCCGCTGGCGAAGAAGCCGTTGAGTACCAATGTGTCGCGAAAGCCGAAGCGGCGCAGCATCGCGGGCGCGATGGGCTTTGCGGCGATGGCGCCGATGGCGGTGGCAAATGTCAGCAGACCCGATTGCAGGGCCGAGAAGCCGAAGCCCAGCTGCATCATCAGCGGCAGCAGGTAGGGATGGGCGCCTTGGCAGACCCGGGTGATGGCGCCGGCGATCACCGACGTGCCATAGGTCGGAATCTTCATCAGCGAGATATCCAGGATGGGATCCCTCACTCGCCGGGCGTGGCGAATGTACGTGAGCCCCAACAGCGCACCCGTCGCGATCAATACCAGTGCGGTGTACAGCTCACCATCATGGCTGGCCAGCTCGAAACCGAACAGCAGCAGGCCCAGCGACAGGCTGGACAGGACAATGCCAATGAAATCGGTGCGTTCAGGCACCTCACCCCGGCTGTCGGCAATAAAGAGCGTGACCAGCACCACGCCCAGGATGCCGATCGGCACGTTAATGTAGAAAATCCAGCGCCAGTTCAGGTAGGTGACGATGAAGCCCCCCAGGGGCGGGCCTAGAATGGGCCCGATCACCGCTGGAATCAGCACCCAGCTGGTGGCCGAGATCAGGTCGCGCTTTTCCACGCTGCGCATCAGGATCAGCCGGCCGACCGGCATCATCAATGCGCCGCCGATACCTTGTAGAAAGCGTGCAGCAACCAGGAACGCCACGCTGTTCGACAGACTGCACAGGACCGAGCCGGCGACAAAGGTGATGATGGCGCCGCGGAACACGGTTCGCGCCCCGAAGCGGTCGGCGATGCGGCCCGACACGGGAATGAAGATGGCTAGGCTGATCAGGTAGGACGTCAGCGCAATGGAAAGGCTGGGTGCCGATACCCCCAGCTCGCGCGCCATGCTGGGAAGCGCCGTCGCCAGAATGGTGGAGTCCAGCATCTCCATGAACAAGGCGGCGCCGACGATCAGGGCGATGGTGCGGAAGTGGGGTCGCGGGACGCGGCCGGGGTCGGACATGGGCCCTGTATACGGAATGACCCGCCCCGTTTAGGCCCGCCCTGACCACCACGCAAGGGCAGGATTTTTCTGAGTTGACGCGCTTCCCAGCACCACCTGCGCAGCAAAAAGGGCCCCGGAAAATCCGGGGCCCTTTGTCAGT
This sequence comes from uncultured Hyphomicrobiales bacterium, assembly GCA_966211925.1. Taxonomy (GTDB): domain Bacteria; phylum Pseudomonadota; class Alphaproteobacteria; order Micropepsales; family Micropepsaceae; genus Rhizomicrobium. Next base: position 90,370 of record CBIHOI010000001.1, on the reverse strand, counting down.
TGCTATCGATTAGTAGCCGTAGCCGCGGTCATAGCCATAACGCGCGCCGTAATAGGCCGGCGGGGGCGGCGGCGGCGGACCATATTCGTACCGGTCGTCGTACCGATCCTGGCTGGAAGCGGCGATCGCACCCAGTGCGAAAAGGCCGATACCAAGACCGATCAGGGCGCCATCGTTGCCGCCACGACCGTGCCAGCCGCGGCTGTAGCCGCCGCCATGTCCATAGCCGCCGCCGTGGCGGTAAGACTGGGCCGAAGCCGCAGCCGTGCCCAGAAGGGTCAGGGCGATTGCGGCAGAGATCAGACGTTTCATGGCTTTTGTCCTTCCATTGCACGGCTTCCTTGGACCGCGGCTGGACGTCAATTGGCGTCGTTGAGGAGGAATATGATGCCCGGCGGCTGAACCTGATCTGAGCCACACATTTATCTTCAGTTCATGTTGGCCACTCAAAAACCCAGGCTTTTGGCGGGTTGGCTCTGCAGAACATGCTGCAGACAAAGAAAAAGGGCCCCCGTTGCCGGGGGCCCCAATTCTTGGTCGTGAGTTCCGCGATTAGTTCGCGAAGCGCACACCGACGCGGTACATGCGGCCGACAACGTCATACAAGGTGTTGTTGGCGTTCTGGCCACCCGTATCCGGCGGACGGATGTTGGTCAGGTTTTCAACGCGGGTGTACAGCTGGGTCTTGTCGCTGACATTCCAGTTGGCGCCGATATCCAGGTACAGGACCGCATCAACCTTGTTGAAGTTGATGGTCGGCGACTGCGTGGTGGGGACCGGGCAGGTGCCGGGGGCGCAGACGATCGTGTTCTTGTTGGTGAACACGCCGTCGGCATACCAACGCTCCGTCACGTTGAAGCCCCACACGTCGTTCTGGTAGCTCTGGGTTTCCTGGAGCTTCCAGGTCAGCGTGTTACCACCCGACTGGTTGTAGGTCTGGCTGTTGCCGCCACCGCCGACCGCACCGGCCAGTTCAACATTTCTCTGCGTGCCGGGGATGCCGGTGTCAGAGATGAACTTGCTGATGTGGTTGACCAGCGAACGCAGGGTGAAGTTGCCCGGGATGTCGTAGTCCTGCAGGTCGAACTGATAGCTGGCTTCGATATCGAAACCGTCCGTCAGCAGGCTGGCGGCATTGAAGGCCTTGGAGTGAACCGCAGTGATCTGGTTCGCAACGTTGCCGACAAAACCCGGACCCGGAGGGCCACCGGGGTTGGCAGCGCTCTGGTTCACGCCGTTGGCCGTGGTGATGGCATCCTGGCCGCAGAAGGTCTGGAAGCCGTTGAAGCACAGCAGCTCCACATCCTGCAGACCCAGGGACGAGATAACGCCCTGAACCTTGATGCGATAGTAGTCAACCGACGCCTGGAAGCCCGGGATGAAGTCCGGCTGCCACACGATACCGGCCTGGGTCGTCTGAGACTTTTCAGACTTCAGCAGGGTGTTGCCTTCGTTGATCTGGCGAACGCCCTGGCCGTTCTGGCCGGTGAACAGGTTGTTGATGCTGCCGTTCAGGCCCTGCGGGGGCGAGAACAGTTCCGACAGGTTGGGAGCGCGAATGTCACGCGACTGCAAGGCGCGCAGGCGGATGCCGGGGATGGGCGTATCCCAGGTCACACCGACCTTCCAGGTGTTGGCGTCGCCGGCCGTCGAGTACCGGGCATGACGGCCCGCGATGTCGAGGTCCGCCTTGCCCCAGAAGCTGTCATTCAGCAACGGAACACCAACTTCCAGGAACACTTCGTTCACGTGGTAGGTGCCGCGACCATTGTGATAGTTGCCGGCGTTCCAGGCACCCAGGCTGCCGGCGGAGGTAAGACCGCAGTCAACAAACGGGTCGGTGCAAGGTTCGGCGACGGTGGCCGGGGTCGAAGCGGAAACGCCCGCAGAGTAGGGGTCGGCACGCTGCGAATAATGCTCTTCGCGATATTCATAACCAGCGGCGACAGAGACCGGACCGGCCCAGTCTTCGATGGGCGAACCGTTGACGGCGAAGCTGAAGGCTTCCTGACGCTGGGTCTGGATCGCCGTCGGTCCAAGCGTGGTGCCGCCGGGGCCGTTCTGGTTGTCGAAATAGGCGATTGCATTGTTGCTGATGGTACCGCCGCCGAAGGGATTGAACGGCACGCAGCCATACAGCTGGGCAACCGTATTGCGGCAGACGATATTGCCGCTGCCATCAACCACGGCATCCTGCGCCAGGTTGAAGCGGGACACGGTGTTGTCGATCTTGCCGGTGGCCGGGTTAACCGGGGCACCCGAAAGCGGCATGTTGTAGATCTTGATCGAGGTGTCGGTCTCGCCGTGCTGGAAGTAGGAGTCCCAGTTCCAGCTCTTGCCGAACAGATCGAAGCTGCCGTCGCCGCCAACCACGAAACGGCGCTGGGTGCGCAGCAGGAACATTTCCTGATCCACAGGGATGTTCGCCCACTGGCTGGCATAGCTGATGGCGTTGCCCGGATAGGCCGTCAAGCAGGCTGCCTGGGTCTGGGCGGCGTTGAGGCCGACGCCGAACAGGCCGGTCGACGGCAGGTAGGCGTTATCGCAACGCAGGGTCATGCCCGACTTGTCGGAGTTGCCCTGGGCCGGGGTATTCTGGGTACGGCTGACGCCATAGTTCAAGGTGGCGTAGATTTCCGTCGAGGGCGTCAGGTCATAGGACAGACGCATATAGACGTTGCCGCGGGTCAGAGGATCGTACAGGCCCTGGGTGAACTCGCGGGTATTGTTCTGGTCACCCGGATCCGAAGCCGTACCAATGCAGTTGTTGTTGATCGCGTTGGTCAATGTGCCAGTGGCAGTCGTGTAGCAGTTGCCGGCCAGGTCCAACTTCTGGGCGATGCCGTTGCCGCCGAAAGTGGTGTAGGCCTTCGGACCGCTGGTGATGAGGCCATAGGCGGCATTCTGCGGGTTCTGGACAAGGCTGTAGTAGGACGTGCGCGGCTGGCCGGCCGGAGTCGCGGCGTCGTTATTGTAGCTGATCTGGCCCGACTGGCGCGACAGGGTACGGCCGCCGATATTTCCCGGAAGAGCATTGTGCTGCTGGCCAACGGGATAGCGCGGCAGCAGGCCGTCGCTGTAGGAATATTCGCCCGCGACTTCGAAGTGGGCACGGCCGCCGGCGAAGCTGGAACCAGCTGCCGCCTGGAAGGTCATGTTGCCCATGTCGCCATAGGTGGACAGACCCGCCTGGGCGTTCATCTTGAAGCCTTCGAACTTCTTGTCGGTGACGAAGTTGATCACACCGGCAACGGCGTCCGAACCCCAGGAGGCGCTGGCGCCGCCGGTCACGACGTCGACGCGCTGGATCAGCATCTGCGGCATCTGGCTGACGTCAACCACGCCGTTGAAGTTGCCGCCGACCATGCGCTGGCTGTCGATCAGGACCAGGGTGCGCAGGGGGGACAGACCACGCAGGCCGAGGGCCGACAGGCCGATCAGGCCGGTGGTGGTGGAGCCGGTATTGTAGCCGACACCCGTGGAGCCCTGGAGGGCGGGCAGCTGGGTGATGGCGTCGAAGACGCTGGGCTTGGCCGAAGCTTCAAGGTCGGCAGAGCTCACGACCGTCGTCGGGGTCGGAGCGTCGAAACCGGCGCTTTGCAGACGGGTCGAGGAAACAACGACCTGTTCGACGCCTTCCTGCGCCATCGCGGCGCCGGCGCTAAGCGCCAGAATCGCAGCGCCACCGGCGAGGCGGGCGCGAGTCTTCGTCAAACCGTAATTCATAGGATATTCCCCCTGGAACGTTTTTATACCGACACTATGTCGGACCACAGCCGGGTGGATAGCAGAGGATCGCGCCGCTAATCGAGAGAATATTGGCTAGAAATGCGGATGCAGAGAGCGGAAACAGGGCAACGTCACATAATTATCACGGCACTTGCTTCGCAGAACTTATTGTGCGGTGCACAACATCACTTGAAATTTCCACCAAGAAATTCACGTATAAGCCAATGAATTACGGACTATCTCGCATATGCGAAAGAATTGGTTGCAGGCGCGTGAAAGACGAAACGCAATTATCTATCAGCGAGCGCGCAATCGACCGTGCGCATGCCCTGCATAAAGATTGACCATCACATACGACAGAAATCCGGAAAAAGGCGCTCAAAGGCCTTCTGGTCCCTAGTGATTCTGTGCGCTTGCTGCCAATTCGAAATTAACAAAGATGAACGCCGCTCGGCGTTGCACATCCAGAGGACGACATGGACAAAAAGATCAAGACCACCCTCGAAGGCGTTTCAACTGCCACCCTAACCACGGTGCTTTTGAAGAAGGGCCTGCGCAATGTCTGGCTACGGGGGGCTTTTCCGAAGCAGCCCGGACAGAAGCGTGTCGCGGGAACGGCCTTCACGCTGCGATTTGTCCCGGCGCGCGAAGACCTGGCGACACCGGCAAGCTGGGCCTCGCCCATCTCCACCCGCGCCGCGATCGAGGCGATGGAAGAAGGCGTGATCTGCGTCGCGGATGCGCTGGGCGTCACCGATGCGGGCATCTTCGGTGACATTCTTTGTGCCCGCATGGCGAAGCGGAAAGTCGGCGCGCTGGTCACCGATGGCGTGATGCGCGACATGGAAGGCGTTCTGGCGACAGGCCTGCCCGTGTGGTGCGCCGGAGCTGCGGCACCTGCGAGCGTTGCGGGGCTGACCTTCATCAATTGGCAGGAACCTATCGCCTGTGGCGGCGTGGCGATATTTCCGGGCGATGCAATTGTCGCTGATGGTGACGGCGCGGTGGTGATCCCGCAGGCGATGCTGGCTGAAGTGATGACCGCCGCCGTCGAACAGGAAGCACAGGAGGCCTGGGTGATGACCGAGATAGAACGCGGTGTGCCTCTGCCTGGCCTTTATCCGCCGAACGACGAAGCCAAGGCGCGCTATGCCGCCTTCAAGGCGAGGAAAGGCTAGTCCTTTATAAAATCGCGCAACCGCGCATAGCTGCGCTCGATGTGGCGGCGCATGGCGCTTTCCGCGGCAGCACCCTGACGCGCGCGGATGGCGCCGATGATATCGTCATGCTCATGCACCGCCTCTTCCGCGATCTCGCTGCGGAAACAGGAGCGGAAAATGTGGACATGGATATGCAGCCGCGCCAGCGAGTCCGCAATCAGATGATTGCCGGCGCCCTGCGCGATGAGTTTGTGGAATTGCGTGTCCATGTCGGCAAAGGCGTCGTGGCTGGTGGCGCCCTCGCCGCTGACCAGTATCGCCATATCAGTGTCACGCATGGATTCTGCCGCCTTGCGCGCGGCATGGGGCTCGATCAGCAGGCGGAATTCGAACAGTTCATCCAGCTGGGCGCGGTCCATCCGCGGCGAGGTGGCATAGCCGGCAAAGTGGCGCTTGGAGACCAGACCGTTGGCTTCCAGCATGGACAGCGCCTCGCGGATCGGGGTCTGCGACACCCCCAGCTCCCGCGCCAGGCTGTCCACCGACACCCGGGTATCGGGCGGCAGCCGGAGCGACATGATGTCGGCCCGGATGCGGCGATAGACTTCCTCCGCCAGGCCCGAGGGCCGCAGGATCGCCTTGTCCGCCACTTCATTTACCGCCGACATCGTCGGAACTTCCCCACAGAAAGTGGTGCAAACCACCATTGACCGGAGCCAGCTTACCCCATACGGTCCCGCGATCCTATAGGATATTGGATTTTAGATGCTGGTCCCCGCCCCGCAAGTCCGAGAACTGGCCGAAGGCATCCTTGTGGCCAATGGTGTGCCCCCCGACCAGGCCCGCACCCAGGCCAGTCTGTTCCTGGAAGCAGAGATGCGCGCCATCCCCAGCCACGGGCTGCTGCGCCTGCGCCGGGTGATCGAGCGGATTCATTCCGGGGCAACGGTGCCGGGCATCACCGGCACACTGGAATGGACAGCCCGGTCATTCCTCAGTGTGGATGGTGAGCGCGGGCTGGGCCCCGTCGTGGCCATGGCGGCGCTGGATGCCATCATCCCGCGCGCGCAGGAAGATGGCATCGCCATCGCCGCCATCCGCAACGCCAATCATCTTGGGGCGCTGGCCTATTACGCCGAGCATGTCGCGAACCTTGGCCTTACCTGCGTCGCACTCACCGTGTCCGAAGCGCTGGTGCATCCCTGGGGCGGGCGCAAGGCGATGATCGGCACCAATCCCATCGCTATCGGCGTACCGGCGGAGCCGCATCCCATGGTGCTGGATATGGCCACCGGCCTGGTTTCGATGGGTAAGATTCACGACCATGCCAATCGCGGCGCGCCCATTCCCTTGGGCTGGGCCTTGGACGAGAATGGTGACCCCACCACCGACGCCACCGCCGCCAAGAAGGGCGCCATCGCGCCGTTCGGCGGACCCAAGGGTTATGCACTGGGCATTGCCTTTGAAGTGCTGGTTTCAAGCCTGGCCGGCGCGGCCATCGGGACCAATGTCAAAGGCACGCTGGATTCGGTGAACCCCTGCAACAAGGGCGACATCTTTATTGTGATAGCCCCCCCGCATGCCGACGCGGCGCGCGAACTGGTGAGCGGTTATCTCGACGATATTCGTTCCGCCGCGCCGGCCGATCCTGAACATCCGGTGCTGGCGCCGGGCGACCGCGCCCAACGCGCCCGCAGCCAGTCGCTGGCCAAAGGTATGTATATCGACGACGGCCTGTGGGCGGACCTGCAGAAGCTGGCGGCTGAATCACGAAAGGAAAATGTCTGATGTCTGGAATTTTCGGCGCCCTGCGCCTGCCCGCCTCGGTGGTGTTCGGCTCCGGCCAGCGCGCCGCCATCGGCATGATGACGGCCCAGATCGGCAAGCGCGCGCTGGTCTGCACCGATGCCCGCATGGGCCAGGATGCGCAGTTCAAGGCGATCATCGCCGACATCGAGGCCAATGGCGTGGCGGTGAAGGTCTATGACCGCACGGAAGCGGACCTTCCGATGGACGGCATCTCCGGCTGCGTCACCGAATGCGCTGATTTCAAACCGGACGTGGTGCTGGGCATCGGCGGCGGTTCCTGCATGGACATGGCCAAGTGCGTGGCGGTTTTGCTGCAGCATGGCGGTTCGCTGCGTGACTATTATGGTGAGAACAAGATTCCCGGGCCCGTGGCGCCGGTGATCGCGGTGCCCACCACGTCGGGCACCGGCTCGGAAGTGACGCCGGTGGCGGTGATCGCAGATACCGAACGCGGCACAAAGGTGGGCATCTCCTCGCCCTACCTCGTTCCGCGCGTTGCGGTTTGCGATCCCGAGCTGACGCTGAGCTGCCCGCCGGGACTGACGGCGGTATCGGGCGCCGACGCCCTGACCCACGCCATTGAATCTTTCACCGCCATGCCGCGCGAGGTGACGCCCGATCTGACCGTGAAGAATGTGTTCGTGGGTAAGAACGTGCTGAGCGACGTGTTTGGCATCCTGGCACTGCAGAACATCTTCAAGGCGCTGCGCACCGCCGTGAAGGACGGCAAGAACATCGAGGCGCGCGAGCAGATGATGCTGGCTTCGCTGGCGGCCGGCTGCGCCTTTGGCGCGGCGGGCACCGCGGCGGCGCATGCCATCCAGTATCCGGTGGGCAACGAGACGCACACGCCGCACGGCATGGGCGTGGCCCTGCTGATGCCCTATGTTATGGAGTTCAACCGCCCCAGCTGCGTCGCCGCCTTTGCGCAGGTAGGCCGCGCCATCGGCTTGACGGGCACCGACGAAGAACTGTCGCGCGAGCTGATCGACGAAGTCGCCGGCCTGCTGAAGGACATCGGCATCCCGGTCACCCTGAAGGACCTGGGCTTGCCCGAAGACAAGCAAGACTGGACCGCCGAAGCCGCCATCGGCGCCGCCCGCCTGGTCAACAACAATCCCCGCAAGCTGGACCTGGACGCCATCAAGGCGATCACCCGCGCCGCCTTCAGCGGTGATCGCGCCGCGCTGGCCTCCTGATCATATAAAGAGAGCATCATGACCAATACCTTCACGATCCCCGCCCCCAAAATCGGCCCCGCCCCCTTCCCCATTCCCACCGACCTGTGGATCGGCGGAAAGTGGGTGGCTTCCAGCACCGGCAAGCGCGTTGATGTCTTCAACCCGTCCAACGGCGAGAAGATCTGCGACGTGGCCGATTGCGACGACACGGACTCGGCTGCTGCGGTGGATGCGGCCGACAAGGCCGCCGCCGGCTGGGCCGCGACCTCTCCGCGCCAGCGCGCCGAGATCCTGCGCAAGTGCTACGACAAGATGATCGAGAACATCGAATGGCTGACCTATCTGATCAGCCTGGAGAACGGCAAGGCGATGCCGGACGCGCGCAGCGAAGTTCTCTATGCCGCCGAATTCTTCCGCTGGTATGCGGAAGAATGCTGTCATGTGCTGGGCGAACTGGCGATGGCGCCGGCGAGCGGCGCCCGCATTATGGTGCAGTACCAGCCCATCGGCATTTCGTTGCTGATCACGCCATGGAATTATCCGGCCGCCATGGCGACCCGCAAGATCGCGCCGGCGCTGGCGGCCGGCTGCACCGTGATCTGCAAACCCGCCACCGAGACGCCGCTGACCGCCTTTGCCGTCGCGCAGATCCTGCACGATGCCGGCGTGCCGGCGGGCGTGGTCAATGTGCTGACCACCTCCAAGGCCAGCTCACTGTCCAAGAAAATCCTCAACGATTCGCGCGTGCGCAAGATTTCCTTCACCGGCTCGACGCCCGTGGGCGTGGCGCTGCTGAAGGAAGCCGCCAACCAAGTAATATCCTCCTCGATGGAACTGGGCGGCAACGCCCCCTTCGTCGTCTGCAAGGATGCCGACCTGAACGCGGCGCTCGACGGCGCCATGCTGGCCAAGATGCGCAACAGCGGCGAGGCCTGCACGGCAGCCAACCGTTTCTATATCCACAAGGACCTGTACCAAGGCTTCAGTGACGGCATCGTCAAGCGCATGTCGGAGATCAAGCTGGGTGATGCGGTGGATCCGGAATCCACCCTTGGCCCGATGGTCAACGAAAAGTCCGTGGCCAAGATCGCCAGCCTGGTGGATGACGCCGTCGCCAAGGGCGCCAAGGTGCTGCTGGGCGGCCAGCGTCTCAACCGCCCCGGCTATTACTATCCGCCGACGGTGCTGGCGGACGTGCCGGACGATGCCGACATGATCAAGGAAGAGATTTTCGGACCGGTGGTTTCGATGCAGTCCTTCACCGACGAAGCCGAAGCCATCCGCAAGGCCAACGATACTGAGTATGGCCTGGCGGCGTATCTCTATACCCAGGACCTCAAGCGCGGCTTCCAGCTCAGCGAGAAGCTTGAAGCCGGCATGATCGGCCTCAATCGCGGCATCATGTCGGACCCGGCGGCGCCGTTCGGCGGTGTGAAAGCCTCTGGCCTTGGCCGCGAGGGTTCACATCACGGCCTGATCGAATTCTGCGAGGCCAAGTATGTCTCGGTGATCTGGTAGCTAGGAGGAGCAGCTTACTTCCAGGTTGTACATCTCTGCTGGCGGCGGCGTAGCGAAAGCTTCGTCGCCGTCATGCGTTTCAAACGGGCTTTGCACCAGCTTGAAGATGCGGTCCAGGATGGCGATATCGCCCTGGTCTTCCACGGCGCGAATGGCAGTCTCGGCTACCCAGTTGCGCAGGACATATCTGGGATTGACCCTGTCCAGACCCGACAAGTCTTCGCTTTGTGTCCGTACGCGATAGCGCGACAGCCAGGCTTCGGCATCGGCGTTGCCGTCTCCGAACAGTTTCAGCCAATCGACATCTTCGCCGCTGAGATTGCGGAAGCCCAGCGTATAATCGGCGCGCGCCTTGGCCATCAGGGTCAGCAGGTTGCCAATCAGCAGATCATCACCTGGCAGGTCCTGCACTAGGCCTAGCTTGGCGCGCATCAGGGCGCGGTAGCGGCGGCGATACAGGCCTTCATAGGTGTCGAGCGCACTGATCAGCGCTTCCTTGGCGATCAGGCCCGACAGCGCGAAGGCCAGCGCACGCAGGTTCCAGTGCGCGATGGCCGGCTGCATATCGAAGGCATAGCGCCCTTGCTGGTCGGTATGGTTGCAGACGAAGCCCGGATCATAGGTCTCCATGAAACCAAAGGGGCCGTAATCCAGGGTGATGCCCAGGATCGACATATTGTCGGTGTTCATCACGCCATGCGCGAAGCCGACCGACTGCCAGCCGGCCATCAGTTCGGCGGTGCGTTTGACGACTTCGCCGAACCATCCAGCATGATCGCCCACCAAGTGCGGGAAATATTCCTCGATCACATGGTCGGCCAGCAGACGCACCTGTTCGGGGCGATTGGTGTGGAAGAAATGCTCGAAATGGCCGAAGCGGATATGGCTGGGTGCCAGCCGGGTCAGCACGGCGCCGGGTTCGGGAATTTCCCGATAGACCTGTTCGTTGGTGGCGACCAGCGCCAGTGCGCGGGTGGTGGGAATGCCCAACGCCGCCATCGCCTCGCTGCAGAGATATTCGCGGATGGACGAGCGCATCACGGCGCGGCCATCGGCGTGGCGTGAATAGGGCGTCTCGCCTGCGCCCTTCAACTGAATGTCCCACAGTGCACCATCGGGTGCGCGCGCCTGGCCGATCAGCAGCGCGCGGCCATCGCCCAACTGTCCGGCCCAGACGCCGAACTGGTGGCCGGAATAGACCATCGCCAGAGGTGAAAATCCTTCCAGCGGTGCATGACCCGAGAAAACCTGTGCGAAGGCGGGATCGGAAAAGGCCGCGGGGTCCATGCCGAGTATCGCGGCGGCCCTGGCGTTGGTATGCAGCAGGCGCGGCTGAACACCGACCTTCTCGGCGGGCATGAGCGTGTAGAACTCCCCCGGCAGACGGGCGTAATGATTTTCGAGTTTCAATCCGAACATGTGATCAGCCTGCGCGCTTCAGCGCCTGGATGCAATTTTCCAGTTCGCCCAAAAAGCGCGAGCGGTCCTGGTTGCTGAAACCGCTGTGATGGGTCTGGCCACCTGCCGTCAGTTCGCGCAGATGGCGGCTAAGCTCGCGCATGCCCAACGCCATGCCGATGCCCTCTTGCGTGAAAGGCTTGCCGTTCGGCCCCAGTACGCGCGCGCCCTTGTCCAGGCAGCGCGCGGCCAGCGGAATGTCCGCGGTGACGCAGATATCGCCGGCGGCAATGTGCTCGACGATCCAGTCATCGGCGGCATCCGCCCCTTCGGCCACGACGACGTGGCGCAGGAGCGGATTGGCCGATGGCCGCAGGCCGCCATTGCTGACGATGGTGACGGCCAGGCCATGCCGGGCCGCCACCTTTTCGACTTCTGCTTTTACCGGGCAGGCATCGCCGTCAACGAACAGCTGCATTAAGCGGCGGTACCACGCTGCTTGTCGCGGCCGCGGTTCCAATGGGCACGCGAACCATTGCGCTTCTTGGGTGCATGCGGATCGGCACTTGTCGCGTCACGATGACCGCCGCCATGCGGCTTGTGACCGCCCGGCTTGCCGTGGCCGCCACGATTGTGGCCGTGGGGACGGCGCGGCTCTTCCTGCTGCGCCTTCTGCTCGGCTGTCAGTTCCGGCAGATCATGGGCCACCGGCTCGATCTTCATGCGTGTCAGGCGTTCAATATCGCGCAGATAGGTGCGCTCGCTGGAGTCGCAGAAGCTGATGGCGATGCCTTCGCCACCGGCGCGCGCGGTGCGACCGATGCGATGGACATAGCTTTCTGGTTCGTTCGGAAGCTCGAAGTTCACGACATGGCTGATATTGTCCACGTCGATACCGCGGGCGGCGATGTCCGTCGCCACCAGGACGCGGGCCTTGCCCGTCTTGAACATGTCCAGCGCCCGCTGGCGGGCATTCTGCGACTTGTTGCCGTGGATGGCTTCAGCCACGACGCCGGTACGGGCCAGGTGTTCGGCAACGCGGTTGGCGCCATGCTTGGTGCGGGTGAAGACGATGACGCGGTTCATGGCCGAATCCTTCAGCAACTCGCTCAGCAGCTGGCGCTTCTGCGCCATCGGCACGAAGTACAGCTTCTGCGCGACGCGGTCGGCGGTCTTGCCCTGCGGCGCCACTTCGATTTTTTCAGGCTGGTTCATCATTTCGTGCACCAGCTTGGCGATGTCTTCGGGCATCGTGGCGCTGAACAGCATGGACTGGCGCTGCTTGGGGATGAAGGCGACGAGCTTGCGCACATCGCGGATGAAGCCCATGTCCAGCATGCGGTCGGCTTCGTCGACGATGAAGGTGTTCACCGCGTCCAGCCGGACGAATTTCTGCTGGACCAGGTCGAGCAAGCGGCCCGGGGTGGCGACCAGGATATCGACGCCCTTGGCCATGTTCTTGACCTGGGTGTTCTGGTTCACGCCGCCCAGAATGACGGTCATCTTCAGGTTCAGAAACTTGCCATAGGTGCGCAGGGATTCCTCGATCTGCACCGCAAGCTCGCGGGTGGGGGCCAGGATCAGCGCCTTGGCCTGCTTGGGCTGGGGCGGGACATGGCCGATCGACAGCTTCTGCAGCAGGGGAATGCCGAAGGCGGCGGTCTTGCCGGTGCCGGTCTGGGCGATGCCCAGCAGGTCGCGGCCGGACAGCAGCGCGGGGATGGCCCGCTTCTGGATGGGGGTGGGGATGGTGTAGTTCTGCTCGCCAAGGGCGCGCAGGATCGGCTCGGCAACGCCAAGCGATTCAAAAGTCACGTCGGTCACAAAAGTCCTTAAAAACCGTGGGAACGCGCCAAAAGGCACGGGTTTACGGCTGGTTGCCGTCTTCCACGCACACTGGAGGGAACGGAGGTCTGCTTTGAAGGCTGGCGATGACAGCATCCCTGGAAGGGAGCCTTGTGCGGTCGCCAGATACCGCGTGTATCCGCCTGTTCGCCCCCGAAGTCAACCCGTGAATGTTGCAGTGCAACAAACCGGCCCAGATCGTAACATTTGTCGCCTTAACCCCGTTGCGGCGTGGGGCTTTCTGTAGTCATCATGTCGCAGTCGCTCCCGCGCAGCCGGTCCGGGGGGTGGCGTGGGGTGTTTTGCCGGCTTGGGGTTTGGCGTCGGTTCACATGGCATATGGCAACGAGAAGTCCATTTCGCAGGCATCTGTGAAGGGCAAGGTTAAGTGGTTTAACGCCACCAAGGGTTTCGGCTTCATCACCATGGACAATGGCGGCGACGCCTTCTGTCACGCCAGCGCGTTGCAGGCGGCGGGGCATAGCGAAGTGGCGCCCGGCGCCACCATCGTGTGCGACCTGGCCGACAGCCAGCGCGGCCTGCAGGTGGTGGCGGTGCACAGCGTCGATGCCTCGACAGCGGAAGCGCCTTCGCGCGGTCCGCGCCGCGACAATTTTGGCGGCGGCGACCGGTTTGGCGGTGGCGGCGGCTTTGGCGATCGCGGCGGTTATGGCGGTGGAGGATATGGCGGCGGCGGGTTCGGCGGCGGACGGCAGCACGACAGTGGTCCGTCTGGCCCGATGGTCGAAGGCAAGGTCAAGTTCTTCAATGACCAGAAGGGCTTCGGCTTTGTGATGCCCGACAATGGTTCGGGCGACATCTATCTGCATGCCAGCGCCTTGCGGCGCTCGGGCGTGCAAGTCGTGGAGCCTGACCAGCGCATCCGTTATTCCACCCGCCAGGGCAACAAGGGCGTCGAAGTGGATCGCGTCGAGATCATCTAGAAGCGTGCGCGGTAGCGACAAACAACAATGAGCCTTGAGCTTCGGCCCAACTGTGAATGCTGTGACAAGGATCTGCCGCCAAGCGCGACAGACGCCATGATCTGCACGTTTGAATGCACCTTCTGCCGCAACTGCGTGGACATGCAGCTTGGCGGTGTGTGCCCCAACTGCGGCGGGAATTTTGCACCGCGACCGATCCGCCCCGCCGGCAAGCTTGCGAAAAACCCGCCTTCCGCCCAGCGCGTCTTCAATCCGGACTGTCTGAAGACCCCCGCCTGAGCGGGAAATCATAAAGGCGCTTTCGCGATCCCCGGCGCCACGTCGGGATCGTTTTCCACTTCCTTCAGCTTCTCGCGCGCCGCAGCGGCTTCGCGCTGCTTGTTCCACATGGCAGCGTAATGGCCGTTCTGGGCCAGCAGGTCGCCATGGCGGCCGCGCTCGATGATGGTGCCATGATCCAGCACCAGGATTTCGTCGGCATCCACCACGGTCGACAACCGGTGCGCGATCACCAGCGAGGTTCGGTTCTGCGAAACAATGTTCAGCGCGCCCTGGATTTCGCGCTCGGTGCCGGTGTCCAGCGCGCTGGTGGCTTCGTCCAGCAGCAGGATGGGCGGATTTTTCAGGATGGTGCGGGCGATGGCGACGCGCTGCTTTTCGCCGCCCGACAGCTTCAGCCCGCGTTCGCCCACCATGGCGTCGTAACCCATCGGCAGCTCGATGATGAACTTGTCGATCTGGGCCAGGCGCGCCGCTTCCTTGATGTCGGTTTCGTTTGCGCCGATACGGCCATAGGCGATGTTGTACTTGACCGTGTCGTTGAACAGCACGGTGTCCTGCGGCACGATGCCGATGACGCTGCGCAGGCTTTCCTGCGTCACGTCGCGAATGTCCTGGCCGTCGATGGTCACCTGCCCGCTTTGGATGTCGTAAAAGCGATACAGGATACGGCTGATGGTGGACTTGCCGGCGCCGGACGGGCCGACAATCGCCACGGTCTTGCCGGCCGGTACCGTGAAGCTGATGCCCTTCAGCACCACGCGTTCCGGGTCGTAGCCGAACACGACATTGTCGAAACGGATCTCGCCGCCCGAAACAACAAGCGGCTTGGCGCCAGGCTTGTCGGTGACCTCGCGCGACTGATGCAGCAGGCGGAACATGGCTTCCATGTCCACCAGGCCCTGCGTGATCTCGCGATAGACCGTGCCCAGCAGGTTCAGCGGCTGATAGAGCTGCAGCACGATCAGGTTGGCGGCGACGAACTGGCCCAGCGATACCTGACCAGATTTCACCATCATCGCGGCCAGCACCAGGATGGTTCCCTGCCCCACGGCGATGATCGCGGCCTGGCCAGTATTGAGTATCGACAGCGAAGTCTGGGACTGGATCGAGGCGACGGAATATTTCGCCATCGAGGCGTCGTAGCGGCGGGTTTCGTGCTTCTCGTTGTTGAAATACTTCACCGTCTCGAAATTCAGCAGGCTGTCGACCGCCTTGGTGTTGGCGTCGGTATCGTTCTGGTTCATCTCGCGGCGGAAGGCGACGCGCCAGCGCGTGACGGCCACGGTGAACCAGCTATACGCCGCCACCATGACGATCGCCGTCAGCGCCACCCAGATGTTGAAGGTATAAAGCAGCATGCCGGCATAGATCAGCACCTGGAAAATGATCGGGAAAACCGAGAACAGCGCGAAGGACAGGATGTTGTCGATGCCGCGCGTGCCGCGCTCGATGACGCGGCTCAGCCCGCCGGTCTTGCGTTCCAGGTGGAAGCGCATCGACAGGGTGTGGATATGGGCGAAGGTCTCCACGGCCACTTCGCGCATGGCGTGGTACTGCACCGGGGCGAAAACACCGTCGCGCAATTGCGCGAAGGCCTGCATCAGCAATCGCGCCAAGGCATAGGACGCCACGAGGGCGATCACCACCCACAGCGCCGCCGTCTGGGGCGTCTTGCCGAAGGCGTTGACCGCCGCACCGAAGAACTGCTGCGACACCGTGGTGACGACGATGCCCAGCATCAGGAACGTGATGCTCAGCACGACGCGAATTTTCAGATCGCGCCGGCCGGTCGGCCACAGATAGGGCATCAGCCGCCACAGGGGACGGAAGGAGGGGGCGCCGCTGCCGTCTTCCACCGGATGGGCCATCAGTGTCCTGTCCCTATGTTGACGCCACCCATGTCAGCGCCGCCGAATGTGACAAAGCCCGCGATGGTGGCAAGGACGGCCACGGCCAACAGAATGATCAACCAGCGGGGCAAAACTTTCTCCTTTGGGGTGGCGGCGAACCTGTTTAGGAAGATGCCGCTACCGGTGCAACCCCGCATCCGACAGGGACATGACCCCGATGACGAAGACGCCGGCCATCTGCGTTTTCTGTGGCGCCTCGTTCGGCGATTCCCCTGTGTTTCGCGCCGCCGCAACGGCGATAGGCGCCGGAATTGCGGGGTTGGGCGCACGGTTCATCTTTGGCGGCGGCGGGCCGGGGCTGATGGGGGACGCGGCGCGGGGCGCCCGCGATGCCGGCGGAACCGTGGAAGGAATCCTGCCCGGTTTCCTGCGTGACATGGAACCGCCGCTGGAAGCCGGCGAGGATACCGAGATCGTGCCCGACCTGTTCGTGCGCAAGCGCGAGATGATCGCGCGGTCGGATGCTTTTGTGACACTGCCCGGCGGACTGGGAACCTATGACGAGTTCTTCGAAGTGCTGACCGCGGCCCAGCTTGGGGTGCATGCCAAGCCTATCATCCTGGTGAATGTGGATGGCTATTTCGATGCGCTGGACGCCATGATCAGGGGCACCATCGCGCGCGGCTTTGCGCGCGACACGGTGCTGGAATTGTACCAGGTGGCGGACGGCGCCGATGATGCGCTGGCCCGGCTGAAAAAGGCGCTCAGGCTTTAGCGCCGTCGCGGTACAGCTTGTAGGTGACGGAGTCCGTCAGCGCCTCGAACGAGGCATCCACGATATTCTCCGACACGCCCACGGTGGACCAGCGATTGCCCTTGCCGTCGGCGCTTTCGATGATGACGCGGGTGACGGCTTCGGTGCCGGTGGTAAGGATGCGCACTTTGTAATCCACCAGGCGCAGGTCGGCGAGAAGCTGCGAATATTTGCCCAGGTCCTTGCGCAGCGCCGCATCCAGCGCATTGACCGGACCGTTGCCGGTGCCGACGCTGTGAATCTCCTGCCCATCCACGCGCAAACGAACAGTGCCTTCCGATACCGTCTTGCCGTCGCGGCGTTCGACCGTGGCGCGGTAGCTTTCGACGCGGAAATAATCCGGCACATCGCCCAGCGCGCGGCGGGCCAGCAGCTCGAACGAGGCTTCGGCGCCGTCATAGGCATAGCCGGACGCGGCGCGGGCCTTGATGTCTTCCAGCAGCCGGGCGACGCGCGGGTCCTTGGCATCCAACGCGATGCCCGCCTCGCCCAGCCGCGCCAGCACATTGGAACGGCCGGCCTGGTCGGACACCGGGATGATGCGTTCGTTGCCGACACTCTCCGGCTTCACATGTTCGTAGGTGGTGGGGTCCTTCATCACCGCCGAGGAATGCAGCCCGCCCTTGTGCACGAAGGCCGACGGCCCGACATAGGGGGCATAGCGATCGGGGGCGCGGTTGAGGATTTCGTCCAGCAGGCGCGAGACATGGGTGATGCGGGCCAGGTTCTCGGCCGAGACGCCGGTTTCGAACTGCGCAGCGTAAGCCGGCTTCAGCATCAGGGTCGGCAGCAGGGTGCACAGATTGGCATTGCCGCAGCGTTCGCCCAGGCCGTTGAGCGTGCCCTGGATCTGCCGCACGCCGCCGCGCACGGCCGCCAGCGATACCGCCACCGCCTGGCCGGTGTCGTTGTGGGCATGGATGCCCAGCGCGACGCCGGGCAGCTTGGCCTTCACCTCGCTGACGATGCGATAGACATCTTCCGGCAGGGTGCCGCCATTGGTGTCACACAGCACGATCCATCTGGCGCCGGCATCGTGCGCGGCCCGGATGCAGGCCAGCGCGTAATCGGGATTGGCGGCATAGCCGTCGAAGAAATGCTCGGCGTCGAACAAGGGCTCGCGCTTCTTCGCCGCCACGGCGGCGATGGACTGGCTGATATTGTCGATATTCTCGTCGCGCGGAATTTCCAGCGCGACATCCACCTGGAAGTCCCAGGTCTTGCCGACCAGGCAGATGGCATCGACGTTGGCGTCCAGCACCTGGGCCAGCGACGGATCGTTGGCGGCGCTGCGGCCCGAGCGCTTGGTCATGCCGAAGGCGGTGAAGCGGGCGCGTTTCAGCGGCGGGCGGTCGGCGAAGAAAGCCGTGTCGGTGGGGTTGGCGCCGGGCCAGCCGCCTTCGATGTAGTCGACACCCAGCGCATCGAGCGCCAGCGCGATCTGGCGCTTGTCTTCCGGCGAGAAATCCACGCCCTGGGTCTGGGCGCCATCGCGCAGGGTGGTGTCGAAGATAAAGAGGCGTTCTTTAGACATCCAGCGCCTCGGCCAGCAGTTGGGCCAGGCGGCAATGTTCCAGTTGGCCGATGTAAACGGCGGCCTTCACGGTGTCGGCCAGCGTGCATGTCTGCTGGACAAGGGCGTCCATGCGGCGATGCCTGTCCACACGCTCTGCCGCGCCGGTGGCGGCGTGGCGATTGCCAAGTGCTGCGCCGGCGCGCTTTTTCGGGGCTTCAGCAATATAATTGTGCGGGCGGATTTTGACCTCCCCCCTCCCCTGGGTGCTGGGGATAGCGCGAGGATAGCGGCGGGGTTTGCGGGCAAGCGCGGCGGTGAGGACAGGCGTTTCCATGGGCGCAGTGTAACGCGCGCGGATGCGGCGGGCGACGTGGATAGTGGTCACCGCTTGATCTCCCACGTCGTGCCGGTGGGGCCGTCTTTCAGGACGATGCCCTGCGCCAGCAGTTCGTCGCGGATGCGGTCGGATTCGGCGAAGTTCTTGGCCGCGCGGGCGGCAAGGCGCGCCTCAATCAAAGTCTCGATCTCTGAAATGGCCAATCCCAATCGCATCTTTTTAAGATCGACCTGTTCGACAAATATGCCCATAAATTCCAAAGATGCGCGAAGAGTTGCTGCTGACTCCAAGCCTCCCCGTTTCACGTCGTCGAGCAGGCGATACAACTCCGCAATAACAAGGGAGGTGTTGAGATCATCTATCAGGGCATCAATGACAGCCGGCGAAGGTTTAGCCTGATCGTCACGATATGTTCGTGCGCGGACTTCGCTTAAAAATATCGAAGCATCTTCAAGCCGCTTAAGAGTCCAGTCTATTGGTTGGCGATAGTGTGTTCCAAGCATCGCAAACTTAATAACCGCGCCGGGCCAGCGCCATCCCTGCCAGTCGGTTAAGAGTTCGCGAATTGTAACGAAATTCCCAGTACTCTTGGACATCTTCTCGCCTTCCACCTGCAGAAAGCCGTTGTGCATCCAGATGTTGGCCATCACGGGTGTGCCATGGGCGCAGCGGGACTGGGCGATTTCGTTTTCGTGGTGGGGGAAGATCAGGTCGAGGCCGCCGCCATGGATGTCGAAGGTGTTGCCGAGATAGGCGGCCGACATGGCGCTGCATTCGATGTGCCAGCCGGGGCGTCCGCGGCCCCAAGGGCTGTCCCAGCCGGGTTCGTCATCGGATGACAGTTTCCACAGCACGAAGTCGTGCGGGTGTTTCTTGTGGGCGTCGACCGCGACGCGGGCGCCGGCCTGCTGCTCGTCCAGCTTTCGGTGCGACAGGGCGCCGTAATCGGGCATGGATTGGATATCGAACAGCACTTCGCCGCCGGCGGCGTAGGCATGACCCTGGGCAATCAGCTTTTCGATGATCGCGATCATGCCGGGGATATTCTCGGTGGCGCGCGGTTCGTGCGTGGGCGGCAGGCAGCCCAGCGCAGCCACGTCGTCGTGATATTGCTTCTCGGTCTTTTCGGTGACGGCGCGGATGGCGTCGTTCAGCGGCAGGTTCGGGAAATCGCGCAGGGCGCGGGCGTTGATCTTGTCGTCCACGTCGGTGATGTTGCGAACGTAAGTGACGTGATCGGCACCGTAGGTGTGGCGCAGCAGCCGGTAGAGCACGTCGAACACGATGGCGGGGCGCGCATTGCCGATATGGGCGAAGTCATAGACCGTGGGGCCGCAGACATACATGCGGACGTTCTTCGCATTGATCGGCGCGAAGTCTTCCTTGGTCTTGGTCAGGGTGTTGAAGAGGCGGATCGTCATGGCGCGGGACTCTCAGGTTCAGACAAACGAAAAACGGCGGCAAATTCAGCCGCTAATTCGAATTCCGGTCTGACAACACAGCTTCACGCCGTTTCCCCCTTGAGCCGCGCAAGGGACCTTGCGCGCCCGATCAGGGGTAACAGTTTTTTGAGTTCGGGTCCATGCTCCAGCCCCGTCAGCGCCAGCCTTAACGGGTGGAACAGGCCCCTGCCCTTGGCGCCGGTTTCGGCGGCGACGGCCTTGGTCCAGAGGGGCCAGGTGGTTTCGTCCCAGGGTTCGGGCGGCAGCAGGGCGGCTGCCTTCTCGGCGAGGCTCGCATCCTCGATCACGGGTGTGACCGGGCCGGTGACCAGGCGGGCCATGTCCGCCGTGTCGGACAGGCGGGTGATGTTGGGGCGCACGGCATCCCAGAAGGCTTCACCGAGTGGGACTTTTGCAGCGACGGCGCTGTAGGGCATGGCGTGCAAGGTCTTGGCGTTGAGGACTTCCAGTTCCTCCGGCACGAAATGCGCGGGCGCGCGGCCGATCTTGGCGAAATCGAATTCGCCGGCCAGTTCGCCCAATGTGAGACGCGGCTCGACCGGATCGCTGGTGCCGATCTTGGCCAGGTAGGACGCGACGGCCAGCGGCTCCATCCCGTCGTCGCGCATGGATTCCAGTGACAGCGAGCCCAGACGCTTGGACAGCGCCTCGCCGCCGGCGCCGACCAGCAGGGGGAAATGCGCGAAGGTGGGCACGGCGGCGCCCAGCGCACGGAAGATCTCGATCTGGGCTGCGGTGTTGGTGACGTGATCCTCGCCGCGAACAACGTGCGTGATGGCCATGTCGGCATCGTCGGCCACAGACGGCAGGGTGTAGAGGAAGGCGCCATCCGCGCGCACCAGTACAGGATCGGACATGGTGGCGGTGTCGATCTCGACGGGGCCGCGCACCAGGTCGTGCCATGCGACCTTGCTGTGCGACAGCCTGAAGCGCCAATGCGGCGTGCGGCCTTCGGCTTCCCACTTCTGCTTGTTGGCGGGATCGAGGCTGGCGCGGTTGTAGATCGGCGGCAGCTTGCGCGCGGCCAGCAGGGAACGCTGGCGTTCCAGTTCGGCTTCGGTCTCATAGGCGGGATAGATGTGGCCCGACGCCTGCAGGCGATAGAAAGCGGTGCTGTAGAGCTTGAGGCGATTGGCCTGGCGGTCGGTGGCATCCCATGTCAGGCCCAGCCACGACAGGTCGCGATAGATCGCGTCTTCGAAGGCCTTGGTGGAGCGCGCCGCGTCGGTGTCGTCGATGCGCAGCAGGAACTGGCCGCCGGCCTTCTTGGCGAACAGCCAGTTGAGCAGCGCGGTGCGGGCGTTGCCGGCATGCAGCAGGCCGGTGGGAGACGGGGCAAAACGGACTTTAATGGGCATCGCGGAACGCATTGGTGATGGGATAGCGGCGGTCGCGGCCGAAATTGCGCGGGGATATCTTCACGCCGGGCGGGGCCTGGCGGCGCTTGTATTCGGACACATACAAAAGATGTTCGATGCGCTTCACGGTAGCGGGGTCATAGCCGCGCGCCACCGTCTGTTCGAAGCTGCATTCGCGTTCCACCAGGCATTCGAGAATCCCGTCCAGCACGTCATAGGGCGGCAGGGAATCCTGGTCGGTCTGGCCCGCGCGCAGTTCGGCGGTGGGCGGCTTTTCGATGATGCGGGTGGGGATCACGGTGCCCTGCGGGCCCAGCGCGCCGGCGGGGCTGTTGGCGTTGCGCCAATGGCAAAGCCGGAACACCTCTGTTTTGTAAATGTCCTTCAGCACATTGTAGCCGCCGCACATGTCGCCATAAAGGGTGGCATAGCCGACGCTCATCTCGGACTTGTTGCCCGTCGTAAGAACCATGGGCCCGAATTTGTTGGACAGCGCCATCAGGATCACGCCGCGCAGGCGCGACTGGATGTTTTCTTCGGTGGTGTCGGCGGTGGTGCCCGCAAACGGCGCGGACAGGGTTTCGCCAAGCGCGGCGACGGCGCGCTCGATCTCGATGGTCTCATAGGTCACGCCCAGCAGCCGCGCGCAATCGTCGGCGTCTTCCAGGCTGTCGAGGCTGGTGTAGCGCGAGGGCAGCATCACGCAGCGCACGCGGGTCGCGCCCAGCGCGTCCACGGCGACGGCGGCGGAGAGGGCGCTGTCGATGCCGCCCGACAATCCCAGCACCACGCCCGGGAAGCGGTTCTTGTTCACATAGTCGCGCAGGCCCAGCATCATGGCGTGATAGACCTGGCTGCAGCGATCCTCGGCCATGTAGGTATCGCCCGAGGCGCAGATCCACTTGCCGTTCTGGTCGCGCATCCATTCGGTGACGGCGACACGCTCTTCCCAGCCGGGCAGCGCCACCGCGATGGACTGGTCGGCATTCAGGACGAACGAGGCGCCGTCATAGACCACCTCGTCCTGGCCGCCGAGCTGGTTGAGATAGGCCAATGGCAACCCGGTCTCGCGCACGCGCGCGGCCGCCAGCTTCAGGCGCACGTCTTCCTTGCCGGCCTCGAACGGCGAGCCATTGGGGACGATGAGAATTTCCGCGCCGGTCTGGGCCAGCGCGTCGGTGACGGCCTGGGTCCAGATATCCTCGCAGATCGGCACGCCCAGCATCACGCCGCGCACGGTGATCGGCGCCGGCAGGGGGCCGGCGGCGAAAACGCGTTTTTCGTCGAACACGCCATAATTGGGCAGATCGTGCTTGAAGCGCAGTTCGGCGACCTTGCCGCCGTCCAGCAGCGCCACTGCGTTGTGGAGTTTGCCGTCCTGTACCCAGGGTGTGCCGATCAGGATGGCGGGGCCGCCGTCGGCGGTGTCCCTGGCCAGTGTTTCCACGGCGGCGCGGGCGTCTTCCTGCAAGGCCGGCTTCAGCACCAGGTCCTCGGGCGAATAGCCGACAATGAAGAGCTCGGAGAACAGGATGACGTCGGCGCCCTGCGCGGTGGCGCGGGCGGCACGGGCGCGGGCCAAGTTGCCCGCGATGTCGCCCATCACGGGATTGAGCTGGGCAAGCGCGATGCGGAAACGGTCAGTCATGACCGTTATTTAGCGATGTAGGGGTGGCGATACCAGCTAGCGTCGGGCCGCGATGCGGGTCTGGCGGGCGCGCACGGCAACGCCGGAGGCTTCCTCGATCCACAGCGCGGTTTCCAGCGCCTGGGCGGCCTGTTCGGGGGTGACCAGCGCGTCGGTGCCGGCCTTGGCGGCGGCCACGAAGCCGGCCACGGATTCGCCCAGGGGATCGCCCAGTTCCAGCGCGCCCAGCGGACGGGGCGTGGTGTTCTTGACGGTGCGGGTGAGGAAGTCGATCTCGACCACGCCATCGGCATAGACGGCGCGCAGGCCGCGCTTGCGTTCGGTGGCGATGCGGCTGGTTTCCAGCTTGGCGATGGCGCCGTTCTCAAACGTCAGGATGGCGAAGACTTCGTCGGCATGGGGGCCGTATTCGATCAGGCCCTCGGCGCGCACGTCGCTGACGGGGCCGGGCACCAGGGTATGCACCAAGTCCAGGTCATGGATCATCAGGTCCAGCACCACCGAGACATCGTCGCCGCGGCCGGTCCAGGGACCCTGGCGCCAGCAGGTGATCTCCCGAGGCGCTTCAGCCACGTCCAAAAGACCGGTGCGGGCGAAGACGAAGCGTTCCTGGTGGCCAACGGTCAGCACCCGGCCGACGGTGCGCGACAGGGCGACCAGTTCGGCGGCTTCTTCCCGGGTGGTGGCGATGGGCTTTTCCACCAGCACATGGGCGCCGGCATTGAGGAAGGCGCGCACGATTTCGGCATGGGTGACGGCGGGCGAGCAGACGCTGACCAGATCCACCTTGCCCAGCAGGTCGCGCCAGTCGGTCATGGCCTTGCAGCCATAATGGGCCTTGGCCTTGGCCAGCATGTCAGGATTGGGATCGGCGATGGCAAAGAGCTCCACGTCGCCAGACTGGCTGAAGGCCTTGTACTTGGTGGCATGGTGATGGCCGAACACGCCGGCGCCAATGACGGCAGCCTTCAGTGGTCCAGATTCCGGCACGCGGCGACGAAGAAACAAGGTTGGGAAGCCCCGACAAATGACAGGGCATATAAGGGACCGCCGGGGACAACGCCGCCAGCAAACAAATGTTCCGCTTTGTTACGGTTCAAGTACCTGAAATTACTTGGAATTTTCAGGCGCCGAGGCCAGCAGCGAGGCCAGCGCCGCGACAATCAGATAGGCCAGCATCAGGGGGGCGAGTCCGATCAGGACGGCCCCGGTGATGTCGGCAAAGGCGCTGCAGGCCAGCCACGGATAGGCCGAGCCCACGAACAGGAACTGGATGCCCACCACCGCCACGATACCGAACAGAAAGGCGCGCAGGGTCGGGCCCAGCGCGCTGGCGCGGCCTTCAGCTTCCAGCCGGATCAGGCCCGCCTGCAGCCGCAACTGGGATGCGGCGCTGGCCAGATAGATCACCGCCAGCAGCCAGGCGAAGGCGCCGGCGAACATGCGCCCGCCGTCCAGGGTGCAGCCTTCCAGCGCCGAGACCAGCGCCCGCTGGCCGGGCACCACGAAATAGACGGCATTCTCCAGCGCGCCGGCGCCGCCGCGATCGATGATTCCGGGGGCGAGGAAGGCCTGGTTGAGGAAACTGAGCACCACGAAGATCATGAACACGGCTTCGTTGAAGCCGGGGATCAGGTGCGCGGGGCGGAAGCGCTGCAGCCAGGGCGCGCCACCATGGGCGGCCGAGGCGCCGAACCCGCCCACGAACAACAGTCCCATGGCCATGAACAGCAGGGCGCAGATGGCGATGGCGCCCAGCGAGGAATCCAGCGGCAGGCCGGACAACAGCGCCAGCCGAAGTGCGTGGGCGCTCGCGAAGAGGCAGAAAACGATCCAGCCCTTCGCCAGTAAGCGCGCAATACCCATGTTGGTGCTACGCGGAAACCGCGAGACCGGCCGTTTTCATCTTCTCGTCGCGCAGGCCCTGCGCAATCAGGAAGGCCAGTTCCAGCGCCTGGCTGGCATTGAGGCGCGGGTCGCAGGCGGTCTGGTAGCGATCGGCGAGATCGATTTCCTTCAGGCCCTGGGCGCCGCCAAGACATTCGGTGACGTTCTGGCCTGTCATCTCGAAATGCACGCCGCCGGCATGGGTGCCTTCGGCGCGGTGGATGGCGAAGAAGCTGCGCACTTCTTCCAGCACCCGCTCGACCGGACGGGTCTTGTAGCCGGACTGCAGCTTGATGGTGTTGCCGTGCATGGGATCGGACGACCACACCACGCTGGCACCCTCGCGCTTCACGGCGCGCACCAGGTTCGGCAGGTGGGCGGCGATCTTGTCGGCACCGAAGCGGGCAATGAGCGTGAGGCGACCGGGAACGTTATGCGGATTCAGCGCCGCGATCAGGCGCAGCAGGTCGTCCGCTTCCAGCGACGGGCCGCATTTCAGGCCGATGGGATTCTTGATGCCGCGCATGAATTCGACATGGGCGCCGTCGAGCTGGCGGGTGCGGTCGCCGATCCACAGCATGTGGGCGCTGGTGTCGTACCAGTCGCCGCTGGTGGAATCGACGCGCGTCATCGCCTGTTCGTAGGGCAGCAGCAGCGCTTCGTGCGACGTGTAGAAGTCGGTGCCGCGCAACTGCGGCACGGAAGCCGAGGTGATGCCGCAGGCGTCCATGAAATCGAGCGTTTCGGAGATACGCTGGGCGAGACCTTTATATTGTTCGCCGGCCGGCGAGTCCGCGATGAAGCCCAACATCCAACGATGGACATTGTGCAGGTCGGCGTAACCGCCCTGGGCGAAGGCGCGCAGGAGATTGAGCGTCGCCGCCGACTGGGCATTGGCCTGCAACAGACGCTGCGGATCGGGAATGCGCGCTTCCGGCGTGAAGTCGGCGCCGTTGATATTGTCGCCGCGATAGCTGGGCAGCTTGACGCCGTTCTGGGTCTCGAAATCGTCCGAGCGCGGCTTGGCAAACTGGCCGGCGATGCGGCCCACTTTCACCACCGGCACGCCGGCGGCGAAGGTCAGCACCACCGCCATCTGCAAGAGCACGCGGAAGGTGTCGCGGATATTGTCGGGATGGAATTCGGCAAAGCTTTCGGCGCAGTCGCCGCCCTGCAGCAGGAAGGCCTTGCCGGCGGCGACTTCGCCCAGCGCGGTCTGAAGGTTGCGCGCCTCGCCGGCGAACACCAGCGGAGGGTGGGTCTTGAGCTTGCCCAGCACAGCGTCCAGCGCCGCCTTGTCCGGGTAATCCGGCATCTGACGGGCAGTCTTGTCCTGCCAGCTCTGCGGGGACCAAGTCTGGGCCACGCGGCACTCCCTTGAAAATTGGACCCCGGATATAGGGGAAGCGGCTCCCTAATACCAGAAGTGGCTATGCCATGGGTGAATGGCGGGAAAACAACGCCAGGGCAATGGGTTATCCGGTTCCACACGACCCTTGTCCAGGATCAATGCGACAGATGCGTCCTTGCGCTAGCCAGAGCCCCCGCGCCACAAGGAAATTCACATGACCGACGGCTCCGCCACCGCCCATCTGTACCGTCCCAAGCTGGTCAGCATCCTGGCCGAGGGCTATGGCCTGGCGCGGTTGAAGCGCGATGTGCCGGCGGCGCTGACCGTGGCCATTGTCGCCCTGCCCCTGTCCATGGCCTTCGCCATCGCCTCGGGCGTGTCGCCGGAGCGCGGACTCTATACGGCCATCGTGGGCGGCTTCCTGGTGTCGGCGCTGGGTGGCAGCCGTTTTCAGATCGGCGGACCGGCGGGCGCCTTCATCGTTCTGGTTTCCGCCACGGTGGCGCGCTTCGGCCTTCAGGGCCTGCTGGTGACGGTGCTGATGTCGGGCGTGTTGCTGACACTGCTGGGCCTGTCGCGGCTGGGCTCGCTGATCCGGCACATTCCCCATGCCGTGACGGTGGGCTTCAGTGCGGGCATCGCCGTGATCATTTTGGCCAGCCAGCTCAAGGAGCTGGGCGGACTGACCCTGCACGGCACCGAGCCCGGCGCTTTCCTGCCCAAGCTGATGGTTCTGGGCGGGGCCTTGCCGACGCTCAATCCCGCCGCGCTGGGGATCGGCATCGCGGTCGCGGCGCTGATCTTCGCGCAGCG
Organism: uncultured Hyphomicrobiales bacterium; assembly: GCA_966211925.1. Classification (GTDB taxonomy): domain Bacteria; phylum Pseudomonadota; class Alphaproteobacteria; order Micropepsales; family Micropepsaceae; genus Rhizomicrobium. Next base: position 63,467 of record CBIHOI010000001.1, on the reverse strand, counting down.
GCGCTGGCGGCCGGACTGGCCCGGCATGCTGCTGGCGGTGATTGCCGCCTCGATCGCCGCGGCGCTGGCGCATCTGCCGGTGGAGACCATTGCGGGGCGCTTCGGTGCCCTGCCGCACAGCCTGCCGGTGCCGGCGCTGCCGCACATGGATGGTCCGCTGCTGCTGGCGCTGCTGCCCACCGCGCTGTCCTTCACCCTGCTGGGCGGGGTGGAGAGCCTGTTGTCGGCCAAGGTCGCCGATAGCATGACCGGCCGCAAGCATCGCGCCAACATGGAGCTGGTGGCGCAGGGCATCGCCAATATCGCCTCTGCCATCTTTGGCGGCATGCCCGTCACCGGCACCATCGCGCGGACGGCCACCAATGTGCGCGCCGGCGCCACCAGCCCGCTGTCGGGCATGTTGCATGCCGTGTTCCTGATGCTGTTCCTGCTGGTGGCGGCGCCGCTGGCCGGTTATGTGCCGCTGGCCGCACTGGCGGGCGTGCTGGTGGTGGTGTGCTGGAACATGGCGGACCGCGCGGAGTTCGCCGTCCTGATCCGCAAATGGCCGGCCGGGCTGGTGCTGGCGGCAACCTTTGTGCTGACCATCGTGCGCGACCTGACCTTCGGCATTGTCGCGGGCTGTGTGCTGGCGGCGATTTTCGCGCTGCTGCACCGGCCGGTGCGCGAAGAAGGCGCCTAGCCGGGCGCCTTGCTGTAGCTCTTGGTGCGCATCGTCACCAGTTCTTCGGCCGCCGTGGGATGCAGGGCGATTGTGCTGTCGAAATCCTTTTTGGTGGCACCCATCTTCAGGCAGACGGCAACGATCTGGATGACCTCGGCGGCATGGTCGCCGAAGATGTGGCAGCCCAGCACCTTGTCGGTCTTCGCATCCACGATCAGCTTCATGTAGGTGCGCACCATGCGGCCGCCCAAGGTGTGCAGCAGCGGCTTGAAGGTGGATTTGAAGACGTCGACATGGTGGCCCATCAGCAGGGCCTTTTCCTCGGTCAGGCCGATGGCGGCGAGTTCGGGGGTGGTGAAGACGGCGCTGGGGACATGGGTGTGGTCGGGCCGGGTGGGGTTGTTCTTGAAGGCGGTTTCGACAAAGCACATGGCTTCGTGGATGGCGACGGGTGTCAGTTGCACCCGGTCGGTGACGTCGCCGATGGCATAGATGTGCGGATTGGTCGTGGCGGAGAAGGCATCGACCTTGACCTCGCCCTTCCTGCCCAGTTCGACGCCGGCTTTTTCGACATGCAGGGCATCGGTATTGGGGTGACGCCCGATGGCCAGCATGATCTGGTCGGTCTCGATCGTGGCGCCCTTGTTGGTTTCGGCGTGCAGGCTTTGCCCGCGCTTCTCGACCTTGGTGAATTCGCAGCCCAGCAGCACCTCGATGCCGCGCTCGGCCATGGAGGCGACCATGGCGTCGCGCATGTCGTCGTCAAAACCGCGCAGCGGCTTGTCGCCGCGATAGACCAGCGACACCTTGCTGCCCAGCCCATGGAAAATGTGCGCGAATTCCAGCGCGATATAGCCGCCGCCCGCGATCAGGATGCGTTCGGGCAGCTTTTCCAGGTGGAAGGCTTCGTCCGAGGTGATGCACAGATCGCCGCCGGGGATGACGTGGGTGGTGCCCATCTCGCGGGTGGGGCGGTTGCCGGTGGCGATCAGGATTTTTTCGGCGGTGATCTTCTTCTGGCTGTTGACCAGCAGCAGGGTGTGTTCGTCCGCGAACACGGCGCGGTCGTGCAGGATGGTGACCCCGGCCTTTTCGACATTGGTGGTGTAAAGGCCTTCGAGGCGCGCGATCTCGCGGTCCTTGTTGGCGATCAGGGTGGGCCAGTCGAACTTGCAGTCGCCAAAGGACCAGCCATAGCCGGCCGAGTCCATGATGTTTTCCTTGAACTGGCTGGCATAGACCAGCAGCTTCTTGGGAATGCAGCCGCGAATGACACAGGTGCCGCCCATGCGCCATTCCTCGGCCAGGGCGACGCGCTTGCCGGCCAGCGCGCTCATGCGCGCGGCGCGCACACCGCCCGAGCCACCGCCGATGACGAAGAGATCATAATCGAACTGCGTCATGTCACCGGCCTCGCGCTTGCCCTATAACGCTTAGCCGACGCAGCGAGGGGCGACAATGTTGGGGCGACGGAAACATCGGCCGGGAACCGGCGCAGCGAGCTTGTGCGCGGCGCTGCTGCTGGGCGGCTGTACCTTTTCCGATTCCTTGAAGCCCGAGGACATCCGTTCCACCTGGGCACTGCCCGCACCGGCCACCCAGGACATCTTCTTCACCACCGACCGCCAGCCCGATGGCAGCAAGCTGGGCTATGGCCTGCGCTGGGATGCCCAGCCCCATTGCGGCGCGGTGCAGCTTGCCATTCCCGGCGCGGGCGGCGATCCGGCATCGGCGGACCAGCCGCGCGCCCTGGATTGCGACGGCGCCGCGGCGATGGACGGGCTGGCGGCGGCGATCGCCGCGGCGGCAAAGGGCTGCAACCGCGTGCTGGTCGTGGTCCATGGCTATAACACCGTGTTCCGCACCGGGCTGCTGCGCGCGGGCCAGGTTGCCACCGACACCCAGTGGCACTGCGCCACGCTGCTGTTCAGCTGGAGCAGCGCGGGCAAGTTCGACCGCTATGCCGCCGACATCGAGCGCAGCGGCTATGCCGTGCCCATGCTGATCGCGGTGCTGCGCGCCCTGCACAAGGCCGGGCTGCAGACCGACCTCTTTGCCCACAGCATGGGCGCGCGCGTGGCCCTGAGCGCGGCCGCCGCGCTGTGCAGCGAAGCACCGGGGCGGACCGTGGACGAAATGGTGCTGCCGGCGCCCGATGTCGGCGCCGAACCGGGCAATGACGATTTCGGCCACTTCCTTCAGCGCAGCGGCGGCTGCGTGCGGCGCGTCACGGTCTATGCCTCGAACAACGACATGGCGCTGGTGGCGTCGGAGGCTGCGCATGGCGGGGTTCCGCGCGCCGGTCGCACGCCCAGGCTGGACATGCAATATGTCGGCAGCGCATTCGGCAACATCGTGGACGTGGTGGATACCGGCCAGGCGCCGGGCGATCCCTATGGCCATGGCTATTACGCGCTGTCGTATGAGCTGATGCACGACAGCATGCTGGTGCTGGCGGGCATGGACATTGCGCAGCGGCAGGCGGCCGGCACGGTCACCTGCGGCGCGCCTTGCGTGCCGGGGCGCGGGCCTTATGCGCTGGTGGTGGCGGACGACCGCAAGCCGGACTGGACCTCCAGCCTGATGCGCTGGCTGTGGCCGTTCATCCCGCGCGTTCAATAACCGTGATGTCGCCAGGGCCCGCGATCAGCAAGGTGGTGGCGATGCCGATGAAGAGGCCGTGTTCGACCACGCCGGGCACGGCTGAGATGACCGAACCCAGTTTGGGCGCATTCTGGATGGCGCCGAAAGCGATGTCGTAAATCACGTTGCCGCCATCGGTCTTGAAGACCGCGCCATCGCGCTGGCGCAGGGTCATGGGGACATGGGCGTAACCCGCAGCGCCCAGCGCCCGGCCAAGGCGCGCCGCGGTGGATTTGTGGCCGAACTCCACGATCTCCACCGGCAGCGGATACTTGCCCAGGCGCGGCACCAGCTTGGTTTCGTCGGCGATGACGATCATGCGGCGCGAGGCGGCGGCGACGATCTTTTCGCGCAACAGCATGCCGCCGCCGCCCTTGATCAGGTCGAGATTGCGGTCGGCTTCGTCGGCGCCGTCGATGGTGAGGTCCAGCGGCGCAAGATCATCGAGCGGGGAGAGCGTGAGACCCAGCTTGCGGGCGAGCGCGGCGGTCTTTTCGGAGGTGGGCACGCACAGCAGCTTGGCGCCGCCGCGCACCATGGGCGCCAGCATCTCGACAAAGATCTCGGCGGTGGAGCCGGAGCCCAACCCCAGCTTCATGCCATCCTGGACATATTCGAGCGCCTTGGCGGCGACGGCGCGTTTGAGGGCGTTCTGGTCGGTCATGGACAAAACTTTATAGAGGTTGGAAGCACCGCGACAGTTGCAGTGGCTTTTATTCCACCGTCACGGACTTGGCCAGGTTGCGCGGCTGGTCCACGTCGGTGCCCTTGGCGATGGCGGCGTAGTAGGCCAGGAGCTGCACCGGGATGGCGTAGAGGATCGGGGTGATGAAGGCGTTGGTGGTCGGCACGGTGATGGAGGCCCAGACCTTGCCGGCCTTTTCGATGCCCTGCGCGTCGCTGATCAGCAGCACCTTGCCGCCGCGGGCCATCACTTCCTGCATGTTGGAAATGGTCTTTTCGAAATGCACGTCATGCGGCGCAATCACGATGATCGGGACCTGGTCGTCGATCAACGCGATGGGGCCGTGCTTCATTTCGCCGGCGGCATAGCCTTCGGCGTGGATGTAGCTGATCTCCTTCAGCTTGAGCGCGCCTTCCATCGCCAGCGGGAAGCTGGCGCCGCGGCCCATGTAGAGAACGTCGCGGGCCTTGGCGATTTCCTCGCCCAGCAGCTTGATGGCCGGTTCCTGTTTCAGGAATTCAGCAATGTGGCGTGGTGTTTCCAACAGTGACGCACACAGCTTCTTCTCGTCTTCCTCGCTCAGGAAGCCGCGCGCCTCGCCCGCCGCGATGGCGAAGCTGGCCAGCGCCGCAAGCTGGCAGGTGAAGGCCTTGGTGGAGGCGACGCCGATTTCGGGGCCGGCATAGGTGGGCAGCACGATGTCGGCTTCGCGGGCGATGGAGGATTCCGGCACATTGACCACGGCGATGGTGGTCTGGCCTTTTTCCCTGGCATCGCGAAGAGCGGCCAGCGTGTCGGCGGTTTCGCCCGACTGGGAGACGAACAGCGCCACGCCGTTTTCGGGATAGACGGGATTGCGATAGCGCAGTTCCGACGCCACATCGGCTTCCACCGACATGCGGGCCAGCTTTTCGAACCAGTATTTGCCGGTCATGCCGGCATAGAAGGCCGTGCCGCAGGCGCTGATGGTGAGACGCGAGGCGTTCTTCAAGGCGTCGCGCAGGCCCTTGCCCTGGCGGCGCACAACCGGGCCGGCGGGATCGAGGTAATGGGCCAGCGTGTGCCCCACCACTTCGGGCTGTTCGTGGATTTCCTTGGCCATGAAGTGGGCATGGCCGGCCTTGTCCACCAGCGCGGCGCTGGCGGACGTGATCTTGATCTCGCGATTGGCGGGACGGCCGGCGGCGTCGAAGATGGAAACCTGCGGGCCCTTGATGACGACCACATCGCCTTCTTCCAGATAGGCGACGCGGTTGGTGAAGGGCGCCAGGGCGAAAGCGTCGGAGCCAATATAGGCCTCGTCATCGGCATAGCCGACAGCCAGCGGCGCGCCGCGGCGCGCGCCCACCAGCAGGCCCTCGTGATCCTTGAAGATCATGGCGATGGAATAGGCGCCGGTCAGCCGCGCCACGGCCTGCTTCGCCGCTTCGTCGGGGGCCAGGCCTTCCGACATGAGCTGGGTGACCAGGTGCGCGGCGGTTTCGCTGTCGGTTTCGGATTCGAACTTGTGGCCCTTGGCGATCAGTTCGGCCTTCAGCTCGCGGAAATTCTCGATGATGCCGTTATGGACGATGGCGACTTTTGCGCTGGCATGGGGATGGGCATTGGCCTCGGTCGGGGCGCCATGGGTAGCCCAGCGAGTGTGGCCGATGCCGGTGAAGCCGTGCAGCGGCCGGTCGTGCAGCACCGCGCCCAAGTTGACCAGCTTGCCGGGCGAGCGGCGGCGCGCGATTTCGCCATGCTCCAGCGTGGCGATGCCGGCCGAGTCATAGCCGCGATATTCCAGCCGCTTCAGCGCTTCCAGGATGATGGGCGCCACGTCGCGGGTGCCTGCAATGCCGACAATGCCGCACATTATTTCTTCTCCAGTTTCTTGCGGTCGCGGAAGGCTTTTGCCCAGCCCGCCTTCTCTGTCTGTGTGCCGCGTGTGATTGCCAGCGCATTCGCCGCGACGTCCTGCGTGATGACAGAACCCGCCGCCGTGATGGCGCCGTCGCCGACCTTTACCGGCGCGACCAACGCGGTGTCGGAGCCGATGAAGGCCCCGGCGCCGATCTCGGTCACCGCCTTGGTGAAGCCGTCATAGTTGCAGGTGATGGTGCCGGCGCCGATATTGGCGCCCGCCCCCACCACGGCATCGCCCAGATATGTCAGGTGATTGGCCTTGGCGCCGGCACCGATATTGGCGTTTTTCACTTCGACGAAATTGCCGATATGGGCGTTCTCGCCAATCCTGGCGCCGGGACGCAGGCGCGCGAAGGGTCCGATGATGGCACCGGCTTCCACCGTGGCGCCTTCCAGATGGGAATGGCTGCGCAGCCGTGCGCCGGTCTTTACCGACACACCGGGACCGAAGACCACGAAGGGCTCGATCTCGACATCATTTTCGATCGCCGTGTCGTGGGAAAAGAACACCGTCTCCGGCGCGGTCATGGTAACGCCGTCTGCAAGAAGACGCGCGCGGGTACGGTCCTGGAACAGTCTTTCCGCCGCCGCCAGTTCGGCGCGGCTGTTGACGCCGGTGACCGAGACTTCGTCGGTCATGGCGATGGCGCATTTCACGCCGTCCAGCCGCGCCAGCGCCGGCACGTCGGTGAGGTAATATTCCTGCTGCACATTCTCGTTCTTCAGGGCGGCGGCCCAGCGAAAGAAGCTCTGCGCATCGGCGGCATAGCAGCCGCCATTGCACAGGGTGATGGCGCGTTCGGACTCGGTCGCGTCCTTGTATTCCACAATGCGGGCGAGATAGCCGTCGGGCGACAGCATCACCCGGCCATAGGCGGCGGGATCGGCCGGCTGAAAGGTGAGCAGCGCAAGACCGGTGCGTGCCTGGGCCGCCAGGCATTCGGTGATGGTGCCCGCCGTGATCAGCGGCATGTCGCCATTGGCGATGACCAAGGTGCCGGCGAAATCGGCCAGTGCATCCTTCGCCGCCAGCGCGGCATGGCCGGTGCCAAGCTGCTGGTGCTGGATGGCATGGTCGCAGCCCATCGCTTTGGCATATTCGCGCACCACCTCGCCGGCAGGCGAGGTAACGACCACGATGCGCGCCACCCCGGCGGTGCGCAGGGCATTGATGACATGGCCCAGCAGCGGCAGGCCCGCCACCTTGTGCAGCACCTTGGGCAGGGAGGATTTCATCCTCGTTCCCTGACCGGCAGCGAGAATGACGGCGGCTTTGGTCATGGCGTTGGGTAGTGCCTTGCGAGAAAAAGGGAAAGTGACAAATTCCAACTATCTATGTCGTGCAACTTTCCGGGTTGCACTCGTATATTGCCCCGATTCTGGCCCGAAATCCGTTAATTGCCGCCCTTGATTGGAAACCGCCTTGCCCCCTGCCCTGATCTTCGACCTCGACGGCACCCTGGCCGATACGGCTCCCGACCTGCTGGGGGCCACCAATGCCGTGCTGCGGGCGCGCGGGCGGCCCGAGATGGACCTGGACCATCTGCGTCACATGGTGGGGTTCGGGGCGCGCGCGCTTATTGCCCAGGCCATGGAAGCGTCGGGCGCACCGGTGACGGAAAGCGAGATGCCGCCGCTGGTGGAGGTATTCCTGGCCTATTATCGCGATCACATCGCCGATGGCAGCCGGCTGTTCCCCGGTGTGATCGAAACCCTGGGCGCGCTGAAGGCGGAGCGCGCGCGGCTGGCGGTGCTGACCAACAAGCCGCAGGAACTGACCGATCCGCTGCTGCCGCTGCTGGGACTGGATGGCCTGTTCGCCGCCGTCTATGGCGCGGGCCGCAAGCTCTATACCAAGCCCGATCCGCGCATCTTCCATGACGTGGTCGCGGACCTGTTTGCAGACGGCGGGGGCGGCGGCCCGGCCGTGATGATCGGGGATTCCATCACCGACCTGAATACCGCGCGCGCGGCGAGCGTGCCGTGCGTGCTGGTGTCCTATGGCTTCACGCCGGTGCCGGCCAAAGACCTGGGGGCGGATGCGGTGATCGATGATTTCGCGCAGTTGCCCGATGCATTGCGGGATTTGAAGATTCTTTAAAGCTCCCACACCGCTGCGGGCACGGATGCCGGCTGCGGCGCGCCCCACACCATGGCGCTGGATTTCACCAGGCGGGAGACCCGCTCCAGCAGGGTGTCGGGATCGAAGGGCTTGACCATGTAGTCGTTGGCGCCGCCGCTCATGGCAGCCATCACCGTCTCGGTGTCGCGTTCGCCGGTCAGCATCATCACCGGCAGGTTCTTCGTCTGGGGATCGGCCTTGATCTTGCGCAGCGCCGACAAGCCGCCGCCGCCGGGCATCTGCACGTCCAGGATCACGGCCACCGGCTCCCTGGCATGCACCATCGCCACCGCGGCCATGGCGTCGCCGGTGCCGAAGACGTTGAAGCGCGCCAGGCCCAGCCGCAGCGAGACCAGGCTGACAATGGTGGGATCGTCGTCGGCAATGACAATGCTGCGCTTCATGGGGCCCCCGAAATCGGGCCGCACACTGGCCCGCCCGGGCTTAACAATGTCCTGCTGAAATTTTCAGAATATCGCGGCTTTTCCCAGCCCCGGCCTGCACTTTGCCCCACTGCGGCATCGAACATGCTGACATTTCCGGGCGAATCGGCGACCAATCCGCCGCCACAACCGGGGGGATAAGTTGGCGCAAGGATACAGCCGTATTTTGACCAGCCAATTCCTGGCCTCCGCCCTGGCGGCGGCTCTGGGTTTCTTCGTGCTGGGCTATGGCGCCATCCTGATCATGCCCAATGGAAATTCGGCCGCCGTGATCTGGCCGGCCACCGCCTTCGCGACCTGCATGATCCTGCGCCATGCGCGAAGCCGGGGCGAGCGGGCCGTGATGCTGGCGGGCGTGACGATTGCCGACCTGCTGAACAACAGCCTGGGCGGCGACAGCCTGGTGATGGTGCTGGGCTATACGCTGGTGAATGTGCTGGAGCTGGCCGTCGCGCTGGCCATCGCGCGAACCCCAGGCGCGTTGCGATCGGGCGACATTCGCAGGACCGCGCTGCTGACGCTGGCGATCAGCGTGGTGCCGCCCCTGCTGGGCGGCGGCGCTTCGATCGCAATCGCCTGGCTGGACGGGCAATCGCATCTGTTTGTCGGCGGACTGCACTGGTTCATCGCCGATGCGCTGGGCTTCCTGATGATCTTTCCCATCGGCATGGCGATCTCCTGGCGCCAGGTCCACAAGCTGGATCTGCGGCGACGCCTGCCGCTGGCCATTGCCAGCATCTCGCTGCTGGTCGCGGTTACGGTGCTGGTGTTCCGGCTGCATTTCTATCCGCTGCAATTCCTGATCCTGCCGGCCGCCATTTTCGTGACGCGCTGGTTCCGCATGCTGGGCGCCGGGCTGTCCGTCATCATCATCGCCGCCATCGTGCTGACCGAGACGGTGCCGCCGCTGCCTTTCGATGCCGTCACGCGGGTGCAGCTGCTGCAACTGTTCCTGGCGGTGTGCAGCCTGGTCTGCGTGCGCGTCGCCGCCGTGCTGAACGAGCGCGACCTGCACATCGCCATCATCGAGCGGCGTCATCGCCGCGTGGTGCGCGCCAGCCGCTTCAAGTCGCAGCTTCTGTCCCATGTCAGCCACGAGGTGCGCAGCCCGCTGTCGGCCATCATCGGCTTCAGCGCGATGCTGGAGAAGGGCACCCTGCCCGTGGACCGCGCCCCGGAATTCGCCGCCATCATCGCCCACAATGGCGAACTGCTGCAGCGCCTGCATGACGATCTGCTGGACATGGGCCGCGCCGAGGCGGGCGTGCTGTCGATGCGCAGCGAGCGGGTGGCGGTGGGTTCGTGCCTGCACAATTGCGTCAGCGCCATCCGGCTGGACGCGACGCTGGGCGGCAAGGATGTGCTGCTGGAAGACGTGGCGGAGACGCTGGCGCTGCGGGCAGACCCGCTGCGGCTGGCGCAGATTCTCAACAACCTGATCGCCAATGCCTTCAAGTATGGCGACAACTTCTCGCCCATCCGGGTGCGGGCGCATGCCATGGAAGACGGCTTCGGCCGGATCGAGATCGCCAATAGCGGCCCCGGCATTCCGCGCGCCGAGCATGATGCGGTGTTCCTGCCCTTCCGCCGCTCGGCCGAGGTAGGCCGCAATGTGCCAGGCGCCGGCCTGGGGCTGTCCATCGCCAAGATGCTGGTGGAAGCCCAGGGCGGCCGCATCGCCTTTGAAAGCGTTCCCGGCCGGCAGACCCGCTTCTGGATCGACCTGCCGCTGGCAGCCTGACGCATAGAGGGTCGCCAGGTGCGTCGCGCCTTTCCCGCTCCATATGATCCAAATCGTACCAAGCTTTGCCCGCCGCTCTACTTTTCCGCCGCAAAAGGGGATGCTAGATACGCAGATGATCCTGAAAAGCATTGTCGCCGAGACGCGGGTGGATGCCCACCTGCCGGATTTGGCGACGCCGCCCCAGCAGGATGAATTCCTTCTTTTCGCCAATCACCTGCCCACCCTTTGCTGGATCGCGCGGGCGGACGGCTTCATCACCTGGTACAATGACCGCTGGCACGCCTATTGCGGCACGACGCCGGACGCGATGGAAGGTTGGGGCTGGCAGCAGGTGCATGACCCCGCCCGCCTTCCGGCCGTCCTGGAAGCCTGGCAGGGCGCGATCCGCGAAGAAAAGCCTTTCGAGATGGTCTTTCCGCTACGGGGCGCTGACGGAATCTTTCGGCCGTTTCTCACCCGCATCACGCCCTTGCGCGATGCCACGGGAAAGGTTGCGCGCTGGTACGGCGTGAACACGGATATTTCCGCGCAGGTTGAGGTTGAGAAGGCCCTGGCGATCAGCCGGAACGAATACAAGACTTTGACGGATGCGATGCCGCAGATGGTCTGGTCCACGCTGCCTGACGGCTTTCACGACTACTTCAATGCGCAATGGTATGAATTCACTGGCGTCCCTGTCGGCTCGACCGATGGCGAAGGCTGGAATGACATATTCCACCCGGACGACCAGGAGCTCGCCTGGACGCGCTGGCGCCACAGCCTGGAAACAGGGGAGAATTACGAGATCGAGTACCGCTTGCGTCACCATTCCGGCCAATATCGCTGGACCCTGGGGCGCGCGCAGCCCGTGCGCGATTCCGTGGGCAGCATCGTTCGCTGGATCGGCACCTGCACCGACATTCACGATGCCAAGATTGCGTTCGAGCAGAACGAGCTTCTGAACCGCGAGCTCAGTCACCGCATCAAGAACATCTTCTCGATCCTGGGCGGGCTGGTGGCGCTGTCGGCGCGGTTTGAACCGGGCGCAAAGGATTTTGCCCGCAACCTGGCACAGCGCATCACTGCGCTGGGCCGCGCCCATGAATTTGCCCGGCCCCATAGCAACCAGTCCCGGCCCGAGGCGCCACAGGCCACGCTGAAGGGACTTTTGGCCTCTCTATTCCTGCCTTACGAGCTGAATGGCCAGTCCCGCGTGCTTGTTGAAGGCGACGATGTGCAGGTGGACGACAAGGGGGCAACCCCGCTGTCGCTCCTGTTTCACGAACTGGCCACCAACTCCGCCAAATATGGTGCGCTCTCGACGGAGACGGGCACGGTCCTGTTGACCCTCCGGCACAAGGATGGCGACCTGGAAATGACGTGGGAGGAACGTGGCGGACCTGCGATCAGCGCTCCCCCGACGCATCAGGGATTTGGAACAAGGCTGGCGACCTTGAGTGTCGACCAGCAATTGGGGGGAACCCTTCAGCGCGAATGGCGACAGGAAGGATTGTTCGCCATCGTGCGCATCAAGGCCGCGCATCTGGCGCGCACGTCGGACTGATTTACGAGAAAATGAAAAGGTGCGCCGGGGGCCGAACGGGCTGCCCCGCCATATGCTCGGTCAGATAAGACATCACCGCACCAAGGCACTCATCGCCGCACGGCTTGCTGATGACCCCGATGGCGGGATGGATATCCGGCTTCACCAGGCTTGGATTTGCCGTCATGAACACAACCTTGACGCCCTGTTTCGTCAACCAGGCCCCGACCTCCGGACCGGTAAGCCCATCGCGCAGGTTGCAATCCACCAGCGCAATATCCGGCCGCGCATCCGCCAGTTTCTGCGCCTCGTCGCGGGTCGCGGCCACACCCACCGGCTCGAACCCCATGTCTTCAAGAAGCATCTCCAGATGCCCGGCAACGAGCATCTCGTCTTCGACTATGAGAACCTTGTGGGGCATGGCGGGCGAAACTCTGTCGTGGAAGTCGTGCAAGACAAACGATGGAGCAAATTTATTGTTCCAGTTAAAGGTCTTAATACCAACTTGCGTCGCGGCAAGAGCGATCGTGTCGCCTCGCCCCCGGGGGATGAAGGCGGCCGGACGGATTCGATAAGCGACTGTAGTTGCTTGTTTTTTTGACGCGTTCAGATCGGTGTCCGTCGGGACGTAGGTGTAAGCCCCTCTGTGGTCATTGACCATCAACCAGCCCCCTCATCCAGGCACTGCCGCAACGACAGCTTCGTGAGTGATGAGCCCGCCTAAGTTCACAACGGGCCTTTAGACCAGCACATGCTCGGCGGTGGCCGCATAACCTTTCAAATCGTCACCGGCTTGCAGACGCGGTTCTGGATCGACCTTCCACCGACGGCCCAGGTCCCGCTTGACGGGATAAGCCCCCCCGCCTTATAGCCTGCGCCCTTCCGCCACCCTCAGGGGTTCAGGCGGGCGCGTAGCTCAGCGGGAGAGCACTCCCTTCACACGGGAGGGGTCACAGGTTCAATCCCTGTCGCGCCCACCATTATTCAGGCGGATTTAGCCAGCTCCGACCAGCATAACAGTGCGAATGCGGGATGCGCGCGCCAGGTCGTCAGAAGCACATGGGGCTGAAGGTGGCCTGCATGGCGTTGCTGGGATTTTCCATGCGGGCGGCTGTGATGCAGACCGGGGGATTGAGCGAGCGCGACTTCTCGGACTCGGTGTTGCCCCTGCCGTCCGCGGTTGCATCAAGCCCGGCCTTGCGTAACGCCGCCCATTGCGCGTTGGTCTTGCAAGTTGCTGTCCCGTAAAGGCGTGAGCCGGGCAACTGCTGCGGCTTGCGGCAGGTGATGGCATCGGGATCGCCCTTGCCGTCCGGGTTTTCCTTGTAGCCCCATACCGTGACGCTCTCGACGGGCGCGCTGGCGCTGGCGGCGATGGTGGCCGGCGGCGTGACGGCGGCCGGGGGCTGGGCCGGCGTGGCCCGCGTGGCAGGAGGCGCCGGGGGTGCCGGGGCCACGGGCTCTGGCAGCGGGCGCGGCGCGGCGGACCCGGCATCGGCTGCCGGCAGGGCGCGCGTGACCTTCACGGCAAAATTCTTCAGCGCCCTTTGCGTGGGCGCATACATCGGGTCGGCGGCTTCGGACAGCTTGTAATTGTAATAGGCCTGCGTGAAGTGGCCGAGATTTTCCTCCGCCACCGCCAGGTCGTAATAGCCGATCTGCGGCAGCGAGGCGCCGAGCGACATGCCCTTCTTGATGTCGGCCAGCGCTTCTTCGGCGCGGTGCAGGCGTATCAGCGCGACGCCCCGGTTGAGATAGGGATCGCCCAATTCGGGATTGATGCGGATGGCCGTGTTGAAGTCGGACCAGGCGCTGGAATAGTTCTTGTCGGCGTCATACAGGATGCCGCGATTGTCATAAGTGGCGGCGCGGGCTTCCGCCGTCAGCGGGCCGGCCAGCGCGGCGCTGCATCCCGTGACGCCGTCCTTGACCGATGCGCCGGTCTGCGTGGAACGAAGCGCGGCAATGAAACAGTCATGGGCCAGGCCGCCGCTGCCGGCGGATACCGAAGTCTGGGCCTTGCCGACGCCGCTGAAGGCGAGCAGCACAAGCATCGCGATTGCGGGGCGAGGTTGCAGCATGGGCCACTCCTACTACACACGTCGGAGACGCTAATCCGGTCGCGGGCCCCTGGCAAGGGCGTGCCCAGGGGATGCGCGGGCGCAAAACGGCGTCGCTAGCGGGGCCGGTGCCGGACGTGTTTCAGGCTGAGGATATAGGCCACCAGATCGGCCTTGTCGTATTGCCCCAGCATCAGGTTTGGCATGGTGGGATGGGGCGACTGGAACCAGACATGCAAGGCCAACGCCGTCATGCGCGGGTCGGCGGCGATGCGGCTGAAGCTGGGGGCCGCCCGGTTGGGCGAACGATCCTGGCCCTTCTCGACGGCATGGCACTGATAGCAGGCGGCGCGCGCGAACTGGACGCCCTTCACGGGGTCGCCGGTTTCCTGTGCCGCGCCGGGACCGGCCGCCGCCATCAGGCCCAGACCGGCGATTGCTGCAAGGGTCAGCGGCTTCATGGTCGTTCCAATCTGGATGGATGAACTGCGGGCGAGAACAGGCCGCGCCACCTTATCGCCGTATCGCGCCCGGGCAATTGATTTGGGGCAAGGCCGGATTCCGGATTATGGTCCAGCCGCAATTTACCCCGGGCTCCCGCCATGAACATCTCCCGCCGCCACCTGCTTGCCACCACCGCCGCCGCTGCTTTTGTGCCGGGCGTGGCTTTTGCCGCCTCCGATACCCAGATTGACGCGCTGTTTGCGGAGCTGTCGGAGGCGCTGCTGGTGGAAAGCCCGGAAGGCGCCACCAGCCTGGCGCTGGACAAGGGCAAGCGCGCCGCCCTGAAAAGCCGCCTGTCCGATGCCTCCTGGGCGCATGCCGCACACGATCACGTCTTCTGTTCGGACTGGCTGGCGAAGCTGAAGGCGGTGCCTGCCGCGGGCCTGTCGCCGGATGCGGCACTGAACAAGGCCGTCACCGAATATGCGCTGGAGCTGGGACGCGATGGCGGGCGCTTTGCCTTCGGCGTCAATACGCTGGGCGCGGCGATGAGCGAGTCCGCCGGGCCGTACGTGGTCAGCCAGCAGAGCGGCAGCTATGTCAGCACCGCCGAATTCCTCGACAGCCAGCACAACGTCGAGACCAGGGCTGATGCCGACGCGTGGCTGAACCGCATGGAGGATTTCGCCAAGGTGCTGGACCAGGAAACCGACCGCGTGAAGCGCGATGCCGGGATGGGCGTGGTGATGCCCGATTTCCTGATGACCACCACCCTGGGCCAGATGGACGAAACCCTGAAGGTGCCGGCGGCGCAGCAGCGCATCGTCACCTCGCTGGAAGCCAAGGCAAAGGCCAAGGGCCTGGGCAGCTATGCGCCGCAGGCCACCAGGATCGCCGCCGACAAGATCCTGCCCGCCCTCGCCCGCCAGCGTGCCGCGCTGAAGGAGATTTCGGCCAAGGTCACCCATGACGCCGGGGTGTGGAAGCTGAAGGATGGCGAGGCCTATTATGCCTGGCTGCTGAAGGTCGGCACCACCACCACCATGACCGCCGACGAGGTCCACAAGATGGGCCTGGAGCAGAATGCCGCGCTGGAAGCGCGCATGGACGGGCTGCTGAAGAAGCAGGGCCTCAGCAAGGGCAGCGTGGGCGAGCGCATGACCGCGCTGTCGCACGATCCCAAGCATCTGTTTCCGGAGAATGATGAAGGCCGCGCCCAGATCATCGCCTATCTCAACAAGCTGATCGGCCAGACCCGCGGCCAGATGCCCAAGCTGTCGGCGCTGAAGCTGAAGGCGCCCGTGCTGGTCAAGCGCGTGCCGCCCGACATCCAGGATGGCGCGCCGCAGGGCTACATGAATTCCGGTTCGCTGGATGGCTCGCGGCCGTCGATCTATTACATCAACCTCAAGCATGTCTCGACCTGGCCGCGCTATTCGCTGCCCACCCTCACCCACCATGAAGGCATTCCCGGCCATGCCTGGCAGGGCGCCTATCTGACTGAGACGGGCAAGCTGCCGCTGATCCGCATCCTGCTGTCGGGCTTCAATGCCTATGTCGAAGGCTGGGCGCTGTATGCCGAACAGCTCACCGACGAGATCGGCATGTACCAGGACGATCCGTTCGGGCAGTTGGGCTATCTGGCCGGGCAGAAGATGCGCGCCGGCCGCCTGGTGGTGGATACCGGCCTGCATGCCAAGCGCTGGACGCGCGAGCATGCGATCGACTGGTTCCAGCAATGCACCGGCAGCCCGCGCAATGGCGTCACCAGCGAAGTGGACCGCTATTGCGCCTCGCCGGGTCAGGCCTGCGGCTACAAGGTCGGCCATACCGAACTGGTGCGGCTGCGCGAGAAGATGAAGGCGACGCTGGGGCCGAAGTTCGACCTGCGCGATTACAACGACACCGTGGTCAAGGCCGGCGCCGTGCCGCTGACCGTGTTGGCGCAGGTGATCGACGCCCACACGGCCATGCTGGCGCGCTGATCAGCTTTCGAGGAAGGCCAGCAGGTCGGCGTTGATGACGGCCGCCTGCGAAGTGATCATGCCGTGCGGGTAGTCCTTGTAGGTCTTGAGGGTCCCGTTTTGCAGCAGCTTGGCCGATAGCGGACCGGCATCGGCATAGGGCACGATCTGGTCGTCCTCGCTGTGCATCACCAGCACCGGCACGGTGATCTTCTTGAGGTCTTCGGTGAAATCGGTCTGGGAGAAGGCGACGATGCCGTCATAATGGGCCTTGGCGCCGCCCATCATGCCCTGCCGCCACCAGTTGCGCACCAGACCTTCCTGGGTTTTCACGCCGGGACGGTTGAAGCCGTAGAAGGGCCCGGACGGCAGGGCCAGGTAGAACTCCGCCCGGTTGGCGGCGAGCTGTTCCTGCAAGCCGTCGAACACCGACTTGGGCAGGCCGCCGGGATTGGACGGGGTCTGCACCATCAAGGGCGGCACGGCGCTGATGATGCAGGCCTTGGCGACGCGGCCCTGGGGCTGGCCGTAACGGGCGACATAGGCGACCACCTCGCCGCCGCCGGTGGAATGGCCGACATGAATGGCGCCTTTCAGATCCAGATGCGCGGTGAGCGCCGCCAGGTCGGCGGAATAGTGATCCATGTCATGGCCGCCGCTGGTCTGGCTGGAGCGGCCATGCCCGCGCCGGTCATGGGCGATGACGCGGTAGCCCTTGTTCAGGAAGAACAGCATCTGCGGATCCCAGTCGTCGGCCGACAGCGGCCAGCCATGGGAAAAGACGATGGGGGTGCCGGTGCCCCAGTCCTTGTAGAAAATCTCGACACCGTCCGGTGTGGTGATAAAGGGCATGAACATCTCCTTTTTTGAAAAACTGACATTGGAATGTGACAGCCATGCGGCCGCGAGGCTCAGGGCCGGATGGTCAGCGCCCCGCCCATTTCGCGGCCATTCGACCAGACCGACAGCGGATTGTCGGGCAATGTTTGTCCGGGCTGCGGCGGCGCGGCGGAGACCAGCGTGATGTCCATCACAAGCGTCTGGTTGGCGGGAATGGCGCCGCCGGCCGCCTCGTGCACGCCAAAGCCCAGCGCTGCGGGAATAGCAACCTGCCAGCGATCGCCTTCATGCATCAGTTGCAGCGCCTCGCTGAGGCCGCGCAGGCTGACGGTGGCCATCGCCATGGCGGCCGGCAGGGTGGGCGACGTGGAATCCACGGTGCGGCCGTCAATCAACTTCATGGTGTAGGACAGGCGCACGATATCGTTGCCGCCGGGCCGCTTGCCGAAGCCGGTCTTGAGGCTGCGATATTGCAGGCCGCTGGGGCGGGTGATGGTGCCGGGCCTGGCGGCATTGGATGCCAGGAAGGCACTGTTGGCGGCGGGGCTGAGGGCGTCGTCCGCCAGCGCGGCAGTGGCGGCGAGAACAAGCAGCGCAACGGCAAAACGAAATTTCATCGGTCCATTCTCCCGGACCCGGGCATCGTGGGTCAACATGATAAGGTGTCTTCGATGGCTGCCGCGATGAATTCTTGTTACGGCGTTTGCGCTTTCTGCCCCAAAGCGGGCATCATGCACGAAGCAGCGGCAAGTGCGGATATTGGAAAGCGTTCGGTGCAATAGCCATGGATTTGCAACAGCTTTTCGCACCCGCCGCGGCGGCGCAGGCCGCGGGCAACCTGGTTGAGGCCGAGCGGCTGTATCGTGACGCGCTGGCTATGGCGCCGGTGCCGGAGATGCTGGTCAATCACGGCAATATCCTGGCGCGGCTGGGGCGGCGCGACGAGGCGCTGGCGCGCTATGACCAGGCGCTGGCGCGCAATGCTGGGCTGGTGCCGGCGCTCTACAATCGCGGCAATCTTCTGCAGGACATGAAGCGGCCGGAAGACGCGCTGGCGAGCTATGACCGGGCCCTGGCGCGGCAGCGTGACCTGGTCGGCGTGTGGAACAATCGCGGCACGGTGCTGCGAAGCCTGCGGCGGCTGGACGAAGCGATACGCTCGATCGAGCAGGCGCTGGCGCTGGCGCCGGGGCACGTCAACGCGCTGACCAACCGCGCCATGCTGTTGTGGGACATGAAGCGCTTCGACGACGCATTGGCGGCGGTTGAAAAAGTGCTGGCGGTGCAGCCGGGCTTTGGCGAGGCACTGTATCTGCGCGGCAATGTGCTGACCGACATGGGCCGGCTGGACGAAGCCCTGGAAAGTTACGACGCGGCGCTGGCGGCAAGCCCGGACCATCCCCATGCCCTGAACGGCGCGGCGCGCACGGCGCTGGCGCTGTGCGACTGGCCGCGGGTGGCGGCGCTTGCGCCGAAACTTGTGCAGGCGGTGCAAACCGGCAGCGCGGTGATCCAGCCCTTCACGATGCTGGGCTATGGCGACGACGCGGCGCTGCAACGGCGCTGTGCGGAAAACTACATGCGCCGCATCCTGCCATCGTCGCTGCCGCTGGCGCAGGGAAGATATCGCCATGACAGGATCCGGCTGGCCTATCTGTCGGCGGATTTCCACCAGCATCCCACGGCGCAATTGCTGGTGGAATTGTTCGAGCGGCATGACCGTTCGCGCTTCGAGGTGACGGGTATCGCCTTCGGGCCGGATGATGGCAGCGCCCTGCGGGCGCGGCTGGTGAAGGCGTTCGACCGCTTCGAGGATGTGCGTGGCCGCAGCGACCTGGACGTGGCGCGTATCCTGCGGGCGATGGAGATCGACATCGCCGTGGACCTGAACGGCCACACCCAGGACGCGCGGCCGGGCATCTTTGCCCATCATGCGGCGCCGGTGCAGGTGAATTACCTGGTCTATCCCGGCACCACCGGCGCGCCCTTCATGGATGTGATCCTGGCCGACCGCATCGTGCTGCCGGCCGACCAGCAGTCTTTTTTCAGCGAGAAGATTGTGCATCTGGCCGATTGCTACCAGGCCAATGACGCGACGCGCGAAATACCGGCAGCGCCGACGCGCGCCGAGGCCGGACTGCCGCAGACGGGTCTTGTGTTCTGCTGCTTCAACAATGGCTGGAAGATCACCGCGCCCGTGTTCGACATCTGGATGCGGCTGCTGAACGCGGTGGATGGCAGCCTGCTGTGGCTGCTGGATGGGCCGCATGCCGCCAACCTGCGCCGGGAAGCGGCGGCGCGCGGGGTCGATCCGGGCCGCATCGTGTTCGCGCCCAAGGTGGCGCCGCCGCTGCACCTGGCGCGGCACCGGCTGGCGGATCTGTTCCTCGATACCCTGCCCTACAATGCCCACACCACGGCCAGCGATGCGCTGTATGCGGGCGTGCCGGTGGTCACCTGCATCGGCAAGGCGTTTCCCGGCCGTGTTGCAGCCAGCCTGCTGAAGGCGATCGACATGCCGGAGCTGGTGACGACATCGGCGGGACAATATGAGGAACGGGCGCTGGAACTGGCGAAGAACCCCGCACTTCTGGCGGCGACGCGCGGGAAGCTGGCGCGCAACCGGACGACCACGCCGCTGTATGACAGCGCGCGTTTCCAGCGGGGCATCGAGGCCGCCTATGCGGCGATGCTTGCCTAGATCGCCTTGGGGCGCCTGGCCGGATCGAAGCCGTAAAGTTTTTCCGGATTCTCCACCAGAATGCGATGGCGCAGCTTTTCGTCCGGCGCCCATATCGGCACCAGGTTCAGCAGCGTGATGTCATCGGGCATCGCCACCGGGTTCAGGGTCTTGGTGGCATCGGGATGCGGCCAGTCGCTGCCCCACACGCACCGTTCGGGCGCGGTGGCGATATAGCCCTTCGCCGCGCGGCTGGCCCCGGCATAATCCGGCGCGGTGCCGCCGCCATACAGATATGCGCCCGACACCTTCACCCAGCCATGGCCGCTGTCCAGCAGGCGGCGCACGGTATCGTATTGCGGCTGGCCGACATCGGTGGCGCGGCCCAGGTGATCCACAATCACAGGACACGGTAGCGACAGCAGCAGCTTTTCCATCGCCACAAGCTGTTCCGCCGGCATGTTGGTCTGGATGTGCCAGCCCATCGGCGCAATGCGTTTGGCCAGCGGCATCACCTCGTCCGCCGCCACCGGATTGCCCAGGCCGAACTGGATGCGCACGCCGCGCGTGCCGGCGGCATGCAGCCGCTTCAGCTCGGCATCGGTGACGCTGGCATTGACGACACAGACGGCACGGGCCGCGTCGCCCATCTGGGCCAGCACGTCCAGCAGGCAGCTATTGTCGGTGCCATAGGTCGAGGGCTGCACCATCACGTTGCGGCTGGTGCCTAGCTTCTTCTGCAGGGCGCGGTAATCCTGCACCGTGGCGAAAGGCGGCTTCAGCACCGCGTTCGGCTGATACGGGAAGCGCGGATCATAGATATGGTGGTGACAGTCGCAGGCGCCGTCGGGCACGGCGAATTTCACCGCGGGGCTCCTGGCGAAAGCGGGCGTGGCGGCCAGCGCCAGCGCGCCTGTGACGATGGTACGGCGACGGATGGTGTGCGGCATTTTCTTCCCCGGATGGCGCCGTTGTTCGGCTTTCTGGCGCGAATGATGGCCGGGTGCGGCCCCAAAAACAATGGTGCGGCGGGTACGGACAGGCTAAAAGCGCGGGCCATGATCGATCCCGAAAACCGCTCCACGCTCGAATCCAGAAAAGTGCAGGCGCGGGCCTGGTTTGAGTCGCTGCAGAACCGCATCATCGCGGCGTTCGAGGCCTTGGAAGACGAAGCGCCTGCAAGCCTGTATCCCGGCGTGGTCGGCCGGTTCGAAAAGACGCCCTGGGTCCGTACCAATGATGAAGGCGGCGGCACTATGGGCATGATGCGCGGCCGGCTGTTCGAGAAGGTGGGCGTGCACACCTCCACCGTGTTCGGCAGCTTCTCGCCGGAATTCGCCAAGCAGATTCGCGGCGCGGCCGAAGACCCGCGCTTCTGGGCCAGCGGCATCAGCCTGATTGCCCACATGAAGAATCCGCGCGTGCCGGCGGTGCACATGAACACGCGCATGATCGTGACGACGCAAAGCTGGTTCGGCGGCGGCGCCGACCTGAACCCCACCCTGGATGCGGCGCGCACCGAAACCCACCCGGACGCTGTCGATTTTCACGCCCGGCTGAAGCAGGCTTGTGACGCTTTCGACCCCGCCTGGTTCGCCAAATACAAAAAATGGGCGGATGAGTATTTCTGGCTGCCCCATCGCGGCGAGCCGCGCGGCGTGGGCGGCATCTTCTATGACCATCACGATTCCGGCGACTGGCAGCGCGATTTCGATTTCACGCGGGGCGTGGGCCAAGCCTTCCTGGATATCCAGCCGGCCATCATCCGCCGCCGCATGGGCGAACGCTGGACGGAAGGCGAGCGTCATGAGCAGGCCAAGTGGCGCGGCCGCTATGTCGAGTTCAATCTTCTGTATGACCGCGGCACCACCTTCGGCCTGAAGACCGGCGGCAATGTCGAGGCGATCCTGTCCTCGATGCCGCCCATTGCCGAATGGACGTGAGGCGCGCAGTGGACATGATCGTTGGCACCCGCGGCTCGCCACTCGCCCTGGTGCAGGCGCGCGCCATCGCGGCCATGTTGCGACTGGATGAAAGCGCGATCCGCACCTTTGTCACCAGCGGTGACAGGCTGACCGGCCGGCTGTCGGAACAGGGCGGCAAGGGCCTGTTTACCCGCGAACTGGACGACGCGCTGCTGGACGGGCGCATCGATATCGCCGTGCATTGCATGAAGGACCTGCCCACCCGCATGCCGCCCGGCATCGTGCTGGCCTGCGTGCCGGCACGCGAAGATCCGCGCGACGCCTTCATCGCGCTGAAAGCCAGGACGCTGATGGACCTGCCGCCCGGCGCGACGGTGGGCACCGCCTCACTGCGCCGGCAGGCCCAGACCCTGCACCTTCGCCCCGACCTGAAAGTCGAATTGCTGCGGGGGCGGGTGGAAACGCGTCTGGCCAAGATCGAAAGCGGTGTGTTCGACGCGACCTACCTGGCGATGGCGGGGCTGAACCGGCTGGGGTTGCAGCAGCATGTGTCCTCCATGGTGGACAGCGGCGCCATGCCGCCGGCACCGGGACAGGGTGCCCTGGCGATCACCGCGCGCGAAGGCGATGCGAAGACACTGGCGCTTCTGGCGCCGTTGAATATCGAAGAGCATGCCATCACGACGACCGCCGAGCGGTCTTTCCTGGAAGCGCTGGACGGCTCCTGCCGCACGCCCATCGCGGCCAATGCCACGATCACCGATGGCATGCTGGCTTTCCTGGGCGAAGTGCTGACGCCGGATGGCAAGCATTGCTGGCGGCGGCGCGAAAGCATGACGCTGGGCGATGATGCGCTGGCAACAGCGCGCACGCTGGGGCTGAAGCTGGGGACAGAGATCAGAATTGAAGCCGGGCCGCTGTATCAGAGCCACTTTGGCGACAACGGCTGGTGAGAGGAGCGGCCGGCGAAGCCGGACAAATCGGTCCGGTGGACCGATTTGAGCGACGAGCGCGCCGAGCCCAAGCGAGGCGCTAGTCCACCCGGAAGTCCGGCTTGTGCCAGACATGTTGGGCATTGACGTCCGCGATGCTGGCGCAGCCCAGCAACTTCAATGTCCGCACGATGTCGGTCTTGAAGATTTCGATGGCGCGTTCCACGCCGGCGTCGCCCGCCGCCGCCATGCCATAGGCGTAGCCCCGACCCAGCAGACAGGCTTTGGCGCCCAGGGCGATGGCCTTGATCATGTCGCTGCCGCGGCGGATGCCGCCGTCGAACAGGACTTCGGTCTGGTGGCCCACGGCTTCCACGATGCCGGGCAAAACGCGCAGGCTTCCCGCCACGCCGTCGAGCTGGCGACCGGCATGGGTGGAGACGACGATGCCCTGGGCACCATTGTCCACCGAGCGGCGCGCATCATCAGCGGTCATCACGCCCTTGATCACGATGGGCCCATCCCAGACGTCGCGAATCCATTTGAGGTCGGTCCAGCTCACCTGTGCCGATTCCAGCGCGGCGGCCACGTCCACCGCCTGAAGCGGGCCGGAACCGGGCACCACGATATTGGGGAAGGGCCGGGTCATGCCATCGGCGAGGAAGCCCGCCAGCCAGCGCGGATGCATCAGGATGTTGGGCAGGTAGGGTAGCTTGGCGAAGGGATTGGTACCCATCAGCGCTTTCATGCCGTTGCGCACGTCGCGCTCGCGGTTGCCGGCCACCGGGGTATCGATGGTGACGAACAGCGCCTTGTAGCCAGCGGCCTTGGCGCGGCCGATAGCGGCTTCCGCGGCGCCGCGCCCGCCCGCCAGATACAGTTGATAGAAAGTGGGGCCGGACGACTGCGCCTTCACATCTTCAATGCGGTGGCCCGACATGGTGGAGAGGATATAGGCGGTGCCGTGATTGCCGGCTGCTTTTGATGCCGCAAGTTCGCCGCGCGGATGCATCAGGCGCGAGTAGCCGATGGGCGCCAGGATGAAAGGCAGATCCAGCTTGTGGCCTAGAACGGTCACGCCCAGGTCGCAGGCGGGTGTCGCCACCGCGAAGCGCGGCTTGAACAGCACTTCGCGGAAGGCGCGGGTGCTGTCTTTCAAGGTCACTTCATCGTCGGCGGCGCCGTCCAGATAATCGAACACCGCGTCCGGCAGCCGGGCGCGGGCCAGGCGGCGCAGGTCATGGACATTGACGACTTTGGGAGCGGCGAGACTCATGGCAGCGGCCTGGAAATGCGCCGCGTTTATGCCCGCAAAGTCGCTCTTTTAAAAGGCGGCCGTTTCAAAAAGCCGAAATGCCCGTCTGGGCGCGGCCCAGCACCAGGGCGTGGATGTCGTGGGTGCCCTCATAGGTGTTGACGGCTTCCAGGTTCAGCATGTGGCGGATGACATGGAAATCGTCGGCGATGCCGTTGCCGCCGTGCATGTCACGGGCGGCGCGGGCGATATCCAGCGCCTTGCCGGCATTGTTGCGCTTGAGCAGGCTGATGGTTTCGGACGCCAGCTTGTTCTGGTCGAACAGCCGCCCCGCCTGCAGGCAGGCGTTGAGGCCCAGCGTGATCTCGGTCTGCATGTCCGCCAGCTTCTTCTGGTAGAGCTGGTTGGCGGCCAAGGGTCGGCCAAACTGGACCCGGTCCAGGCCGTATTGCCGGGCCGCATGCCAGCAGAATTCCGCCGCCCCCATCGCGCCCCAGGCGATGCCGTAGCGCGCATGGTTGAGGCAGCTGAACGGGGCGCGCATGCCATCGGCATCCGGCAGCAGGCGGTCGTGCGGGATTTCGACATCCTGCATCACGATCTCGCCGGTGACGCCAGCGCGCAGGGAAAATTTGCCTTCGATTTTCGGCGTGGTCAGCCCCTTGTCGCCGCGCTGCAGCACAAAGCCCTTCACCCGGCCGTCAAGCTTCGCCCACACAACGAAGACATCGGCGATGGGCGCATGGGTGATCCAGGTCTTGGCGCCGTTCAGCACAAAGCCATCGGCCGTTTTAACGGCACGCGCCTGCATGGAGGTGGGGTCAGAGCCCGAATTCGGTTCGGTCAGTCCGAACGCGCCGATCCATTCGCCGCTGGCGAGCTTGGGCAGGAAGCGTTCGCACTGTGCCTCGCTGCCGAAGGCGTGGATGGGGTGCATCACCAGGCTGGACTGGACCGACAGGCTGGAACGGAAGGCGGAATCCACCCGCTCGATCTCGCGGCAGATCAGGCCATAGCCGACTTCGGATATGCCCGGGCCGTAATCCTTGAGGGTGCTGCCGAACAGGCCCAGGGCGCCGAATTCGCGCATCAGTGCGCGATCGAAAGCCTCGTGACGGTGCATGTCCCGGACCAGCGGCATCAACCGCGACTGTGCAAAACCGCGGGCGGCATCGCGCACCAGTTTCTCGTCCTCGTGCAGCGACTCTTCCAGGAGAAGGGGATCAGTCCAATCGAACGTCGGCCAGATTTCAGTCATCCAGGTCCAAACACAAACAGGGTCGGCAATATACCTGCCTTTCAGCAGCATATCGCCAACCCTGTTTCCCCTCAATCAAGAGGGGGCCGCCCGCAAAGGCGGACTTGGCCGGTAATCTGGGCCAGCAAGCTCGCTAAACTAGTTTGATTTTGTGACCTGACCTTCGGCGACACCGGCCTTGCTGCCAACACCCGGATTGACGATGTGCTCGTTCTTGGGGGCGGTGGGCATGTACTGGCTGTCGTGGCCCGCCAGGGTGGCGTTGGTGTTGCCGTCGACGCCGGGCTTGCCGTCGCGCAGGTCGGGCTTCTTGATCTCGGTGGTCATGGAATTTCTCCGGTTGTTCCGAAGAGATAACGGCCGTGGCAGAGCCTAGTTCCGGTTCCGCAATATCCAGGCAGCCACATCCCTGTCCACCGCCTCCCCGTCCAGGTCGCGCAGCAGCATGTGATAACCCTTGGGATAGCGCTTCACGGTGGCCTTGTCGCCCAGCGCCGCGATCACGGCATTGGTCGGCGCGGCGGGAATGATCTGGTCGTTGGCGCCGGTCAGCAGCAGGATCGGCGGCGGCGCGGCGGGGTTGGCATTGCGCGCCTCGTCCATCAGGTTGACCAGCCCGAACAAGGTGCCGATGCGGGTCTGTTTCTGGAACAGGGGATCGCGGCCCAGCGCCCGCAGCATGGGGATATTGTCCGAAGCGACGACCTTGACGATGGCCCTGCCCGCCTCGTTGGACAGGATCACGCCCGGCATCAGATGCGCGCCCAGGAACAGCGCCACCCGATAGGTCAACGGCATATCGCTGCGCGACCAGACGGCGGGGGCCACCAGTATGGCGCCATCCACGGCAGGGGACGAGCCGGACGCCAGCGCCGTCAGCAGGACCGCGCCACCCATGCTTTCACCGAGCGCGAAGACCGGCACCTTCGGATAGCGCGCCCGCGCCGCCGCCACGGCATCGTCCAGGTCGCTGCGCATCGTGTCGGCGCCCGCCCATACGCCCGGATTGGCATTGCGGCCGAAGCCGCGCTGGTCATAGGCGATGGTGGTGATGCCCTGCTTCGCCCACACCCTGGCGGGCATGTCGAAGGCGTTGGAGTAATCGCTCATGCCATGCAGGGCGACGATGACCGCTTTGGGGGCGCCTTCGGCGTCCCAGTGGCGCAGCGGCAGGCTTGTGCCGTCGCGGGCGATGAGGGCGTCATCATGGAGGACGGGGCTTGCGACGTTGCCGGCGGGCGCAACGAATGTCGGTGCGCAGGCCGCCAGCATCAGCACGGCCGCCAGCAGCACGGCGCGCATCAGGCACGAACCGTATCAGGCAGCGCGTCATGGGGAACAAGTACGCTCAGAACGAGGATATGGTCCACGATCGCGCCGGTGCCGAACGGCAGGATGGCATTCTCGTGATAGACAAACCGTGCGCCGCTCATGTCCTGTCCCGCCCAGCCGCGATAGCCGATAGGCTCGCCGCCCGCCCGCACCATGTCATAGAGCATCCGAAGACCGAGGCCGAATTTTGGCGTCTCGGCAATGATGGCGCTGAGACGGCGGCCGGAGAAATCCTCGTTGAAGCCTTCCACCAAGGCATGCCCGACGCTGCGATATTCGTAATCCCCGTCCAGCACCGCCACCAGGATGGCATTGGCCGTCAACAGCTCCAGCGCGGCATCGTCAAAGGCCGGGAAGCGGCGCTTACCGCGCAGCGCCATCCAGCGCGCCACGCCGCCCGCCACCGCGATGGCATCCAGCTTGTCGAGGGTGACGATCTCGCCGGCGGACTGTTCGGGAAGCCAGAATTTCATGTCAGACCAGTCCCGCGATCAGATGGGCAGCAGACCGATCATGGCCGCGGACAATCCGCTGGCCAGCACGCCGCCCATCAGCGCCTTCAGCGCCAGGGACACCACTTCGTTGCGGCGTTCGGGTATCAGCGTACTCATGCCGGCGATGATGATACCGGTGGAGGCGAAGTTGGCAAAGCCGCACATGGCATAGACCATGATCCGGGCGCTGCGCTCGTCCAGCGCGCCGGGCGCCAGCGCAGACATGTGCAGGTAGGAGATCAGCTCGTTGAGGATCACCTTGGTGCCCATCAATCCGCCCGCCACCGGAGCCTGGTTCCAGGGTACCCCCAGCAGCCAGACAAAGGGCGCGAAGACCCAGCCCAGCATGCGCTCCAGCGTCAGCGGCGATCCGGCGACGGCTGGGGCATGAACCAGGACCAGGTTGGCCAGCGTCACCAGCGACGTGGTGACGATCAGCATGGCCAGGATCTGCAGATAGAGCTTCAGCCCGTCCTCGGTGCCGCGGGCCATGGCGTCGATGGTGGAGCGGTAATGCACCGCCTCCTCGGTTTCGTTGAGCTCGGTCTCGGCCTTGCCGGGCACCATGATGCGCGCGACCAGGATGCCGGCCGGCAGCGACATCAGCGATGCGACCAGCAGGTGACCCAGCGCACCGGGCAGGACATTCTTGAGGATGGTGGCATAGAGCACGAAGACCGTGCCGGCGATCACCGACATGCCCACCGTCATCAGGATGAAGAGTTCGGTGCGGGTGAGACGCGGCAGATAAGGCCGGATCACCAGCTGGCCTTCGATATTGCCCAGGAAGACGGTGGCGGCGGCACTGAGCCCGACGGCGCCGCCAAGGCCGGTGGCGCGCTTCACAATATAGGCCAGGGCCCGCACGATGGTCGGCGTCACCCGCCAGTACCACAGGATGGCCGACAGCGCGGCGATCACCATGATCAGCGGCAGGATCGAGAAGGCCAGGTTGATCATGTTGCCGGGATTGGTGGTGGCGAAGGGCGCGGGGCCGCCGCCCATATAGCCGAAGACAAAGCTGGTGCCGGCGCCGGTCGCGGTGGCGATGGCGCCCACCACGCCGTTGAGGCCGAACAGCAGATCGCGCGCCAGCGGCACCTTGAGCAGCAGCAGGGCAGTGGCGGCCTGCAGCAACAGGGTGCCGATCACCATGCGCCAGTTGAACTGCCTGCGGTCTTCCGAGACCAGCCAGGCGACGGCGATAATGGCGCAGATGCCCAGCGCCGATTGCAGATGCGGCAACACGATGTGAAAACCCTTCAAGCCCCGGGGCACGACCCGGAGCGGACGCTACACGAATCCGCCGCGCCGCGACATGACAGAAAGACGCGCCGGGACTAGGCTGGACAAGGGATGACGACAAAAACACAAAAAGCCGGAACGATCCGGGCACTGGGCGGGACGCGCGCCTTTCCGCCGCTGGTGGTGGTGATGTTCCATTTCAGCGAGGGTCATCATTATTCGGGCTGGCGGCCGCTCGATTTCCTGGCCACGCGCGGCTATCTGTGGGTGGAATTCTTCTTCGTGCTGTCGGGCTTCATCCTGACCCACGCCTATTGGCCGCGGCTGGGCGACCTGCTCAAGCCGCGCGGCTATGGCGAGTTTCTGCGGGCGCGGCTGATCCGCCTGTATCCCCTGCACCTGTTCATGCTGCTGTGGATCCTGGGGCTGGTGATCGTGTTGCGCGCCCTGGGACATGCGGGTGGATATGCGTCGATCTTTGACGCGAAGTATCACCAGGATGTCAGCGTCCAGGGCTTCGTGCTGAGCGCGCTGCTGGTCCATGCCTGGAACACCATGCCCAGCCTGACCTGGAACGGCGTTTCCTGGTTTGTCAGCGTCGAGTTTGCACTGTGCCTGTTGTTCCCTGCCCTGCTGCGGCTGGCCGAGGGCAAAGCCTGGCGCGGCCTCGCGCTGATCGCCGCCGGCCTGGCGGGACTGACGGCGCTGCTGCTGACATCGCAGCATGGCCTGGACATCACCTTTCACAATGGCGTGCTGCGGGGCCTGAGCGATTTCACCGTGGGCGTGGGACTTGCCGTGCTGTTTCGCCGCGTCAAGGCGCGCGACCAGCTGCCGGACTGGGTGCATTCGCTGCTCCAGGTGATGCTGGTGGCGTTGCTGGGCTATGTCATCATGCATACCGGCTGGTCGCACACCCGCATGGACATCTTCACCGTGCTGCCGTTGATGGCGCTGGTGTTCGCGCTGGCCTTTGATCGCGGCATCGTCGCACGCCTGTTGCAAATGAAGGTGCCGCAACTGATGGGGGAATGGTCCTATGCCATCTATCTGGGACAGACGGCATGGCTGCTGTTCATCCGCTTCCTGGAACAGCGTGTTTATCCCGCGCCGGAGACGATCGTGCTGGGCACGCGCTTTTCGGACCTGATCTGGTGGCTGGAACCGCTGGGACTGGTGATCGCCTGCACGGCCTGGGGCGCACTTCTTGCTGAAAAGATAGAATTGCCGGTGGCGGCGAAATTGCGGGCCCGCTTCGGCCGCCGCCTTGACCCGCAATCGGTCCCCACACCATCCTAGGGCAAAGCCATCCGGGAGAACGCCATGACCATTTCCTTCAAGGACAAAGTCGCGATTGTGACAGGTGCCGGCGGTGGGCTTGGCCGGGCGCATGCGCTGCTGCTGGCCAAGCTGGGCGCCAAGGTGGTTGTCAACGATCTGGGCGGTTCGCTGGACGGCAGCGGCGGCAATTCGCAGGCCGCCGAGAAGGTGGTGGCGGAGATTGTGGCGGCCGGCGGCGAAGCCATCGCCAATGGCGCCAGCGTCAGCGATGACGCCGGGGTGGCGCACCTCGTCAAGCAGACCATGGAAAAATGGGGCCGCATCGACGTGCTGATCGCCAATGCCGGCATCCTGCGCGACAAGAGTTTCGGCAAGATGGAGCTGAAGGATTTCACCGCCGTGGTGGATGTGCACCTGCTGGGCACCGTCAAGCCATGCAAGGCGGTGTGGGACATCATGAAGGCACAGGGCTATGGCCGCATCGTGGTCACCACCTCTTCCACCGGGCTGTACGGCAATTTCGGCCAGACCAATTATGGCGCGGCCAAGGCATCGCTGGTCGGCTTTATGAATTCGCTGAAGCTGGAAGGCGCCAAGGACAATATCAAGGTCAACGCCATCTGCCCGGTGGCCGCCACCCGCATGACCGAAGCGCTGATGCCGCCGGCCGTGCTGGAGATGCTGAAACCCGAATTCGTCTCGCCCGCGGTCGCCTATCTGGCCAGCGAGGAGGCGCCCACCGGCACGATCATGACAGCCGCCGCCGGTGTTTTCGCCGCCGCGCAGATGGTCGAGACGGATGGAATCAACCTGGGCACGAATGCCAGCGCCGATGATGTGGCGGCGCATTTTTCGCAGATCGCGGATTGGTCGACCGCCAAGCACTATGGGCAGGGTGGTGAACAGAGCGCAAAGTTTCTTGCCCGCACGCAGGAAAAACCGCTGCTGGGTTGAGCCGTAACAGGCCGTCACAAATTTTTTCTTTTATGACGAAATGACTCTTGCGGGGCGACGCAAACTGCCTCACGCTTCTGTCCATGGAAGACCTTGCGCTTTCAGTTCGGTCAGCGCGGCCTGAAGATGCCGCAGACCTGGCGCGCATCTATATCGCTTCCTGGCAAGACACCTATGCGGGCGTGATCGCCCATTCGCTGCTTGGCGCCATGTCGCACAAGAGCCATACCGCGCGCTGGCAGACATCCATCAAGGGCGGCGGCGCGGTACTGGTGGCCGAAGATGCCAGGCACGGAATTGTCGGATTGTGCAGCCTGGGCGCAGCGCGCGATGGCGGGCTGGGTTTCGAAGGCGAAATCTACACGCTGTATGTCGATCCCGATTTCCTCGGCATGGGCGCGGGACGGGCGCTGCTGGCGGGCGCGTTCGATAGCTTCAAGGACCGTCAGCTGCGCTCCTGCCTGATCTGGGCCCATGCGAAAAACAATGCCTGCTTTTTCTATGAGGCGATGGGTGGTCGCCGCGTCGCCACCCGCACCACGCGGTTGATGGGTGAACTGACGCCGGAAATCGGTTTCGGCTGGAAGCAGCTCGCGACCCGCAAGCAGACGCGGACGATCCAGTCCTAGCGACTACAGATCCTTCGGCCGCACGAAATCCACCAGCTTGCCGGTGCCCGGTTCCACGTCGCGCCAGCGGCCGACATCGAAATCCAGGATCGCCAGCGCGCAGGTGGGGAATTTTTCCTCCAGCGCCTCATAGCGCGTGCGCTCTCTGCGGCGCACCGGCTCGCGTGCGAGCTGGGTGGCGCAGATTTCCAGCCCCGGGTTATGCCCCACGATCATCAGCGACGACACGCTGGCCGGTGCGCCGCGCACCGCCGCGATGATCCTGGCGGCATCGGCCAGGTAGAGATTGTCGCGATACTCGATCTCGGCCACCAGCTCATGCAGCACCAGCTCGGCGGTCTGGGTGGTGCGGGCGCTGGCCGAGCACAGGATCAACTGTACAGACAGGCTGTTCTTGCGCAGGTGGCGCGCCATGGCGGCGCCGTCCTGCATGCCCGACAGCATCAGGGTGCGGTCGAAGTCCTCGGTCCCGCCATCCGCGGGCTGGGCCTTGGCGTGACGGAGAAGGAAAAGCCGTTTCATCCCCGATGCTTGCCCTGCAAATCAGGCATGAATCCTATGCCCTTGACCCCCATGGGGCAACGGGGCGACAAAAACCTTCACAAAAGGCGGACGGGTCATGGCCACCAACAAGAAACCGGGCAACTGGCGCCGGCGCACCCAGGCCGTGCGCGGCGGACAGGTGCGCACGTCCTTCCAGGAGACCTGCGAACCGCTAATCTTCACCGCCGGCTATGCCTATGAGCAGGCCGAAGAGGCGGAGGCGCGCTTCAAGGGGGAAAGCCCCGGCTACCAGTATAGCCGCCTGGCCAATCCGACCGTCACCATGTTCGAGGATCGCATGGCGCTGCTGGAAGGCGCGCCCGTGGCGCGCGCCACCGCCACCGGCATGGCGGCCGTGTCATCGGTCTTCCTGGGATCGCTGAAGACCGGCGACCATGTGGTGTCGGCCAATGCGCTGTTCGGCTCCTGCCGCTATGTCATGGAAAATGTGCTGTCGCGCTTCGGCATCGAGACCAGCTTCGTGGATGGCAGCAACCTTGACGCCTGGGAAGCGGCGATGCGGCCGCAGACCAAACTGCTGTTCCTGGAGACGCCCTCCAATCCCACCCTGCAGATCATCGATGTCGCCGCGGTGGCGAAGATCGCGGAGAGCCGCGGCGCGCGGCTGATCGTGGACAACGCCTTTGCCAGCCCCGCGCTGCAGCGGCCGATGGAGCTGGGCGCGCATGTCGTGGTGCACTCCTCCACCAAGTTCATCGACGGCCAGGGCCGCGCCCTGGGCGGGATGATCCTGTGCAGGGAGGATTTCCTGGAGGAAAACCTGCAGCAGTATCTGCGCAACACCGGCCCCGCCATCAGCCCCTTCAATGCCTGGCTGCACCTGAAGAGCCTGGAGACGCTGGAACTGCGCATGAAACAGCATTGCGAGAATGCGCAAAAGGTCGCCGACTTCCTGGCGGGCCAGAAAAAAGTGGCGCGGGTTCTGTACCCCTTCCGCGCCGATCATCCCCAGCACAACCTGGCCAGGGCGCAGATGGATGGCGGCGGCGGCGTGGTCAGCTTTGAAGTCGCGGGCGGCAAGCCGGCAGTCTTTCGCATGGCCAATGCGCTGGGGCTGATCGACATCTCCAACAATCTGGGCGATTCCAAGAGCCTGATCACCCATCCCGAAACCACGACCCACCAGAAGATGACGCCCGAGGTGCGCGCCAGCGCGGGCATCACCAGCGGGCTGGTGCGGCTGTCGGTGGGACTGGAAGACGCCGATGATCTTTGCGAAGACCTGGAACAGGCGCTGAAGGTGGCATGATGGCGGAACACAAGGTCACGCTGGACTGGACGGATGGCGGCAAACCTTTCACCTATGACAGCTACCCGCGCGAGCACCAGATCGTTTTCAAGGATGGCCAGACATTTACCGCGAGCGCCGCGCCGGCCTATCGCGGCGACGGTGTGCATGGCGATCCGGAAGACATGCTGGTGGCGGCGCTGGCCTCGTGCCACATGCTGAGCTTCCTGGCGATCTGCACCAAGAAGAAGGTGACGGTGAAATCTTACCGGGATGATGCGGTGGGATTTCTGGAAAATGACGGCGGAAAACTCTGGATGACGCGGGTGATCCTGCGGCCCAAGGTGGACTGCGACGCCGATGCCGCCACCCTCGAGAAAATCCATCACCTGGCGCATGACGCCTGTTTCATCGCAAATTCCGTGAAAACCGCGGTTTCCGTGGAACTCGGTTAACGCTGCGCGCAATTGTCGCTTGCGCGCGGGCGGCCCCACACCCGATACTTGTCCCATGTTCGAGAGCGAAGACTACGAAATCCACATGTCGCGTGTTGCCTTTCAGTATGAGCACGAGACACGCGCCATTCGTGTCGCGGTGAAGCCCGCCTATCTCGACGACCAGTCCGATCCCGAAGACGATCGCTATGTCTGGTCCTACACCGTTACCATCGAGAACAAAGGCGCAGAGTCGGTGCAGTTGCTGTCGCGCTATTGGAGCATCGTGGACGGCACCGGCCGCATCCAGGAAGTGCGCGGCCCCGGCGTGGTCGGCGCGCAGCCGGTGATCGCGCCGGGCGAAAGCTTCCAGTACACCTCGGGCTGCCCGCTGGAGACCGCATCGGGCACCATGAGCGGGCGCTACCAGATGATGAGCGCGTCGGGCGAAAGCTTCGAGGCGGAAATCCCTGCTTTCCTGCTGGAAAGCCCCTATGAGCGCCGACAGATCCATTAGTCCCCGCGTTCCGTAAGGTTGAAACCTTCAACCGGCTGCGCGAGACTTTCCCATGACCAAGCCATCCCGAGACGAAGCCGAAAAGGCCGTTCACACCCTGCTGCGCTGGGCCGGCGATGATCCGTCGCGCGAAGGGCTGCTGGACACCCCCAAGCGCGTCGCCAAGGCGTTCGAGGACTGGTTCAGCGGCTATGACCAGGACCCGGAAGATTATCTCAAGCGCACCTTCGAGGAAGTCGAGGGCTATGACGACATGGTGATCCTGAAGGACATCCGCTTCGAGAGCCATTGCGAGCATCACCTCGCCCCCATCATCGGCCGTGCCCATGTCGGATACCTGCCCACCAACCGGGTGGTCGGCATTTCCAAGCTGGCGCGGGTGGTGGAAGCCTATGCAAGGCGGCTGCAGGTGCAAGAAAAGATGAACGCACAGATCGCCAACACCATCCAGAAGATCCTGCAGCCCAAGGGTGTGGCGGTGGTGATCGAGGCGGCGCACCAGTGCATGACCACACGGGGCGTCCACAAGACCGGCGTCACCATGGTGACGTCGAGCATGATCGGGGCGTTCCGCGACAATTCCGACACGCGGCGCGAATTCCTCAACATCATCGGCAATCCCGCCAGCAACGCGGACCGATAAGATGGGCGCGCTGGACCTGGTCAAGGACCTCATTGCCTTTGACACTACCAGCCGCGACTCCAACCTGGCGCTGATCGATTTCGCGCAGGCCCTGCTGGAAAAGGCGGGGGCGCGCTGTCGGCGCAGCTATGACGCGACGGGCAGGAAAGCCAACCTGTTTGCCACCATCGGCCCCGACGGCGATGGCGGCTATGTGCTGAGCGGCCATACCGATGTGGTGCCGGTGGATGGGCAGGACTGGTCGTCCGATCCGTTCAAGCCGGAAGTGCGCGATGGATACCTGTACGGGCGCGGCGCCTGCGACATGAAGGGATTTGTCGGCACCGCGCTGGCGCTGGCGCCGGAAATCGGGCGCGCCAGGCTGACGCGGCCCATCCATTTCGCGCTGTCATACGATGAGGAAGTGGGCTGTGTCGGCGTCAAGGGCCTGCTGGACGATCTGAGAGCCGAAAACATCAAGCCGGCGCTGGCGATCATCGGCGAGCCGACCTTGATGAAGATCGTGGGCGCCCACAAGGGCGGCGCCAAGCTGATCACCACCTGCTGCGGCAAGGAAGGCCATTCCAGCGCCCCCGACAAGGGCGCCAATGCCGTGATGATGGCGGGCGAGTTCATGGCGATGCTGGAAAGCGTGCAGGACGAACTGCGCGGCGATACCGATCCGCGCTTCGATCCGCCCTTCACCACGGTGCAGGCGACGGTAGTGCATGGCGGCACGGCGGTGAACATCCTGGCCAGGGAAGCCGAGGTGACCTGGGAATATCGTTTCCTGCCCGACCGCGATCCGTCGAAGATCGTTGAGCGGGTAAAGGCGCGCGCCGCCGCAGAAGTGCTGCCCAAGTATCAGCGCCGCGCGGAGGAGGCCGCGTTCGACACCGAGCTTCATGCCCATTATCCGGGCCTGGCGATGGACGAGGATTCGCCGGCCATCCACCTGGCTCGCGAACTGACCGGCGCCAACCAGGTGGAAGCGGTGGCCTATGGCACCGAGGCGGGGCATTTCCAGTCGTACGGGATTCCGGCGGTGATCTGCGGTCCCGGCTCGATCGAACAGGCGCACCGGCCGGACGAATTCTGCAAGCTCAGCGAGCTGGAAGCCTGCGAAGCGTTCCTTCGCAAGGTGATCGCGAAGGCAAGCCGCTAGCGCGCGGGCCGGATCGGCGCACCGCCGGTCGTGCGCGGTGGCGCGAAGGTCATCGCGGCGTGGTCGGGGCTGGGATGACGGACCTTCGAGACGCGGCCATCCTGGCGCATTCGCCGGTCGGCTTCCTGCCAGGATGGCAGGCACGCATCGGCCTGTTCCCAATGCACGATTGAAGCCTCATCGCACCAGTGCAAAAGCTTCGGCATCGCAGCCTTGTGCGAACCGCTGAGGATATAGGCGCGCATATCCTGCTGGCTGTCCCAGACGGTCATGGTCCAGAAGGTCCAGCGCCGATCTGGCAGCAGCGCACCCGCCAGGAACCCCGACGCGCGGCGCACCTGGGCATTCGCGCGAATGGCATGAAGGAAAAAGCCCGGCACGAAACGCAGAGCGCGCAGGCGAAGGCGGGTGACGCTGACAAAAGGCACGGGCGCTCCGTCGCGCGCCAAGGGTCAGGCGGGATTTCGCAACCGTCCGAGGTCTCTGGCGCGCGTGGACATTATACGCCAAAGCTTGTGGCGCAGATCAGGACGGGCGCGCAATTCCTGCCACGCCAGCAGCAGGCCTTCGGCCAGCAGCGCCGCGACCAAGCCGCTGGGCAGCAGGCGCAGGATACCGACGCGGCGCAGGGTGCGGCCCGCGATTCTGCGGGCCGCGAAGTGGGCGATGGCGCGCTCGGTTTTCACGCCAGCGACTCCGGGCCGATTTCGTGGGTCTTGGCGCAGAATTCACACTTGGCCCGGATCACGCCGTCGGGATCGGCCAGGCCGGCGCGGTCATCCGGCGAATAGCTGCGCAGCACGGCGGTGATGCGGTCGGCGTTGCAGTCGCAGCGGAAGATCACCGGCTCCGGCGGCTGAACGCGCACTTCATCTTCGTGGAACAACCGCCACAGCAGCGTCTCGGGCGCCAGGTCGGTGTCCACCAGCTCCAGGTCTTCCACGGTGTTCAACAGCAGCGACAGGCGGTCCCAGTCGTCGGACTTGCTCTCGATGCCCTGCTTGGCGGATTCCGGCGTCATCTGCAGCATGATGCCGCCGGCGCGCCAGTGGGGATTCCTGTCGCCCGCCAGATACAGCGGCGCGGCTGCCAGCTTGATGACGGTGGGAAGCTGCTCGCTCTGGGCGAAATAGGTTTCGGCCGATGCGGCGATGCCATGGGCGGAAAGTTCCGTGATGCCCTGATAGGTTTTGCCGCCGACCGTGGGTTCGATGGTGATGGCCAGCGCGCCCTTGCCCGCCAGCTTGTCGAAGGCCGGGGCATCGAGCGCGGCAAAACGGTCGGCGTCCAGCCGGGCATAGCCGCGCACGCCGCGATGGCGGTTCTCGTCGGCGCCGTAATAGTCGGCGGTCACCAGGTCGAGCGGACCGTCACCCTTGGTCTGGATGGTGAGGCGGCCGTCCAGCTTCAGCGCGGTTCCCAACAGCGCCCCCAGCGCCACCACCTCGCCCGCGACGCGGGCGGCAGGTTCCGGCAGGGCATGGGCGCCCAGCGCGCGCGCCGAGGCGGCGTCGAGCCGCACCATGCGCCCGCGCACGCCGGCCTTGGCGATGTCGAACGGGAGAACGAAATCGCCATAGGGCGAAGGCGGAAGGTCCATTTTGTCAGGCATACCCGACAATATGGCGTTCGGACGCTCTATTTCAAGAAAGCGCCCAGGCCAGGATCGCCTTCTGGGCATGCAGGCGGTTTTCCGCCTCGTCGAACACCACCGACTGCGGGCCGTCGATCACCTCGTCGGTGACCTCGTCGCCCCGGTGTGCCGGCAGGCAGTGCATGAAGATGGCGTCTTTCTTCGCCAGCCCCATCAGCCGCTTGTTGACCTGGAAGGACTTGAGCAGGTTCTGCCGCTTGGTGGCATTGTCATCGCCCATCGAAACCCAGGTGTCGGTGACCACGCAATCGGCGCCTTCGGCCGCGGCCAGGGCGTCGGTGGTGAAATGGACCAGGCCGCTGCCTTGCGCCCAGTCGCGGGTTTCCGCGTCCACCGTCAGCTCCTTGGGGCTGGCGACATTCAGCGTGAAGCCGAATTTCACCGCGGCATGGACCCAGCTGGTCAGCACGTTGTTGCCATCGCCGGTCCAGCACACTTTGGCGCCGGCGATAGAGCCCTTGTGTTCTTCATAGGTCAGTACGTCCGCCATGATCTGGCAGGGATGGGACCATTTTGTGAGACCGTTGATGACGGGGATGGTGGCGTTGGCGGCCAGCTCCTCCACCATTTCATGGTCCAGCAGGCGGATCATCACGGCATCGACATAGCGGCTGATGACGCGGGCGGTGTCGGCGATGGTTTCCTCGCGGGCGAGCTGCATCTCGTTGCCGGTCAGCATGAGTGCGCTGCCGCCGAGCTGCCGCGCGGCCATGTCGAAGCTGATGCGGGTGCGGGTGGACTGCTTGTCGAAGATCATGGCCAGCACCCGGCCGTCCATCGGCCGGTCGGGATCGGCCACGCCCTTGGGAACGCCAATGCGGGCGTCCTTGCGGCGGCGGGCGTCGGCGATGATGGCCTTCAGGGTGGCGCTGTCGTGGTCCGACACGTCGAGGAAATGCTTGGGCCTGGATTTGAGGGGCGCGTTCATTGCGCAGCTTCCTTGTGAACTTCCATTTCGGATGCAGTCTTTTCCATCAGCGCGATGCCTTCGCGCACTTCGTCTTCGGTAATGGTCAATGGCGGCAGCAGGCGCACGACATTGTCGCCCGCCGGCAGCACCACCACGCCATTGGCGCGGGCGCGGGAGATGAAATCACCGTTGGGCACCTTCATCTTCAATCCGATCATCAGCCCCTGCCCGCGCACGCTTTCAAAAATCTGCGGGTGGCCGGCCACCAGTGAACCAAGCTGCTGGTGCATGTAATTGGCGACTTTGTTGACATGTTCGAGAAAGCCCGGCGACAGAACCATGTCGATGGCTTCATTGCCCACCGCCATGGCCAGCGGATTGCCGCCATAGGTGGTGCCGTGGGTGCCCGCGGTCATGCCCCTGGCCGCCTCGGCCGTGGCCAGCACGGCGCCCAGCGGAAAACCGCCGCCGATGCCCTTGGCCACCGTCATGATGTCGGGCGTCACGCCCACCCATTCATGGGCGAAGAACTTGCCGGTGCGGCCGATGCCGGTCTGAATCTCGTCAAAGATCAGGAGCAGGCCCTTGTCGTCGCAAATCTTGCGCAGGGCGCGCAGGAATTCCGGCGACACCTGATGTACGCCGCCCTCACCCTGCAGCGGCTCGATCATCAACGCGGCGGTCTGCGGCCCGATCACCTTGTTCAGGGCGTCCAGGTCATCGACCGGCACATGGTCGAAGCCTTCCATTTTCGGGCCGAAGCCTTCGAGATATTTCTCATTGCCCGTCGCGTTGACCGCACCATAGGAGCGGCCATGGAAAGCGCCGGTGAAGGTGACGATATGGAAGCGTTCGGGGTGCCCGCTAACGAACTGGTAGCGCCGCGCCGTCTTGATGGCGAGCTCCACCGCCTCGGTGCCGGAATTGGTGAAGAACACCGCGTCGGCAAAGGTCGCATCGGTCAGCTTGCGCGACAGGCTTTCCTGTCCCGGCACCCGGTAGAGATTGGAGACATGCCACAGCTTGCCTGCCTGTTCGGTCAGGGCCGCCACCAGCCGCGGATTGGCGTGGCCGAAGGCATTGACGGCGATGCCGGCGCCCAGGTCCAGGTATCGCTTCCCATCCTCGGCGTAGAGGTACGAGCCCTCGCCGCGGACGAACGCGACGTCCGCCCGGTTGTAGGTGGGAAACAGATGCGAAGACACGGGACTCACCTCCACGACATAAAATTACAAATAGACGCCGGAAAACCCGTTTATCCGCTTTCCGGCGCGTTTTGACTACCCCGCACGCTGCATCGCGGGTCTGCTAGATATTGGCGAATCATGTGGACAAGGGCTGGTGGTTGGGCCGTAATGCTTGTGCGCCGTAACCGGCGCGGTACTGTATTTGGTAACCGGGGGTTAACGTATGGCCTCCCGCACCCGCAAGGAGCGATTGCCATGACAGCCATGAATTGGTCGGACGACCGGGTCGAACAGCTCAAGACATTATGGACGGAGGGCCTGTCGGCCAGCCAGATCGCCCGCGCCCTGGGCGGCGTCACCCGCAACGCCGTGATCGGCAAGGTGCACCGGCTGGGCCTGGCCGGACGCGCCAGCCCGTCGCGCTCGGAACGCCCGCGCCTGCCCATGGCGCCCAAGGTGCCCAGCGTGCGCACGCAGCTTCCCGCCGTCCAGGTGGTGGAGGAGGATCCGCTGACCCTGGATGACGGCAGCCACGCCACGGTCCTGACCATCAGCGACCGCATGTGCCGCTGGCCGATCGGCGATCCGGCGGCGACCGAGTTCCATTTCTGCGGCCACAGCCCCAAGTCCGGCTCGCCCTATTGCGAAGCCCATGCCCGCAAGGCCTACCAGCCGCAGCAGGCACGGCGCGCGCCCGACAAGGGCAGAATGACTGGCTGATTGCCACGATTTTGACGTGGAGCCGGGCTTTCCTAAGCTTGGCGCTTCGCGCAAGGTTGGGGCATGAGCATCTACAAATACACCGCTGCCTCGCTTACGGCCGAGGAAGTGCCGCTGGAAACCTGGCGCGGCCGGGTGCTGCTGATCGTCAACACCGCCAGCGCCTGTGGCTTCACCCCGCAATATGCCGGACTGGAAGCGCTTTACCGCAAATACGAGCCGCGCGGCCTGACCGTGCTGGGCTTTCCCTGCAACCAGTTCGGGGCGCAGGAGCCGGGCGACGAGGCCCAGATCGGTGCTTTCTGCGAGAAGAATTACGGCGTCACTTTTCCCATGTTCGCCAAGGTGGACGTCAAGGGTGCCAATGCCCACCAGCTGTTCCAGTATCTGACCCATGAGAAGCCGGGCATCCTGGGCACCGAGGCGATCAAGTGGAATTTCACCAAGTTCCTGATCGATCGCGACGGCGACCCGGTGGCGCGTTACGCGCCCCAGACCAAGCCGGAAGAGCTGGAAGCGCCGATCGAGAAGCTCCTGTCCGCATAGCCAACCGCCATTGAACCGAAGGGGATCATCACATGAGAAAGATTTGCCTGATCGCCGCCGTCGCGGCATTCACCCTGTCGCCAGCCCTTGCCGTCACCAAGCCGGCCGATGCGCAGCCCTCCATGCAGGCCCAGATCGCGGCCCTGCAGCAGCAGGTCGCGACTTTGCAGAAGCAGGTGGAGGCGCTGAAGTCGACACACAGCCAGCCGGTTTGCATCTCGCTGTGGTGCGGCACGGTTGTGTCCAGCCAGCGCACGCCGACCTGATGAAAAAGGCCGCAACTTTCGTTGCGGCCTTTTCGGTCTGACAGATTGGCAACTATCTACTCCGCCGGGTCGGCTGGCGAAGTAATTCGGTTCGTTCAGGCGGCGCTGCTGGCCGATGCGGACGCGCTGTCCAGCGAATAGCCGGCGGAGCGCACGGTGCGGATGGGGTCGGCGGCGCCTTCCACATTCAGCGCCTTCCTCAGGCGCCCGACATGCACGTCGACGGTGCGCGCCTCGACATAGACATCGCTGCCCCACACGGCATCCAGGAGCTGCTCGCGGCTGAAGACGCGGCCGGGATGCTGGATCAGGTGGTCGAGCAGGCGGTATTCGGTGGGACCCAGATGCACTTCGGTGCCGGCGCGGCGCACCCGGTGGGCGGCGCGGTCCATCTCGATATCGCCCACGGCCACGACATCTTCGGCCAGCGACGGGCGGATGCGGCGCAGCACGGCGCGCAGGCGCGCCAGCAGCTCGGTCATCGAGAAGGGCTTGGTCAGGTAGTCGTCGGCGCCCGTATCCAGTCCGCGGATGCGATCGGTTTCCTCGCCCCGCGCCGTCAGCATCAGGATGGGGACGTTGCGGGTTTCCTGGCGCGAGCGCAGGCGGCGGCAGACCTCGATGCCGGAGAGCTGCGGCATCATCCAGTCGAGGATCACCATGTCGGGCTGTTCCTCGGCGGCGATCAGCAGCGCTTCCTCGCCGTCGCGGGCTTCCAGCACGCGGTAGCCTTCACGCTCCAGATTGTAGCGCAGCAGGGTGACCAGCGCGCTTTCGTCTTCGGCGACCAATATCGTGGGCTTGCTCATGCTTGCGCCTCATACGGCACGGAGGTTTCGGAGGTGGTGTCCGCCTTGGGACGGTTGGCGGAAAGATGGCCGGCGCGCACCATGTGGTACACGACCTCGGCAATGTTGGTGCAATGATCGCCGCAGCGTTCGATGTTCTTGGCAACGAACAGCAGGTGCGTGCCCATGCCGATGGTGCGCGGATCTTCCATCATGTAGGTCA
The DNA here is from genome assembly GCA_966211925.1 of uncultured Hyphomicrobiales bacterium. GTDB lineage: Bacteria > Pseudomonadota > Alphaproteobacteria > Micropepsales > Micropepsaceae > Rhizomicrobium. Next base: position 21,622 of record CBIHOI010000001.1, on the reverse strand, counting down.
GCAGTTCGCGGAACAGGCTGTTGTAGATCTCGTCGATCTCGCCGTCGCGGTTCCATACCGCTTCCGCTTCGACGGCGTTGCGGGTGGAGAAGGCGTCCAGCACCTGCTTGAGCTGGTTCTGCGCGGCCTTGCCCATGCGGCCCAGGCTCTGTGTCAGGCGGATGGGCGGTTCGCGGTTCAGCACCAGGGCGCGCTTGGCAATGTTCTTGGCCAGGTCGCCGATGCGTTCCAGCTCGGCGGCGGTCTTGATGGCGGCCAGCGTCTCGCGCAGGTCAACCGCCATGGGCTGGCGCAGGGCCAGAAGCTTGAGGGCCCGTTCCTCGATCTCGATCTGGATTTCATCGATGCGGGCATCGCCGCCGACGGCGCGTTCGGCCGCCGCGCTGTCGCGGCGCGCAATGGCGTCGATCGCCGATGCCAGCTGGGCCTCGGCCAGGCCGCCCATCTGGGCGACCAGCGCCGACAGGGCTTCCAGCTGTTCGCCAAAGGACTTGACGGTGTGTTCGGTCATCACGCGGCTCTTTCCAGTCAGGTGCGAAGCTTGATCTTTCCAGGGTGGCTTAAGCGGTTCGCGACACTCCTATGCGACTGTTTTATAACATTTCCGTGACAGGCTCCGAGACGGGCGGAATCTCTGGATTTTCCGCCTCTATGGCGGGCAGGGAGACAGAGAAAATGCTGCCTTCACCCAGCTTGCTCTCGATGGCGAGCCGGCCCTGGTGACGGCTGACAATGTGCTTGACGATGGCCAGGCCGAGCCCGGTGCCGCCCCGTTCGCGGCTGCGCTTCACATCAACCCGGTAGAATCGCTCGGTCAGGCGGGGGATGGCGGCAGGCGCGATGCCTTCGCCATCGTCCTTCACCGCGGCCACGACCTGGCCGTCCGCCGCCAGTGACAGTGTCACTGTGACCTGGCCCTTCTCGCGGCCATACTTGATGGCGTTGTGGATCAGGTTCTGGAACAGCTGCATCAGTTCGTCATGCTCGCCCAGCACGGGCGGCAGGCCGGGAGCGGCATCCACCGTCACGGTGATCCCCTCCTCCGCCGCCAGCGGGATCAGCGCCGCCACCGCTTGGCGCACCACGCCTTCCAGGTCGACACTGCCGCGCGGCGGCACATGCTCGTTCATCTCGATGCGGGTGAGCGACAACAGGTCATGGATCAGCCGGCGCATGCGCGCGGTCTCGTTGGCCATGATTTCCAGGAACTGGTCGCGCGCCACCGGATCGTCCTTGGCATGGCCGCGCAGGGTGTCGATGAAGCCCGTCACCGCCGCCAGCGGCGTGCGCAGCTCGTGGCTGGCATTGGCGATGAAGTCGGCGCGCATCTGCTCGCTGCGGCGGACCATGGTCAGATCGTGCAGCAGCAGCACCGTCATGGGCGGCGTCACGCTGATGCGCGCGGCATAGGCCTGGAAATAGCGCTCGACCGGCACCGGCAGGGTGAAGGGCACGTTGGAGGATTCGCCGCGGCCGGCGCCCGCAATCGCTTCCAGCACTTCGGGATTGCGCAGCACGGCGCTGGCGCGCTTGCGGTCCAGCCCCGGACCCAGCACGTCGCGCATGGACTGGTTGACGAACAGCACCCGCTTGTTGCCGTCCAGCAGCATCACCGGCATGGGCAACTGTTCCAGCAGCAGCCGGGTCAGCGGGGGCAGCAGGCCCAGCGGGTCGTCATCGGTCTGTTCGGCAGGCCGCAGCACCGGCTCCTGGAAGGTGATGAACTGGGCGATCAGCGCCGCCGCCAGGGCAAGGGCCATGACGCCCCAGAACATGGCGCCGCCGTCGAACATCACGGCCGCGCCGCCGGCGATGGCGCCGGTGAGGAATGGCCAGGTCAGGGGTCGCAGGCGTCGGAGCGATTCACGCATGGGGTATCATAGCCGTATCTGTGGCTGTTCGATAACAGCGGTCAGTCAACCCGGCCACGGTTCTGCTTGATTTCGGCGCGGTGCTTCTTGCCTTCCAGCCGCTTCTTCTTGCTGGATTTCGGCACCTTGGTGGCGCGGCGTGGAACCGGCGGGACGGCGGCCTGGCGGACCATCTCCGCCAGCCGGGCGCGGGCGTCGGCGCGGTTGCGTTCCTGCTCGCGGAAGCGCTGGGCGGTGATCACCAGCACGCCGTCATTGGTCAGCTTGCCGCCGCGCAGCAGGCGCTCGCGGGCCCAGTCGGTCAGCGACAGCGCAGTCAGCACATTGAAGCGCAACTGCACCGCACTGGAGACCTTGTTGACGTTCTGGCCGCCGGGACCGGAACTGCGGATGAAGCTTTCCTCCAACTCGCTGTCGGGAATGGTGATGCGATCATTGACGACCAGGTCTTTTGAAGATGGCGGGCTCATGCGCCGAACGCCTTGCGCAGGTCGCGCTTGACCAGCTTGCCGCCGGCATTGCGCGGCAAGGGCGAGGAGGTGATGACCATCTGCACCGGCACCTTGAAGGCGGCCATCCGCGCACCGGCAAATTCCCGCAGATCGTCTTCGCTGACGGGCGCGATGGCGTGGACCAGCGCGGCCGGCACCTCGCCCAGCAGCGGATGCGGCAGCCCGACCAGGGCGGCATCGGCGACGGCGGGATGGGCGGCGAGGATATTCTCCACCTCGATGCAATAGATGTTTTCGCCGCCGCGGATCACCATGTCATGGGCGCGGTCATGGATGGTGCAGAAGCCTTCTGAATCGAGACTGGCAATGTCACCGGTCTTGATCCAGCCATTCATGAAGGTTTCTGCCGTGGCGTCGGGACGGTTCCAGTAGCCCTTCACGACATTGGGTCCAAAAGCCCACAGTTCGCCCACCGTGCCGGATGGCGCTTCGGCGCCGTCTTTCATGACCTTCAGGCGGCCGACCGGCAGCACCGGCCCGCAACTGCCGGGGCGATGGAGGAATTCCTCCGCCGAATGGCTGGTGCAGGTGGCGGAGGTTTCAGTCATGCCCCAGCCCTGCCCCGGCATCGCGCCCAGCTCGGCGCGGATGCGGCCCGGCAGCGCGGCCGGCGAAGGCGCGCCGCCGAAAGTGATCAGCTCCAGCGAGGACAGGTCATGCCCGCCGGCCTGCGCCATCAGCGACAGTGGCACCGCGGGAACGCCGCCCGTCACGGTGACGTGCTCGCGTTCAATCAGGGCAAGGGCTTCGCCGGGCTCGAATTTGGGCATCAGCACCAGCTTGCCGCCTGCGGACATGTTGGGCAGCAGCACCGACAGGCTGCCAATGACGTGGAAGAACGGCACCGCCAGAAGCGTCACGCGCGGCTTGGCGTCCAGCGCATGCCCGCGCCGCAGCGCGTTGCGCGCCACAAGGAACGGCGCGGCGAAGATGTTGGTGGTGAGGGAACGATGCGTACCGAGCGCGCCCTTGGGCGCGCCGCTGGTGCCGGAGGTGTAGAAGATGGTGGCATCGTCTTCCGGCGACAATGCGATATCGGGCAGCGGCACTTGCGGCAGACGCGGCCAATGGGCGGACGGACCGATGATGTCATCGAGCCGGGTTGCGCCCGCGCCGCGCGCGACGAAAATTTCCTGCACCGGTGGCGGCAGGTCGCGCAGCCGCCCCAGCCTTTCGCCATCGGCAAAGACAAAGCGCGCACCGGAGTCCAGGATGCCATAGGCGAGCTCGGTGCCGGTCCACCAGGCGTTGAGCGGCACCACGATGGCGCCCGCCAGCAAAGCACCCAGGAAGATCACCGGCCATTCCGGAAGGTTGCGCATTACCAGCACCACCCGGTCGCCTTTGCTGAGTCCGCGCGCGGCAAGCGTGGCGGCAACCGTTCGCACGGCGCGGGCGAAGGCGTCATAGGTGATGCGTTCGTCCTGATACACCAGGAATTCGGCGGCACCATGGGCCTGTGCCCTGGCAAAGACCTCGGCGGCGGTGGCGGGCACATTCTTCCACACCCGCATGGAAACGCCGCGGATCACCACCTCCACAGTTTCAAACGGCATGCCGGGCGCGGTCAGCTGCGCTTCGGCCTGGGCCAGCGGCATCCGGGGCCAGTTTTTGGATATGTCATTCATGGCGGGGCTGAGTATAACCGTTGGAATGGACAAGTCGGGATTTTCTGACGACAGGCTGGCGCGGATTCCGCAGTTCCTGGAGGCGCAGGTGGCGGCCGGGGCCTTGCCGGGGGCGCAGACCCTGATCTGGCGGCAGGGCCGGCTGGCCCATCGCAGCCTGGTGGGCGCGATGGACCTGGAAGCCGGCAAGGCCATGCGTAGCGACGCGATCTTCCGGCTGTATTCCATGACCAAGCCGGTGACGGTGGTGGCTCTGCTGATGCTGCTGGAGCAGGGCAAGGTGGCGCTGCATGATCCCGTGGCGAAATTCATTCCCGGCTTTGCGAAGTCCATGACGGTGCTGGACCTGCTGCGCCATACCGCGGGGCTGACCTATGGCTTTCACAATCGCACGCCGGTTGATGCCGCCTATCGCGCACAGAAGATCGCGGAGATGGATACCACAGGCGGCCTGCCGGCGATGATCGCGCAGCTTTTGGCCCTGCCGCTGGAATATGCGCCGGGGACGGCGTGGATCTATTCGGTTTCCATCGATGTTGCCGGATATTTGATCCAGGTCATATCGGGTATGCCGCTTGCGGATTTCATTCGGCGGGAAATTTTGGCGCCGTTGCAGATGGTCGATACCGATTTCGTGGTGCCGCGCGAGAAGGCCGATCGCTTTGCCGCCTGCTATGCGCTTCAGGACGGGGCGTTGAAACCGTTCGACGCTTATCCCAATGCGAAATACTTCGACCCGCCGGCACTGGAATCCGGTGGCGGAGGCCTGGCGGGCACGGCCGACGATTACCTGCGCTTCAGCCGCATGCTGCTGAATCAGGGGGAACTGGATGGGGTGCGGCTGCTCTCCCCCAAGACCGTGGCGATGATGACGGCCAATCAATTGCCGGACGGCAAGGAAATTGCGGACCTGTCGCCCTCGGCCGATGCCTTCAACGAAAGCGGCTATCGCGGCGTCGGCTTCGGACTGGGCGTGGCGGTGACGCTGGACCCTGTGAAGGTGGGCATTCCCGGCACCAAGGGGGAGTTTGCCTGGGGCGGCATGGCCTCCACCGCATTCTTTGTCGATCCAAAGGAAGACATGGCGGTGGTATTCATGACCCAGGTGATTGCGGACACGGCAAGGCGGGTGCGCCTGCGCCGCGACCTGCGGACGCTGATCTATGGCGCGATGACGGAAAGTTATGCTTGAGACGCTGCCCATTGCCGGTTGGACGGGTCCGTATGACGCGGAGGTGAAGGCGCGTGCGGTCGCGGCATTGGAGAGCGGCGCGGTGCTGTTTTTTCCTGGGCTGCCTTTTGTGCTGCGAGAAGATGAACGCGAATTCCTCGACGCCCGGGTGGCGGACGGCAAGGCCAAGAACATCTCGCTGGATCACACCACGGGCAAAATGCAGGCCTCATCGCTGACAGGCGAAAAAGCGGCGCGGCTGGCGGCGATGATCGAACGCTTTGGCGCCGGTGCGGCGTCGCTGGTTCACGATCTGCTGCCCTACCGCGATGTCGAGCGCGCGCGCACCTCGTTCCGCCCTGTCCAGGTCAAGGGCCGCAGCTATTCGAAGATCAGCGATGACCGGCTGCTGCATGTGGACGCCTTTCCGTCGCGCCCGATGCGGGGGCGGCGCATCCTGCGCTTTTTCAGCAATGTCGCACCCGCCTCTTCGCGCAACTGGCATGTCGGCCAGCCCTTCGAGGATTTCGCGAAGCATTTTCTGCCGCGCATCGGCCCGCATCTGCCGGGAAAATCCTGGATGTTCGAGAAGCTGGGGATCACGCGCGGCCGCCGCGCTTTGTATGACGAGTTGATGCTGTCGCTGCATGACACGGGCAAGCTGGATTCCGATTTCCAGAAAAACAGCCCGCATGAGGCCGTCAGCTTTCCGCCAGGATCGAGCTGGCTGGTCTTTACCGATCAGGTGCTGCACGCCGCCCTGGGCGGCGAGTTCGCGCTGGAACAGACCTTCCACTTGGATGTGGACCAGCTGGCCGAGCCGGAGCGTGCGCCGGTGAAGGTGCTGGAACGGTTGAGCGGTAAAGTGCTGACTTAAACCATCACGCCGATGTCGGCGAGCTTGGCGCGGACGTGACCGCCGTCGAACGGCTTCATGATATAGTCGTTGGCGCCGGCGGCCACCGCGTTGGCGATTTCGCCGGAATCATTCTCAGTGGTGCAGAACAGGATCACGGGATGGCCGCCATCCTGCTGGCCGCGCACGCTGCGGACGAACTCCACGCCCTTCATGCTGGGCAGGTTCCAGTCCAGGAAAATCAGGTCGGGCATTTTCTCGCGCACGGCGCGCAGGGCGGTCATGCCGTCCTCGGCTTCTTCCACCGAATAGGTCAGGCCTTCCATGATGCGGCGCGCAACCGTGCGGATTACGCGGCTGTCATCGACGACGAGGCAATGCTTCATGACAGACTATTCCCGCTGGACGAGCCGCAAAACGCCGGCTCCGCGCAGGAAATCTAGCGCGTCAGGGTAAAAAAGACCCTAACCCGCGGCCACTTCGACGGCGCCTTCCAGCGGCGTGATGGTTATGGCGGCGTTCACCGTGCGCGACAGCTTGTGGGTGAGGAAGGGCTGGACATGGCGGGCATCCACATTCACCGCCTCGCCGCGCAGGGCCTGGGCCACCTCGTCGGTGACGCGGGCATTGAGGCCGGACGCCCGGATCTTGAAGCTGGGGGCTGCCGGATCGTCACCGGCTTCGGCCGTCACCAGGCCGCCCCGGGGCAGGCAATCGGCGGCCAGCAAGGTGGCGTTCATGATGAGCTTGGCCCAGTCCTTGGGCCAGTAAAGCCGGGGCACATTCCACTCCAGCTTGACCTTGCCGCCGTCCAGAAGCCCGGCGATCAGGCGCCCGATCTCGCCCAGGTCGAGCTCCGCCCCCGCCGAACCGGCGGCACCAAAGGCGATGCGCATGAACTGGATGCGGGCCAGCGCCTGGTCGGCGGACTGGGTGACCAGCTTGATCGCTTCTTCGCGCATGACAGGGTCGCGCTCGTCCTCCAGCACTTCCATGCCGTTGACCACCGCGCCCAAAGGCCCGACAAGGTCGTGGCAGACGCGGCTGACCAAAAGGGCGGCAAATTCGATCTCTGTCATGTTGGACTCAATGGCGTCCCAATGGTTAGCAAATGGTTAATTTGCGCCCCGCTCTTAAGGAATTCTTAACGTGAGCGCAACGCTCCCCATCAAACTGCAAACCCTTGTCCGCATCGCCCGCGCCGCCGGCGTGGTGGTGATGAAGCATTACGACGCCGGGTGCGAGGCGCGGGAAAAATCCGACCGCTCGCCGGTGACCGATGCCGATGAGGAAGCCGAGAAGCTGATCCTGGCCGAACTGGCCGCCGCCTTTCCCGGCGTGCCGGTGGTGGCGGAAGAAGAAGCGGCGGCGGGCCGGGTCGCCGAAGTGGGTTCGCGCTTCTTCCTGGTGGATCCGGTGGATGGCACCAAGGAATTCGTGAAGCGCGGCGGCGAGTTCACCGTGAACATCGGCGAGATATTGGACGGAAGACCCGTTGCCGGCGTGGTCTATGCGCCTGCCATTGGCCGCATGTTCGTGGGCGGCGAAGGCGATGGCGCGTTCGAGCTGTCACGAGACCAGGCGCGCGCCATCGCGGCGCGGCCCGCGCCCGCGGATGGCCTGGTGGCGGTTTCCAGCCGCTCGCATCCCGATCCGAAAACGGCGGACTATCTGGCGACGCTGAACATCAAGGGCGAAACCAATGCGGGCTCATCGCTGAAATTCTGCCTGGTGGCGACGGGCGAGGCCGACATCTATCCGCGCGCCGGCACCACCATGGAATGGGACACGGCGGCGGGCCATGCCGTGCTGGCGGCGGCGGGCGGGGCGGTGACGACATGGGACGGCGCGCCGTTCGTCTATGGCAAGCCAGGCTTCGTCAACGGACACTTCATCGCCAGAGGCAAGTAAGGGCTAGCGGTCCATGTCGTGGCGGGCGCTGTAGAACACCAGCGCCATGAGCCCGGCGCCCAGCGCGATGGTGACCACCACGCCCAGTATCATGAACGTCCAGCCATAGCCGCTCATCCGCACGCCAGACATGGCGGTCCAGACATTCACCGCATACCACAGCGACACGGCGAAGAAGCCCAGCAGGATCGCGATGGCGACCCAGCCGGCGGCTGACAGCTTGTTCTTTTCCTGGGGCGTTTCCATTTGCGGCCACAATCCTAGACCCAATCCATCTGTAAAAAAGCCCCAATCTGGGCAAAGATTGCGCGCGGATGGGGAAATGATTCGGCAGGGTCGCCTGCGAACGGGAGCGAACATGGACCGCAAGAAATTCATCACCGGCCTGATGGCCTTTGGCGCCATGCCGGCCGCCGCGGGCACCGCGCTCAGCATCCTGCCCGCGCGCGCGGAAGACAGCCACTTCACGGCCGATGCCAAGTACACGGCCAATGAAATCACCCAGGCGGGCTCGGACTTTTTCGGCATCACCACCGAGGCGATGGCCAAGGGCGTCGAACATGTGTTCGGCGACCTGGGCGAGCCGGACGCCTACATCAAGGGCGATGAAGGCTCGGGCGCCTTCGTGGTCGGGCTGCGCTATGGTTCGGGCTGGCTGATCCGCAAGAACCGCGATCCCATGCAGGTCTATTGGCGCGGGCCGTCGGTGGGCTTTGATGTCGGGGGCAACGCCTCCAAATGCTTCACGCTGGTTTACAACCTGCGCGAGGACCGCCGCCTGTTCCAGCGCTTCCCCGGCGTGGAAGGCACCTTCTATCTGGTGGCCGGACTGGGCATCAATTACCAGCGCTCGGGCGGCGTGACGCTGGCCCCCATGCGCACCGGCGTCGGCCTGCGCGCGGGCGTCAACGCGCAATACCAGGCTTATACGGACAGGCGCGACTGGTTCCCGCTGTGAGGCTGCGGCGCGGGTAAGCGCGCGAGTGGGTTGCCTAGCGACAGCGTAGCAACGTGGACCTGCGAGAGCGGCCGACGCCATAGCGATAGCGCCAAAGGAAAATTCATCCAGCGACGCAAACGTCGCTCGTGGACTTAGGCGGTCGCTTCTTCGGTCTTTGTGTCGGTGCTGCCGCCCACCGCGGGCAGGTACAGCAGCAGCGCGGCCGCGACATAGGTGGATGAGAAAGTGCCCACCAGGATGCCGAACAGGATCGCGACCGAGAAGTTCAGCAGCACCGGACCGCCGAACAAAAGCGGGATCACCGACATCGCCGTCGCCGCCGAAACCAGCGTGGTTCGTGTGGCGATCTGGTTGGTGCTGAGATTGATCATGTCCACCAGCGACATGCGCTTGTACTTGCGCCGGTTCTCGCGAATTCGGTCGAACACCACCACCGTGTCATTGATCGAATAGCCCGCCAGCAGCAGCAGCGAAGCCACGGTGTTGATGTTGAAGTCCAGGTGCAGCACCGAGAAGAACCCGGCGGTAACGAAGACGTCGTGGCCGGTGGCGATCAGGGCGCCCACGCCATACTGCCATTCGAAGCGCACCGCGACATAGATCGAGATCATCGCCACCGCCAGAATGGTGGCCAGGATGCCGTCATTCAGCAATTCGCCCGACACCTTGGGCCCGACCACTTCGGTGCTGCGATACTGGTAGGCGGAACCGAGCTTGGCCTTGATGTCACGCACCACTTCCTGGTTGGCGTCGTTCTGGTTGGCGCCGGCGGCAACCTTGCGGGGCTGGACGCGGATCATGGCGCAGCTGTTGACGGGCGTATTGCATTCGCCACCGCCGAAATACTGGAGCTGGGATTCCGGGAAGCCCAGGGCATCCACCTCGGCGCGCATCTTGCCAATGTCGATGGTCTGGGCGGCCTTCACTTCCATGGCCACGCCGCCGGTGAAATCGATGCCCAGGTTGAAGCCGTGCCACAGGATCGAAATGACCGAGACCACGACGAGCAGGCCGTCAACGGCGAACGCGTACCAGCGATACTTGACGAAATCGACGTTGGTCGTCTCGGGGATGAACCGCAGCAACGGCATGGCAAGGCTTCTTTATAAGAGAGGGGCAAAAACGGGGCGAACCTACAGGGGGCAGGCCCGCCAAACAAGCGGTCCGGCCGACTGGCCGCGCCCACCCGATCTGCTAGAGTTTCCGCCAGAAAAAGAGGAAACGCCATGCAAAAGACCCTGCTGTGCAGCCTGGCGCTGCTGGCCCTGCCCGCCTATGGCCCAGCGCACGCCCAGGACGCTCCTGCCCCGGTCATGGACAATGCCCGCGTGACGGTGCGGGACATCCATCTGGAAGCGGGCAAGACCGGGCCGGCGATCGCCCATGCGGGCGATTTCGTGGTGCTGTATTTCGATGGCGGCCGGGTGCGCCGCCGCGACGGCACGATTGCCACCCACGAAGCGGGCGCGGCCGCCTTCGGTCATGGCGGGATCACCCGCGACACCGCCATCGGCACGGCGCAGCGCGAGATCGTGGTGGAGCTGAAGGATGCGCCGACCAACACCGTGCCCAACACGACAGGGCTGCCGCCGGCCTTCCCGCGCGAGGGATCGCGGCTGGTTCTTGAGACCCCGAAGGTACGGGTGTGGAATTACACCTGGCTGCCGGGCAAGCCGACCGTCATGCATTTCCACGACACCGAGGTGGTGGTGGCCTATCGCGGGGACGGCGACATCAAGTCGACCGCGCCCGACGGCAAGAGCCAGGTCAGCCACCGCGGCACCGGCGACATCGTCTACAACCTGGCCAACCGCGCCCATTCGGAAGAGCTGGTCAAGGGCGAAGCCGGCGGCGTCATGCTGGAATTGAAATAACAACAGAACACGACAAGGGAGGACTTCATGCTTCGCAAACTGCTTCTGGCCACCGCGTATCTGGCGGGCACCGCACCGTCATTCGCCGCCCCCGCACTCGACCCGGCCCGCGCCATCGGCCTGATGCCGGATCAGATCCAGTGGGAAAAGGGCGAGGCCAGCGACAAGGCCTGGCCCGTCGGCAACGAGAAGACGCCGGGCGCCTGCATTGAACTGATCCGCTGGCATCCCGGCCATTTCAGCCATCCGCATTATCACGAGCATGCGCGCTATGCCGTGGTGCTGTCGGGCACCTGGTGGGTTTCAACCAGCGAATTCTATGATCCTGCCAAAACCGTCGGCTATCCCGCCGGTTCGGTGCTGACCGACCTGCCGGGCGGCATCCACTGGGACGGCGCCAAGCCGGAAACCGGCGATGCCACCATTGCCATCTTCATGGATTGCCCGCTGACCGCCGTACAGGCGGAAAAGAAGCCGGCGCCCTAGGTCGGTTTTCTTTCGGGAAGAAAGAAGGTGATGGCGGCGGAGGCCAGCAGCGCCGCCGCCATCAGCAGATAGGACATGCCGGGATTGCCGGTGGCGCCGTTGAGCCAGCCCACTGCGAGCGCCCCGAAGAACGAGCCCAGCGCGCCCATGCTGTTGATCAACGCGATGGCGCCGCCCGCGACATTGGACGGCAGGGTTTCGGCGAGATAGGCGAAGAAGGGACCATAGGGCGCATACATTGCCGCGCCCGCGATCACCAGCAGCCCGAAGCTGATCCAGAAGTGCGATGCGCCCAGTGCGTAGGATCCGTAGAAGGCCAGCGCGCCGATCGCCAGCGATGGCCACATGGCAATCTTGCGGCGGCCGCTCTTGTCGGACCAGGCGGCGTTGAGGAATTCCACGATGAGCGCCGCCAGATAAGGCAACGCAGACAGCCAGCCGAGCTCGACCATGCCCATGCTGCTGCCCTTCAGGATGGACGGCAGCCAGATCACGAAACCGTACAGGCCCAGGCTCCACAGGAAATACTGCACGCACAGTGCGATGACGCGTGGACTGCGGAAGGCGGCGGCGTAATTCTTCACCGGAGTGATGGCGCGCTGCTCGTCCGCAAGCTTGTCTTCCAGCGTTGCGCGATCAGCCGGCGAAAGCCAGCTGGCGTCCGCGGGCCGGTCGGATACCAGCCGCCACCAGACAAAGGCCCAGATCACCGGCGGCAGGCCTTCGACGACAAACATCCAGCGCCAGCCCAGGCTGGAAGCGAGATAGCCCGACAGCACCGACATCCAAAGAAGCGTCGAAGGATTGCCCATGATGAGAAGCGCGTTGGCGCGGGCACGCTCGCTGCGCGTGAACCAGCGCGCCTGCAGGATCAGCATCGCCGGCAGCACCGCGCTTTCCACCACGCCCAGCGCGAAACGCGCGACGTACAGAAAGCGGATGTCGCTGATCACGCCCATGGATGCGGCCAGCAGGCCCCAGCCGATCAGGCCGGCGAAGATCAGCTTCTTGACGCTCTTGTTCTGCGCATAGATGGCGCCGGGAATCTGGAAGGCGAAATAGCCCAGGAAGAACAGCGCACCCAGCAGCGAGGACTGGGTGGCGCTGATATGCAGGTCGGCCGCCATGCCCGCAGCCGCGCCGAAACTGAAGTTTGCACGATCAAGATAGGCCAGGCTGTAGGTCACGAAGATGACCGGCAGCAGCAGGGTCCAGCGACGGTTCACGCAATTCTCCCCAGGGAACTTCTTATCGTTAACGGCGAGGAAAGCATGTCTTGCCGCCTGTATCAAATAGCGACTCACCCCATGCGATGAATCGCGTCCGCGATATTGATTCAAATTTTCTGCAAAGTTGAATCAGACAATGTGGGTAACTCGCGATTCCCATCCTTACCAATTGCCTATCAACGGTGCTGTCCGCATGGTTTGCACATGGTTCGTTAACGACAAGACTGAGGTGGGTGATGGAAATCGATCCCGTGGTGCTGCTGGCAGAGGAACTCCGTACCGCTGAAACCGCACTTCGCGCTGCAATACAGCGTTACGAGCGGGACCATGCCCGCGAGAGCGGGGAAAAGGTCAACAGCCTGCTGAATGCGATCAAGAGCCTGTATCGCGACCTGTTTGAAACCGTGCCGACCAGCGCCCTGGGCGCCGCCGAGATGCTGCGCATGGCGGCGCAGCGGCTGCCGTTTTCCATGTCGCGTTACAGCAGCCACTTCCATGAAGTCGCCGATCGGCTGGGCGCGGGGCGCCGGGAACATGCGGACCTGGTGTGGCTGCGCGCCATGCGCGGTTCGCTGCGGGATGGCCAGGGCGGCGATCAGGGCACGCGGGCGGCGCCGCTGGTGGCGCTGGCGCTGGCGGGCGCGGCGCGGCCGGTGCTGGTGTTTCGCGCCATGGTGCCGCCGCCGCGTGACGAACCGATGCGCTTGCCCCGCCGATAGCCCTGCTCTAGCCTCGCGCCACAACATAATGCGGGGAACGCCATGTCGAAGATCGCCATCCTTCTTGCTGTCTCGCTGCTGGGCCTGGGCTCGGCCTTCGCGGCCGACACCAGCATCCTGGACCGTCATGTCGCCAACATGAAGTCCGGCAATATCGACGGCATCCTGGCCGATTATGCGCCGGACACCGTGATCGTGACGCCGGCCGGCATGGTCAGCCCCAGTGGCGTGTTCGTGGGCAAGGACGCCAGGAAGCTGTTCAGCGTTCTGGCCGCACCCAAGAATGTGCCGGGCAACAAGACCATGGAAACCAAATACGAAAGCCTTGGCCCCGACACCACCAAGATGACCTGGGTCCAGTTTAAGGGCACCAAGGACCAGGTGTCCGGCTATGACGTGTTCGTGGTGCGGGGCGGCAAGATCGCCTTCCAGACCGTGATCGTGGACGCCAAGAAGTAATCAGACTTTTCCGCCGCGCATGCGGATGGCGGCCGTCACGGCAGCCGCTGTTTCACGCACGCCTTGGGTCAGGCGGCCCATGGTCAGCACGGTCTGCACGCCGTCGGGATATTCGCCCGCCACCACGCCGCGAATGCTGCTGACCGCCAGCGGATCGATCAGCACCGGCGAACCGTCAGGGCGCGTCAGCTTTGCCGTGTTGATGAAGGTGCCGTCGGCGCCGAAGTCCAGGATTGCGCCCACCCTCGTGACATAGGCGCGGGTTTCGGCGGGCAAGGGCTTTCCGCGCGCCAGCAGGTCATCCACCTGCCCCGGCCCCGCATTGTAGGCGGCGAACAGCTTGGGATAGCCATACTTGCCGCGCAGCCATCTGAGATAGGCGGCGCCGGCATGGATATTGTCCCTGGTGTTGAACGGATCAGCGCCCAGGCCGTACTGTGCGCGCATCTCGGCATAGGTCGCGGGCAGCACCTGCATCAGCCCGACCGCGCCCTTGGAGGAGACCATGGGCTGGGTTTCGGTGAGCATGGTGCGCCCGCCGCTTTCCACGCGCATGACGGCGTTGATCCAGGCCACTGGCACACCCACCCGGCGCGAAGCTCTGGTCACGATCGGCTTCCACCGCGTGATGCGCTCGGCCGGCGTCATCGCCTGTTCGCGCTGGAATATGCTGGCGGGCGTGGCCGGCTTTTTGGCAGGTGCGGCGAACGCGGCAAAGCTGGAGAAGCCGATGGACCAGGCCAGACCCAGCGCGAAAAGCTGCGAGGCGGGACGAACCGTGCTGTCTGCAAAAGGCATCCCGGGAAAACCCATGGGCCGGAATTTGGTGCCCCCAACGAGAATCGAACTCGTGTTTCAGCCTTGAGAGGGCCGCGTCCTGACCGCTAGACGATGGGGGCCAGCGAGAGGGCGCTTATAGCGGGTGGGCGGCGGAACCTGCAAGCTGGCTGGCCGGACGAAAAATCGGGACCGGAACGCACGGGCATTTGGGGGGTTAGCAGATTGAATATCACGGAAAAATCACCGCCATGCCCCGCTATTTCTTCCATGTCCGAGAAGGCAGCGAACTGAGCCGCGACGCAGAAGGACAGGACTTGTCCAATGCCGAGGCCGCACGCCGGGAGGCCGTGGCGGCGACGCGCGAGATGCTGGGCGAAAAGCTGCTGCATGGGGGGGCGCTGGATCATCGCAGCATCGAGATCGTGGACGAAACCGGGCGGGTGGTGGATGTCGTCAGCGCCAATGACGTGTTGTTCCAGAAAGGCGAATTCCGCACCTATTCCGACGATGTCACGCAATCGGCGCCGGTGACGCAGCCGCGAAATACGCCGTCGCGATAGACGAAGACGTTCAGGTCTTCGCCGTTGGCAATCAGCCAGAGAAAACCGTCCTGACTTGCCCCCGCCAGGTCGGTTGCAGAAGGCTGCGCCACACCGCCAGGATGGGAATGATAGCAGCCGATCACTGCAACGCCGCTGGCGCGGGCCGACCTTTGTGCGGCGAAGTGATCCTGGGGTGCGATGTCAAACCGGTCGGCCTGCATCGCCAGATTGCGGGCCGGGTGGACGGAGGTGACACGCAACAGGTCTGCTTCACACGTTCCAAGAAGCAATCCGCAACATTCGCGCGGCGCTGCGTCCCTCGCCAGTTGCTGGAGCTGGGTGCGAAGCGGCTGGGCGAGCAGCACACGCATCAATGCGTCTTGATCTGCGCGGTCAGTTTTCCGGTGGCCAGGTCGATGATCTCCACTTCCCCACCGGACGGCGTCGCGACATGCAGCACCAGCCGGCCGGCATCGGTGGAGGCGGAGAGGATGCGCGAACCCGGTGCAAGGGTGATCACCGCTGCAGCGCCGCCAGGCGGGCCGGCCGGCACCTGCGCGGCCGCTTTCTCGGCCCGGGCAGCCATCAGGACGCGGGACTGGCGCACAAAGCCCCAGATCACCCCCAAAAGAGCCAGCACAAACAGCGCGCTCATGATAATGACGATGACCCACGCGGTCCGCCGGCTTGCTGCCGGCGGCTTTTCAGAATCGATCATGTCGGACACAGAGCACTCCTTGGAACAACGCATGGCGGTCGCGGATGACGCGCATGCGGGCTGGCGGCTGGACCGTTTCCTGGCGGCCGCCCTGCCCGATTTTTCCCGCGCCCGGCTGCAGCAGTTGCTGGAGGCGGGTGCGGTGACGGCGGCCCCTCCCGGACAACCAAGCCGGACGATAAAAGACGCCAACCACCGGGTCAAACCGGGCGACAGCTTCACCGTCACCGTGCCGCCGACCGCACCGGCCATCCCGCAGGGCCAGGATATCCCGCTGACGGTGATCTATGAGGACAAGGACCTGATCGTCATCGACAAGCCGGCGGGCCTGGTGGTGCACCCGGCCGCCGGCAATCCCGACGGTACCCTGGTCAACGCGCTGATCGGTCATTGCGGCGCGGGCATGCTGTCGATTGGCGGCGAGGCGCGGCCCGGCATCGTGCACCGGCTGGACAAGGATACCTCTGGCCTTCTGGTGGCGGCGAAGACCGAAAAGGCCATGGCATCGCTGGCCAAGCAGTTCGCCAACCACACCATAGAGCGCGCCTACAACGCCGCAGTGTGGGGAAGTCCGCGCGATTCCAGCGGCCTGATCGAAAGCCAGATCGGCCGCAGCCCGTTCGACCGCAAGCGCATGGCGGTGCTGCGGTCAGGCGGCAAGACGGCCCGCACCCGCTATCAGGTGCTGGAAAAATATGGGCCGGTGGAAAGGCCCTTTGCCAGCCTGATCGAATGCCGGCTGGAAACCGGGCGCACCCACCAGATCCGGGTCCACCTGACCCATCTGGGCCATCCCCTGATCGGCGATCCGGCCTATGGCCGGGCCCGGACGGCGCCGCGCGGCAAAAGCGACGCGGAAACCGCCGCGTTTACAGCGGCAGCGGAATTCCCCCGCCAGGCGCTGCACGCTTTTGTGCTGGGATTCCAGCACCCTAGCCTGCACAAGACCATGCGTTTCGAAACGCCCTGGCCGGCGGATTTCGCCCATCTTGTTGATGCCCTGCGGAACTTGAATAAGGCCTGATTGGACTTATCTATCCAAGACTGTCGGGGCGCCCGCGCGTTATTGTCGGGCGCAGCCAGAACAGGGGGACAATATGAGTGGTCGTGGCCTTCCCGCATTGTCGGGCGAAGCAGGTCTTTCGCGGTATCTCACCGAGATCCGCAAGTTTCCGCTGCTCAGCCCCGAAGACGAATTCATGTTCGCCAAGCGCTGGCAGGAGCATGAGGACCCCGAAGCCGCCCGCAAGCTGGTGACCAGCCATCTGCGCCTGGTCGCCAAGATCGCCATGGGCTATCGCGGCTATGGCCTGCCGGTTTCCGAAATCGTGTCGGAGGGCAATGTCGGACTGATGCAGGCGGTCAAGCGCTTCGATCCCGACAAGGGCTTTCGCCTGGCGACCTATGCCATGTGGTGGATCCGCGCCTCGATCCAGGAATATGTGCTGCGCAGCTGGTCGCTGGTAAAGATGGGCACCACCGCGGCCCAGAAGAAGCTGTTCTTCAACCTGCGCAAGGCCAAGAACAATATCGGCGCCATCGAGGAAGGCGACCTGACGCCCGAGCATGTGGCGACACTCTCCGATCAGCTTGGCGTCACCGCCACGGAAGTGACGGAGATGAACCGCCGCCTGTCGGGCGGCGACTCCTCGCTGAATGCGCCCCTGCGCAGTGACGGCGAAAGCGAATGGCAGGACTGGCTGGCGGACGATACCGTTGACCAGGAAACCCGCCTGGCCGAGCGCGAGGAAATGGGCGACCGCCACGAGCTGCTGGTGGGCGCGATGAAGGACCTGACCGAGCGCGAGCGCGACATCCTCCAGGCCCGGCGCCTGCAGGAAGAGCCGGCCACGCTGGAAGAGCTGTCGCAGAAATACGGCGTCTCCAGAGAGCGTGTGCGCCAGATCGAAGTGCGTGCGTTCGAGAAGCTGCAGCAGGGCATGACGGCTTGGATGCATACCCCGGCGCTTCCCGCCCCGGCATAGCCGGCATAGCCGACAGGCGACTGGCCCCCCCGGCCGTCGCTGGCGGGGGGCCAGCTACGGCCACCTCCCCATTCAAGCGCGCTATCGCGCGCGGGCCCATTCAAGCGCGCTATCGCGCGCGGGGGAGGTATGCAGTTGTGATGCTTCCCACCTCCTGCCCGCGCGATAGGCTTTCCGTTCGAAAAGGGGAACGCCATGAAGCTGAAGATGTGGCAGGTCGATGCTTTTTCCGCAGCGCCGTTGGGCGGCAATCCGGCCGCGATTGTTCCGCTCGAGCGCTGGCTGGATGCAGAGCTGATGCAGGCCATCGCGGCGGAAAACAATGTCGCCGAAACCGCTTTCTTCGTGAAAACCGGCGCGGGTACCTACGACCTGCGCTGGTTCGCGCCCGACCGCGAGGTCGATCTGTGCGGTCACGCCACCTTGGCAAGCGCCTGGGTCATTTTCAACAAGCTGGGCGCCGCGCTGAAGGAAGTGCGCTTCCAGACCCGTTCGGGCGAGCTGGTGGTGACACGCGGCGACAATGGCAATGTCATGTCGCTGCCCTCCGCGCCTTCAGAGCCTTTCACACCGCCGGCTGGGTTCGCGGCAGCGCTGGGCAAAAGCCTGGGCGCGCCGGCACCGAAAGAATTGCATGTCAGCGCCAAGGGCGGCGCCGGCGCGCGCGCCCTGATCGCGGTGTGGGACACGCCCGACCAGATCAAGGCCCTGACATTGGGCGCCGACCTTCAGGATGTGCTGATGCAGATCCAGTGCGGCTCGCTGTTGGCCACGGCAGCCGGTGGCGGCATGCCCTATGACATGGTTTCGCGCTTTTTTGCGCCCTATTATGGCGTGCCGGAAGACCCGGTGACGGGTTCGGCCCATTGCGCGCTGACGCCATTCTGGGCAAAGCGGCTTGGCAAGACAACGCTGAAGGTGCGCCAGGCATCAAAGCGCGGCGGAGACCTGCTGTGCACCGACGCGGGCGAGCGAGTCGTGATTGTCGGAGAATGCGCGCTGTACCTGACGGGTGAGATCGAGGTCTGACTTACTGCCGTGGCGACTTGTCGGTCATGTTGCCCAGCGGTTCGTTTTCGGCATCAACACCTTCGGTGGTATCGGCATCATCGACGATACCTTCGTCGAACATGGCCAGACCGTCTTCCAGATAGTCTCCCAGCAAAGGCAGGTCGAGCAGATATTCCGCGGCGCGGCGGCCATGTTCCTGCTTCGCCGTATCGACGGCTTCGGACCATTCATCGATGTCATAGGTGCCGCGGCCCAGCCAGGTGAGCGCCACCAGCCGCACGCGCTCATCATCGTTCAGTCCGCGAATCGCGCCAAGAAGTTCTTCCCGTACCGGATCGTCGTCGGTGTCGGTCAGCACATCGGTCTGGCCGTCATCGGTGGGATTGGAGCCTTCATCGGGATCCACATCCTCTTCCTTCACGTCATATTCGCGCGCCTTGACGATGATGAAGGCGACCTTGTCCAGCGGCAGGTCGAGTGCGGGGAGCGCTGTTTCGGCGGAAGATGGGGCGGAAGCCATGAGATTTCCTGACATTTCTGATCGTTTGTGAAACGCGCCACGGGGCTGCAATGTTCCAGCGCGGCATGACGCAAAATCATGCGTTGACGCGGCAGCCCCATCTGCCTATATCGGCGGCGGGCCACACCTCCCCAACGAGGTGCTATCATTCTGGAAGGAATGAACCGCTATGACTGAAGTTGCCAATGCTCGTCCGGCTGTGCGTCCCGCGCGGCCTTTTTTTTCCTCCGGTCCCTGCGCCAAGCGCCCCGGATGGACCCCCGAAGCTCTCAAAGACGCACTGGTGGGCCGCTCCCACCGTTCCAAGCCCGGCAAGGCCAAGCTGAAGGGCGCGATCGATCGCACCAAGGCGCTGCTGAACATTCCCGAGGGCTATCGCTGCGGCATCGTCCCGGCGTCCGACACGGGCGCGGTGGAGATGGCGCTGTGGTCGCTGCTGGGTCCGCGCCCCGCCGATCTGTTCGCCTGGGAAAGTTTCTCCGAAGACTGGGTCACCGACACGGTGAAGCAGCTCAAGCTGAAGGACACGCGCGTCTTCAAGGCGCCGTATGGCCAGCTTCCCGATCTGACGCAGTACAATCCCGCCCATGACGCCGTGTTCGTCTGGAACGGCACGACCAGCGGCGTGAAAGTGCATGATGGCGACTGGATTCCCGCGAACCGCGAGGGCCTGACGATCTGCGACGCCACCAGCGCCGCCTTCGCCATGGATCTGCCGTGGGACAAGCTGGATGTCGTGACTTTCAGCTGGCAGAAGGCCCTGGGCGGCGAAGCCGCGCACGGCATGCTGGTGCTGAGCCCCCGCGCCGTGGCGCGGCTGGAGAGCTATACGCCGCCCTGGCCGATGCCCAAGATCTTCCGCATGACCAAAGGCGGCAAGATCGTGGAAGGCATTTTCGAAGGCGAGACCATCAACACCCCGTCCATGGTGGCGGTGGAAGATTATCTCGATGCACTGACATGGGCCGAAAGCGTGGGCGGGCTGAACGGCCTGATCAAGCGCGCCAACGACAATCTGCATGTGCTGGAAAAATGGACCACCGTGTGCGGCTGGGCCGGCTTCCTGGCCGAGACACCGGCCATCCGTTCCAACACCAGCGTTTGCATCGCTGTCATCGATCCCGCTTTCACCGCGCTGCCGGACGATGCCAAGCAGGACAAGCTGAAGAAGCTGGTGTCGCTGCTGGACAAGGAAGGCGTGGCGCTGGACATCGCCGGCTATCGCGCCGCGCCGCCCGGCCTGCGCATCTGGTGCGGCGCCACGGTCGAGAAGGCCGATCTGGAAGCGCTGACGCCCTGGCTGGACTGGGCCTGGGCGCAGGTGAAAGACCAGTAACAACAGGGAGACTCTTCCCATGCCGTTTGAGCCCGAAAACGATATCGAGGTCGCGTTGCTGCGGTCGGCGCAGAATCCCGGCGCCACCACCGACCTGTATCGCGCGATCCTGAACAGCGACTTGCTGGTGCTGGGCACGGTCGCGGGCCAGGAAGATGCCACCCAGAAGGTCAGCCTGGAGCCGGGCGGCAAGCTGCAGCTGGTGGTGGGCGACCGCAACGGCGAGAAATTCCTGCCGCTGTTTACTTCCATGACCCGCATGCAGGCCTACCTGAAGGAGCCCGGAAAATTCCTGGCGGCCAATGGGCGCGCCTTGCTGGACCTGACGCGCGGCGCGCCGGTGACGCTCAATCCCGGCTCGGAACACGCCCGCGATTTCACGCCGGAGGAAATCGGCCGCATCCTGGATTCCCCGATCCTGGCGGGCCGGCCCAAGGTCAGCATCGGGATGGAAGTCTATCCACCCGGCATGGTCGAGGTTCTGACTGCGCTGTTCGCCAGGGACCCCGGCGTGTCCGCCGCCTGGATGATCGGCGTGGAATTTGTCGATCGCCCGGGCGTACATATTCCGCTGGTCGGCATCGAGACCACGGGCGACATGGCGGCGCTGGTCAGCGATATCGAACAGGCCGCCAAGACGTCCCTGCCCGGCCTGGAATTCGACCTGCAGCGCGTCGATCGCGCCCAGCCGCGCGGCATGGCCGACGCCATGCTGAAAACCACGCCTTTCTACGAACGCGGCCAGCCCGCTCCCAAACTCAACTAAGGAAATTTCCATGCCCAAGGTCCTGATCGCCGACAAGCTGTCGCCCGCCGCCGTCGCCATCTTCAAGGAGCGCGGCGTCGAGGCCGATGTGAAGACCGGACTCACCAAGGAAGAGCTGCTCAAGATCGTTGACCAGTATGATGGTATCGCCATCCGCTCGGCCACCAAGCTGACTGCGGATGTGCTGAAGGCCGCCAAGAACCTGAAGGTGGTGGGCCGCGCTGGCATCGGTGTGGACAATGTCGATATTCCCGCCGCCACCGCCGCCGGCGTGATCGTGATGAACA